>JAGLCJ010000001.1 GCA_023146255.1 Alcanivoracaceae bacterium
GTCATCGTCAGGCACTTAAACAAAAAAGGGTCGCCCCGAAAGGGCGACCCTTTTTCTTTGTACGCATGGCTTGTCACTCGCCCTGGCGGTAATAGTCATTGTTGATCATTGCCATTATTTCAATTGCCTTAATGAATTCTGTCTGAGGTGGCATGCTGTCTTGCATCTGAAAAGGTCAACCACAACCAGAAGGGAGCAGGCCATGGGCAAGACCCTGTCGTTTGGTGTTATGCATATGACGGTCGCTTTTGCGGTGGTGTGGCTAATGACCGGGGATATCCTGGTTGGCGGCGCGGTGGCATTGGTAGAGCCACTGGTGAACACCGTCGCTTATCACTTCCACGAAAGAATCTGGTCCCGCCGAAGATTGGCGGAGGGTTTTAACGGAAGCCACCTGATTAACGCCTGAGACCGGTCAATACTCGGGTAACGCTGTGTTTACTACCTGCCTGTCACGGAGTAACCTTCCGACAAAGGTAAACACGGTGTTCGCTCATGGTATCGGCAGGTCCTTACGAGCTTGATGCAATACGGGAAATTATCAATCGGGTCCTGAGCGCCCATCGTGACGATGGTCCGGCCGGTAGAGCCCATGCCCGTACTGAAATCCTGATTCACTCGATTGCTGTTTTCTCGCGGCGTGGGCTTGATCGGACCACAGTGCAGGACCTGCTTGATGCGGCGGGTATTTCTCGCCGAACCTTTTATAAATACTTCCGTAACAAGTTTGATGTTCTGGAAAGTATCTACCAGATTTCTGTCGAGAACATGATCCTGCGCTTTCGCCGGGAGGCGGAGCGGTCTCGTTCGGTGGCAGAAGTGGTCCGCAATACCTGCAATATCTATTTCGATTATCACCTCAGTCTTGGCCCGATCATCCGTCTGATGATGGAGGAGGCCCGCCGCGCTGATTCGGTGTTGGCGCCGCACCGGGCGACGGCATACGAAACTGTCGCGGGGGTGATGCAGGCAGAGATGCAGCGCGTGACCGGCAGAGTGCTGGATACGCTGGTGTACCAGACATTGATCTGGACCTTGGAAAGCTACTCACTGGATCTGCTGAACAATACCGACTGTTCTGCCGGTACCGTGACCCATTACAAGCAGATTATGTCCGGCGTCGCTGAAGCAATTCTGGCGGGGCAGGCAGATTGGCAGAAGCTTGCGCCACGCGCTGAGTCGCGCTAGGGGGTGGTTCGCAAGCCCTGGATCAGCACATTCATGTAGCGCAGGGCCTGCTCTTCGATATCTCCCTCGCCGGTCAGTGCCCAGGTGTAGGTTGTGCCGATCAGCAGGTTAACCATTAGCTGAGCGGTGTCTCGAGTCGGTAGAACGGTAAAATAGCCTTCCTTGCGCAGTTCGCCGAAGAAAATCTCGGCCAGCGGCAGATACTGTTCCATAAGAGCCAGATGCTGGCGTTGTATATCCCCGGCAAATTCTCCTGCTTCCTGAATCAATACCCGGCTGAATTCCCGATTGCTGGCAAGGTAACGGGCGATGCTGACGCAAACACCGCGCAGACGATCAAGAGGTGGCTCGTTACTGATAAGGTGCTTTAGCGCCATATCACGAATATGGTTGAGGTTCTCCTCAACAATGGTGAGCAGCAGGGCGTCCTTGGAATCGAAGAACTTGTAAATGGTGGCTTTGCCCACACCGGCACGTTCGGCGATGGTTTTCACATCCGCCGAGCGAAAGCCGTGCTCTGCAAAGACTTCCTGAGCAACGGTAAGAATTCTGTTGCGCCGCTCGTCCGCCATTCACTTACCCCGCATATCATTCATATCAAAGGTACTTGATCTTCTCGGACTGCTCTTCGAGTTTGGCCAGTTGTGAGCGGTACTCGTTAAGCTTTTCCTTTTCCTTGGCGACGACATCGGCTGGTGCGCGATCGGCAAACCCGGGATTTTTCAGGCGCTGTTCTGCGCGGCCGACCTCCTGCTTCAACTTCTGGATCTCTTTGCCAAGACGATCCAGCTCCGCAGCCTTGTCGATCAGGCCGGCCATGGGGACCAGTATTTCCATTCTACCGACCAACTGGGTCACCGAAGGTGGCGCCGACTGCTCTGGCGTGAGCCAGATGATGTTGTCCAGCTTGGCCATTTTGGCGAGGAAGTTGCGGTTCTCCTCCAGCCGCCGCCGGTCTTGCTCATCGCCATTATGCAGATATAGCGGCAATGATTTTCCCGGCGGAATACGCATCTCACCGCGAATATTTCTGATTGCGGTGATGACACCCTTGAGCCACTGCACATCTGCCTCAGCGATGGAGTCGATCTTGCTCGATTCCGGCTGTGGGAACGCCGCAAGCATGATGGTTTCGCCCGTTACCCCTGCCAGCGGCGCAATGCGCTGCCAAATCTCTTCGCTGATAAACGGCATAAAGGGATGAACGAGACGGAGGATGGCCTCAAGTACCCGGACCAGCGTGCGACGGGTGCCGCGCTTTTCGGCTTCACTGTAGTCGTCGCCGTACAACACCGGTTTTGACAGCTCCAGATACCAGTCGCAGTATTCATTCCATATGAACTCATAGGCAGCATAGGACGCCTGATCGAAACGGAACTGGTCCAGTGCGTCAATGACGTCCTGCTCGGCGCGCTGCAGGGAGGAGATGATCCAGCGGTCAGCCAACGACAGCTTCACCTCGTCTGCTGCATTCAGGCCGCAGTCCTGGCCCTCGGTGTTCATCAGCACATAGCGGGCTGCATTCCAGATCTTGTTGCAGAAATTGCGATAGCCTTCGATCCGGCCCATATCCCACTTGATGTCCCTGCCGGTTGATGCCAGCGACAGGAAAGTAAAGCGCAACGCATCAGTGCCGTAGCTCTGAATACCGTCCGGAAATTCCTTGCGGGTGCGTTTGTCGATTTTCTGGGCCATCTGCGGCTGCATTAGCCCGCTGGTGCGTTTTTCGACCAGTGCCTCCAGTGCAATGCCATCGATGAGATCAAGCGGGTCCAGTACATTGCCTTTCGACTTCGACATTTTCTGGCCTTCGGCATCACGCACAAGGCCATGAACGTAAACCGTCTTGAAAGGAACCTGGCCGGTGAACTTCAGTGTCATCATGATCATCCGGGCAACCCAGAAGAAGATGATGTCAAAGCCGGTAACTAGCACATCGGTGGGATGGAACAATTTCAGGTCTTCGGTGTTGTCCGGCCAGCCCAGCGTTGAAAAAGTCCACAGCGCGGAGCTGAACCAGGTGTCGAGGACATCATCGTCCTGATGAAGAGCGCGATCATCCAGCGAGTATTTTTCTCGAACTGCTGATTCATTGTCGCCGACATAGATGTTGCCGGCGTCGTCATACCAGGCGGGGATGCGATGCCCCCACCATAGCTGACGGGAAATGCACCAATCCTGAATGTCCCGCATCCAGGAGAAGTACATGTTTTCGTACTGCTTCGGTACAAACTGAATGTCGCCATTCTCAACCGCCTTGATCGCCGGTTCAGCCAGAGGCGCAATACGGACAAACCACTGGTCAGTCAGGTAAGGCTCAATGACAGCGCCGGACCGATCGCCCCGCGGCACCATCAGCTTGTGGTCGTCAATTTTTTCCAGCAGGCCAAGTGCATCGAGGTCATCAATCACTTTCTTGCGGGCAACAAAACGATCAAGGCCTCGGTACGGTGCTGGCACCTGATCATTCAGTGACGCATCACGGGTCATGATGTTGATCATCGGCAGGTTGTGACGTTTGCCGACTTCGTAGTCGTTGAAGTCATGAGCCGGCGTGATCTTGACGCAGCCGGAGCCAAAATCCGGATCGACGTAATCGTCGCCAATGACCGGAATATCCCGGTCCGCCAGTGGCAGACGAATGGTCTTGCCGATCAGGTCCCGATAGCGCGGGTCTTCCGGGTGAACAGCCACGGCGGTATCGCCAAGCATGGTTTCCGGTCGGGTCGTGGCGACAACCAGATGGCCGGAGCCGTCGCTGAGGGGATAGCGGAAGTGCCACATGTGGCCTGCTTCCTCGCGATTTTCGACTTCCAGATCGGAGATGGCAGTGTGAAACTGCGGGTCCCAGTTAACCAGTCGCTGGCCGCGATAGATCAGGCCCTCATCAAACAGACGGATAAACGCTGTTTGTACGGCGCGTGAAAGACCGTCGTCCATGGTGAATCTTTCTCGTGACCAGTCCAGCGACGAACCGATACGACGCAGCTGTTTGCCAATGGTGCCACCGGACTCGGCTTTCCATTCCCAGACTTTCTCAAGAAACTTCTCCCGGCCGAGGCTGTGGCGAGTTTCGTCTTGAGCCGCCAGCTGGCGCTCTACCACCATCTGGGTGGCGATGCCGGCATGGTCGGTGCCCATCTGCCAAAGCGTGCGCTGGCCTTTCATGCGGTGGTAGCGAATCAGCGTATCCATGACCGCATTATTGAAACCATGTCCCATATGCAGGGAGCCGGTGACGTTCGGCGGAGGGATCATGATGCAGTAGGGTTTGCCATCGCCCTGCGGGGCGAAATAGCCGGCTTTTTCCCAATGCTGGTACCAGCGCCGTTCGATGGCGTCGGGTTGGTAGGTCTTGTCCATGAAAAGTCCCGGAGTCGCGATTGTCACAAGGCCCGGGATTATACCGAAGCAGCCGCCGAATTGCTGGCCACCGGTGGATCAGGATTTGTTGCGCAGTAGTTCCATCAGCCGGTTGCGCAGATCGCGCTCTATCTTCGGCATCCACTCGGCCAGGGCTTCATCGACAAGCGCCCGCAGTGCGGCGTCATTCGGTGCGGGAGATGGCGTCGGTCGGGCCGGTTCGATCTTCGGAACGGCGGGCTGCGGTGTTGCCGGCTTCCGCGGCAGGAAAGGATTGTCTCGCCCGGCCAGCATTTTCCTCAGCGGCTCTTCATCTGAAGCCGGCTTTCCTGGCGCATCGAACAGAGACTTCTGGGCCTGAGCGTCCCCTTCAGCCGGGTCTGCAGGTTCAAGCAGCGGCACATCGTCATCCAGCAGTGATGATGGCAGGACATCCTGGTGGCCATCTCCCAGCAATGAGTGGATGGAGCTCAACTCATCAAGCAGGGCTTTAGGCGGGGCTTTGCCAGGAGGCTTGCGCTGGTCGGTCATGCCGGATACTCATTCAGCCAAAAGGCACAGATGCACAGGTTGCCGCGAATGCGCCAGAATTACCACTGGCGACAAATCTGGCCGGCCGGGGCTAGCCGGCCAGATTCATCAGGTAGCGGGTTAGCAGCGGCACCGGCCGCCCGGTCGCCCCTTTCAGTTTGCCAGCACTGACCCAGGCGGTGCCGGCAATATCAAGGTGTGCCCACTTCACTTCTTTGGTGAACCGGGACAGGAAGCAGGCAGCGGTGACAGAGCCAGCTTTCGGCCCGCCGATGTTGGCCATATCCGCAAACGGGCTGTCCAGCTGTTCCTGATAATCGTCCCATAGCGGCATGGGCCAGCCGCGATCGGCGGTTTCATCGCCGGCATCCAGCAGCGCCTTGGCCAGCTCATGATCGTTGGCGAAGACGGCCTGGGCATGACTGCCCAGCGCCACCACGCAGGCCCCGGTCAGCGTGGCAATGTCGATCACGGTATGGGGCTTGTGCTTCTGCTGTACCCAGGTCAGTGCGTCACACAGCACCAGGCGTCCCTCGGCATCAGTATTGAGGATCTCGACGGTTTGCCCGGACAGAGTGGTGACGATATCGCCGGGGCGTGATGCCCGTCCGTCAGGCATGTTTTCTGCAGCCGCCACCACCGCCACAAGGTGAATCGGCAGGCCAAGCTCGCAGACTGTTTTGACGGTACCGAAGACGCTGGCCGCCCCGCCCATGTCATATTTCATTTCATCCATGGCGGCGCCGGGTTTCAGCGAAATGCCGCCGGTGTCGAAGGTAATGCCCTTGCCAACCAGCGCCACTGGCGCACCTTTGGCCCCTTTGTACTGCATGACAATAATCTGGCCTTCACGCTCACTGCCGCGGGCGACGGCACAGAATGCGCCCATGCCCAGTTTTTCTGCCTGCTGCTCCGAAATTACCGAGACTTTCAGCTGTGGATATTGCTTCGCCAGTGCCCGTGCCTGCTCGGTGAGATAGGCGGGGTAACAGAGGTTTGGTGGGCGGTTGCCGAGATCACGGCACAGCGTGACACCGGCGGCGATGGCTTCACCTTCGCGCACGGCTTGCTGCAGGGCAGCTTTGCTGCCGGCGCCGATAAAGGTCATGCTGCGCAACGCGTTGGCCGGTGACGGCTTGCTCCGGCACTCGTCAAACTGGTAAAGCGCATCGGCTGCGGCGCGGGTTCCTTCACGTAGCTGCCAGATCAGGTCCTGATCGCGCACCATATCCGCGTGCAGCTGCCAGGCGATACTGCGGCTGCCGGTAGCCTTGAGTGCCTGTATTGCGCCGCCTACCAGTTTCAGAAAAGCGCTGCTGGACAGCGGCAGGTCACCACTGCCAAGCATCAGCAGCCGTCTGGCCGGCAATCCGGCGGGGTGGTGTATCAGCAGTGTCTGACCGCGTTTGCCATTGAAGTCACCATCCTTGATCAGCTGGCGAATCTGACTGACAGTCTCAGCCGGCAGGTCGGCAGGCAGCAGACTGGCTTTGTCATCCAGCGGCAGAATCAGGCAATCGGTTTTCAGGGCAGACGCGTTCTTGCCACTGACGGCGTACTCCATGGGAACTCCTGGGTTACAATGCCCGGCACTGAGACAGGGGCGGGACAGGTTTTGATTCTTTACCGGTATATCAATCGGCAGTTACTGACGACCACTATCGTGGTGACCATCGTGCTGATGATGGTGCTGGTCAGCGGCCGCTTTATCAAGTACCTCGCCAGTGCTGCCACCGGAGAAATTGCCGCGGACGTGCTGTTTCTGGTGATGCTCTACCGGTTGCCGGAGTTTCTCCAGTTGATTCTGCCGCTGAGTGTATTTATCGCTGTGCTGCTGGTTTTGGGGCGAATGTACTCGGACAGTGAAATGGCGGTACTGCGCTCAGGCGGGATCGGTCAGAGCGGTATCCTTCGGGGCATGGCCGTGCCGGCGGCGGTGACCACTTTTCTGGTGGGTCTGTTTGGTTTGTATGTCACTCCCTACGGCGAAACGGAAGTGGCGCGACTGTTAGAGGAGCAGCGTGGCCGATCTGTTCTGGAGCTGTTAACGCCCGGGCGTTTCCATTCTCGTGGTGACAAGTCCGGTACCAGAACTGCCTATGCCGAGTCACTGAATCGGGAAGAGCAGGCGCTGGAGAATATTTTTATCTCCGATTTCCGCTACGCCGGGGAGGATGGCCCGGGCATGCTGGTGACGGTACTGGCCGGCCGTGGCCAGGTTGTTGATCGCGACGGCATTACCTATTTGCATCTGCAGCAAGGTCATCAGTATCAGGGCGCGCCGGGCGACCCGGACTACCGGCGAGTCGAATTTCAGGAAGCGATGGTGAAGATTGGCGAAGAGCGTGCGGTGTCACGCCCGCCCAAAGTTCGAAGTCTGCCAACCATGGAGCTGCTGACGATGCAGGGGGCTGATGTCCGCGCCGAACTGCAGTGGCGTCTGTCTCTGGTGTTGCTGGTACCGATGATGCTGATCGCGGCCGTGCCGCTGGCCAAGGTCAGCCCCAGACAGGGGCGTTTCAACAGGTTGTTTCCGGCACTGCTTACCTATCTGTTTTATGTTGGCCTGCTATTGGTCATGCGAAGCAGAATTTCAAAAACTCCGTTGGATCAGCTGGACTGGCACCACAGTATGGTGTGGATACATCTGGTGGTGCTGTTACTGGTTGTGTTGCTGCTGAATGAGCATCGTCTGGTCCTCATGCTGACCGATTGGCGTCGCCGGAGGACCGCATGACCCTGTTACGCCAATACCTCTGGCGGGCGGTAATGATCCCGACTCTGCTGATGCTGGCCTTGCTGATGATGCTCGATGGCTTGTTCAGTTTTGTCTACGAGCTGGAGTCGCTGCGCAATGATTATCAGGTGCTGCAGGCCCTGCAGTTTGTTCTGACCACATTGCCCCGTCGTATCTCCGACTTCCTGCCGCTGGCTATCCTGCTTGGTGCACTGGTTGGGCTGGGCCTGTTGGCCAACAGTGGCGAGCTGACGGTAATGCGTGCCGCAGGTGTATCGGCTGTGCGTATCACCTGGATGGTCCTCAGGCCGACGCTGTTACTGTTGTTCGCCGGTTTGTTGATTTCCGAGTACGTGGTGCCCCATACCGAACAGATCGCTCGCAGTAACCGGTCGCTGCAGGAAAGTGGTGGCGAAGCGCTGTCCAGCCTTTCCGGTCTTTGGCACCGGGAGGGAGACGAATTTATTCATATCAGTGCGGTGGAGCCAAATGGTGTTCTGCACGGTATCACCCGCTACCGTATCAATCAGGATCAGGAGCTGGTGGAAACCCGTTTCATTGGCCGGGCAATCTACCAGAATAATGAATGGTCGCTGGAGGATGTCCGTGGCAGCCGGCTGCAGGACAAAAAGGTAGAAACCTGGCGAGAAGAGTCCGGAAAGTGGCAGATCGGGCTGACTCCCGAGGTGCTGTCGGTGATTATTCTCAAGCCGGAGCATCTGGCGCTAAGCAAGCTGTTTGATTATGCCAGCTACCTCAGCCAGCAGGGGATCAATGCCGGGGAGTACCTGTTGGCGTTCTGGCAGAAACTGGCTCAGCCGCTGGCCACACTCGGCATGGTGGTGATTGCGGTGACGTTTATCTTCGGCCCGCTGCGACAGGTCAGTATGGGGCTGCGATTGACCGCCGGTATCGGAGCCGGATTGCTGTTTCATTATGGCCAGCAGTTCTTTGGCCACATGAGTCTGGTGTTCGATGTGTCGCCGATGTGGGCGGCATTGGCCCCGGCGGCAATTTGTCTGCTGGCAGGTGTGGTGCTGTTGCAAAGGGTGCGATAAGGTTATCGCGTTGATGATTTTGGCATCAACGTACCCGGAGCTGGCCGGGCCGGCTCATGCCAGGGAAGAAGACTAATAACCCGCGGGGGATGTGTGGCGGACTGGCAGTACTGCGCGCTGACTGATCAAGGTGTGAAGCGCAAGCATAATGAAGATGCGGTGGTTGCCGTGCCGGACATTGCCCTGTGGGCGGTGGCTGACGGCATGGGCGGCCATGAGGCCGGAGACGTAGCCAGCAAGATGGTGGTGGATGCGTTGGCGTCGGTGCAGCGGCCGGATAATTTCAGTCTCTTCATCGATGCGGTCGAAGATGCCCTGACCGCCGTCAACCAGAACATGCGTGACCATGCCGGCCGGGAATACGCTGGCAGGACCATGGGATCAACGGTGGTCTCCATGCTCGGTGCTGATGGCTACGGTGCCTGTGTCTGGGCCGGTGATTCCCGTCTCTATCGCTTGCGTGATGGCAACCTCGAAACCTTGTCCCGTGACCACAGTCAGGTCCAGCGTCTGGTCGATGCCGGTGTGTTGAGTGAGGCCGAGGCCGATGCCCACCCCAATTCCAACGTGATTACCCGCGCCGTGGGTGGCGCAGCCGCTCTGGTGGTGGATGTGGTGATGTTTGATGTCCGCCCTGGGGACCGCTATCTGCTCTGTAGTGACGGTCTTCATAACGAGCTGTCCAAAGAGGCGATTGCCGCTACGCTGGCGCGGGGACCGGTTTCAGACTCCGCTCAGTCACTGATTGATCAAGCCATTCAAAATGGTGCGCGCGATAACGTGTCGGTGATTGTCATCGAGGCGGGGGGCGCATGAACGCAACCGGCGAAAAACTGAATCAGGATCTGCTGGCGTTAACGGAGTCATTTGCCAACGCGGCGATTGGGCCGGCCGAGTTCCGGCGGCGGAGGCGTGAGATTATCTGTGAGTGGACCGGTCAGCCGGTGCCGGTGGTGGATGTTTCGGCGCCCAGTGAGGACGATACCCATCCGGGGATGAAGGCCATTACCGATAAGGATGTGCGTGATGCAGCGCGCGCCGCGAAGCCGGCTGCTGCACCGGCGGCTGAGTCATCCGGCAAGCCGATCCGCTGGGGGCTGTGGATTACCGTGATGCTGCTGCTGTTCGCCTTCAGTGGCGCGGGCGCGCTGATCTGGTTTGTACTGCGCCGGTCAGCCTGAGCCGACACCGCTCTCTTACGATACACCCTGCCCGGAAAGCTGCACGACCTTGTCATTCAGTTTCTTGATCTGCTTTGCCATGTCGGTCATCAGGCCGTGAATCATGGTCGGGTTGCTTCGGATCAGGGTTTTGAACTGATCTTTCGGCACCTTGACCACAGAGCAGCGAGTGCGTGCACGTACCGTGGCCGACCGTGGCGAGTGGGTCAGGACCGCCAGTGCCCCCAGTACTTCTCCTTCGCCAACTTCGCCCACCACAACATGGTCGACGATTACGTCGGCGGAGCCCTCAAACAGGCTGAAGACATAATCCGGGCGGTCACCCTGCTCGATGATGACGTCTCCGGGTTGGTAATAGGCAAAGCCCGGTGTGGTCTGGGTTTCGGTGTCAGACTGGGAGGCCAGCAATCGCATCAAAATGGATTGCTGGGTCATCAGCATGCGAGTCCACATTCTTGCGCTTTCGGCGTCGGAGAGCGCGGCTCTTACCAGGGTCAGAGTGTCATAACATTGCAGCATGACCGGTGCTTCGGCGATGTAAGCGAGACTGTCCGGAGCATCGGGGGCAGCGTCGGGCAGGATCAGGTCGCCTTCATCCCAGGTGAACAGCCGCCGCCCCATGGATTTGACGCCGACCATGCCGGTTTTTACCAGATAGGTCTTGCCGGCAATCATGCCGGCACTGAGCAGGTTGTCGCTGGCCTTCAGGGATACCGGTTCCGATGGCAATGACAGGCGGTTCAGCAGTTCATCTACCTGCCGTTTGTACTGGCGCATCAGGGCGGAGAAACCCGGGGTCGGTTCGGCGAGCGATATCATCAGCTATCAGGCTCCGTAACGGGGGAATGCCAGGGAGTATGACCGAAATACCGAAACCGGGACAGACGACCAGGTCGCGTTCCGGGGTTGGCACAGGAGCAGCAGATCACACTCTGTTGTGGTGGTGTTGCCTAGCGGGGCCGGAATACCGGGGGGCGTTTCTCGAAGTTGGCACGCATGGCTTCGCGCTGGTTGCCGCCGAGCAATAATGCCAATTGCAGTCGCCGCTCGCGTGCCAGTGCACCACGCTCACTGCTTTGCCCGGTGCTGCGGAACAGCCGCTTGGCGGCGCTGATAGCATGCGGGGACCGCTCTGCAATCTGAGCTGCAAGTGCTTCCGCCGCTGGCATTGGATCGGTGGCAACAGCGCTGATCAGGCCGAGGGACTTTGCTTCACTGGCATCGAATTTGCGGCCAGTCATGGTCAGTTCCATGGCGACATCGGCGGCCACCAGCTCGCGCAGGGTGACGGAGGCACTCATGTCCGGAATCAGGCCCCACTGGATTTCCATAATGGAGAACTGGCAGTCCGGGGTGCTGAAACGGAAATCACAGGCCAGCGCCAGCTGCATGCCACCGCCGAAGCAGTAGCCGTGCGTGACCGCAATCACCGGCACTGGCAGATCGCGCCAGACCAGACACATGCGCTGGAACACATTGTCCTTGCGCAGCCAGGGCAGAAAAGCAAGGAGAATGCCCGCCGGTTTGCGCATCACCGTGGCAAAGTCGAGACCGGCGCAGAACGCCTTGCCATCTCCACGCAGAATCACGGCGCGAACGTCGCGCTGGCGACGAATCAGCTTCGCGGCGTCAATCAGGGCATACATCATGTCCAGATCAAGGCCGTTATACTTTTCTTCACGGCTGAGGCTGACAATCGCCAAATGCTGACGAAACTCCACCGTAACCCGATTGCGCAGCGTTTCCATAATCATGCTCCCGCCGTTCAGCCTTCCAGTGCCTTTTGCAGCAGCTCATTGAGCTGTTGCGGATTGGCCTTGCCCTGTGAGGCTTTCATTGCCTGACCAACGAAGAAGCCAAACATTTTTTTACGCTTGCCCTCATCGGCGGCGCGATAGGCCTCAGCCTGCGCAGCATTGTCGGCGATGATCTGGTCGACCATTTTCTGCAGGGCGCCGCTATCCGAAACCTGCTTCAGGCCGCGTGCTTCAATAATCTGGTCCGGGCTGCCTTCGCCGTTCCAGCAGCCTTCGAATACCTGCTTGGCGATTTTCGAACTAATGGTGTTGTCCTTCAGCCGGGCGATCAGCTCGGCCAGATGCTCGGCAGAGACCGGACAGGCAGCAATGGCCTTTTCCTCGGCATTCAGTTTCGCAGCCAGCTCACCCATGATCCAGTTCGCAGCCAGTTTGGCGTCGCCGCTCAGCTTTACCACTGCTTCAAAATAATCGCTGGTGGCAAGATCGGATGACAGTATGCGGGCATCGTAATCAGACAAACCGAACTGCTCGACAAAGCGAACGAGGCGCTGTGCCGGCAGCTCAGGCAGGCTGTTTTTCAGCTCGATAATCTGCTCTTCGCTGAGCATAACCGGTAACAGATCCGGGCACGGGAAGTAGCGGTAATCGTTGGCGTCTTCCTTGCTGCGCATAGCTCGGGACACGCCGGTATCGCCATTGAACAGGCGGGTTTCCTGAGTGATGCTGCCGCCGTCTTCGAGAATATCGATCTGTCGTTCGACTTCTTTGCGAATCGCCATTTCCATAAAGCGGAACGAGTTCAGATTCTTGGTCTCGGTGCGGGTGCCGAGTTTTTCTTCACCTTTGCGACGGACCGAGACGTTGACGTCAAAACGTAGCGAGCCCTGTGACATGTCGCCGTCACAGACGCCAATGGCCGTCACCAGGCTGTGCAGTGCGCGGGCAAACGCTACCGCTTCCTCGGCGCTGCGCATGTCCGGCTCGGTGACCACCTCGATCAGTGGTGTGCCGGCACGATTGAGATCAATGCCGGTCATGCCATGAAAATCTTCGTGCAGTGATTTACCGGCGTCTTCTTCCAGATGGGCGTGATGAATACGCACGGTCTTGCGGCTGCCATCATCCAGCACCACTTCCATGCTGCCGGTGCCGACAATCGGCTCGGCCAGCTGGGTGGTCTGGTAGCCCTTGGGCAAATCCGGGTAGAAGTAATTCTTGCGCTCGAACACCGAGCGGCGGTTGATTTCGGCGCCCACGGCGAGGCCAAACTTCACTGCCATATTTACCGCTTCGCGGTTCAGCACCGGCAGGGTGCCAGGCAGGGCGAGGTCGACCAGCGACGCATGACTGTTCGGCTCGGCGCCAAAGGCGGTGCTGGCGGCAGAGAAAATCTTGGTTTTGGTAGCCAGCTGAACGTGAATTTCCAGGCCGATAACGGTTTCCCAGGCGCTCATTGCTCACCTCCGAAGGCCGGCGCCTGACGGTGCCAGTCGGTGGCCTGCTGATAACGATGGGCCACGTTCAGAATCTGTCCTTCACGGAAATAGTTGCCAACCAGCTGCACGCCGGCGGGCAGGCCGTCGATCATGCCGGCCGGCATCGACAGGGCCGGCAGGCCAGCCAGATTCACGGCGATGGTGAATACGTCAGCCATGTACATGGTGACCGGGTCATCTTTTTTCGCGCCCAGCGGGAAAGCCACTTCCGGCGAGGTCGGGCCAAGAATGACATCGGCCTTTTCAAAGGCGCGGGCAAAATCATCGCTAATCAGTCGGCGTACCTTCTGCGCGCGCAGGTAGTAGGCGTCGTAATAGCCATGTGACAGCGCATAGGTGCCAACCAGAATGCGGCGTTGCACTTCATCACCAAAGCCTTCGCTGCGCGAGCGCTTGTAAAGATCCATCAGATCGACCGGATCCTGACAGCGATAACCATAGCGAACGCCATCAAAACGTGACAGGTTTGACGATGCTTCTGCTGGCGCGATGACGTAATACGCCGGCACGGAAAGTTTTACGCTGGGTAGCGATACGCTCACAACTTTGGCGCCCTGGCGCTCCAGTTCGCGTGCGGTTTCGCGAGTGAGTTCAGCAATGCGGGCATCCAGCGAGGCCGGGAAGAATTCTTCCGGCAAACCGACGGTCAGTCCGGCCAGTGGTTTGTCGAGATCGGCCAGATAATTATCCACCGGACGATTCAGGCTGGTGGAATCCTTGTCGTCATGGCCGACCATGGATTGCAGAAGCAGGGCACAATCCGCTGCGCTTTGCGCCATGGGGCCGGCCTGATCAAGGCTTGAAGCAAAAGCGATCATGCCCCAGCGCGATACCGTGCCATAGGTTGGTTTTAACCCGGTAATACCCGTCAATGCCGCCGGTTGCCGAATCGAACCGCCGGTGTCCGTGCCGGTGGCGGCAGGAGCGAGGCGTGCGGCAACAGCAGCGGCTGAGCCACCGGACGAACCACCCGGCACACGGGATAAATCCCATGGGTTTTTTACCGGACCATAAAAACTGGTTTCATTCGACGAGCCCATGGCGAACTCGTCCATATTGGTTTTGCCAAGCATGACGGCCCCGGCAGCACGCATTTTTTTCACCACCGTGGCGTCATAGGGCGAAATAAAATTATCCAGCATGCGCGAACCGCAGGAAGTGCGAACGCCATTGGTGCAGAAAATATCTTTATGGGCGATCGGCAAACCATTCAGCAAACCGGCCTCGCCTTTACCGCGCAGCACGTCGGCAGCATCGGCTTCGCTACGGGCCTGCTCGGCGGTGACGGTGACAAAGCTGTTCAGCTCGCCGTCGAAGCGTTCAATGCGGGCAAGAAAATAATCGGTCAGCTCGCGTGACGAAATATCGCCGCCATCAAGCAGGGTCTTGAGTTCGGTCAGGGTATGTTGATGCAGGCTCATTCGATCACCCGGGGAACGAGGAAGCAGCCGCCTTCGCTGGCGGCTGCCAGCGGCAGTACGCGATCACGCAGGTCGGCCGGCTCGGCAATGTCGGCGCGCAGCGGCTGGCTGACATCGAGCGGGTGCGCCAGCGGCGCGATCTGATCAACATCGGCACTGGCCAGCTCGTCGACCATATTGAGGATGTCGCTGAGGCGGCCGGCGAGGGCGGCGCTCTGCTCGCTGCTGACATGCAGGCGGGCCAGATGGGCCACCTTCATTACGGTGTCCTGGTCGATTGCCATCGGAAGGTCTCCGGCAGGGTCGGGAAAGGCGGCAAAACTACCATATCTGTGATCTGGCCGGCACCCCTTCGCCCGCAGCTTGCTTGCCGAAACCCCATGCCATTGCTAGAGTTGCCCGATTGTGGCGGGACCCCCCGTCTTTCTCCGGAAAAATTCAGGAATCTGCCCAGTCATGTCCTTCTTCAAGCGCATCCGCGGGATGTTCTCCACCGATCTGTCGATCGACCTTGGTACCGCCAATACCCTTATTTATGTCCGTGGTCGCGGCATTGTGCTGGACGAGCCCTCGGTGGTGGCGATCCGTCACCAGGGCGCGCAGAAGAGCGTGGCCGCCGTCGGTACCGAGGCAAAACGCATGCTTGGCCGTACCCCGGGCAACATCACCGCGATCCGGCCGATGAAGGATGGCGTCATCGCCGACTTCGAAGTCACCGAGAAGATGCTCCAGTACTTCATCAAGAAAGTGCATGAAACCGGCTTTTTCCCGCCGGCACCGCGGGTGCTGGTCTGTGTGCCGTGCCAGTCCACACAGGTGGAGCGCAAGGCGATTCTTGATTCTGCCTACGGCGCCGGTGCCCGTGAGGTATATCTGATTGAAGAGCCGATGGCAGCAGCCATCGGTGCCGGCCTGCCGGTGGAAGAGGCGCGCGGCTCCATGGTGGTGGATATCGGCGGTGGCACCACCGAGATCGCCATCATCTCCCTGAACGGCATTGTCTACTCCCAGTCCCTGCGGATCGGCGGCGACAAGTTCGATGAGGCCATTGTCTCGTTCGTCCGCAAGGAATACGGCAGCCTGATCGGTGAATCCACCGCCGAGCGCATCAAACAGGAAATCGGCTGTGCCTTCCCGGGTGGCGAGCTGCTTGAGATCGATGTCCGTGGCCGTAACCTTGCCGAGGGGGTGCCGCGCCAGTTCACCCTGAACAGCGAGGAAATTCTTGAGGCGCTGCGTGAGCCGCTGACGGCCATCGTCAATGGTGTGAAGAACGCCCTTGAAGCGTCGCCGCCGGAACTGGCCTCGGATATCGCTGATAGCGGCATGGTGCTGACCGGTGGCGGCGCTTTGCTGCGCGACATCGACAAGCTGCTGTCCGAGGAAACCGGTTTGTCGGTGATTGTTGCCGATGACCCGCTGACGTGCGTCGCTCGTGGCGGCGGCAAGGCTCTGGAGATCATGGATACCCGTGGTCTCGATCTGATTACCAGTATCTGACCGGGCGCCCGCCCGGCGTCTGCGGAGGCCTGTCATCGCCGGTCTGTTCTCTGACAACAGTGGCCATTCCGGTTACCGCCTGCTGGCGGCGATCGTGTTGTCGACGCTGCTGATCCTGCTTGACCAGCGCAGCCCATGGGGCGATTCCGTGCGCTATCCGATCAGCTATCTGACCGGCGTTGTCCATTATCTGGCGAACCTCCCGGGCAGTGTGCTGTCCGGGCTGCAAAGCCAGGCCCGCTCCCGAAGCGAGCTGCGTGAGGACAACGAGCGGCTGCAGCGGCAACTGCTGGTGCTGGAGCAACGCTCCCAGCGTCTGGCGGTGCTGGAGGCGGAAAATGTCCGCTTGCGCGAACTGCTGAACTCCTCCGCCAATCTTGATGCCCGGGTGCTGGTGGCGGAAATTATCGGTGTCGAACCGGACCCGAATCGGCATGAAATCATCATCAATAAAGGGGTTGGTGATGGTCTGTTCAAAGGTCAGGCGGTGCTGGATGCGCACGGCCTGATTGGTCAGTTGGTGGAAGTGGGTCCTTACACCTCGCGTGCTCTGCTGATTACCGATGCCACCCACGCCCTCTCCGTCAAGGTTAACCGCAGCGGTGTGCGCTCCATTCTCGCCGGTACCGGTCACCCGGACCGACTGCATCTGCTTTATGTGCCAGACAGCGCTGATATTGCCGAAGGCGATCTGCTGGTCAGCACCGGCCTCGGCCGTCGCTATCCGGCCGGCTATCCCGCCGCCACGGTAACGGCCATAACCCATGAACCCGGCCAGCCGTTCGTGACGGTGGAGGCAAGGCCAGCGGCCTGGATTGATCGCGCCAGCCACGTGCTGCTGGTGGAAGGTCGTCAGGGCGAGATTGGGGAATCGGGGAGTGATGTCGATGGCCCGTGACCTGAAGCCGGCCGGCACCGGCATTATCCTGCTGACCCTGGCGCTGGCCGCCTGGGTATCGATGTTGCCCTGGCCTGACAAAATCAGCCTGCTCCGACCGGAGTGGCTGGTGCTGGTGCTGATCTACTGGGTGATCGCGCTGCCCTACAGAATCGGTGTGTTCTGGGGCTTTTTCGCTGGCCTGTTTCAGGATGTTCTGGTCGGCGCGGTACTCGGTCAGCATGCACTGGCCTTTGCTCTGGTGGCCTGGCTGGCGCAGGCGACTCACAAGCGGCTCCGGGTTTTCCCGCCGCTGCAGCAGAGCCTGGTGATTTTTCTGCTGGTCGGTGTCTCGGTGATGGTGTCCTATCTGGTTCAGGACGCTGCCGGCCGGGCGCAGTACAGCCCGCTACTGATGCAGCTGGCCGCCGTCGCCAGCGCGCTGCTGTGGCGACCGGTCTATGTCCTGCTGCGCGGAGTCCGGCAGCGTTTTCTGGTGCGCTGACATGCGCCAGCTCTGGCTTGCCTCTGCCTCACCACGTCGTGCTCAGCTACTGGCATCCATTGGTGTCCATGCCAGTCTGTTACCTCCGCCGGACATTGATGAACGGCCGCTGGCCGGTGAAAAGCCGCTTGCTTATGTCACCCGGCTGGCAGCTGCCAAGGCCAGAGCAGGCTGGGCCGGGCTGTCTGCAGAGCAGCACCCGCAGGCGGCAGTGCTCGGTGCCGACACCGCCGTGGTGCTGGGTGGGCGCATTCTTGGCAAACCGTCCGATCAGGCCGAGGCCTGCGCCATGCTCGCCGAGCTGTCCGGCCGCGAACACAGGGTGCTATCTGCGGTCACAGTGATCACTGCCGGAGGCGAGAACACTGAGGTCAGCGACACGCTGGTTCGATTCGCCACCCTGTCCGCCGCCGATATTGATCGCTACGTGGCAAGCGGTGAGCCCATGGACAAAGCCGGCAGCTATGCTGTTCAGGGTTTTGCCGCCGTATTTGTTGAACAGATTTCTGGCAGTTACAGCGGTGTAGTGGGATTGCCGCTGGCGGAAACGGGTCGGCTGCTGCGGCAGGCTGGCGTCGGAATTTGGCAAACGAGGTAGCGGCCACCAGTGAAACCGGTTCGGATCATCAGTTGGCGCCGTCATTCGGCAGACTGGCTACGGCAACGCCTCTGGTGGTTCGTTGCCAGCGGCATACTGTTGCTGGCGATCTGGGTGGTAGTAGCGAAACAGCTGCTGGCAATGTTGCCAGCCTGGCGTGGGGATCTTGAGGCACTGGTTGAGTCGCGTATCCAGACGCCTCTGGAGATTGGTCAGCTGTCCGGGCACATGTCCGGTCTCAGTCCGGTGTTTGTTTTCGAGGATGTTCGTCTGCCCGGTGTTGACCCGGCTCGCCCCGGCCTCACGCTGGAGCGTGTGGAGTTGACCGTGGATGTGCTGCCCAGTTTGCTGCAGCGCACTTTGCGAGCCCGTTCATTGCTGATCCGCGGCATTGAAGTCCGTATTAACGTCGATGAAGAAGGTCGCGTCAGTCTGCATGGCATCGAGGCATTGGGCAGTCAGTCAGCGTCCGCGCGGCCGCCGATCGAGAGCTTGCTTGCCATTCTCTATCGGCAGAAGCGAATCCAGATCGAGAATATTCATGGCACGCTGGCGATGGCCGGAATGCCGGAGCTTGAAGTTGCCAATATCAGCATGGCCATGCTCAGTTCTGGCGAACGTCATCGTCTGGCGCTGGTGGCACGAACCGCAGCCGATGAGATTGATCTCGATATCCGTCTTGATTTGCGTGGAGATGCATATCATCGCGGTGAAATCGACGCCCGCGGCTACGTCAGTGTTGATCTGAACGGCGTCGAACCCTGGTTGCTGCCGCACTGGCCTTTCGATTTGCGGCCGCAGCAACTGACTGGTGCCGTAAAGGGTTGGTTCGATATTCGTCGCGGCGATGTTCACAAAGGCGCGCTGCGCAGCCGCATTGACGGGTTGACGCTCAGTGGTGCGCCATTAGCCGAGCCCTGGTCATTTACCCGGCTTGAAGCCGATGCTGTGCTGGAATCTGTCAATGGCGGCTATCAGCTTGAAGTCGGTCAGCTGCTGCTGGCTGATCAGCAGGGCCAGTGGCAGCCGGGAGCCGTCACTCTGGGTTGGAATGTGGAGGCCAAACAGGACTGGCAGGTGGCATTCCACGATGTTGATCTGGCCCCGTTCACCAGTCTGTTGCTACGGATCCCCTGGCGTGATGACCACCAGTGGTTGTCGCTCAGTGCGCGGCTGGAAGCACTGCAGCCAACCGGGATGCTGCGGCGTCTGTCACTGCGAGGCGAGGAACGCAGCCTCGGTGCAGTGTCGACCCGATTTGAAAATGTTTCCCTCAAGGCCGAAGACCGTCGCCCTGGTGTGAGTGGTCTGAGCGGCTGGATTAATGGTGGTGCCGACGGCGGATTCGGCCGGATCGAGAGTCCATCGTTAACCCTCAACCTGCCGGAGCAATTTCGTCAACCGTTGTCGGGGGCACTGGACGGGGTGTTCCGCTGGCGCTACGACGGTGAGCAACTTGATGTCCACACCGGCTGGCTGCAGGTCGTCAACCCGGATGCCAGGGCGAGGTTGCTGGCCGGTCTGCGCTGGCGTCGTGAACAGGTCCCGGAACTGACGTTGATTGCATCGCTGACAGAGGGCAGGGCACTGGCGGCATCCAACTATATTCCCCGTGCCAAATTATCTCCGGCGGCAGCCAGCTGGCTGGACAATGCTTTTGTAGGCGGCACGTTAGATACCGGACTGTTTTTGCATGAAGGGCCGGTGGTGATTGATCCGGCCCGGCAGCAGGACCGGACATTGCAGATGTTATATGCCGGCGATGACCTGACTCTGCGATTCCTGCCGGAATGGCCTTTGCTGACCAACGTCAGCGCAAGGGTTTTGATCAACGGCCGACATATCAGTGGCCGGGATGTCAGTGCCGAGTTGATCGGTTCGACTCTGCGTGCCGGCAGCGTTGATATTCCTTCACGTCAGGATGATGAAGTGCCCCGGCTTATTGTTTCCGGAAAGCTTACTGGCCCGGCACAAAGCATCGGCACCTTGCTGCAGGGTACGCCGCTGGCGGCGCAAATGCCGGCAGAGGTCAGCGACTGGCAGATCAGTGCCGGCGAGTATCAGGGCCATGTGCTACTGCACTGGCCGCTGGCAGCAGGGCAGCCCGGTGCGATGGTGCGGGCCAGCGGTGAGCTGGCGGGTGCGGCAGCGACTTCCGAGGCACGCCGGCTTGCTGTTACTGACCTGAACACCGGGTTTTTCTTCGATCTGGATCAGGGCATGACGCTGCCAGCGTTCAGTGCCCGCCTGTTCGATCAGCCAGTGACCGGTAGCGTCGCCACCAATGCCGGAGTGACTCGAGTCAACTGGCAGGGTAATACCGATATGAAGACGGTACGCAACTGGCTGCAGCTGGACTGGCTGAAGCCTGCCAGCGGCGCCTTTGGCTATGTTGCTGAACTGGCGCTGCCCTGGCGTCAGGCTGGCAACTTGACCATGCGGGCCGAGTCCACCATGGAAGATCTGGTGGTGGCGCTGCCGGCGCCGCTGGGTAAGACGGCCGGCAAGGCAGCGCCCCTGAAAATCGAACTGACCGGCAGCGACGAGGGGACAGATCTGGCGGTGCGCTATCAGAACTGGCTGTCCGCGAGAGTGCTACTGGATGAAGGCGAGCTGCAGTCCGGCCGTATCCGTCTGGGCGGCGGTGCCGCGCTGCGGCCCGCGCGGGAGGGCCTGAGCATAGAGGGCCGGCTGCCATCGCTGGTGCTGGCAGACTGGACCGACGAGCTGGGCAGTGGCAGTGGCATCGGCGGCAGCGGTGACTGGCCGGCAGTGAATCTGGACATTGGCCGCCTTGACCTGTTCGGCTACCCGGTGACGGATGTTCAGGTCGTCGGTCAGCCACAGGACGGCAGCTGGCGCGTGGCGGTTGAAGCTGCGGCACTGGCCGGCACGCTTGAAGTGCCGGATGGTTATCGCCAGCGAGGTGAGGCACCTATGGTGCTGGTTGCCGATCGCGCCGTGCTGGTTAGCGCACCGTCTTCCTCGTCTTCGGGGCTGTCACCACTTTCCGTGCCGGTAATGGATGTGAAGATTGATTCGCTCATCCTCGATGAGCAGGACATGGGGCGTTGGCAGTTGGCTCTGCGTCCGCTTGGTAACGGTGTGGCTCTGGAAGAGATGGATGCACTTTGGCGCAGCACGGCGATTCGCGGCCGGCTGCTCTGGACCAGACAGGGCAAGCAGGATCACAGCCAGTTTATCGGTAGTCTCGACAGCAGGAATCTGGCCCGCAGCTTGCGCCAATGGCAGCTTGAGCCGTTTATCGAAAGCGATGATGCCCGCGCGGTGCTTGACGTCAACTGGCCGGGCATGCCCACCGACATGGATTACCTGAGCCTGCAGGGCCAGGCGTCAGTGGCAATTGGTCCGGGTCGGTTTCCGAAGACCGATTCGAAAACGTCGGCGCTGCGGGTGCTCGGCGTCTTCAACATCACCACCGTCAGTCGTCGCCTGCGTCTGGATTTTACCGACCTGTACAAGAAGGGGCTGTCATTCGAGGAAATCAGCGGCGATTTCAACATCGATGGCAGTCTGGTTTCTACCAGTAATCTGCAAATCAAGTCGCCCTCGGCGGAGCTGCGTTTGCGCGGTGAAATGGATATCGAGGCGGAAACGCTGGATCACTACATGGAGGTGACGCTGCCGGTGTCCTCCAATCTTTATGTTGGTTGCCTTGCCGGTCCGGCCGCTTGTGCTGGCATTTTTGTGGTGGAGCGGCTGTGGGGCGACCGGCTGGAAAAAATGACCTCGCTGGGCTATCGCGTTACCGGTAGCTGGGATGAACCGAAAGTAGAGGAAGTACAGGGTATGTTCGAGCGCAGGCGCAGCGAATGAAAATTGCTGGCATTCAGTATTGTGCAGTGGCCGATTGGGGCAGCAACCTCGCCAGCCTTGAAGCCATGCTCGATCAGGTTCAGTTCATGGCGCCGGATGTGCTGGTGCTACCGGAAAATGTGTTCAGTCAGGGCGGCGATTATCGCGCCATGGCCGAGCAGCACACTGAGCAATTGCTTGGCTGGCTGGCGGACACCGCACGCCGACTGGAGGTCTGGCTGATTGCCGGCAGTGTGCCGCTGGCAACCCGTATGGATGGCAGTGCCGTGCCAGCGCCACGGGTGCGAGCCGCGCAACTGGTATTTTCGCCGCAGGGGCAGCAGGTTGCCCGTTACGACAAGTTGCATCTGTTTGACGTTGACGTCGGTGATGCGCATGGTCGCTATACTGAATCAGCACAGTTTGAACCGGGTAATGCGGTAGTGCTGGCCGACATCAATGGCATCAGCACTGGCCTGATGATCTGTTATGACCTGCGCTTTCCGCGCCTTGCCCAACGCCTGCGTGATCGCGGTGCCGAGCTGTTGATCTATCCGAGTGCGTTTACCGAAACCACTGGCCGTGCGCACTGGGAATTACTGTTACGCGCTCGCGCGGTGGAAAACGGTTGCTATGTGCTTGGCGTCAATCAGTGCGGCTGGCACAGCGCCACCCGGCAGAGTCATGGCCACAGTATGCTGGTGGATCCCTGGGGCCAGGTCGTGACCAGCCTCGGCGGCGACAGCGGCGTGCTGATGACGGAGCTGAATATGGACACACTGCACGATATTCGCCGGCGCCTGCCGGTCCACGATCACCAGCGACTTCAAGTCAGCCTTGGGGATGATTTACGTGAATTCTGATCTGCTCAACCCGGACCGCCTTAAAATTGCCAGTGCAACCCTGCTGCACCCTGCCGGCCTCGATGCCGACCTGCTTGCCACCTTGCTCGGCGACATCAGTGGTCCCGGTGTCGATTATGCTGATCTGTACTTCCAGCACAGCGAACATGAATCCTGGGCGCTGGAAAACGGCATTGTTCGGGAAGCTTCCTACAATCTGGAACACGGTGTTGGCGCCCGAGTGGTAAGCGGCGACAAAACCGGCTTTGCCTACAGTGATGATCTGTCAGCACCGAGTCTCCGCGATGCCATGGGCGCTGCCCGCGCCATTGTCCGTCAGGGTGTCGATGGCAAGCGTTTGCGTCTGGGCGCCAGTCACCATGGTGCGCTGTATCACGGCCACAACCCGATTACCCAGTGGGAGTCAGCGCGCAAGGTCAGCTTTCTGCAACAACTTGATCAACTGGCGCGCTCGCTTGATTCCAGCGTCAGCGAAGTGACGGTCAGCCTCAGTGCGGTGCATGACAGCGTACTGGTGGCGGCCAGTGACGGCACGCTGGCCGCGGATGTGCGGCCGCTGGTGCGACTGAATGTATCGGTGATTGCCGCACGCAATGGCCGGCGCGAGCGTGGCAGCGCCGGTGGTGGTGGCCGTCTCGGGTTTGACTGGCTGGCGGAATCCGGCCGCGCCGAGCAATGGGTGCGCGATGCCGTGCGTCAGGCGCTGGTGAACCTTGAAGCGATTGCCGCGCCCGCTGGTAGCATGCCGGTGGTACTGGGTCCGGGCTGGCCCGGTGTGTTGCTGCATGAAGCAGTCGGTCACGGCCTCGAGGGTGATTTCAATCGCAAGGGTACTTCGATGTTCGCCCGCCGCATGGGCGAGCAGGTGGCGTCGTCGGTGTGCACTGTTGTTGACGATGGCACCCTGCCGGAGCGTCGTGGCTCGTTGAATATTGATGATGAAGGCACTCCGACCAGCTGCACTACGCTGATTGAAAACGGCAAACTGGTTGGCTACATGCAGGACAAGATGAATGCGCGGCTGATGGGCGTGACACCGACCGGAAACGGCCGGCGTGAATCCTTCGCGCACCTGCCGATGCCGCGTATGACCAATACCTACATGCTGCCGGGTAAACATGATCCGGAGGAAATCATCGCTTCGCTGGATCGCGGTATTTATGCGGTCAACATGGGTGGTGGCTCAGTCGATATCACTTCCGGGCGGTTTGTGTTTTCCACCAGCGAAGCCTACCTGGTTGAAAAGGGTAAAATTGTCGCCCCGGTGAAAGGCGCGACGCTGATCGGCAGTGGTGCCGAAGTGATGCAGAAAATCAGTATGGTCGGCAATGATCTGGCGTTGGATAGCGGTATCGGCGTGTGTGGCAAGGATGGCCAATCGGTGCCGGTTGGTGTCGGCCAGCCGACCCTGCGCGTGGATGCGCTGACCGTCGGCGGCACCGCCTGAGCATTACATCAGGCAGGTGCGCTCCAGATTGTTCAGGTACTCGGACAACTTTTTCCGCTCACGCCGATATTTTTCCTGCGCCGCCTGCCCGGCGTCACGATCGACTCTGGCGCCGAGCACATTACGGCACAGATTGCGCAGTGTCTGCCGGTCGGCATCGATATAACGCGCCACCATTTCATCCACCAGTACATCGGCCGCTTTGGCGTCTGGCAGTTCCACCAGACGTTCCTGCCAGTCCTGCAGCCAGCGCTGGCGCTGAGGGTTCTTCATTTCCATCAGTGCCGGGATCACCCGCTGGCTTTCCTCGTCGCGCATCAGCTTGCCGACATACTGGGCGTGGCGACGGCGTGCTTCGTGAGCACTGATCCGGCGCGCCTCTTCAATGGCGCGCAGTAGCGCACCATTCAGTGGTAAACGGGCAAGATCCGCCGGCTTCAGTGCCATCAGCTGCAGGCCATACTCCTGCAGCTGCTCCATTTCCTTCTTGAGTTCGGTTTTGCTCGGCAATTCGTCGTCGCTATACTGCTCCACCGTGACTCCCGCCCTGAGGTTTTGATGACTGACCACGACATTGTACAGCGCCCGCTCGATCCAGGCGCGCTGCAAAATCTGCAGGAACGCGCCAGTCGGGTGCTGGAGGAGGCGAAAAAGGCCGGCGCCAGCGATGCCGAGGTCGGCATCAGCGTCAGCCAGGGCCTGTCGGTGTCGGTGCGCATGGACGAGGTGGAGACCCTGGAGTTCCATCGCGACCGCGGCATTTCGGTCACCGTCTATATCGGTCAGCAGAAGGGCACCGCCAGCAGTAGTGACGATTCCAATGACAGCATTCGCGCAACCGTCGCCGCGGCCTGCGCCATTGCCCGCCATACCGGCGCTGATCCCTGCGCCGGTCTGGCCGACGAGAGCCAGCTGGCCCGCGACTTCCCCGACCTTGATCTGTACCACCCGTGGCAGCTGTCACCGGCCGACGCCATCGAGCAGGCCCGTGCCTGTGAGCGTGTCGGCCGGGCGGATCCGCGTATCGTCAATTCCGAAGGTGCATCCCTCAGCAGTGGCAGTTCACTGCGGGTCTATGCCACCTCCCGCGGCTTCATGGCCGGTTACCCGTCCAGTCATCACAGCCGCTCCTGCGTACTGGTGGCGGAGCAGGACGGCGCCATGCAGCGCGATTACTGGTACGACAGCCGCCGCGATGCGGCCCGGCTGCAAAGCGCCGAAGCCATCGGTGACGAAGCCCGGCGCAGAACGCTGGCCCGGCTCGGCGCCACCCGGCCGGCCACCGGGGATATGCCGGTGCTGTTTTCGCCGCGCACGGCGGCCACCCTGCTCAGTCATTTCGCTTCGGCAATCAGCGGTGGTGCCCTGTATCGCAATTCCTCATTTCTGAAGGACGCCGCTGGCGAAACCCTGTTTCCGTCCTGGGTGCGCATTCACGAACAGCCGCATGTTCCCGGCATGACCGGCTCGGCAGCCTGGGATTCGGATGGTTTGCCGACCAGGGCCCAGGATTTTGTTCGTGACGGGGTGCTGAAGGGTTATGCGCTGGGGCTGTATGCCGCTCGCCGGCTACAGCTGGCGCCGACCGGTAATGGCGGCGGCCCGCGTAACCTGAGCATCGATCACAGCGGCGAAGACCTGCCGGCGCTGCTGAAGAAAATGGGCCGAGGGATTCTGATTACCGAAGTGATGGGGCCGGGCGTGAATATCGTCAGCGGTGATTACAGTCGCGGCGCGGCCGGATTTATGGTCGAAAATGGCGTGATCACAGCGCCGCTGGAGGAGTTCACCATTGCTGGCCATCTGCGTGAGATCTTTGCTGCCGTGCAGGGTGCCGGCACGGATGTCGATGATCGCGGCAATATTCACTGTGGCTCGTTGCTGATCGGCAATATTCGCGTGGCCGGCGCCGGGTGATCAGTCTTCTTCGTCGAAACGGCGGGCGAACAGCTCGCTGATTTCGGCCAGCGCTTCATCCGCCTGGGGGCCACTGGCTTCCACTTCCACGGTGCTGCCCTTGGCAGCGGCCAGCATCAGCAGTGCCATGATATTGCGGGCATCCACTTCGCGGCCGTCCTTGCGTACCTTGATGCTGGCATCGTGACGGCTGGCAACGGCAACCACCTTGGCGGCGGCACGGGCGTGCAGGCCAAGCCGGTTGATCACCGTCAGCTCTGCCACAGCCATTAGCGGTTCAGCTCCAGATGCCGGCATTGCACTTCCATTCCCGCGTTACTGAGGCGTTGCACCAGCGCTTCCACCATATACACCGAGCGGTGCTGACCGCCGGTACAGCCGATCGCCACGGTCATGTAGGTGCGATCGTTTTTTTCGTAGCGTGGTAGCCAGTCGTTGAGAAAACGGCTGATGTCATCAAGCATCTGGGCGCTCTCGGTCTGTTGATCGAGATAGTGCCGCACCGCATCGTCACGGCCGGTGAGCGGGCGCAATTCCAGATGCCAGTAAGGATTGGGCAGAACCCGCACATCGAACACCAGATCGGCATCGTGTGGCACGCCGCGCTTGTAGGCGAAGGATTCAATCAGCAGGGACAGCTTTTCCCGGCGCTTGGCCACCCGATCACGAATCATGTCGCGCAGGGTGTGCACATCCAGATGACTGGTATCGATAACCAGATTGGCCAATGCCCGAATGCTGCCAAGCATTTCTGCTTCGCGGTCGATGGCTTCCACCAGTGACAGGTTGTCGTTGCTCAGCGGATGCTTGCGCCGGGTCGAAGAAAAACGTTTCAGCAGGGTGTCATCGTCGGCATCAAGAAACACCACTTCACAGGCCATGTTCAGGGCTTTGACCTGTTCAAGAATGTCAGGAAAGTCCTTCAGCTGGTGCGGCAGATTGCGGGCGTCAATGCCGACGGCGATGCGATCAAGGTGGTGCTCCTCCCGTTGCAGCTGCTCTGCCAGTGTTGGCAACAGACCCAGGGGCAGGTTGTCGACACAGTAATGGCCAAGGTCCTCCAGCGCCTGAAGGGCGGTAGTTTTGCCTGAACCGGAGCGGCCGCTGAGGATGACCAGTTTCATGAGGCGAGTTGCAATTCCTCTTCCGAGCTGGTGGCGCGCTTGAACAGCTCCTCGGCGGAGCGGGCGTCACGCAGCTGCTGACGGAAGCCGGCCTCGTTGAACAGGGCAGCAAGATGACTAAGAGTCTTCAGATGTTGTTCCGGATTGTTCTCGGGCACCAGCAGGACAAACACCAGATCCACCGGTTTGCTGTCGATGCTTTCAAAATCGATTGGCTGCTCAAGTTGCAGCAGCAGGCCGGTTGGGGCCTGACAGCTGGCAAGCCGGCAGTGGGGGATGGCAATGCCTTCCCCGATGCCGGTACTGCCGAGCCGTTCGCGAGCCACCAGCGCATCAAAGATCTGCTGCTCGGAGAGGTCCTTGCAGGTTGCTGCGGCCATCTGTGCCGCCTGATCCAGCAGTCTTTTCTTGCTGACACCCTGAACCTGGAAATGGGTGCGTTCCGGGGTTAGCAGCTCGCGTACTCTCATGATGATGTTCAATGTCCGTGTTGGCGGCTCACCGATTTTTCCTTGTGCTTCAGGATCTGTCGGTCGAGCTTGTCGGTGAGCAGGTCAATGGCGGCATACATGTCGCCGGCTTCGGCGGTGGCGAACAGCTCGCCGCCGGTGATGCGGATGGTGGATTCTGCCTTGTGGGTGTTCGGTTCCGGAGACAGGATCACGTGAATGCTGGTGATATGGTCGAAGTGGCGTTCCAGGCGAGTGAATTTTTCGTTGACGTATTGGCGCAGGGCGTCAGTGATATCCAGGTGATGTCCGCTGATATTAATTTGCATGACGGGCTCCTCTTCCTGCCAGGGGTTAACCGGCTTTCCAGTCAGACCAGACGCTTGCGATCACTGGAGGCCGGAATGCGCATCGCCTCCCGGTATTTGGCGACGGTGCGGCGGGCGACCTGAATACCCTGCTCGTTGAGCAAATCGGCCAGTTTGTTGTCACTGAGCGGTTTGCGGGCATCCTCGGCCGCGACCAGCTTCTTGATAATGGCACGAATGGCGGTGCTTGAACATTCACCGCCGCCGTCTGTGCCCACATGACTGGAGAAAAAGTATTTCAGTTCGAACACCCCCTTCGGGGTATGCATGTATTTCTGGTTGGTGACCCGGGAAATGGTCGATTCGTGCATCCCCACGGCATCGGCAATCTCGGCCAGTACCAGCGGCTTCATGGCTTCCTCGCCATACTCGAAGAAGCCCTGCTGGACCTCGACGATCCGGGTTGCCACTTTGAGCAGGGTTTCGTTGCGGCTCTGCAGGCTTTTCAGGAACCACTTGGCCTCCTGCAGCTGGGCCTTCAGGTAACTGCCATCTTCTTCACGGCGGGTATGGCGGATCATCCCGGCGTAATGGTCGTTGATGCGGACCTTTGGCATGGACTCCGGGTTCAGCTCCACCAGCCAGCGCTTGCCGCGACGTGATACCACCACATCCGGCACCACATATTCCGGGTTGCTGTCGCTGACCAGCTCGCCCGGTGCCGGGTTCAGGCCGCGGATTAACCGCATTACCTCGGAGAGCTGCTCGTCGGCCAGATTCATGCGCCGGCGCAGGGTGTCAAAGTCGCGTGATTCGAGCAGGTTGATGTGCTGGTTGACCAGCTGCAGTGCCTGCCGTCGCCATGGCGTTTCCTCGTCCAGCATGTTCAGCTGGATGCTCAGGCACTCGGTCAGGCTTCTTGCCGCCACGCCGGGCGGATCGAAGTGCTGCAGCAAGTGAAGCACGGCAATGATTTCATCGTCTTCCGGGAACAGCGGGTCATCCGGGCGCAGATTCAATGGCTGCACTGCAGCACGGATGTCATCAAGGCTGTCGGTCAGGTAGCCGCGCTCGTCGAGGGCGTCAATGATGGCTTCGGCGATGGCATTATCGGCATCGCTCAAATGGGTCAGGTTAAGCTGCCAGAGCAGGTGTTGCTGGAACGATTCCGGCGTGCTGCTGCGTGCTTCCCAGCTGTCGCCGTCCTCGTCGGTGCCACTGCCGGCGCTGCTGCCGGTGCTGCTGCCGGGGTAAATATCGTCCCAGTCGGTGTCCACCCGCAGGTCATCGTCAAAATGATCGGTGGCGTCGAGGTCCAGTTCCTCGTGATCCTTGTCGGCGCTGGCGGGCGGCTCCGCCTCGGCATCACTACTGAAGCTGTCGCCCTCATCTTCCAGTTCCAGCAGCGGGTTGGATTCCACCGTGTCCTGGATCTCCTGACGTAAATCGAGCGCAGACAATTGCAGCAGGCGAATAGCCTGCTGCAACTGGGGGGTCATTTTCAGCTGTTGGCCAAGCTGGAGGTGAAGGCCCTGCTTCATGACTGCGACACTGTCCGAAGTGACATCATGGCGGGCAGCATAGCAGTAACGCAATTTTCATGCCTATTCTTGAATGTGGCTCGCTGTTGTAGTAGCCACATTCAGAAAAGGGGCTTAGAGACGGAAGTCAGCACCCAGATAAACGTCCCGGACCTGCTGGTTGGCCAGCACCGTATGGGCATCACCGTCGGCAATAATATGGCCGGCGGAAACGATATAGGCGGTGTCACAGATATCCAGCGTTTCGCGGACATTGTGGTCGGTAATCAGCACGCCGATGCCGCGCTCCTTGAGGTGGCGGATGATGCCCTTGATGTCATTGACCGAGATCGGGTCAACCCCGGCAAAGGGTTCATCCAGCAGCATGAAAGCCGGATCGCTGGCCAGACCGCGGGCAATTTCCGCGCGCCGCCGTTCGCCACCGGACAGGCTCATGCCGAGGCTGTTGCGCAGATGGGCGATGTGAAACTCTTCCAGCAGCTGTTCCATCCGCTCGACTCGCTGGGCCCGGCTCAGCTCATCGCGGGTTTCCAGAATCGCCATGATGTTGTCGGCCACCGACAGGCGCCGGAAGATGCTGGCCTCCTGCGGCAGATAACCGATACCGCGGCGGGCGCGGCCATGCATCGGCAGCCGGGTAATGTCCTGACCATTGATGGTGATGCGCCCGGCATCGGCGGCCACCAGCCCGACAATCATGTAAAAACAGGTGGTCTTGCCGGCGCCATTCGGGCCGAGCAGACCGACCACGCTGCCGGATTCCACCTCGATGGACACATCCTCGATGATGCGCCGGCCCTTGTAGCTCTTGGCCAGATGTTCTGCGCGCAGCAGGGTCATGGGGCAGTTACTCCGTCTTCAGCAGGGATGACCAGCCGGATGCGGCCGTCGCCATCGCCGTCGTCATCACCACCGCGGGCGCTGATACGCCGGCTGTCCAGTTCGTACACCAGCTCGGCACCCTCGAAGGTGCGGCCGAGGTGATTGATACGAGCCTGTTTTGACAGCAGGATGCGGCGGCCTTCGATGTCATACACCAGCTTGCCGGCGCGGGCGCTGAGGTCGCCACCATCGAGCAATTCAACCGGATTGCCGGTGGCCTCGACCTTGCTTGGCTTGCCGTTTTTCAGGGTAATTTCGATGCGGTCCGCCTTGAGTGAGCGCTGACCCTGAATCAGTTCGGCATTGCCTTCATACAGGCCGGTGCCTTCCTGCTGACTGAGGGTGGCGCGATCAGCGCGCAGCACGATTTCGCTCTCGCTGGGCAGACTTTCACTGGGTACGGCCTCGGCACCAACATGGGTAATCAGCAGCAGGGCGGTCAGGCCAGCCAGACGGCGGATGTCAGAGATCGACGGCATAACGGGTCTCCACTCCCTGCTGCATATTGAGCTTGCCGGCAGCAATATCGGCATTCAGTTTCCCGGCTCGGGTATGGCCGCCGGGATGTCGGATGTCGACGGCCTCCGGCAGCTCAAGGCGTTGTTCACGGACATGGTAGAGCAGTCGCGCGGTCTTCAGTACCACTGCGGAAGGACCATCCAGACGCGCCTCGACGCTGCCCTCCAGCAACAGGCTGCGGTTGTCCTGATCAACCTTGCCGCTGGCGGCGGTCACCTGCCAGGTTTCACGGCTGGTATGCAGCTCCAGTCTGGGCTCCTCCAGCAGCGTGGCGCCGGCTCGCTCAAGGTGTTCAATACGGCTGGCGATGACCCGGTATTCGAGATTACCCGCTTCATCATAGGTGCTGAGGTTAGCGCCGGTAAGAATGATGTCCGGGGCATTGCTGCTATCGGTTTCCGGTTTGACCCGGACATGATCCAGTTCATTGAGCAACATCAGCACCAGCAGGCCCACCACCAGAATGCCGGCGATACTGAGAAAGCCCTGACGCATCACGGTTGCAGGGCTCCGCGGGCATCAAGAATAAAATCGCAGATTTCCCGCACCGCGCCTTCACCGCCGCGTGCGTCGCTGATCAGATCAGCCACCGCTTTGGCGGACTGATGTGCGTTCGGCACCGAAAACGCCAGCGCCGACCATTCCAGTGCCGGCACGTCCGGCAGATCATCGCCGGCATAACCACAGGCGCTCGATTCCAGCCCCAGTTCGCTGGCCAGCGCTGTCAGTGCCACGCCCTTGTCCTCGCGGCCCTGAATCACGTGGCGAATGCCCAGCTCGCCAGCGCGGCGCAGCACCATCTCCGAACGCCGGCCGGTAATCAGGGCAACTTCAATGCCAGCCCCGGCAAGCATCTTCAGGCCATGGCCATCGAGGGTGTGAAACGCCTTCAGCATTTCGCCATCGGCGCCGTACCAGAGCCGGCCATCGGTGAGGATGCCATCGACATCAAAGGCCATCAGTTTCAGGCGCCGGGCGCTGGCGCGTAGAGCCAGCATCGACACGGAAGCATCACGCAATTGCATCAGACCACTCCCGCTCGCAGCATGTCGTGCATGTTCAGTGCACCAATCGGCCGGTGTTGTTTGTCGCAGACAATCAGGCCATTGATCTTGCGGGTTTCCATCACCTGCAGCGCTTCCGCTGCAAGGTGACCGCTCTCGATCGTTACCGGATGGCTGCTCATCACCTCGGCAATGGTCGCCTTGCGGACATCGATGCCGCGGTCAAGCATGCGGCGCAGATCACCGTCGGTGAAGATTCCGGCGAGCATGCCTTGCTGATCCAGCACCGTGGTCATGCCCAGACCCTTGCGGGTCATCTCCAGCAGCGCCTCGGCCAGGCTGGCGCTCACCGGCACCGTTGGCAGGCGCTCGCCGCTGTGCATGACATCGTCCACCGATAGCAGCAGGCGACGACCCAGCGCGCCGCCCGGGTGCGACAGGGCGAAATCCTCGGCGGTAAAGCCGCGCGCTTCCAGCAGGGCGATGGCGAGGGCGTCGCCCATGGCCAGCGCCGCGGTGGTGCTCGAGGTCGGCGCCAGATTCAGCGGGCAGGCCTCCTCTCGGGCGCTGACATGCAGATGCACGTCGGCAAGGCGGGCGAGGGTAGAGTCCGGCCGCCCGGTCATGCCTATCAGAATCGCGCCCTTGCGTTTGATCACCGGCAGGATGGTCAGCACCTCGGCGGTCTCGCCGGAATTGGATAGCGCGATCACTGCATCGTCACTGGTAATCATGCCCAGATCGCCGTGCGAGGCCTCGGCCGGGTGGACAAAGAAAGAGGGAGTGCCGGTGCTGGCCAGAGTGGCAGCGATCTTGTTGCCGATATGGCCGGATTTGCCCATACCGGTGACGATCACCCGGCCGCGGCAGGCCAGCAGATGCTCGCAGGCCGCTGTGAAGCTGCCGTCCACCGAGGCAATCAGCTCTGTCAGCGTCCGTGCTTCCAGTTCCAGCACGCGCCGGGCAACGGCAATAAAATCCTGACTCATGACGTCTCCTCGACCAATGGCCGGCGATTATACATGCTGTGGCGCCTGCCGCTGCAGGGAACCTTGTCCCGCAGGCCGTTTCAAACCGATACTTGCCGCCACTGATGCCGGACACCGAGGAGATTGCGCCATGCTGAGATTGCTGACTGTGCTGTTTGCGGCGCTGTTGTTCACATCCGCCGCCCAGGCCACGGCCTCGGGGCAGGACCCGCACGCCATGCTGGAGACGGCCATAGACCGCATGACCCAGCGGATTGATCAGGAGCGCGACAGGCTCAAGGAAGACGAGCACTACGCTCGCAAGGTGGTCAATGAAGAGCTGGAAGGGCTGGTCGACTTCCGCCGCATTACCCAGCTGGTGATGGGCAACTGGTTTGCCCCCTCCAGCCGCGAGCAGAAACTGAAGTTCCTTGAAGTGTTCCGGGCCAGTCTGGTCAACACCTATGCCTCCGGCCTGACCCTGTATGAAGGTCAGGAAGTGCGGGTATTGCCGGCCCAGGAAGGCGATGTCAAAGCCGGTCGGGCCCGGGTTCGCACCGAGATCCAGACTGCCAGCGGCAAGATCGTGCCGGTATTCTTCAGCCTCTATCAGGGCAAGGAAGGCAACTGGCTGGTCGAGAATGTGATCGTTAACGGCCTCAATCTGGGCAGCACCTTCCGTACCCAGTTCGAACAGTCGGCGCAGCAGTACGGTGGTGATCTTGATCAGGTGATCGCCAACTGGTCGTCGGAAATCGAGGTCGAGACCGCTGAGGGTCCGGCCGAGGCCGCGGCTGCACAGTAACCGCGCGGCCGGCCTGATTTTTGCCGGCAAACCCCGTACAATCGGCGCCTTTCCCGAGCAGGAGTCCGCATGACCCCGGAAGATGTGAAAGCGCTGGTGGAGGCCGGTATCGCCGGTGCTGATGTTGCCGTACAGGGCAGCGGTAACAAGTTTGGTATCCGCGTGGTGTCCGAGGCGTTCGCCGGGCTGATGCCGGTGAAGCGTCAGCAGCTGGTATTTGCCTGTCTGACCGCCTGCCTGGCCGATGGCAGCATCCACGCCGTGGATCCCCTGCAAACCTATACCCCGGACGAGTGGCAGCGCGCCAATCGTCTCGGCATTGCCTGATTCCCCGAGGACACACCCGGATGGACAAACTGATTATTACCGGCGGCAAGCGCCTTGATGGCGAAATCCGTATTTCCGGTTCGAAAAACTCGTCGCTGCCGATTCTGGCAGCGACCTTGTTGTCCGATACTCCGACCACGGTCGGTAACCTGCCGCACCTGCAGGACGTCACCACCCTGATCGAACTGCTTGGCCGCATGGGCGTGCGACTGGTAATTGATGACCAGATGCGCGTTGAAGTCGACGCCACCACCATTCAGGAATTGCACGCGCCATATGAGCTGGTAAAAACCATGCGCGCCTCGATTCTGGTGCTTGGCCCGATGCTGGCCCACTTCGGCAAAGCCGTGGTGTCATTGCCCGGTGGCTGCGCCATCGGCAGCAGACCGGTGGATTTGCACCTGCGCGGCTTGCAGGCCATGGGCGCCAATATTGAAGTCGCCAACGGCTACATCTACGCCAGCGTTAACAAGCGTCTGCATGGTGCCCGTCTGGTGATGGACACCGTTACCGTGACCGGCACCGAAAACCTGATGATGGCGGCGTCACTGGCTGACGGCGTCACCTTGATTGAAAACGCCGCGCGCGAGCCGGAAGTGGTTGATCTGGCCAATTACCTCAACAAGATGGGCGCGAAAGTGTCCGGCGCCGGCACCGACACCATCACCATCGAAGGCGTGTCTTCGTTACACGGTGCAGAGCACAACGTGATTCCGGATCGCATTGAAACCGGCACTTACCTGATTGCTGCCGCCGCCACTGGTGGTCGCATCAAGCTCAAGGACACCGCGCCGCACTTGCTCGACGCCACCTTGCAGAAACTGCAGGAAGCCGGCGCGAAAATTACCTGCGGCGACGACTGGATTGAGCTCGACATGGAAGGCCGCCGGCCGAAAGCGGTTTCCATGCGCACGGCGCCGTACCCGGCCATGCCGACGGATATGCAGGCCCAGTTCACCGCCATGAATACCATTGCCGAAGGTACTGGCACCATCGTTGAAACGGTATTTGAAAACCGTTTTATGCACGTGCAGGAAATGAACCGCATGGGCGCCAATATCGAAGTGCAGGGCAACACCGCCATCTGCCGCGGTGTCGAGAAGCTCACCGGCGCGCCGGTGATGGCCACCGATCTGCGAGCGTCTGCGTCATTGGTGATTGCTGCTCTGGTGGCCAGTGGCGATACCGTGGTCGATCGCATTTACCACATCGATCGCGGTTACGAATGCATTGAGGAAAAACTGCAATCCCTTGGCGCCACCATTCGCCGGGTACCGGGTTAACACATGTCTGCCAAACCGCTGACCATCGCCCTGTCGAAAGGGCGCATCCTGAAAGAAACCCTGCCGCTGCTGGAAGCGGCAGGGATTCGTTTGCTGGAAGATCCGGAGTCATCACGCAAGCTGATTTTTGATACCAGCCGCGATGACGTGAAGATCATCATTATTCGCGCCACCGATGTGCCGCCGTATCTGCAATATGGCGGCGCCGATATCGGCGTGGCCGGCAAGGATGTGTTGATGGAGCATGGCGCCGACGGCATCTACGAGCCGCTCGACCTGGAAATTGCCCGCTGCAAGCTGATGGTGGCGGCGAAGAAAGATGCGCCGGCGGTGAATGGCCGTCTGCGGGTGGCCACCAAATTCGTTAATATCGCCCGGCGCTATTTCGCCAGTCAGGGCGTGCAGGCGGAAGTGATCAAGCTGTACGGCGCCATGGAGCTGGCGCCGCTGGTCGGCCTGGCGGATCGCATTGTCGACGTGGTCGATACCGGCAATACCCTGCGCGCCAACGGCCTGGAGCCGACCGAGCTGATTGCGCAGATTTCCAGCCGTCTGATTGTTAACCGCGCCAGCATGAAAACCCGCTATGCCGAGATCCAGCCGATTATCGATCTGATCGGTGAAGCGGTGGAGGCGCGACGGGAAAGCGCATGAAGATTCGTCGCCTCGATACCCGTTTGGAAAACTTTGCCGCCGAGCTTGCCGCGCTGACCGCATGGAGCGAAGAGCGCGATGCCGAAGTGTCAGTCAAAGTCGCTGATATCATTCGCGCCGTGCGCCGCGATGGCGACGCCGCCGTGCTGGAATTTACCAACCGCTTTGATCGCCGTGATGCGCAGTCGGTCGCCGCACTGGAAATCAGCCATGAGCGCATGCAGCAATCGCTGAATGCCATCCCCAAAGCGCAGCGCGAAGCGCTGGAAGCCGCCGCCGAGCGCGTGACCCGCTACCACGAAAAGCAGAAACAGGATTCCTGGAGTTACCGCGAAGCCGACGGCACCCTGCTCGGCCAGCAGGTCACTGCTCTGGACCGCGCCGGCATTTATGTGCCCGGCGGCAAGGCAGCCTATCCAAGCTCGGTGCTGATGAATGCGCTGCCGGCCAAAGTCGCCGGCGTGCCGGAAATTATTATGGTGTCGCCGGCGCCAGGCGGTGAACTGAATGACACCGTGCTGGCCGCTGCCGCCATCGCTGGCGTTGATCGCTTCTTTACCGTTGGCGGCGCTCAGGCTGTTGCCGCGCTGGCCTATGGCACGCAGAGCATTCCCGGTGTCGACAAGATTGTTGGCCCGGGCAATATCTGGGTGGCGGAAGCCAAGCGTCAGGTATTCGGCAAGGTCGGTATCGACATGATTGCCGGGCCGTCAGAAATTCTGGTGGTCTGCGACGGCAAAACCGATCCGGACTGGATCGCCATGGATCTGTTTTCGCAGGCGGAACATGACGAGGAAGCGCAAGCCATTCTGGTGTCGCAGGACGCCGGCTTTATTAACGCCGTTGGCGCCAGCATGCAGCGCTTGCTGGTGACCATGGATCGCGCCGACATTATCCGCACCTCCATGACCAACCGCGGCGCCATGATTCTGGCTCGCGACCTGAACGACTGCTTCGACGTGGTTAACCGGATCAGCCCGGAACACCTGGAGCTGTCGCTCGACAACGCCGAAGACTGGGCGAAAAAAGTACGCCATGCCGGCGCCATTTTTCTTGGCCGGCATACCCCGGAAGCGCTTGGCGATTACTGCGCTGGCCCCAATCACGTGCTGCCCACGTCCGCTACCGCACGCTTCTCGTCACCGCTGGGCGTGTATGACTTCCAGAAGCGCAGCTCGCTGATCGGCTGTTCGCCGGCCGGTGCTTCATCGCTGGCGAAAATTGCCTCCGTGCTGGCGCGCAGTGAAGGCCTGGATGCCCACGCCCGCTCGGCGGAATATCGACTTCTCGATCAGGAGTAATGGCCGGTGAGCCGTTTCTGGAGCCCCTTCGTTCACGATCTGGTGCCGTACGTGCCGGGCGAACAGCCGAAGCTTTCCCGCTTGGTGAAACTGAACACCAACGAGAATCCCTATGGCCCGTCGCCGCGCGCGCTGGAAGCGATTCGCAACGCCACCGATGACGGCCTGAAGCTGTACCCGGATCCGGACTCGTCTGTTCTGAAGCAGGCCATTGCCAACTATTACTCGGTCGACACCAGTCAGGTGTTTGTCGGCAACGGTTCCGACGAAGTGCTGGCGCACCTGTTTCTCGGTTTTTTCAAACAGGACAAGCCGCTGCTGTTTCCCGATATCACCTACAGCTTCTACAAGGTGTATTGCGGCCTGTATCAGATCGACTATCAGACCATCGCGCTGGCGGACGATTTCAGTATTGATCTGAATGCCTTCCCGGCGAGCAACGGCGGCATCATCTTCCCGAATCCGAATGCGCCCACCGGCATGCCGTTGCCGCTGGCCGAGATCGAAGCGCTGCTGCAACGCAACACCGAATCGCTGGTAGTGGTGGACGAGGCCTATGTCGACTTTGGTGCCGACACCGCCATCACTCTGGTCAATCGCTACCCGAACCTGCTGGTGACGCAGACGCTGTCCAAATCCCGCTCACTGGCCGGCATGCGTATCGGTCTGGCAGTAGGGCAGGCGCCACTGATCGAAGCGCTGGAGCGGATCAAGAACAGTTTCAACTCCTACCCGCTCGACAAGCTCGCCATTGTCGCCGGCGCCGCCGCCTTCGAAGATAAAGCCTGGTTCCGCGATACCTGTCAGAAAGTTATCGACAGCCGCGAGCAAGTGCGCGAGGGCCTGACACAACGCGGCTTTAACGTACTGCCGTCGGCCGCCAACTTTGTTTTTGCCCGCCACAACTTCCTCAACGGTGCCGATCTGGCCACCGCCCTGCGCAAGCATGGCGTGATCGTCCGCCACTTCAGCAAGCCTGAACGGATCAGTGATTTCCTACGCATTACCATCGGGACGCCGGAGCAGAATCAGGCGTTGTTTGAGGCGCTGGACGCTGAGCTTTGAGGGTTATTGCTGGCCTATTGTCAGGCAACGTGTGCTCAGGTGGCGATCACGAATAACCCAACCGTCGGATGGTCGGGTTATTCCCGCCCATCCTCCTTCACCACCTCCGCCAACGCCTCCGCAAACGGTCGATTCCTGAACCCCAGATCTTTTTCCGCCTTGCTGTTATCGGTGCGGATTCTCACCGGCATCGGCACTGACAGAATCATCGGGCCCTTGCCGCGGGCGCGCACCACCTCACGCAGGAAACTGCCGATCTGCTGGCTGTCGCCGCCGACGTTGTAGGCCTTGTTGATGGATTTGTCGTTGGCCACGGCATTGACGGTGGCGTCGGCGACGTCGCCGGCGTAAACCAGCGGGAAGCTGATGCTGGGCATCACGATCACCGGCAGTTTCAGTGCCTTGTAGACCATGTCCATGGTGTTCGGGTCGCGGGCGCCGTAGACGGCGCTGGGGCGCACGGTGGTCAGTTGCAGTTCGAGCTCGCGGGCCAGCTGCCAGGCCAGGTCTTCGCTGATCTGTTTGGTGGCGCGGTAGGTGCCGCCCTTGCGATTTTTGCCGTCCAGCTGTGGCCAGCTTTCGTCCATGGGCGAGAAGATCGACCATTTGTAGATACCAAAGGTGCTGACATGGACGATACGTTTGACGCCAGTCTTGTGGGCGGCCTCAAACACATTGCGGGTGCCTTCGACGTTGGCCTTTTCATGAGCCTGCCAGGCGCTGAAGCCCTTTGTGGCGACATACATGGCGGCGTTGGAGATGATTGCATCGCACCCCTTGAAGGCGGCTTCCAGCGAGGCCGGGTCGGTCAGGTCGGCCTTGCGGAACTCGACGCCTTCTTCGGCGAGGAAAGCTGCTTTGGAGGGTGCGCGCACGACGCCGACCACGTGGGCGCCAGCGGCTAGCAGGCTGCGGCAAAGGTAGGCGCCAATCATGCCGCTGGCGCCGGTGACGGCGACGGTTTTGCCCTGCAGATTCGTCATGTTGGTCTCCTGATCCGGTTGTGATCGTGAATCCTAGTCGGGCTGCAGGGAGCGGACTATGACCGCAGGGCACGCGGCGCCCGGATATCCCGTCACATTAATGGCGCATGCTCAGTTCACCATCGGCGGCCGCGTACCAATAACCACCTGCAGGTCCAGCGCCTCGCGGTTGCGAATGACATTCAGGGTCATGTTGGTGCCTGGCTTGGTGCCGGCAATGATGTTCATGGATTCGTAGCCGTCCTGCACCGGTTTGCCGTCGATGCCGACCAGCACATCACCGGCGCGCAAGCCGCCTTTATGGGCCGGGCTGGTGCGCACCACTTCGGAAATCAGTCCACCACGCACTTCATCCAGGCCGAAGGTGGTGGCCAGATTCGGGGTGATGTCCTGCACGGTGACGCCGAGCCAGCCACGAATCACCCGGCCGTGTTCGATCAGGTCATTCATCACCGCTTTTGCCACCGAGGTCGGCGTGGCAAAGCCGATACCTTGCCAGCTGCCGTCACTGGACAGGATCGCTGTGTTGATACCGATCAGATTGCCGCGGGTGTCGATCAGTGCTCCGCCGGAGTTGCCGCGGTTAATCGCGGCATCGGTCTGGATAAAGTTCTCGAACGTGGCGATGCCCAGATGGCTGCGGCCGGTGGCGCTGACAATGCCCATCGACACGGTCTGGCCGACGCCCAGCGGATTGCCGATCGCCAGCACTACATCGCCGACGTCGACCGGGCTGCCGTTGCCAAGGCGAATCACCGGCAGCTTGTCGAGCGGGATTTTCAGTAGCGCGAGATCGGTTTCCGGGTCGGAGCCCACCAGTTGCGCCACCGCTTCGCGGCCGTCTCGCAGGGCCACCAGAATTTCGTCGGCACCCTGAACCACATGGTTACTGGTCAGCAGATAGCCCTTGTCGGAAACAATCACACCGGAACCGAGGCTGGACAGTAGCCGCTCGCGACGTGGCTCCTCAAGAAAACGGTTGAGCAGCTCGTCGTCACTGTCCGGGGTGTCGCGCAGCACCACCTGAGTGGTGTAGATATTCACCACCGCCGGCGCTGCCCGGTTAACCGCGGTGGAGTAGGTTTGCGCCGGGCGCTGCAGCGGGTTGTAGCCGCTGGCGCCGGGACCGAGCTCATACCACCACAGGACGGCCAGACCGACAACGATGCCGGCCAGCACGGGGCCGGCAAAGAAGCGTACCAGTTTCATCTGTGGTCCTGTTTCCGGGTCTTGTCAGGTGTGTAAACTGCGGGAGTCTAGCAGATGGCGACTGGCGGGCTAAATCACCCGGCCATCTGAATTCACCGCCTGTCTGGCCTGTGCTGGAGGAATCATGATCAAACGGGACGCCATGCTGGCGGCACTGGATGCCGAATTGCAAACTGCGCGCTTCAAGGATTACTGCCCGAATGGCCTGCAGGTCGAGGGCCGCGAGCAGATTCGCCGCATTATCACCGGGGTGACCGCCTGCCAGGCGCTGCTGGATGCGGCATTGGTGGAGGAGGCCGATGCGGTGCTGGTCCATCACGGCTACTTCTGGCGCGGCGAGGATGAGCGCGTCCGCGGCATCAAGCGCCAGCGCCTGCAGACCCTGTTGAAGCATGATCTGAACCTGTTTGCCTATCACCTGCCGCTGGATGTGCACCCGCTTCTGGGCAATAACGCGACTCTGGCGGCCCGGCTCGATTTCACCGTGAGCGGCGGGCTGGAGCCTGACAATCCGCTGTCGGTGGGCCTGCAGGGCGCATTGCCGGAGGTGATGACGGCGGCGGAGCTGGCCGCCCATATCGAGGACCGGCTCGGCCGCGAGGTAATGCATATCGGTGATCCCGGCGACGAGATCGAAACCGTCGGCTGGTGCACCGGCGCCGCCCAGGGCTATATCGAGCGGGCTCAGGCGCTCGGGCTGGATGCCTATATCAGCGGCGAGATCTCGGAACAGACGGTGCACTTTGCCCGGGAAACCGGAATCCATTATTTTGCCTGCGGCCATCACGCCACCGAACGCTTCGGCGTGCAGGCGCTGGGTGACTGGCTGGCACAGCGCTACGGCATCGAGCACATTTTTATTGATATTGATAACCCGGTGTAACGCATCCGGCCTGCCTGTTTCGGGGAATTCATGAAGGTTCTGGTAATTTATAACCCGGCCGCCGGGGGCGGTCGGGAGAAGCTGTTGCAGCAGTTTCTTGACGCCCTTGATCAGCATGGATTGCACACCGAGGTATATCGCACCCGTGCGCCGGGCGACGCCACCGTGTATCTGCGTGGCCGTGACGATCAGGGCGACATGGTCATTGCGGTGGGTGGCGATGGCACCACCAATGAAGTGATCAATGGTCTTAACCCCGGCGTCCGGCTTGGCATTTTTGCCACCGGCACCGCCAATGTGCTGGGCCAGGAACTGGCTCTGCCGAAGGATCCGCACAGAGCCGCCGCGGTGATTGCTCAAGGGCGTGCCTTGCCGATCTGGCCGGGCCGGTTGCATGACAAGCGCTTTGTCATGATGGTCGGTATCGGTTACGACGCCTGGGTGGTTGAAGGCGTCGATCTCGCTCTGAAGCAAAAGATTGGCAAGGGCGCTTATGTGGCGGCGATGCTGGCCAATATCGGTCGTTATGGCAGCCGGCGCTATCGTGTCCGCATTGATGGCGACGAGCACGATTGCTATTCGCTGATCGTCACCAACGGCCGCTGTTATGGCGGCAGTTTTGTGCTGTCGCAGCAGGCCGATATCAGTCAGCCGCGTTTTCAGGTGCTGCTGTTCCAGCGGCCGGGACGCTGGACCCTGATTCGCACGCTGTTGCACCTGCCACTGGGCAGAATCGAACGCGCCAAGGGAGTGCTGTCGCTGCCGGCAACGCAGGTCGAGGTGCTGATGCAAGCGAATGAACCGGTGCAGGCCGACGGCGACCTGACCGGTTTTTTGCCAGCCTCACTGCAGGTGGACAGCGAGCCGGTGCCGGTTCAGGTGGCCGAATCGGTCTGGCACCGTTATCAGTGACCTGATCAGAAACGGCCTTCCAGCACGATGCTGGCATGCCGGCCGCTGCCGGCCAGATACGGCAGCAGCGGGTCGGTGCTGCTGCGGCCGGCAACGGCTGACCAGTCGTAGTAGTGCTTGTCGGTGAGATTGAAAATGCCGCCGCGCACGGTCCAGCGGTTGCCCAGCCGGTAATCTGCGGTCAGGTCATGCACGCTGTAACCATCCGGCTTGAATGGTGTGGTGACACTGTCATCCACACGCCTGTGCTGGCGTACCAGCGTGCTGATGGTGCGGACTGACCAGGCGGCATCGCGAGGTGCCCAGTTCAGGGCAATCACCGCTTTCGGCGGGCCGACATCGGTCAGCGGTTCGTCGTTGCTGCGATTGACACCGCGCAGCCACTCGGCACCGAGCTCGACAGACCAGTCCGGAAACGCCGATAGCGGTTGCCGGTAACGAAGTTCGGCGCCGTAAATGCGCGCTTCGTTAATGTTGATCGACTGGAAGATGCGGGTCACCGGCGTGGTTGAATTGTCCACCGCCACCAGCGCTCTACTCTGGATAAAGTCATCGTAGTGGTTATCGAACAGGGCCAGATTAAAGCCGCGACCTTGCTGTTCCATGCGAATGCCAATTTCATAGCTTTCGCTGGTTTCCGGCTTCAGATCCGGGTTCGGCAGACTGATGGCGATGCCACCTGGCGTATCAATGTTCAGCGCCAGATTGACGTCACTGGCCGGCGGCGCCCGAAAGCCCTGGGCATATTGGGCGTAGGCAGACCAGCCATCACCCAGCGGCCAGCGCAGACCGAGATTGCCGGTAACTCGATCGTGATCCTGATCGATCAGGGCGACATCGGCACTGCCATTCTCCAGCACCAGATCGCGTTCGCTGCGCAGTTGCTGAAAATCGTAGCGCACGCCGGGAATGACGATCAGAGGTGAGCCGGGCAGGCGGATTTCATCGTTCAGATAGAGACCGGCATTGACGGTATCGGTGATGGGAAAATCGCGCAGCGGAAAGGTTTCGCCCAGCATCACATTGGTTTGCGAGTCGTCGTCAAGATTGATCTGCAGGCCATCACGTTGCTGTACCAGCTTGCCGGCTTGCACATCAATGCCGAGGCCGATCAGGTGATCAGTGCCGAGCAGTACGCGATCCTGCTGCATATCCATGCCGATGCCGTGCACGCTCTGCTGGTAACTGAATCGACGTTGCAACAGCAGCGGCGGCGTCGCCAGCGCCCGGGTTTCACGAGTGTTCTGCTCGACCTCACTTTGCTGGGTATAGACGCGCCAGGCCATTCGAGTAAAGTCGCCGGGCAGCCATTCGTGATGCAGGCTGGCCCGCCAGCGTGACTGACTGTCGTCGGTGACCATCTCGGTGGTGTTGGCAAAGCGACCGGTGCCGAGAATGGCGCGAATGTCGGTGTTCTGGCGTACTTCGTCGACATCCAGTGTCATGGTGACAGTGGAACTGTTGCCGAAACGGCTCTGCTGCTTCAACAACGCGGAATGATGGTTGCGGTCACTGCGATCGAGTTTGCTGCTGTCAGGCATCTCGGATGGTTCGCGCTCATTTTGCTGGCGTGCGCCGAGTGCAACCAGAAAGCCGTTCTGTTCGTTGCGCCAGGCACTTTGCCCGGCAATAAAACGAGCGTCACGATCACCGCGGTAACCGCTGAGCAGGCGCTGGGCGTTATCGTGGCCATCCGCGACCAGATCGGCCGGCGACAGCGTGTGCATCGACACCACCCCGCCAAGTGCCTGGCTACCGTACAACACGGATGCCGGGCCGCGCAGGATTTCTACCCGGCTGATCATGCCGACATCAAGGTAATCCCGGCCGCTATCGGCGTAGGAGCCGACAAAGAAGCGATCAGCAATCGGAATCTGGTCGATCAGGGTCAGCACGCGATTGCCGCCGATGCCGCGGATGCGAAATCCGCCGGCACCGAAACGCGTGTCACCGGCATCGACACTGACGCCGGGTTCCTCGCGAACCAGGTCGGCTATGTCGATGATCTGGCGCTGCTGAATATCCTCTTCAGTAATCAGTGAAACCGTGCTGGCAACATCGGTGATGGTTCGCGGATGGCGCGTGCCAACCACAACCACCGGCGCCAGATGAGTGACATTCTGATTATCCGGGTTTGCATCATTCTGTTGGCTATAACCGGGAAGGCTGATACCGATTAATACAGCTGACAGGGCAAACAATAAAAGCGGTGAAACCGGCAGGAGCTTCATCAATATTCTCCGTCGCAAAACAGCGAGGGTGGTGCAGGCACCACCCTTCATCCGCTTTTCAGTCTAATAAACGTCGTTGACGGTGTTGTAGATATTGAATTTTCCGGTTGGGGTGACGATGCGTTTGCCCTTGATAACCTTGACCAGTTTGCGAGTGCGGTCATCCACCACGACGATGGCGGATTCCTCCTCCTGACCGCTCCATACCGAAAACCAGACTTCAGTGCCGTCCTTGTTGAACTCAGGTTGTACCACCCGTTTCGGGCCGGGGCCGAGATCCGCCCATTCGGCGATTGGCAGCACTTCATAACCGGCATCAAGGTTATCAATGTTGAACACCGCTACCGACTGCGATACTTCCGGCTCCGGATTCAGCGGGCTGTCCACCCACAGGTTGCGCGATTTTGGATGGCTCTTCACAAACAGCGAACCACCGCCCTGACCATCCAGACGACGCACCACTTTCCAGGCCTGTGCTGGATGCTTCTCCGGATCGGTGCCGATAAAGGTGATCTTGTTGTTGCCCAGCGCACTGGTTACCCAGACCGGGCCGAACTGCGGATCAATCAGATTGGCGCCACGGCCTGGGTGGGGAATGCGATCCACATCGACCAACGCCGCCAGTTTGCGTTCCAGCGCGTCGACCACGGCAATCTTGTCGGATTCATTTGCTGCGGTCATGAAGTAGCGCTTGCTGGCGTCCCAGCCGCCGTCGTGGAGGAAGCGAGCGGCGTCAATGGTGGTCACCGACAGCGCATCAATGTCTGAGTAATTCACCAGCAGGATCTTGCCGGTTTCCTTGACGTTGACGATGAATTCCGGGTGCTTGTGTGAGCCGACAATAGCCGCAACCCGTGGCTCGGGATGATATTCCTGCGGGTCTACGGTCATGCCGCGGGTGGAGACGATTTTTTTCGGCTCCAGTGTCTGCCCGTCCATGATCACGTAATGCGGCGGCCAGTAGGCGCCGGCAATGGCCAGCTTGTCCTCGAAGCCCTTGTACTTGGAGGTTTCCACTGAGCGCGCTTCCAGACCGATCTTGATTTCGGCCACTTTCTGCGGTGGGTTCATCCACAGATCAACCATATCGATCTTGCCGTCCCGACCGATGGTGTAGACGTAGCGGCCGGAGTGCGAAGGACGTGAGATATGCACCGCATAGCCGGTCGGGATGATAGTGACTACCTTTTTTGTGTCGCCGTCGATCAATGCCATCTCGCCACTGTCCCGCAGGGTGACGGCGAAGAAATTGTCGGTGTTCATGCGGTGCTGCTTTTTCTTTGGCCGCTTTTCCGGCGGCACCAGCACTTTCCAGCTGGCCAGCATTTCCTTCATGCCGAATTCTGGCGGTGATGGCGGTTCGTGCTGAAGGAAACGTGCCATGGCATCAATCTGCCCGGCAGTAAGATCACCGGAGGTGCCCCAGTTCGGCATGCCTGCCGGCGAGCCGAAGCTGATCAGGGTTTTCAGGTATTCGGTGCCGCGTGCCCGGGTGATGTCCGGGGTCAGCGGTTTGCCGGTGGCGCCCTTGCGCAGCACGCCATGGCAGCCGGCGCAGCGTTCGAAATAGATTTGCTGCGAGCTGGCGAAGTCGGCTTCGCTGATATCCGGTGCGCCCGGGGTGATGATCATCTTGCCGCCGGATACTGTGCTCGGCGCGCCCTTGTACTTGAGTTCAGCAGCGCCGGGTGCCGGGTGGCCCACGTCAGCACCACTGCGCGCTTTGGCAACTTCCGCAGCGCGATAGAGTCGGCCCGGATTGCCCCAGGCGCCGGCGGCATAGCTCAGCGCCGCCGCCAGATCCGCATCGCTGAGGTGGCCCATCGGCGGCATGGCATTGTTGTACTTGACGCCATTGACCTCCAGTTCGCCGGTCAGGCCGTTAATGGCGATATCAATGGCTCGGGCCGGATCATTGATAAAGCGCTTGTTGCCAGCCAGCGGCGGAAACACGCCCGGCATGCCCTGACCGTTTGGCTGGTGGCAGGCACCACAATTGGCTTCATAGGCAGTCTTGCCGGCGGCGGCGCTGGCGGCTCCCTTGGCGGCTTCGGCCTGATGCACCTCGACGGCCTGAGAAAAACTGCTGGCGGCCAGTGCCGACAGCAGCAGCGTGACAGGACTGTGCAGAATGGACGTTTTCATGATTGGCAGTCTCCCGAATGTCCGGTTTTCACCGTGTTTTTGTCCCGCCAGCCATAGCGGTTAGAGATGTAGTGGAGCCTGACTGGACCCCACGCTGGCACGTCGAATTCATGGAAACATTGATGTTCGTCAAGCTTGGGAAGGTTTCTTCGGTTCCTGAGGGCAACTGATTTCATAAGGGTCTTGATATGAAATCACTGGGCCAGCGGTGGGCGTATAACGATCTAACCAATGGTTATAACCAGATCCGCGTCGCCGGTGGTGGTCGGGCCCCTCGGGCCGCTATAATCCGCGCCTTGTTTTTAACCGCCACCGAATCGGGAGTTAGCATGTCGCAACTGGTGAAACCGCATGGCAGTGATCAGCTCAAGCCGCTGTTGCTTGAGGGCGAGGCACTGAAGCAGGCGCTGGACGCCGCCGCCAACCTGCCGAAGGTGCAGATTTCTTCCCGCGAGCGTGGCGACCTGATCATGCTTGGCATTGGCGGTTTCACCCCGCTGGAAGGCTTTATGGGCAAGGCTGACTGGCAGGGTGTGTGTGACAACATGGCCATGGCCAACGGCCTGTTCTGGCCGATTCCGATTACCCTGTCCACCGACAAGGCGACCGCGGACAGCATCAGCGAAGGTCAGGAAGTTGCGCTGGTGGACGAAGATGGCGAGATCATGGGTTCCATGACCGTCACCGAGAAATACAGCATCGACAAGGCGCACGAGTGCCAGACCGTGTTCAAGACCACCGATGTGGCCCATCCGGGTGTGAAGATGGTGATGGAGCAGGGCGACATCAACCTGGCCGGCCCGGTCAAGGTGTTCAGTCAGGGCGAGTTCCCGACCAAGTATGCCGACACCTATATGACCCCGGCGCAGACCCGTGCCATGTTCGATGGCAAAGGCTGGAAAACCGTGGCAGCGTTCCAGACCCGCAACCCGATGCACCGCTCTCACGAGCATCTTGCCAAAATCGCCATCGAAATCTGTGACGGCGTCATGGTCCATTCCCTGCTCGGTCAGCTGAAGCCGGGTGACATTCCGGCGGAAGTGCGTCAGGAAGCGATTTCTGTGCTGATCGACAAGTATTTCGTCAAGAACACCGTGGTGCAGTCCGGCTACCCGCTGGATATGCGCTATGCCGGCCCGCGCGAAGCGTTGCTTCACGCGCTGTTCCGTCAGAATTACGGCTGCTCACACCTGATTGTTGGTCGTGATCATGCTGGTGTCGGTGATTACTACGGCCCGTTTGATGCGCACCATATCTTTGACGAGATCAAGGCCGACGCGTTGATTACCCAGCCGCTGAAAATCGACTGGACCTTCTGGTGCAACAAGTGCGGCACCATGGCGTCGATGCGTACCTGCCCGCATGAAGCGGCGGATCGGGTGCTGGTGTCCGGCACCAAATTGCGCAAGGCGCTGAGCGAAGGCGAAGAAGTGCAGGAAGGCTTCAGCCGCCCGGAAGTACTGGAAGTGCTGCGCCGCTACTACGCGTCGCTGCAGGAGCATGAGAAGGTCAAGGTCGAGTTGAGCGGACACTCGGCGCGCTAATCGCGGCCGGTGTTGGAACAAGCCCGCTTCGCGGGCTTTTTTCCCGAGCGTTCCGATACCCCTTGTAGCATGTGCAGATCAAGCAGGAAATTATGAGCAACCTGATTGGAAGCCGATCAATGCCCGCCCGGTTATCGAACGCTCAGTGGCTATGGCGGTTCTGTGTTGCCGTCATGCCGCTGGTGTGGCTTGTCGGACTGCGCTATTTGCCGTGGGTCAATATTGAGGGCAATCTGGCGCCGTTTTATTTGCTGCTGCTGTATGTCGGCCACCTGTCGCTGTTCCCGGTTCTGGTGCTGTTGCCACTGCTGCTGTTTGTACATCTGCCGGGCAACCTGTTCCGGCTGCTTGGCGCCGGTGTGATCAGCCTGCTGTTGGCACTGTTGCTGGTCGATACGCTGGTCTACGACCTGTACCGTTTTCATATCAACTCGTTTGTGCTGGAAATGGTGTTTCTGTCCGGTTCGGACACCTTTGATCTTTCTGCTGACACTTATCTGGTCGGCGCCACTGCACTGCTTGCGGTGCTGGTGGCGGTCAGTCTGATGGTCCGGCTGGCAGGCTATCTGTCCGCTTTGACCGGCAAGGTGGTGATCACGGCGGTGCTTGTCTGTCTGGCCGGGGCACACGGTATTCACGCCTGGTCCGACGCTAACTATGACACTCGCATTACTGGCATCACCCGGCATATTCCGCTGTACTTTGGCACCACCTCGAAGCGTTTCTTTGTTGCCAATGGCCTGGTCGACCCGGAGAAAGCACGGGGCACGGATCTGACTTTGCGGACTGGTAGCTCAAACCTGCGTTATCCGCTTGAGCCGATGGCCTGTTCAGCACCGGAGCAGCCACTCAATGTACTGATCATTCTGGTCGATGCCCTGCGGGCAGATACCGTGACGCCGAAGTGGACACCAAACATCGCACAGTTCCGCGAGCGTGCCTCGGATTTCAGTAATCACTTCAGTGGCGGTAACTCGACGCTGGCCGGTGTGTTCTCGATGTTCTATGGCCTGCCATCAAACTACTGGGATGCTTTTTACGGGGCCCAGCATCCGCCGGTGATGATGCAGCGGGTGATGGAGATGGGCTATCAGCCACTGATTTTGTCTTCGGCAACACTGGTAAGCCCGGCATTCGATCGCACGGTATTTGCCGGGGTGCCGGATATTCGCCTGCGTACGCCGGGTAAAACCATGTGGGAAAAGGATCAGCTGATCACTGATGACTGGCTGGCATTCACCGCTGCCCGTGAGGAGTCGGACGCGCCATTCTTCGGTTTCATTTTCTATTCTGCCGTGCACGCCTATGGGCCACCGGATGACTACCCGCGCTTCGAGCCCTACTGGGAGGAGGTCAATCATCTGCAGCTGTCGAACAGTTTTGATCCGGAGCCATATCTGAACGTGTACCGGACGGCAGCTCACTACGTCGACAGTCAGGTTGGCAGGGTGCTGGCGGATCTGCAGCAGCGTGGGTTGCTCGACAACACCGTGGTGATGATCAGTTCCGATCACGGCGAGGAGTTCAATGACAATGGTATGGATTACTGGGGGCACGGCAGCAACTTCAGCGATGTGCAGCTGCATGTACCGATGATCGTGCACTGGCCGCAGCGTGACCGCCAACAGGTGAGCTACCGGACCACGCATCATGATGTGCCGGCAACGTTTCTTCAGGAAGCGTTTGGTTGTGCGGCAACAGCGGCAGAGCAGTATTCAGTGGGCGACAGCCTGTTCAAGCCGGTGCCCCGGGATCTTCTGATTGCCGGCAGTTATGCCAATTATGCCGCGGTGCTGGATAAGCACATCGTGGTCAGCTACCCGGGTGGTGGTCACGATGTGCTCGACAAGAAACTGAACAAGGTGCCGGAGAGCGTGCTGCAGGCTGAAATCAGCCGGCGCATCCTGACTCAGTTATCGCGTTTCTATCGCTGAGATGTGGCCGGTGACGGGCGATCATCGTCATCGGCTTCATCCGGCGGGCAACCCTGCTCGCCACAGCCGTCGGCGTAGTCCCGCGGCGGGTTGAGCATGTCGTCTGCCACGGTGGTTTCCTGCGGGTCGAAATCTTCGTTTTCACTGCGGCGCAGGCCGTAATCTTCCGACAATGTGCCTTTGTGGCGCGGCGCATAGTCCAGCGGCGGGCTGACTTCCTCGCCGATCTGCTCATCACTGTCTGGCAGCAGGTCGAAGGTTTTTGCCATGGCAATGCGGCGGGCCTGATCCGAACACAGCTGGCGCGCACCTTCCGCCAGTTGCTCATGGACAGCCCGATAGGCGTGATTGAGGTTGTTGACCAGATCCGCGGTGCGGAGAAAGTGTGCGTCGACTTCTTCGCGATAGCGGCCGAGCGCCTGCAGTGCATTGTCGCGCTCTTTCTCAAGCTGAGCCCAGTTGCGCCGGTAGGGCAGGAATAACCAGGCCAGACCGGCACCTGCGATGATGCCCGCCAGCAGAATCAGAATCGTTCCGGTGATGCTGCCCATTATTGCTCCTCCAGTCGGAGGCCTATTGCAGCACAGCGCGAAGCACAGCGCCAAGCATCATCACGACGCAATTGTTAGAATTCCCGACAAAGCAGCTGCAGCAAGACACCGAGGTGACGCCATGAGCGTGCAGAGGGAAGCACCGGAGCTGTCCGGCCCGGCCGGAAACATTCAGTCAGTGATGGAGTGGGGCGTTGATCAGCCGACCTTTATTGCGCTGGTCTGCCACCCGCATCCGTTGTTCGGCGGCACTATGGACAACAAGGTGGTCACCAGTCTGTGTCGGGCGGCGCGCGATGCCGGCGGTGTGGCACTGCGTTTCAACTTTCGCGGTGTCGGCGCCAGTCAGGGCGCCCATGGTGGCGGCTTCACCGAAACCGAGGATCTGCTCGCCGTGGTCAGCTGGTTGCGCCAGCGCTGGCCGGGCCTGCCGCTGTGGTTGGCCGGTTTTTCGTTCGGCTCCTTCGTTGCCTTCCGTGGTGCGGCGGCCTTGGCCGCATCGGGCAATCCGGCCCGGCATCTGCTGCTGGTGGCACCGCCGGTGCATAACAATGATTTCGATGCCGTTGAGCCGCCCGGCTGCCCGCTGACGGTGGTGGTGGGCGAAGAGGATGAGGTGGTGCCGGTGGAGGAGATGCTCGACTGGGCCACTGCTTCGCCGCTGCAGCCGGATCTGGTGCGTTTTCCCGGTACCGGCCATTTCTTCCACGGTCAGCTGCCGGCGCTGGCGGAAGTGGCCCGGCAGAGCTTCCCCTGAGCGGCAGGCGGCGCTACATTGCCGGCCTCGCGGAGGTAGCATGACCCCATCAGAACAGTACCAGCGTGACCTCGAGCGTCCGGACTTCCACCACGATGTGGCCCAGGCGCGGGCGGTCGATGCCCTGCAGGATCTGCACGATCGCCTGCTGGCTGCAGCTGAGCGCCGTCGCGGCCTGTTCGGCAAGCTGCGCAAACCGCAGGCAGAGACCGGTCTGTACATGTGGGGCGGGGTTGGCCGTGGCAAGACCTATCTGATGGATGTGTTTTTCGAGTCGCTGCCATTTGCCGACAAGGAGCGCATGCATTTCCACCGATTCATGCAGCATATTCACCGCGAGATGCGCGCCCGTCAGGGTGAGAAAAATCCGCTTGAGGGCATTGCCCGTGATTTTGCCCGGCGCGTGCGGGTGCTGTGTTTTGATGAGTTCTTTGTCACCGACATCACCGACGCGATGATTCTGGCGACCCTGCTCGGCACCCTGTTCGAGGAAGGCGTAACGCTGGTGGCGACGTCCAATATTGTCCCCGATGACCTGTATCGTGATGGCCTGCAGCGGGCGCGCTTTTTGCCGGCGATTGCCCTGCTGAAACAGCATGCCAAGGTGCTGAATGTGGATGGCGGCACTGATTACCGCCTGCGTCTGCTGGAGCAGGCGGAGCTGTATCACTGTCCGCTGGGTCCGAATGCCGATGCTTTCCTGACCGAGCGTTTCGCCACGCTGGAGACCGAGCACGGCGATCATCAGGAAAACGTTGATCTGCAGATCGAAGGGCGGCCAATCCAGGTGCGCAAGATGGCGGACGATGTGGTCTGGTTCGATTTTCGCGCGTTGTGCGATGGCCCGCGCAGTCAGAATGATTACATCGAGCTGGCCCGTGAGTGCCACACGGTGCTGTTGGGGAATGTCGAGCGTATGGGGGTGGCGACCGATGATATCGCCCGCCGGTTTATCAATCTGGTGGACGAGTTCTACGATCGCAACGTCAAGCTGATCATCACCGCCGAAGTGCCGATCGAGGACATCTACGCCGGCGGCCGGCTCGAATTCGAATTCGCCCGCACCCGCAGCCGGCTGCTGGAAATGCAATCGCACGAGTATCTGGCTCGGCCACATCGGGCTTGATGTCTGCGTGTGCTGATTAGGTATGTTTGGGCAGTGAGCGTCCCGACCCGCTGCTCTGTTTGCCCTTCCCGGGACACGCACGAGTACGTCCCTGTAGCTCTTCTCCGCCATCCATGGCTCCGAAGGTCCCGGGAAGGGCAAACAGAGCAGCGGGTCTCGCATCCGGGTTTTTCCAGACTTTTGCTGCAAAGCCAAAAATTGATAAGAAGGTGATGCCAAGCCTGAGCGTGTGTCAGGGGTTGCCGGGACTGTGTGAGACATGGATGTCGAACACAAGCCTACAGGGACGTATTCACGGCGTGTCCCGGCAACCCCTGACACACGCTCAGGCCGACGACGTTCACTGCCAGCCCTGGCAACTCAGGTAACCCGGGCAAACCCTGCCACCCCGTGAGCGATCCGGTCATTGCGTCAGGTAGACGAAGTTGCGTAAAACGTCTGCCCCGGGCGGCGTTCACTTCCTGATCATGCGCCGCCATCACAATCAGCAGACCCCCTGAATCCGGAGATGGCGATGATCCCCCGTACCCTGTTCAACAGTGACCATGACACCTTCCGCGCCACCGTGCGCAAATTCCTCGAGAATGAGGCCGTGCCGTTCCATGAGGAATGGGAGCACACCGGTCAGGTGCCGAAGGAAGTCTGGCGCAAGGCCGGCGAGCAGGGTTTCCTCTGCCCGATGGTGTCCGAGCAGTATGGCGGCCTTGGCACCGATTTTCTCTACAGCGTGGTGGTCAGCGAGGAAGTCTCCCGTGCCGGTCTGACCGGCATTGGCTGGGGCCTGCACACCGAGATCGTTGCTCCTTATATCGAGCACTACGGCAGCGAACAGCAGAAGCAGAAATACCTGCCGAAGATGGTCAGCGGTGAGGTGATCGGCGCCATCGCCATGTCCGAACCGGCCGCCGGCTCCGACCTGCAGGGCATCAAGACCGTCGCCGTCAAAGATGGCCACCACTATGTGCTGAATGGCTCGAAAACCTTCATCACCAACGGCCAGAACGCCGATCTGGTGATCGTTGTGGCGAAAACCGATCCGACCAAGGGCGCCAAGGGCATCAGCCTGTTTCTGCTTGAAGAAGGCACTCCGGGGTTCCAGAAAGGCAAGAACCTGAAAAAAGTCGGCATGAAGGCACAGGACACCTCCGAGCTGTTTTTCCAGGACGTGCGCCTGCCGAAGGAAGCACTGCTAGGTCAGGAAGGCATGGGCTTTGTCTACCTGATGCAGGAGCTGCCGCAGGAGCGTCTGGGTATCGCCATCAACGGTCTGGCCATGGCGGAAAGCGCGCTGGAGCACACCATCCGTTATGTCAAAGAGCGCCGCGCCTTTGGCAAAGCCATTGCCGAGTTCCAGAACACCCAGTTCAAACTCGCCGAGCTGCACACCGAAATCCAGGTCGGTCGCGTTTATGTCGATCGCTGTCTGGAGCTGCATCTGCAGGGCAAGCTTGATGTGCCCACCGCTGCCGCATCGAAGTACTACATCACCGACCTGCAGTGCCGGGTGATCGATGAGTGCCTGCAGTTGCACGGTGGTTACGGTTATATGTGGGAATACCCGATTGCCCGCATGTTTGCCGATGCCCGCGTGCAGCGCATTTACGGCGGCACCAACGAAATCATGAAGCAGATTATCAGCCGCGCGATTCTGGCCGATTAATTGCAGTTGGTTAATAAAAAAAGGGCGCCTTGCGGCGCCCTTTTTGCTTTTCATGAATTCGGCACCAGCGCCGGATTGCATGATGTGTGATTGGGTTGTCCGTTAATCAAAAACCTGCGCCCGAATCGCCTCGTTATCCTGATCGAGCAAATTCTTCTGCACCGTGTGGGTTACCAGCTTGCCCAACTGGCCGTTCATCTTCTGTCGCAGCACGCCCAGAAACGCCGGCGGTGCTACCAGCGCCAACTCGGCAAACTTGCCCTGATGGCGGCCCTTCTCCAGATGTTCGGCGATCTGCTTGGCAAACACCTCCTGATGATGGTGATGCACGTCCGGTTGCTCCACGCCATGACGGCCCGCGCCGTTGCTATCGCCGATGCGGCCGGGTCGGTCGCTGTTGATCTCCTGCGCCTTCATCCTGCCCTCGGGGTGCTCCAGGGTTTCAATGTCAGTGGGGGTTTGTACGCGATTGCGGGTGGCGAGAATGCGGGCACGGCTACTGTCGGCGACAACTATCCAGGTGGGTTCCATAACAGACCTCCTTGCGGGTGAAAAAACGATGATCCGTGGTCTGACTATGCGCCCGCCGGTGGCGCGGAGTCATGACCCGGATCATGATCGGTGTGACCGGGGCAGCCGGATTGTCGTTCCGGGCCATAAATGGGTCGGCGTCTGGCCATTCTTGCACCATGGTGCCAATATCGGGCCGGCCAGCTCAGGCATCCAGAGTCAGGGACAGGAGGAAGTGATGAACAAGCATGCGGCGCTGGTCACCGGCGCATCCAGTGGTATCGGGGTGGATATTGCCCGTGAGCTGGCCGGTCGGGGCATGAACGTCATTCTGGTGGCACGGCGGCGGGAGCGGCTTGAGTCGCTGGCGGCGGAGCTGGAGGCGATGGGGGTCAAGGCGCTGGCACTGGACTGCGATCTGGCCGATCGCCAGCAGCTTAACGGCCTGATGCAGCGGGCCGCAGAATGGCTGGATGCAGAGGCCATGGTGCTGACCGTGCTGGTGAACAATGCCGGCACTGGCGTCTGGGACTGGTTTGCAAATCAGACCCGGGAAATCAGCCAGCGCGATATCGACCTGAATGTCACAGCCCTGACCACCCTTTGCCATGACTTTGTTGCCATGGCCAAGGCCCATGGCAAGCCGGCCCATATCCTCAATATTGCCTCGCTGGCAGCGATGCTGCCGACGCCGCGCTTTGTGGTTTACTCCGCCACCAAGGCCTATGTGCAACGCTTTTCAGAAATCCTCGATTACGAATTGAGGCAGACCAACATTAGCGTGACCTGCTCCTGTCCAGGCGGCGTGCTGACTGAATTTATGCAGCATGCCGGTCAGGAGCTGAAAGGTGACACCGGCATGATGGCCTCCGCAGATGTTGCCCGACTTGCGGTGCAGGCGATGTTCGCCGGTCAGGTGGTACATGTGCCGGGAATGCTGAACAAGCTATCGACGTTGGTGCGGTTCCTGCCGCGGCCGTTGAAAATCCGGCTGGTGGAGAAAAGCATGCTGGTAACGGTGCAGGACAAATGACGCTGGCGGAAATTTTCGCCCCGGTCCGGCGTGTCGAGTGGTTGTTCTGGGGTATTGCTCTGGCTGCCATGGTGTTGTTTCTGTATCCGGCGGATGAATCATTTTTTATTCGCTATCTTGCGGCGCCGGGTACTGAGGCAGAACTGGAGTATCAGGGCTATCTCTGGCATCACCTGATGGTGCTACTGGTGTTCCTGCTGCCATTGCTGGTCATGCCGCGTCTGGGTATTGCACCGCGCGGCTTGTCATTGTTCCAGCCTGGTGACTGGCGCTGGGGTTGGCGCTGGACATTGCTGGCCTGCGTTGTGGCCACCCTGCCGACCTGGATTTCCAGCAGTGACCCGCAATTTCAGGCCGAATATCCGCTTTCAATGCATGCCTTCAGTTCGCCGACCTTGCTGGCGCTGTTTCTGCTCAGCTATGTGCTTTATTACATCGGCTGGGAGGCATTCTTTCGCGGCTTTATCGGTTACGGCCTGATCGGGCTTGGCTATGCGCCGTTTCTGGCGTTAATGGTGCAGGTGGCGCTGTCGACGATTATCCATATCGGCAAGCCGCAGATGGAGCTGATCGGCGCCATTCCCGGCGGCATCCTGATGGGCGTGCTGGCGTATCGGTCGCGTTCGCTGTTGTGGCCGTTGATTTTTCATATCTATGTCGGCTTTATCAATACTGCATTTTGCTGGATGCAACGGGTATGAATATTTCTCTGGCGCTGGTGACGGGTGGTAATGGTTTTATCGGCAGCAATCTGTGCCGACATTTGCGTGAGCGCTCGCTGCCTGTGCGAGCGCTGGTACTGCCCGGGGAAGACACGGCTTTGCTGGAATCGCTTGGTGTCGAGGTGGTGCGTGGTGATATCACTGCCGATCTGCCGACGGATATTTTTGCCGATGTCAGTCATGTATTCCATCTCGCGGCCATCGCGCTTGACTGGGGACCATGGCAATCGTTCTGGAAGGTCAATGCGCTGGGCACGCACCAGTTGCTGGAAGCGGCGATCGGGGCAGGCGTGCCACGATTTATTCACATGAGTTCGCTGGCGGTGCACACCTATGACGGACATGTCGACGGTGATGAAACCACCCCGGCGGATGGCACCATCAATCATTACGCGGTGAGCAAACGGCTGGCGGAGGAGTGTGTTCAGGCCGGCGCAGATCGCATTCATGTCACCGTGATTCGTCCCGGTATGGTGCCCTACGGGCCCGGCGACCGGCTGTCGATTCCCGGTATGGTGGATGCCTTGCGGCGAGGGCTGTATGCCCATGTTGGTGGTGGTGGGCAGAAAGTCTGTCTGGTGCAGGTTGATAATCTTTGTGATGGCATGGTGTTGGCGGCGCAGCGTGATGGAGCCAGTGGCGAAGTCTATGTTCTTGCCGATGAGGTGGTGAGCTGGCGGCAGTTTGCCGATGCCGTGGCGGATGCGTTTTCGCTGCCGCGGGCCAGACGGTCGGTGCCATTGTGGCTGGTGACGGCGCTGGCGGTGGTGATGGAGTCGGTTTATCGGGCGTTGGCGTTGAGTGGTACACCAGCGTTGACCCGTTATCGGGCCAGTCTGTTTCGCGGGGATCTGGTGTTTTCTTCGGCGAAGGCGCGACGGGAGTTGGGGTGGCGGCCTTTGGTTGGGCTGGAGGAGGGAATGCGGAGGGTGAGGGAGTCGATGCTTTAGTTTTTGGTTGGAGGATTTGCTTTAGATGGTTAGGTGGTGAACGTCCCCGGTCTGAGTGGCTGTGAGCCCTTGTCGGGACCCGCCGTGAATACATCCATGTAGGCTTGGGTTCGGCATCCCTGCCTCACACAGTCCCGTCAAGGACTCACAGCCACTCAGACCTCGCATCCTGTTTTTTCTCAGCTGACGCATTCCAAACTTCCCTTTCTCAAGGCGCCGGGTTCGGGTGTTCGGTGTGGATCGCTTCAATCTCCTTGAGAATTTCATCGGTCAGCGTGACCTCAATGCTGCGCAGGTTTTCTTCCAGCTGGGTGAGGTTGGTGGCGCCGATGATGTTGCTGGTGACGAACGAGCGGCTGGTGACGTACTGCAGCGCCATCTGTGTTGGTGACAGGCCGTGACGGGCGGCGAGTTGGCAATATTTTTCCGTGGCTTCGGCAGCCTGGGTGTTGGTGTAGCGGGAAAAATACTTGAACAGCGTCAGACGGGCGTTTTCTGGCCACTGATTGTGGCGGTACTTGCCGGAGAGCATGCCAAAGGCCAGCGGTGAATAGGCCAGCAGACCGATCTGTTCGCGGTGGCTGACTTCGGCGAGGCCGACTTCATAGGTGCGATTCAGCAGCGAGTACGGATTCTGGATCGACATGGGTCGTGGCGTGCGTTGGCGCTTGGCTTCCATGCAGTATTTCATCGTGCCCCACGGGGTTTCGTTGGACAGACCGTAGTGGCGGATCTTGCCCTGCTTGATCAACTCGTCCAGCGCTTCGACGGTTTCCGAAATCGGGGTGTAGTCCTCGTCTTCCTTGTGGCGATAGCCGAGCTTGCCGAAGTAGTTGGTGTTCCGGTCCGGCCAGTGCATCTGGTACAGATCGATCGCGTCGGTCTGCAAGCGGCGCAAGCTGTCCTCGACTGCTTCGAAAAGATGTTCGCGGGTCAGGCGCGGGCCGCCGCGGATGTGCTTGATCCATTCGCCCGGGCCGGCGGCCTTGGTGGCGAGAATGACCTTGTCGCGGTTGCCGGTTTTCCTGAACCACTCGCCGATGATTTCCTCGGTTTTGCCGTAGGTGTCGGGGGTGGCAGGGACGGCATACATTTCAGCGGTGTCGAAGAAATTGATGCCATGGTCGAGGGCCATGTCCATCTGGGCAAAGCCATCATCGCGGTTGTTCTGCTTGCCCCATGTCATGGTGCCGAGGCACAGGGCGCTGACGTTGAGGTCGGTGGTGCCGAGGCGGCGGTATTCCATGGCGTGCTCCTGACTTTTTTCTGAATGCCGGCATCATAACCAGCGATGCTGCTGTTGTGCATGAAGACCTGCCAAGAAACAGGTCGCAAATGTTTGTATGCGGTCATTGCTCTGGCTCGGAAGGCGGCGTATGAAAAGGAAAACGTGGCAGAGAGCGGAACATGAATCAGGCAGCGAAACTGGATGGCAGGACCTGGCAGAACCCGAAACTGGCCCACGTTGGTGGTTTCGAGGCGCTGGAGCAGGAGCTGGCTTACCGGGTGCCGGCGGCAGAGATCGACGGCCGTATCCCCGATAGTGTCCGTGGCACGTTTTTTCGCATCGGCCCGGGCCGCAACCGGCTGGGTGATCAGGTGTTCGGTCACTGGTTTGATGGGGACGGCATGCTACACGGTGTCACCTTCACTGATGACGGCATCTGGTATCGCAACCGTTATGTCCGGACGCCGAAATATCTGGCGGAAACGGCGGCAGGCAAGATCGTTTATCGCAGTTTTGGCCACAATGCGCCGGGTGGGGTGTTGAAGAACATCGGCCGGACACCGGCCAATGCTGCCAATACCAGTCTGGTCTGGCACGGCGGCAGGCTGCTGGCGCTGTGGGAAGGTGGTCGGCCCTGGCAGGTCGATCCGGTGACGCTGGAGACCATTGGCGAGTTCAACTACGGTGGCAAGCTTGGTTTTACCGACCCGTTCAGTGCCCACGGCAAGATCGATCCGAACACCGGTTACTACTACAACCACGGGCTCGGTGTTGGCGCCCGTGGTCCGCAGATTAATATCTATCGGATCAATCCGGACGGCGAGCTGGTGGCCCGTGCCGGCATTCCGGTAAAAGTTGCAGCGTTTGTTCATGACTGCGCCTTTGCCGGTGATTATCTGGTCTATTTCGTTCACCCGGTGGGTTTTCGCAACCCGCTGCCGTTCCTGTCTGGTGTTAAAGCCTTCAATGACTGTATCCGCTACAACCCGGACTGGGGCATGGAGGCGCTGGTGGTGGAGGCCGCCACGCTGAAGCTGGTTAAGCGCATTCCGCTTGATCCGTTCGTGGTATTCCATTTCGGCAATGCCTGGCAGGAGGATCAAAGGCTGGTAATTGACCTGATGCGGTTCGAGGACTTCAGTGTTAACGCGGTACTCAGCGATATCTTCCATGCCGAGAACGAGCAGGGTGGTCGGCCGTGGCGCTATACCCTTGATCTGGCCACGGGTGAGGCGGATGCGGCGCCATTGCCGTTTGCCTGTGGCGGTGAGTTTCCGCAATGGGACCTGCGTTTCAGTGGCCGCAAGACCCGCTGGCTGTTTACCGCAGCGATTGCGGACAATGGCACCAACGGTTTCTTCAACGCCATCCAGCGCCTCGACACGGAAACCGGCAGGACGACCCTGCATGACTTCGGTCCAGGTCGCTTCACCTCGGAGGCGGTATTTGTGCCCGAGGGCAGTGCCGAGGGGGATGGCTATCTGTGCTGCGTGGTGTACGATGCCGCCGCCCAGCGTAGCGAGATCGTGCTGCTGGATGCCCGGGCCGAGGGATTGCCGCAGCTGGCGCGCATTCCGCTGCGCAACCATGTGCCGCTCGGGTTCCATTGCGGGTACACTCGGAAGGCCTTTTTACCGGCCTGAAGCGGGTCCCGCAGCCGTGCTGTCACGCCGGGAAATCGCTTGTTTTGGCCTGTGCGTTTCGGTAGACTTCGCGCTCTTTCTCTGGCGGGAATCTCGCCGAGTGGCCGGATTACCCCGTAACTGTTTGATTTGGAAGAATTCCATGAAGACCTTCAACGCGACCTCAGAGACCGTCAAGCGCGACTGGTTTGTGGTAGACGCAGCCGGCAAGACCCTTGGTCGTCTGGCCAGCGAAGTGGCTACCCGCCTGCGCGGCAAGCACAAGCCGGAATACACCCCGCACGTTGATACCGGTGACTACATCGTTATCGTCAACGCCGAGAAGGTCGCTGTGACCGGCAAGAAAGCGGGTGACAAGGTGTACTACCACCACACCGGCTTTATTGGTGGCATGAAGTCGATCACTTTTGAAAAGTTGATCGATCGCAAGCCGGAAATGGCCATCGAGCTGGCTGTGAAGGGCATGATGCCGCGTAACCCGCTGGGTCGCGCCATGCTGCGCAAGCTGAAGGTTTATGCTGGCACTGAACATCCGCACGCTGCGCAACAGCCGCAGCCGCTGAACATCTGAGGATCGAGAGCACATGGCAACTGCAGCAGCTAACTACGGTACCGGTCGTCGCAAAACCTCTGCGGCCCGCGTTTTCATCCGTCCGGGCAGTGGTGCAATCACCATCAACGGCCGTCCGCTGGATCAGTACTTCGGCCGCGAAACCGCCCGCATGGTGGTTCGTCAGCCGCTCCAGCTGATCGAGATGAGCGATCGCTTCGACATCAATGTCACCGTCAAGGGCGGCGGCACCACCGGTCAGGCCGGTGCGATTCGTCATGGCATTACCCGTGCGCTGATGGAGTACGACGAGACCCTGCGTTCTACCCTGCGCAAGGCTGGCTTCGTTACCCGTGACGCCCGTGAAGTTGAGCGTAAGAAAATCGGTTTGCACAAGGCACGTCGTCGCCCGCAGTTCTCCAAGCGCTGATACGAGCTTCGTTGCGACCAGAAAAAGCCCGGTTTATCCGGGCTTTTTTGTTTTCCGGCAGCGCTGTTCACGGCGCCATCAAAGGCTCTCGTGCACGCTAATCCCGGTTGTCACGTGTGGTCTTTTTCTTTACCATTCGCGACGCCTCAAAAGGCCGGTGCTGACGCCTCCTTCACGGAAGCCCGATGCATCGCCGACCACCCTGTCACGAGGATGTCCTCGAGCCGCCTGGATCACCCCCGGGCGTGGGATCCAAGGGGAGATAATCTCAATGAGTAAAGACGGCGTAAATACCAGCCGCCGCACGTTCCTGATCGGTGCCACCAGTGCTGTCGGTGCCGTCGGTGTCGTGGGTCTTGCAGTACCCTTCGTCAAGTCCTGGCAGCCTAGCGCCCGGGCCAAGAATGCCGGCGCGCCGGTCACCGTGGACATCAGCAAACTGGAACCGGGTCAGCGCGTGGTACGCGAGTGGCGTGGCCAACCAGTGTGGGTGGTGCGCCGCACCGAAACCATGCTGGCCGATCTGGCCAAGGTGGAGTCTGAGCTGAGCGATCCCGCGTCCGCTGCTGATCAACAGCCGGATTACGCCCGCAACGCTCATCGTTCGATCAAACCGGAATTCCTGATTCTGATCGGCACCTGTACCCATCTGGGTTGCTCGCCGAACTACAATCCGAACCCGACGGTGGAAGTCGGCCTGCAGTACGGTGGCTTCTTCTGCCCGTGCCATGGCTCGCGTTTTGACTTCGCTGGTCGCGTTTACTCTGGCGTTCCTGCGCCGACCAACATGGTGGTGCCGCCGCATTCATATCTGAGTGAGTCGGTTGTCATTGTCGGTTCTGAAGAAGGGGAGACCACTGCATGATGGGCCTGCTGACTCGCGCCGTTGATTGGGTTGACGCCCGCCTGCCGGTTGTCGACGCTTTCAAGAAGCATATGTCGGAGTACTACGCTCCGAAGAACTTCAACTTCATGTACTACTTCGGGGTGTTCTCGATGGTGGTACTGGTTAACCAGCTGCTGACCGGCATCTGGCTGACCATGTTCTACTCGCCGACCGACGCGTTTGCGTCAGTTGAGTACATCATGCGCGATGTGCAATACGGCTGGCTGATCCGCTATATGCATGCGGTTGGTGCGTCGATGTTCTTCGCCGTGGTGTATCTGCACATGTTCCGCGGTTTGATGTACGGCTCCTACAAGCCGCCGCGCGAGCTGGTGTGGGTTTTCGGCATGCTGATCTATCTGGCACTGATGGCCGAAGGCTTCCTCGGTTACGTGCTGCCGTGGGGCAACATGTCTTACTGGGGGGCGCAGGTGATCGTGTCGCTGGTGGGCGCGGTGCCGTATGACTTCATTCCGTTCGTTGACGCGGCTCAGGGCAAGGAAATGGGTGAAGCCATTGCCAACTGGGTGCGCGGTGACTACCTGTTGTCCGATGCTACAGTGAACAAGTTCTTCGCCCTGCACGTGGTGCTGATCCCGATCGTGCTGCTGGCGCTGGTGGTGCTGCACATTCTGGCGCTGCACGAGGTGGGTTCGAATAACCCGGATGGTGTTGAAATCAAGAAGAACAAGGATGAGAACGGCATTCCGGTTGACGGCATTGCCTTCCACCCCTACTACACCGTGAAAGATCTGGCCGGCATCATCGTGTTCCTGATGGTGTTTGCGGTGATCGTGTTCTTCTTCCCGGATGGCGGCGGTTACTTCATCGAGCGGCCGAACTTCGAGCCGGCCAACCCGCTGAAGACTCCTGAGCACATTGCGCCGGTGTGGTACTACGGCCCGTACTACGCGATGCTGCGTGCCACCACTATTGATTTCATCTTCCCGGCGAAAACCTGGGGTCTGTTCGCCATGGGCGGCGCCATTGCCATTCTGTTCGTGGTGCCATGGCTGGACCGTCACCCGGTCAAGTCGATTCGCTACAAGGGCTGGCTGAGCAAGATTGCCATGGCCATCTTCGCCATCGACTTCCTGGTGCTGGGTTACCTTGGTACCCAGCCGGGCTCGCCGCTGAAGACTGCGATCGCGCAGATCGGCACCCTGTACTACTTCGCATACTTCGTGCTGGTGCTGCCGTTCGTCCATCGCTTCGAGAAGTCGAAGCCGGTGCCTGAGCGCGTCACGATGGGAGGTCACTGATGAAAAAGCTTGCTGTTATCCTGTTCTGTCTGCCGGCCATGGTGTTTGCTGCTGGCGGTAACAATGAGCATGTGGTCAGTGCGCCGATCAATCTGAAGGATCGTGTATCCCTGCAGAACGGCGCCAAGCTGTTCGTCAACTACTGCATGGGCTGTCATTCGGCGAAATACCTGCGTTATGAGCGGATGGCTGATGATCTGGGTATTCCCCATGATCTGGTGATGGAGAAGCTGAACTTCACCTCGGAGCGGATCGGCGACACCATGACCAACAGCATGGATCCGAAAGTGGCTGAGCAGTGGTTTGGTGCGGCACCGCCGGATTTGACCCTGACCGCTCGTCTGCGTACTCCAGACTGGCTGTACTCGTATCTGGTAAGCTTCTACCCGGATGACACCCGTCCGTATGGCTACAACAACAAGGTTTTCCCGCTTGTTGGTATGCCGCACGTGATGGCAGGTCTGGAGCAGGAGCTGGGCGAGGAGAAGTTCAAGTCGGAAATGGCCGACCTGACCAATTTCCTGACCTATGCCTCCGAGCCGATCAAGCTGGAGCGTGAGCGTCTTGGTGTCTACGTGCTGATCTTCCTGTTCATTCTGTTCTGGCCGGCGTATTTCCTGAAGCGGGAATACTGGAAAGACGTCCACTGATCAGAGTTCTGACAGGGCAGCATCACGGGAAGCAGGGTAGTCGCCAGGCGGCTATCCTGCTTCTCTCTTTACAGCAATTGCAGGAGTGTTTTGAACAATGGGTGTCGTGACCAGACGATCGTCGATGACCTTCTTCTCCAATCCACGCGATCATTACAGCCACCGTGTCCGCATCGTTCTGGCGGAAAAAGGTGTGACCGTGGATATCGTGGACGTGGATGACCACGACAAGCCGGAAGATCTTGCCCACTTCAATCCGTACAACGAAGTGCCAACGCTGGTGGATCGTGATCTGAGCCTGTACCAGTCCAGTGTCATCATGGAATATCTGGACGAGCGCTTCCCGCATCCGCCGCTGTTGCCGGTATATCCGGTGGCGCGTGCCACCAGCCGACAGTTGATTCACCGCATCGAGCGTGACTGGTGTATCCACGTTGACGCCATTCTCAAGGGTGAAGAAAAGGAAGCCGTGCTGAACAAGCATCGCAAGGAATTGCGCGAGAGCCTGATTACCACTGCACCGGTTTTCCTCGACAAGCCGTTCTTCATGAACGAGGAGTTCACCCTGGTGGATTGCACACTGGCGCCGATCCTGTGGCGTTTGCCGGCGCTGGGTCTCGACCTGCCGGCCAAGCAGTGCAAGGCAATTTTCGATTATGCCGAGCGCATGTTTGACCGCGATGGCTTCCAGGCCAGTCTGTCGGATAAAGAGCGGGAAATCCGCCACCTCGGCTGATGACTGTGATGACGCCGAATCGCCCGTATCTGATCCGGGCGATGTATGACTGGATCTGCGATAACGGGCTGACACCGCATCTGGCGGTAGATGCCCATTATCCGGGTGCCCGGGTGCCGCAGGAGTTTGTTCAGGACGGTCAGATTGTCCTGAATCTTGCGCCGCGTGCGGTACAAGGTCTGGTCGCCGGAAACGAGGAAATCATTTTCTCTGCCCGCTTTGGCGGCATTCCCCGGAATATGGTGGTGCCAGTGGGTGCGGTGTTGGCAATCTATGCCCGGGAGAATGGTCAGGGAATGGCGTTTTCCGCCGACGAAATTCCGCCACCACCGGAGCCTGATGACAACACCTCGGGTGAGGAAACCAGCCGGCCCAGTCTGCGAATAGTTAAGTAATGTTCCCGGCGGCAGCGGTTGATCGACCGCTCCCGCGCGAGAATCTAGTCGATGTACTCGATAATCTTGACGATCTTCTGCACACCGTACGACTTCTGCACCTGTGCGACTGCTGCATCCGCTTCGCGGCGGGTCATCAGGCCGAGCAGGTAAACCACGCCGTTCTCAGTGACCACTTTGGTACGTGAAGCGCGGGCGTCACCGGCAAAGGCCAGTCGTGTTTTGACTTTGGTGGTGAGCCAGGCGTCATTCATGCGGGCCAGAAACGATACCTTGCCGGACACCACCAGTTCGTTGTGCAGATCCACCACGTGGCGGACTTCACCAGCCACTTCTGCGGCCCGCTTTTTCATTGCATCTGACGCCACTTGTCCAGCGAGCAGCACCTGACCGTTAAAACTGACCACCACGACACGCTGGCTGGCCAACGGTTCGCCGGCGCGTTTCAGATTTACCCGTATCTTGGTTTCAATGGCCTGATCTTCGATGACGGCGCCAAATGTACGCTCGCCGTGTTCACGATCCATCGGTTCACCGGACAGCGGCGCAACCAGAGTGGCGCAGCCGGTCAGCGAAAGCAGCAACAAGGTGGCGAAGGTGGCACGCAAGGCACTCATCAGATCAGGTCTCCAAACAGTTGCTGTTCGATATGGTCGCACAGGGCATGGGCGACCAGAAGTGCAGTCTCGGTAAGTCGGGTAGTGTGCTCGCCGGGAAGCATCAGGCAAAGATCGCGGTCATTGATCAGGCTGGCGCTCTGGGTCGACTCAATACTACAGATCAGAATCACCCGCATATCCCGGTCACGAGCTGCCTGCAGCAGTGGTTCGGCAATGCTGCGGTCCGGGTTGATCAATAGCAGGACATCGTGACGTTGGCCGAACGCGCGTAATAGTGCGGCGCTTTGCTGGTCCTGCAGGTATTGGGCGGGCAGTGGCGGTCGTGAGCCCTGTTCGCTACCGAGCAGCATGGCTGCCATATGCGCGCCGATCACCGCGCCGCTGGACTGGCCGGACAGATACAGTCGGCCACCTTCCAGTAGTGCGGCAACCAGCATGTCTCCGGCGGCAGCGATACTTTCCGGTAGCAGCTCAGCAGCCTTCATGCTGTGTTCGATATTGTCCGCGAATTGTTCGCGGATGCGGCTCAGGCTCATTATCTGTGTTGCTCCGGGTTGCTGCTGAGGTTCGCCACGATAAAGCTATTCAGCATAAAAGGCGCCGGCGATCCAGTTCATGTCGTAGCCGCCGTTGTCGGTTGGTGTCGCGGCAATGACGTCGAAGCGACAGCGATACTGTGCTGCTTCCGGGCGCATCCGCAAGTAGTGTCGTGCGGCGGCCACCAGTCGTCGTTGCTTGCGCGGATCCACCGAGGCGGCCGCGCCACCGTGTTGCTGACCACTGCGAAAGCGCACTTCGACAAACACCAGTATGTCCTCCTCGCGCATGATCAGATCGATCTCGCCCATCCGGCATTGCCAGTTTCGGCTGACGGTTGTCAGGCCCTGCCGGTTAAGCCAGCTCTCTGCGGCCTGCTCGGCCTGATCACCGCGTTGCCGGCGCCACGATGTTGGCAGCACGTCCATGTCCCGCATCTCCACTGGTTGAGCCGGCCACCACCGGCATGCGTTGTGGCTGGCCCTTGCGGAACCAGGCCCAGTTCAGGCGCCGCTCCAGCACCCGCTTTTCATTCATGCTGAGCTGCCCGGTGACGCCCGGGAGGAAACTGTCCGGCACGCTGGCCAGCATCACCAGCCGGGCGTGCAGGCGATAGGCATCGACGCCCATGGCAAACAGTTTTTCAAAGCGGCCATGGCCATCCGGCCAGGCTCGGGCCGCTTCCTGATGCAGTGCCGAGCCGCTTTCCAGTATCCACGGCATTTCGACAAAGCGAACACCATTCAGGTCAGTGTCACGGTCCGGTGCCGGGCTGCCGGCATAAATATGCGAGGTGGCAAACACCGGCAAATCGCTGGCGTAGTGAAAGTTCAGCGCCGGCTTCAACTGTCGTGCCTGGCCGGGGTTGGCGACCAGGAAAACCAGATCGATGTCCTGACGGCGACGCGGTTCGAACTCGATGTTCTGGTTAACGTAACGGCGCATGGCCCGGGCCCGCGCTTCGCTCTGGCCAACGCCAAGCAGATCGCGGGTGGTGGCAGTCGGGTTGTCGGTGTAGGACGACTCCGTGCTGACGATGCCGCCGAGCTCCTGAAAGCGCTGACTGAACGCATTGGCGACCCGCAAGCCCCAGCCACTGCTATCGGTGGGGTAAAGCACGGCAGCCAGTGTCATGCCTTCGACAATCGCTTGCTCGGCAACCTGCCGGGCTTCGTCTTCCGGAGCCAGACCGTACTGGAACAGCTTTGCAGCAGCGGCATCACCGTCAATGTAGTTGAGCGTCAGTGTTGGCACCGGCAAGTCGGCGATAGCCGCCAGTGTTGCCGCCTGCTCCTTGTCGAGCGGGCCGATGACCAGCCCGGCGCCCAGTGTCAGCGCCTGATTGTAGAGGGCGACGATGTCACCCTGGCTGCTGTCGAGAAAATGTATCACCGGCACCGGATGACCCTGACCGAGGGCGCTGTAGTACGCCGCCAGTAAGCCATCACGAATGGCGCTGGCCGGGCCTGCCAGCGGCCCGCTCTGTGGCAGCAGTACGGCAACGGTTTGCGGTCGCTCGCGTACCGCTCGACGCAGTGCCTGAATGATATCCGGCATGTTGGTGGCGGCCGGGTGGTCGGCGCGGCGGCGCTGCCAATCGTCCAGATTGGCCAGCTGACCATCGATGTCGCTAAGCGGATCGCGGTACAGCCGGGCCAGTTCATACCAGCCGGTCAGGGTATTGTCGTGGCTATGTCGCTCGGCGTCGGTGAGCTCATTGATCGGCAACATCATCAGCTGGGTCCAGATCATGCTGCGGTTGTACTGCTGGCTCTCTTCGCCGAGCAGGTAATCGATATCGACTCGCTGCTCCAGACTGGCGGTGAGGTCGCCTTTCAGCGTCAGCACGTCAGCACGTAGCAGGCCGATACGACTGCGTTGCTCGTTGCCGAGCTGCGGCAAGATGGCACGCAGATTCGGGTTGTCGAGCACCGCTTCTGCTTCCGCCGTTGCCTGCTGGCTGAGATGCCACTGGGCTCTTAACAGTGCCCGTTCGGCCTGACGCGGGGGCGTCAGCGGTCGGGCTTCCAGCCACCGCAACAGGGTGTCGCTGGCCTCTATGCGGTGCTGACTCAGGTACTCTGCGGTCCACGCCAGGGCTACATCATCGGCTTTGGTGGAATCCAGTGCTGCCAGCTCTGCCAGTGCATCCGCAGCCTGAACCGGCGCCTCCCGGGCAATCACCGGCCGACCGGTGTCAGAATCGGATACTGGCCGCTGCGCGCAACCGGCGATCAGGACAAAACAGGCCAGCAGCAGGCCTTGCAGGGGCAATCTCATCGGCATCCGGGGTCGTCTTGTTGCGGAGGTGGCGCTATTGTAGCAGCCGCACTCAGCAGCGGGGGTCAGGAAATGTCGGGCGTGCTTCATATTGTCAGTACCCCTGTGGGAAATCTGGATGACATAACCCGGCGCGCACTTGCCGTGCTGGCCTCGGTGGATGCTGTGGCTGCCGAGGATACTCGTCATACCGCGCGGCTGCTGGATGAACTTGGCATTCAGAAAAACCTGATCAGCTACCACGACCACAACGAACAGGAGCGCACGCCGCAACTGATCGAGCGGCTGCAGCGTGGCGACAATCTGGCGCTGGTCTCGGATGCCGGCACGCCACTGGTCAGCGATCCCGGTTACCGTCTGGTGCGTGCCTGTCATCAGGCCGGCATCCGGGTGGTGCCGGTGCCCGGCGCCAGCGCCCTGCTGGCCGCGTTGGTGGTGGCTGGTCTGCCCACAGACCGCTTTGTCTTCGAAGGGTTCCTGCCAACCAAGGGCGCCGGTCGTACTGCAGCCCTGCGCCGCATTGCCGACAGTGCGGCAACCTCGGTGGTGTATGAAGCGCCGCACCGGATTCTGACCTTGCTTGATGAACTGAAAGAGCGTCTCGAAGCTGGGCGGGAAGTGGTGTTGTGCCGCGAGCTGACCAAACATTTCGAAACCGTGTTGCCGGGTTGCATTGGCGATATTCGTGAGCGTGTCGCGGCCGACAGCAATCAGCAGCGTGGTGAGATCGTGCTGCTGGTGGCGCCGGCACCGGAGCAGACCGTGGATGACGCAGAACTGGCGCGGCTGGCAAGACTGCTGCTTGGCGAGTTGCCGGCGTCGCGTGCGGCGAAGGTGCTCGCGGCCTGGTCAGGCCGCAAGCGCAATGATCTGTACAGCTGGATGGAAACGCTGGATCAGTCCGGCGATTGAGCGCTAACGCGGCGGCGCAGTTTGCTGATCAGGCCGACCCCGGCCAGCACCGCAGCGCCGCTGACAATGCCGACCACAATGCTGATCAGAACCGGTATCGCGAAGCGGACAGTGGCCTGCAGCGCGCCGCTATCCGAAAATTGCAGCAGCAGGTCATGCTGCAGATGTTCCAGTGCGGCAATGCCATGGACAAGAATGCCACCACCTACGGTAAACATGGCAATGGTGCCGGCCACCGACAGGAACTTCATCAGCTTCGGGGCAAACAGCAACAGACCGCGACCGGCTGCGCTGTAGAAGCGGTTACCGACATTGCGGCCACGCTCCAGCAGGTGCAGGCCGGCGTCATCCAGCTTGACGATGCCGGCGACCAGACCATACACACCGATGGTCATCAATACGGCGATCGCTACCAGTACGGATACCTGCTTCATGAACGGCGCCTGCTGCACCGTGCCCAGCGTAATGACGATGATTTCTGCCGAGAGGATAAAGTCGGTGCGAACCGCGCCGCGAATACGCTGCTTTTCAAACGCCACCAGATCAACGGCGGGATCGGCGATGGCTTTCAGGGTTTCGTTGTGCTGTTTTTCCACTTCCTGACGGTGGAGAAACTTGTGCGCGACTTTTTCCACGCCTTCGTAGCAGAGAAAAAGTCCGCCGAGCATCAGCAGCGGCGTGATCGCCCATGGTATCAGCGCGCTGATAAGCAGTGCTGCCGGGACCAGAATCATCTTGTTGATGGCAGACCCTTTGGCCACCGCCCAGACCACCGGCAACTCTCGCTCGGCACGCACACCGGACACCTGTTCGGCGTTCAGGGCGAGATCATCGCCAAGGACACCGGCGGTTTTCTTTGCCGCCACCTTGGTCATGACGGAGATGTCGTCGAGCAGGGTGGCAATGTCGTCGATCAGTGCCAGCAGGCTGGTTCCGGCCATGTTCAGTCCTTGTTCGGGTGAATGTTAAGGCGCTGCATCAGTTTGCGCAGATTGCTTGGGTCCAGTGCCAGCACTCGTGCCGCGGCGGCCTGATTATAATCATGTTGCTCCAGCGCCTGTTCGATTGCCCGGCGCTGCAGTATTTCAACCTGCATTTTCAGCGGCAGTCTGGGGCTCATGGCCGAGACGGTGGCGTCGGTATCTGCCTCGGTATTGGCGGATGGCACCGTATCCAGATCCAGCAACGATGCCTGCAGAGTGATGATGTCGCGGCGATCAGCGCCGCGGCTGATGGCTTTCAGTGCGGCGCGACTGATCACATGCTCCAGTTCGCGAATGTTGCCCGGCCAGTGATACTGGCACAGGGCTTCCTCGGCATCTGCGGACAGCCGTAGACTGCGAGCGCCAAGACGGGCGCGGTTCAGTTCAAGAAAGTGTCCGGCCAGCAGCAGGACGTCGGTGCCGCGCTCGCGCAGGGGCGGAATATGGATCGGATAAACCGACAATCGATGATAGAGATCGGCACGGAAGCGGCCTTCCTTGACGCTGTCGCGAAGATGACGGTTGGTGGCGGCGATGACGCGAACATCCACTTGTCGGGGCCGGTCCTCACCAAGGCGCTGGATCTCGCCGTTCTGCAGGGCGCGAAGCAGCTTGGCCTGAACGGCGAGCGGCAGTTCACCAACTTCATCGAGAAACAGGGTGCCGCCGTGCGCGGCTTCGAAGCGTCCCGGGCGATCCGTACTGGCGCCGGAAAAGGCGCCGCGAACGTGGCCGAACAACTCGCTCTCGGCGAGCGCTTCCGGCAGTGCCGCGCAGTTCACCTGAATCAGCGCTGCCCGATTACGCCGTGACAGGGCATGCAGGCGGCGGGCAAAGCGTTCCTTACCAACCCCGGTTTCTCCCATCAGCAAGACTGGCAGATCCGCTTCGGCGACCACGTCGATTTCCTGCAGCAAGGATTGGATAACGGCGGAGCGGCCAAGCACATCACCGTCCGCATCGGGCGCGCCGGTTTCGCTGGCGCCGCGCATCAGCCGCAGCTGGCGCCGTTCTTCCTCCAGTTGCGACACCCGGATACTGGCTTCGATCAGAAGTCGATGCTGGTTCAGCTCGGTCAGCGCGTCACTGTCGAAGGTGCCGGGCTCCAGCGCATCGAGTGTCAGGGCGCCCCAGAGGGTGTCCTCCTGCCACAGCGAGATACCCATGCAGTCATGCACTGGCAGCGGCGTGCCGGGCCGGGAGTCGATCAGGCCGTCGTAGGGGTCGGGCAGGCGGGTGTCATGGTCAAACGAAATCGCCTCCCGGGAGGCAAGAATGGCGGCCAGACGCGGATGATCGGCAACCACAAAGCGGCGCCCCAGCGTTTCCCGAACCAGACCGTCAATGGCGACCGGCTGCAGGGCGTCATCACGCAGCTGCAGCAAGGCCACGGCCGCGCCATGAAAGCGCTCGCGCAGATAACTCGCCAGCCGCTGCATGCGCACGGCGTGGGGCAATTCGGCGATCAGATCCACCAGCAGGCTGCTTTCCATCAGGTATCTTTTACCTTTCAGGGTGAAATTGACCCTATTAAATCAGGGTGATTATTACCTCGCAACAATAAATTTCCTTTATTTTCAGTAGATTGTGATCTGGCATGAAAGATGTATAGAGGATGCATCTTATAAATCATGTCGGGAGGCGTCATGTTAGATCAACCCATGCTGGATCAACCCCTCGGGCGCTTGGCGAGAGACATTCCCGGAGCGACCCGGGTGTTCCGCGAGCACCGGCTCGATTTCTGCTGCGGCGGCAAGAAGCTGCTCGGTGAAGCGTTGCGCGAGCGCGGCGTCAGCCCGCAGCAGGTGCTGCCGGATTTGCAGCGGCTGGTCGCCACCACCGACGAGCCGAACGACTGGGACAGCATCGATAACCAGACACTGATCAATCACATCCTGCAGCGCTATCACCAGCAACATCGCGAGCAGTTGCCGGAACTGATCCGGCTGGCCAGTCGTGTTGAGCAGGTGCATGGCGAGCGTTCTGATTGCCCCCATGGTCTTGCCCGTCTGCTGCAGAAAATGCATCTGGAATTGCAGCGTCACATGCTCAAGGAGGAGCAGGTGCTGTTTCCCATTTTGCAGCAACCCGTGACGGTGCCGGTGCGCATGCCGGTTGCGATGATGCGCGAAGAACACGATCAGCATGGTGAGGCGCTGGCAGAACTGGAGCGACTCACCCATGACATCCAGCCGCCACGGGGCGCCTGCAATACCTGGCGAGCGTTATACAGCGGTCTGGCCCAGTTCCGCGACGATCTTATCAATCACATTCATCTGGAAAACAACGTTCTGTTTCCGCGCGCGGAATCGAACACACGGGGAGAAGGGCAATGACCAACTATCGCAAGCTCTGGTGGACTCTGCTGATTGTGGTGGGCTCCATGTTCTGCCTGCTCGGCTATTTTGGCCGGGAGGTTTACCGCGAAGCGCCACCGATTCCGGAGCGGGTAGTCAGCGAAAGTGGCGAGCTGCTGTTTACCCGGAATGACATTCTGGATGGCCAGACGGCGTGGCAGAGCGTCGGCGGGATGCAGCTGGGTTCAATCTGGGGGCACGGTGCCTATCAGGCGCCGGACTGGTCCGCGGACTGGTTGCATCGCGAGCTGCAGCACTGGCTTGAGTTCGCCGCAGTGGAGGACTTCGGCGCGGAGTATGCCGATCTGGATGCGGAGCAGCAGCAACTGCTGCAGTTTCGTCTGAAGCAGGCCTATCGCACCAACACCTGGGATGGCGAGCAGGTGCGGGTGTCCGAGCGCCGCGCCCGCGCCATGGCTGCAACGGCCGCTTATTACGACGCGCTGTTCAGTGATGATCCGGCGTTGCGCAGCAGTCGGCAGAGTTTTGCCATGAAGGAAAACACCCTGCCCAGTGCCGAGCGTCGTGAAGATCTGACACAGTTTTTTTTCTGGACGGCCTGGGCGGCGTCCACCGAGCGGCTCGGCTCGGACGTGACTTACACCAACAATTGGCCGCATGAGCCGCTGATTGATAACGTGCCGTCGCCGGAAAACGTGGTTTGGTCGATTGTCAGTGTGGTGTTGCTGCTGGCCGGTATCGGCTTTCTGGTGTGGATGTGGTCGTTCCTGCGTCGTGAAGATGAGGAACCGCAGCCTGCACCGAATGCGGACCCGCTCAGCAGCTTTTCCCTGACGCCATCGCAGCGGGCACTGGGCAAGTATCTGGTACTGGTGGTCGGCTTGTTTACCTTTCAGGTATTCATTGGTGGCTTTACCGCGCACTACACGGTGGAAGGTCAGCACTTTTACGGCATTGATGTATCACAGTGGTTTCCTTACTCGCTGGTACGCACCTGGCATATTCAGGCGGCGTTGTTCTGGATTGCCACCGGCTTTCTCGCCGCCGGTCTGTTCCTTGCGCCGATTATTAACGGCGGCAAGGATCCGAAGTTCCAGAAGCTTGGCGTCGATGTACTGTTTGTTGCGCTACTGATCGTCACCGTCGGTTCCTTTGTCGGCAACTATCTTGCTATCGCCCAGATCATGCCGCCGCAGCTGAATTTCTGGCTCGGCCATCAGGGTTACGAATACATCGACCTTGGTCGCCTCTGGCAGATTGGCAAGTTTGTTGGCGTGGCGTTTTGGCTGGTGCTGATGCTGCGTGCCATGGTGCCGGCGTTGCGGCAGCCCGGCGACAAGCATCTGCTCTGGTTGCTGACGGCGTCGGTAATTGCCATTGGTCTGTTCTACGGTGCCGGTTTCTTCTACGGCGAGCGCACTCATCTGTCGGTGATGGAATACTGGCGCTGGTGGGTGGTGCATCTGTGGGTGGAAGGCTTCTTTGAAGTGTTTGCCACCACAGCACTGGCCTTTATCTTTGCCTCGCTCGGTCTGGTATCGAAGCGTATGGCCACGGCGGCAGCGTTGGGTTCGGCGTCGCTGTTCCTGCTCGGTGGTATTCCCGGCACCTTCCACCATCTCTATTTCGCCGGCACCACCACGCCGGTGATGGCGGTGGGAGCATCGTTCAGCGCACTGGAAGTGGTGCCGCTGATCGTGCTTGGTTACGAAGCCTGGGAGCACTGGCGTCTGAAAAACGCCACACCGTGGATGGCGAGCCTGAAGTGGCCGGTGATGTGTTTTGTCGCGGTCGCATTCTGGAACATGCTCGGTGCCGGTGTGTTCGGCTTCATGATCAACCCGCCGATCTCGCTCTACTATGTGCAGGGTCTGAATACCACGCCGGTGCACGCCCATGCCGCACTGTTCGGTGTTTATGGCTTCCTCGCGCTCGGCTTTACCCTGCTGGTGCTGCGTTATATCCGCCCGCATGTGGCACTCAGTGAGCGGCTGATGAAAACCGCGTTCTGGTGGTTGAATGCCGGTCTGGTGCTGATGATTGCTACCAGCCTGCTGCCAATCGGTATTATCCAGTTCCACGCCAGCGTCACCGAAGGGCTGTGGTATGCGCGCAGCGAAGCCTTCATGCAGCAGGATCTGTTGCAGACCCTGCGCTGGGTGCGGACCTTTGGTGATGTGGTATTTATCATCGGTGCGCTGGCGATGTCGTTGCAGGTGGTGATGGCGATACTGCCGGGCCTGCTCGGCCGGCCGAAGCTGGCATCGGAGGGAGCATACTGAGCGTGCCATGGCCGGGGCGAGCGGCTACACTGCGCCCGGGCCGGCCAGACAGTCGCTGGTGGTGCAAACCACTGGAGGAAAGTCCGGGCTCCACAGGGCGGAGTGCCAGATAACGTCTGGGGGCCACACTGGTGACGGTGTGGCTACGGAAAGTGCCGCAGAGAAGATACCGCCGATGGCCTCTTTCTTCGGAAAGGGTGCACAGGTAAGGGTGAAAAGGTGCGGTAAGAGCGCACCGCGCCGCTGGCAACAGGGGTGGCAGGGTAAACCCCACTCGGAGCAAGACCAAATAGGGTTCCTATGGCGTGGCCCGCGCTGGAACCGGGTAGGTCGCTAGAGGCCTGCGGCGACGCAGGTCCCAGATGAATGACTGTCCACGACAGAACCCGGCTTATCGGCCGGCCCCTCTATATAAGCAAGTCAAATAAAGGCTGCCCGGATAATTCGGGCAGCCTTTATTTCTTTTTGATGCAAATTCTTTAATTTATATAGAAAAAATGTCTAATAGTTAAAGTGCTTTATCACAAGCATTGCGCACCTGTCTGATTCGGCAGATTACCTGATCCCTCCGGCCGCCGACGAGCGGTGCTTTCATGCCCGCTGATCCTTCTAATTTGCTGTTTTCTAAACATTTTTCCCCTGTGTGGCCGGGCTTTCCCGGCTTGACTTGCGCTTCACGCTGGCCCTAGAGTGTCGCTTGGTGGAGAAAAGTGGGAAGAAGTGGGAGGAAATGGCGTCGCAGCGTCAATTTCCGAAGGATTGAGTTACCAGGGGAAGAGCATGTTTACCGGGCGCACTGCCCTCAGCCTCGACGCGAAGGGCCGGCTGGCCATACCCGCCAGGCACCGCGAGAAACTCATGGTTTCTTGTGGCGGACGCGTTGTGCTCACCCAATACCCCTTTGACCCCTGTCTTGCCCTCTATTCCGAGCCCGAGTGGGAAACCATTGCCACCCAGGTCGCCGGCCTCAGCGACTCGGAGCCGGCGGTGCGAAAGTTGAAGCGCCTGTTCCTTGGTCAGGCGGTGGAGATGGAGCTGGATGGCAGCGGCCGGATTCTGGTGCCGCCGGAATTGCGCGCGCTGATCAATCTGGACCGCAAGGCCATGCTGGTCGGTGTGATGCGTCGTTTTGAAATCTGGGAAGAAAGCGCCTGGGTTGCCAGTAACGACACCCTTGATCTGTCCGGCGACCTGCCCGACAGCATCAAAACCCTTTCGTTCTGAGGATGCCGATGGCCACCGCAGAACAGTTTGCGCACCAGTCAGTGATGCTGGACGAGGTGATGGAAATGCTGCCAACCCGTGCCGACGGCTTGTATGTCGACGCCACCTTCGGGAGGGGCGGACATTGCCGCGCGCTGCTGGATCGGCTTGGGCCCGGTGCCCGTCTGGTCGGTATCGACCAGGACCCGGAGGCGGTCGCCATCGGACAGCAACTGGAGCGGGCGGATGCCCGCTTTCGCATTGTTGCGGCACGGTTTGATTGCCTTGACCGCATTGTTGCCCAAGAAGGCCGGCAGGTAGACGGCCTGCTGATGGATCTCGGTGTGTCGTCACCGCAGCTTGATGATGCCGAGCGCGGCTTCAGCTTCCTGCGTGACGGGCCGCTGGATATGCGGATGAATCCGGAGTCCGGCATCAGTGCGGCTGAATGGCTTGCCCGTGCCGATGAAAAAGATATTGCCGATGTGCTTTACCGTTTCGGTGAAGAGAAAAAATCCCGCCGCATCGCCCGGATGATCTGCGAAGTACGTAAACAGCAGCCGCTGACCCGGACCACCGAGCTGGCGGCATTGATCGAGCGTGCCATCGGCCGCGGCGAGCCGGGCAAGCATCCGGCCACGCGCAGTTTTCAGGCGATTCGCATCTACATCAATCAGGAGCTGGCGGCGCTGGAGAATGTGCTGGCGCAGTCGATTGACTGTCTCGCCCCGGGTGGCCGTCTGCTGGTGATCAGTTTTCATTCCCTCGAAGATCGCATCGTCAAACAGTTTATTCGTGATGAGTCCGGTCGGGCGCCGATGCCTCGGGGGCTGCCGATTGAAATGCCGGCGCCACGGCTGCAGCCGCTCGGCAAGGCGCGTCATGCCACCGACGCGGAAGTGAAGCGTAACCCTCGTGCCCGCAGTGCAGTACTGCGCATTGCCGAGCGGGTGGCGGCATGATGATCTGGCGGCTCGAAACCCTGCTGGTTCTGCTACTGGTGCTGTCAGCACTGGCGGTGAGCTGGTCGGTGCACGAGTCGCGCCGTCTGACCAATGAAGTGCAGCGTTTGCAGTCTGAGCACAATCGTTTGCAAACCGAATGGGGTCAGCTGCTGCTTGAGCACAGCACCTGGGGTGCTTATGCGCGGGTTGAGCGTATGGCGCGGGAGAAGCTGTCGATGGCACAGCCGGACGCCAGCCAGCGTGTGGTGGTGACGCCATGAGAAATATGCCGCGCCGCAATCCTGCTTCGCTTCGCCGCCGTTATCTGTTTATGGCTGGCGCCTGGTGCCTGCTCGGTGTTGGTCTGATCGCCCGGGCGGTGGACTTGCATGTGCTGCAGCATGATTTTCTTGCTCGTCAGGGCGACATGCGCAACCTGCGGGTTGAACCGCTGGCTGCGTACCGTGGCGTGATCTCGGATCGTGATGGTCGACCGCTGGCAGTCAGCACCCCGGTCACCACGCTGTGGGCGAATCCGCGTGAAGCGCTGGAGTCCCGTGACAGTTGGTCAAAGCTCACCGGCAATGCGGTGCTCGACAGCAAGGCGCTGGCACAACGGGTGTTGCCGAATTCGCAGCGTGAATTTATTTATCTGGCCCGCCATCTGGCGCCGGAGCAGGCCAGGCGGGTGCTGGACCTGAATGTGCCGGGCATCTACGCGCTGACCGAATACCGTCGCTATTACCCGGCGGCGGAAGTCACCAGCCATCTGGTCGGCTTTACCAATATTGATGATGTTGGCCAGGAAGGCATTGAGCTGTCGTTCGAGGAAACCCTGCGCGGCGAAGCCGGCCGCAAGCGCGTGGTTCGCGATCTGATCGGACGGGTCATTCAGGACATCGAAATTCTCGACGAGGCGCGCCCGGGTCGGGATGTGCAGTTGAGCATTGACCTGCGCCTGCAGTATCTGGCCTATCGTGAGCTGCTCGCCGCCGTCACTCGCCACAATGCTGCTGGTGGTTCGGTGGTGGTACTGGATGCCAGCACCGGCGAAATTCTCGCGATGGTGAATCAGCCCGGCTACAACCCGAATAATCGCGTTGGTCTGGCGCCGGCGGCAATGCGTAATCGTGCCGTGACCGACCTGTTTGAGCCGGGCTCCACATTGAAGACCGTCACCTTGGCGACTGCGCTTGAAGCCGGCATGGTTTCGCCGAGCACGATTGTTGATACCCGCCCTGGCACCATCCGGATAGCCGGCAAGACCATTCGCGATCACCGCAATTATGGTGTGATCGATATCACCACGGCATTCAGCAAATCATCCAACGTCACCACCACCAAACTGGCGTTGGAGATGCAGCCGCAGCAGCTGCAGACCATGCTGGACCGATTTGGCTTCGGTCGGGCGACTGGTATTCCGTTCCCGGGCGAGAGTGATGGTGTGTTGCCGCTGCGCAGTCGCTGGCGCGATATCGAGCAGGCGACGCTTTCCTATGGTTATGGCATGTCGGTGACTGCTCTGCAGCTGGCCCAGGCCTATGCGGTGATCGCTAATGATGGCGTGCGCGTACCGGTATCGCTGACCCGTGTCTCGGAAGCGCCGCAGGGAGAGCGAGTGCTGTCATCGGCGACGACGAAAATGATGGTCGATATGCTCGGCGCGGTGGTGACGGATGAAGGCACAGCGCGACTGGCGCGGGTTAATGGCTATCAGGTCGGTGGCAAAACCGGCACCGTGCACAAGATCGTTAATGGTACTTACGCAGATGATAATTATCTGAGTCTGTTTGCCGGCGTTGCGCCGCTGGGTGACCCGCGCTATGTCACCGTAGTGGTGATTGATGATCCGGCCGGCAAGGCTTACTACGGTGGCGAAGTGGCGGCGCCGGTATTCTCGCGAGTGATGGAAGGTGTGCTCAGAACCTTGAATGTGGCGCCGGAATCTTCGCCAGGCATCTGGGCGGGCGGCGCGGTTTCCGGGGGGCGCTCATGATGACGTTGCAGCAGCTGTTGCCGGATCTGCCGTTGTCATCAGTGCATGGCCAGCGCGTCATTCAGGGGTTGCGCCTTGATAGTCGCCGGGTGCGTGATGGTGACCTGTTCGTTGCCCTGAGCGGCAGCCAGCGTGATGGCCGCCACTTTGTTGAAGCTGCCATTCGGGCTGGTGCGGTGGCGGTGCTGTCAGAAGCAGAGCATTTCTCTGAAGCAGAGCAGGGCGGCGTGCCGATGATCGGGGTACCGGCGCTGTCAGGTAACCTGCATCAGCTTGCCGCGCGTTTTTATCGTGACCCGATGGCCTCCATGTCGGTGCTGGGCGTGACCGGCACCAACGGCAAAAGCAGCGTTGCCTGGTTCCTTCGCGATGCCATGAACGCGGTGGGTATGCCGTGCGGTCTGATTGGTACCCTCGGCGCCCATTTCTCCGATTATCACGATGATGTTGGTCACACCACGCCCGATACCCTGACGCTGCATGAATCACTGGCTGCATTTCGGGATCGCGGGGCGAAGTATGTCGCCATGGAAGTGTCTTCCCATGCCTTGTCGCAGGGTCGTCTGGCCGGTGTGCCGGTCGCAATCGCCGGGTTTACCAATCTGAGTCGTGATCACCTTGACTATCACGGTGATATGGACAGCTATTTTGTTGCCAAGCGACGGCTGTTCCAGGGCCACAGTATTGCTGGCGCAGTAATCAATACCGCCGATCATTATGGCCAGAAGATGGCGGATGGTCTGCCGGCGAATATTCGTTGCCTGCGTGTTGCCGGTGACGGCGCGGATATTGATTGCATTCAGTCGCGACTGAATGCCGATGGGCTGGAAGCACAGATCCGGATTGGTACCGACACTGTTTCGCTGCAGGCGCCGCTTTACGGTCGCTTTAATATCGACAACCTGATGATTGTTGCCGGCATGCTGGCAATGCAAGGTCTGGATGCCCGCGCCATTGAGCGGGGTCTGGCAGCGGTGACTCCGGTGCCAGGTCGCATGCAGCCGGTTTGGGATGGCATTGGCCCGGCGGTGCTGGTGGATTATGCCCATACACCCGATGGTCTGGAAAAGGCATTGCAGTCCACCCGTGAACATTTCCACGGCAAGCTCTGGTGCGTGGTGGGTTGCGGTGGCAATCGCGATGCCGGCAAGCGTCCGCAGATGGCAGCGGTGGCCGAAAAGTTAGCCGATCACCTGGTCTTTACCTCGGACAATCCGCGTCATGAATCGGCGCAGTCGATCATCAATGACATGCTCTCCGGCGTGGCGCAACGAGACGCGGTAATGGTGATCGCTGATCGCGCCGCTGCCATTCGTCATGCGCTGATGCAGGCGGACAGAGCCGACGTGGTGCTGATTGCCGGCAAGGGCCACGAGCGCTGGCAGGAGATCGGCGATCAAAGGATTCCGATGGATGATCTGCAGCTGGCACGAGATGCCTTGCGAGAGCGCAACGGAGGTGGGCAATGAAATTGTCCCATGCCGCCTCCCTGTGTCAGGGCACCGTCTGTGGTTCAGACGTTGATTTTGTCAGGGTCTGCACCGATACCCGCAGCATTCTTCCCGGCGATCTGTTTGTCGCGTTGCGCGGTGAGCGTTTTGACGGCCATGACTTTATTGCCCAAGCCAGTGCAGACGGCGCCGTTGCTGCGCTGGTGGAGCAGCCGGTGACGGCGCTGCCGTCAATTCAGGTCAGGGATACTCGCAAGGCCCTGGGTTTAGTGGCGGCGGGTTGGGCTGCAGAAGTGCCAATGACCCGCATTGCTGTGACTGGTAACGCTGGCAAAACCACCGTCAAGGAAATGATTGCCTGCATGCTCAGCAGGGAGCCGGGAGACCCGGCCGTGCATGCCACTCGTGGCAACCTGAATAACGATATCGGTGTGCCGCTTACCTTGCTGGCGGTCAAGCCTGAGACTCGATTCGGTGTATTTGAACTCGGTGCCAATGCAGCCGGCGAGATTGCCTGGACGGTATCTCTGGTGCGACCACATATCGTCATGATCACCAATGTGACCGGCGCGCATCTTGAAGGCTTTGGCTCAATGCAGGGCATCGCCAATGCCAAATCGGAGATCTTCACCTCGGCGGCGCAAAATGCGCTTGCCATCATCAATGCCGATGACAGTTTTGCCGAATTCTTTGCTGGCCGTGCGGCTGATGCCGGGCTGCGCGTGATCCGTACCGGCAAGGCCGCTGGCACCGATTGGCGGGCGATTGATATCGCCCTGCACAGCCAGTCTCTGGCTTTTACGTTGATCTATCCGGGTGGTCAGCAGCGCATTGAACTGCCGCTGCCGGGCGCCCACCAGATCAGCAATGTGCTGATGGCTCTGGCGGCGGTTGCAGAGGCTGGCATCGCGGTATGCGACGCGGCCGCCAGACTGGCGAATCTGAAGCCGGTCAAGGGACGCATGAACGTTCAGCAGATTGCCGATGGCACGCTGGTGGATGACAGCTACAACGCCAACCCGGGTTCTGTGCGTGCGGCGATTGACTGGCTGGCAGCGCAGGCAGCACCGCGCTGGCTGGTACTTGGCAATCTGGCCGAGCTTGGCCCGGATGAAAAGCAGATTCATCGCGAGCTGGGCGTTTACGCCAGAGACGCGGGACTGGACGGGCTGGTGGTGGTCGGCCAGCTGGCGGCGGAAGCGGCACAGGCATTCGGCGCTGCTGCCCAATTTGCAAAGGACCATCAAGCGGCGGCCGAGCTGGTTCGCCCGATTCTCAATCAGGCTGGCACGGTGCTGGTCAAAGGCTCACGCAGTGCCGGAATGGAAGCGGTCATCACTGCCTTGCAGGCAACCGAGGAGATGCACTGATGCTGCTCTGGCTGGCGGAATACCTCGCTCAGTTTCACAAAGGCTTTCTGGTGCTGCAGTACATCACCCTGCGGGCAATTTTCAGTGTGCTGACGGCGCTGTTTATTGCCTTCGTTGTTGGTCCGGTAATGATCCGCAAGTTGAAGCAGTATCAGGTTGGCCAGTCAATTCGTGATGATGGCCCGAAAAGTCATTTCTCCAAGGCCGGCACGCCGACCATGGGCGGCGCCCTGATTCTGGTGGCGATCATTCTTTCCACCCTGCTGTGGGCGGATCTCGATAACCGCTATGTCTGGATTACCCTCGGTGTACTGGTGGTATTCGGGGCGGTTGGCTGGGTTGATGACTGGCGCAAGGTGATTCAGAAAAATTCCCGTGGGCTGCCGGCAAAGTGGAAATATCTGTGGCAGTCAGTGGGCGCCATCGGCGCTGCCTGTGCGCTTTATTTTACGGCCCAGAGCCCGGCGGAAACCCAACTGATTGTGCCGTTCTTCAAGGATGTGGCGATCAACATGGGTGTGTTTTACATCGTCCTGACCTATTTCGTCATTAACGGTACCAGCAACGCAGTTAACCTGACCGATGGTCTGGATGGCCTGGCGATCATGCCGACGGTGCTGGTGGCTGCGGCGCTGGGCATTTTTGCCTACGCCTCCGGCCACGCCCAGTTTGCAAGCTATCTGCATATTCCCTACATCGCCGGCTCCGGTGAGCTGGTGGTGCTGGTGGCGGCGTTGTGTGGTGCCGGCCTTGGTTTTCTCTGGTTCAACACCTATCCGGCTCAGGTTTTTATGGGCGATGTCGGCGCGCTGGCGCTCGGCGCCATGCTTGGTGTGATGGCAGTGATTGTTCGTCAGGAAATTGTCCTGTTCATCATGGGCGGCGTGTTTGTCATGGAGACCGTGTCGGTGATGTTGCAGGTGGCGTCCTTCAAGCTGACCGGTCGCCGCATTTTCCGGATGGCGCCGATTCATCATCACTTCGAGCTGAAGGGATGGCCGGAGCCAAAAATTATTGTTCGTTTCTGGATCATCACCCTGATTCTGGTGTTGATCGGTCTGGCCACACTGAAGATTCGCTGAGGAGCAACGGGTGAGCGCAGCGTTTGATCTGGTCATCGGGCTTGGCATAACGGGGCAGTCCTGCCTGCGTTACCTGCTGGGTCAGGGAGAGCCGGTACGGGCCATGGATACCCGCGCCGAGCCGCCGGGTATCGCTGCGGTGCGTCAGCAGGCCAGCGGAGTGCCGATTCACACCGGTGGACTGCGTGAGGACTGGCTGAATGAAGCGCGGCGGTTGATTGTCAGCCCGGGCATTGCCATTGCTACCCCGGAAATTGCTCGTCAGGCTGCCGCCGGCAAAGAAGTCATCGGCGATATCGAACTGTTTGCCCGTGCCGCCAGTGAACCGGTGGCGGCGATTACCGGATCGAATGCAAAGAGCACGGTCACGGCATTGCTCGGGGAAGTGGCGAAGAAAGCCGGCCGTCGTGCTCTGGCGGGTGGCAATCTTGGTACGCCGGCGCTGGACTTGCTTGGTCAGGGTGCGGAGCTGTATGTGCTGGAATTGTCCAGTTTCCAGCTGGAAACCACTTTCAGTCTCAGCGCCCAGGTTGCCTGCGTGTTGAATGTATCGCAGGACCACATGGATCGTTACGCCGGCTTTGGTGATTACATTGCCGCCAAACAGCGTATCTATGACGGTTGTGAAGTCGCAGTATGGAATCGCGATGATGAAGCGACTCGGCCACAGGGCCCGGTGCCGGCGCAAATGACGTTTGGCATGCATGCCGATTCTGATTACCGGCTTGATAGTCAGCGCGGCGTACTGATGCGTCGTGGTGAGGATCTTTTGTCGACCTCAGCGCTGAGGCTGCGTGGTAATCACAATGCCCTGAACGTGCTGGCGGTGCTGGCCATGGCAGAAGCGCTCGGACTTGAGCGCGATGCCTGTCTGCGTGCGGTGCAGGAATTCGCCGGTTTACCGCATCGTTGTGTGCTGGTGGCGGAGTCCCGCGGTGTTCAGTGGTTCAACGATTCCAAGGGAACCAATGTTGGCGCGACGCTGGCAGCATTGGCCGGTATCGGCCCGGCGATTCCCGGCAAGGTTGTGCTGATTGCCGGTGGTCAGGGCAAGGGTCAGGATTTTTCCGCTCTGGCGGTGCCGGCTGCGGACCATGTGCGTGCTGCCGTGCTGATCGGTGAGGATGCCCGCGCTGTTGCCGCCGGGCTGGGTAATGTGGCCTGTCATTTCGCGGCAGACATGGCGGACGCAGTACGACGCGCCTCGTTGCTTTCAGAGCCGGGCGATGCCGTGCTGTTGTCTCCGGCCTGTGCCAGCTTCGACATGTTTCGTGGTTATGCCGACCGTGGTGACACCTTCGTGCGCTGTGTGACGGAGGTGTTGCATGGTGTTTGAGCGGAGGCTGAATCGCCGTCGACCGGAAGACCTGATGCTGCTCGGTGGCGTACTGCTGCTGGCGCTCACCGGGCTGGTCATGGTGATGTCCGCATCGCTGCAGATTGGCGAAACCCGATTGGGTTCACCGTTCTACTTTTTCAATCGGCACCTGATTTATCTGCTGCTTGCTCTGGCAGCAGGGGTGACCACGTATGTGATGGCTCCGATTGCATTGCTCGATCGTCTGCGTGTTCTGGCGCTGGCTGGTGCGGGCCTTGTACTGGTGCTGGTACTGCTGCCGGGCATCGGTCGTGAAGTGAATGGCTCACAGCGCTGGATCGCCTTCCCGGGCTTCAATATTCAGGCGTCAGAGCTGGCCAAGCTTGGCTATCTGATCTGGCTGGCCGGCTACATCAATCTGCAACGCGAGGCGCTGGTGGAGCGCTGGCAGGCATTTCTGATTCCCCTGGGCGTACTCGGTCTGCTTTCGATTTTGCTGCTGCTCGAACCAGACTTCGGTGCGGCGGTCGTGCTGGGCATCGCTACCTTCGGCATGCTGTTCATGGCCGGCGTGCCGATGCTGCGGTTTCTTTCCATTGCCCTGGCCGTTGTTGCCGCGGCGGCCTTGGTCGCACTGTTGCAGCCCTATCGGGTTGCTCGACTGATGAATTTCCTTGACCCCTGGGCGGATCAGTTTGGCGGTGGTTATCAGCTTACCCAGAGCCTGATTGCCTTCGGGCGAGGCCATATCGATGGCGTTGGTCTGGGTAACAGTGTGCAGAAACTTTTTTATCTTCCTGAAGCCCACACTGACTTTGTTTTTGCAGTAACGGCGGAGGAGTTCGGATTGATTGGCAGCATCGCGATCATCGCCCTGTTTATGCTTGTGTGCTGGCGGATTTTCCAGCTGGCCTTCCGGTTGCTTGAAAAGGAGCAGTTGTTCAGTGGCCAATTGGTGCTGGGTATCGGGCTGGTCTTTGCATCGCAGGCATTCGTCAACATGGGCGTCAATATGGGACTGCTGCCGACCAAGGGGCTGACCTTGCCTCTGGTCAGTTATGGCGGCAGTTCGCTGTTGGTGACCGCGGTCATGATCGGTCTGGTATTGCGGATTGGCACTGACAGTACTCCGGTTGCGCCAGTGCGGCGGAGGGAGCGTCGATGAAGCCGGTGATGCTGGTCATGGCGGGCGGTACTGGCGGGCATGTTTTCCCGGCACTGGCTGTGGCTGATGTGCTGCGTCAACGGGATATCGATATTGCCTGGCTGGGTTCTGATCAAGGCATTGAGAATCGTCTGGTGCCGGCCGCTGGTTACCCGCTGCATACGGTGACGGTGCATGGCGTACGTGGCGGCGGCATGGGTCGCCGGTTGCTGGCGCCATTCATGTTGATTGGCAGCGTCCTGGCAGCATGGCGGGTGGTACGCGAGCTACGTCCGGTGCTGGCCATCGGATTTGGCGGTTATGCCAGTGGCCCTGGTGCCATTGCGGCGCGGTTGGCCGGCGTGCCGCTGGTGATTCATGAGCAGAATGCACGTCCGGGTCTGACCAATCGGGTACTGGCGCCACTGGCACGTCAGGTGCTGCAGGCGTTTCCCGGTGCATTTTCCGGCAGCGCCCTGACAACCGGCAATCCGGTGCGCGAAGTCATCTCCGCATTGCCGGCACCCGCCGAGCGTTACGCCGGTCGTCAGGGAGCGTTGCGGATTCTGATTACCGGCGGCAGTCAGGGAGCACTGGCGCTGAATCGTCAGTTACCGGCGGCGTTGGCCGAGGCCCTGAGTGAAGTGGAATTCGAGGTGCGTCACCAGACCGGTCGCGGTCGGATCGCAGAAGCGGAGCAGGCCTGGCAGGGCCTCAATGCAAAGGTTGAAATGAGCGAATTTATTGATGATATGGCGGCCGCCTTTGGCTGGGCAGATCTGGTGATCTGTCGTAGTGGAGCTTCGACCGTCAGTGAAATTGCCGCGGCTGGTGTGGCGGCGATGTTTATTCCGTTGCCAACGGCAGTGGATGACCACCAGACCCACAATGCCCGTTGGTTGGCGGATCAGGATGCTGCACTGCTGCTGCCGCAAACCAGTCTGAGTGCCGAAGGCCTGCGTGCCAGACTGGCTGCTCTGCATGATCGAGCCGCACTGCTGCAGATTGCCGAGCGTGCCCGTGCCTGTGCCATGCCACGCAGCGCCTTTACTGTGGCAGACATTTGTCAGGAGGTGGCCCGTGGCTGAGCCGATGGTTCATATCGTTCCGGAAATGCGCCGTATTCGCCGTATTCATTTCGTCGGTATCGGCGGCGTTGGCATGTGCGGTATTGCCGAGGTGTTGTGCAATCAGGGCTACGATATCAGCGGATCAGACCTGCGCGAATCAGCGGTGGTAGAGCGCCTGCGTGCTCTTGGTGTTCGGGTGGAGATTGGTCACCGAGGTGAAAATATCGGCGACGCCGACGTGGTGGTGACCTCCTCTGCTGTTGATGAGAAAAATCTCGAGGTCATGGAAGCCAAGCAAAAACGCATTCCGCTGGTGCCGCGCGCGCAGATGCTGGCCGAGCTGATGCGCTTTCGCCACGGTATTGCCGTGGCCGGTACCCACGGCAAGACCACCACGACGTCGATGATTGCGTCTATTCTTGCTGAGGCGAAGCTGGACCCTACCTTCGTGATTGGTGGTCGTCTGACCAGCGCCGGCACCAATGCCCGACTCGGTCAGAGTCGCTATCTGGTGGCAGAGGCGGATGAATCGGATGCCTCTTTCCTGCACCTGCAGCCGATGGTTGCGGTGGTGACCAATATCGATGCCGATCACATGCATACCTACGGCGGTGACTTTGCCCGTCTGGAAAATACCTTCATCGAATTTCTGCAGAATCTGCCGTTCTACGGTTTGGCAGTGATGTGCATTGATGATCCGGTGGTGCGGCGTCTGCTGCCGCGAGTCAATCGGCAGATGATCAGTTACGGCTTCAGTGATGATGCCGACGTGCGTGCAGAGAATGTAACCCAGAAGGGCATGACAACTTCCTTTGATGTCGTCCGTGACGGGCATCCGCCGCTACACGTAAACCTGAACATGCCGGGGCGCCACAATGTCCTGAATGCACTGGCAGCCATTGCCGTGGCGACCGATGAAGAAGTACCGGATGAGGCGATTGTTGCTGGCCTGAATGGTTTCACCGGGGTAGGCCGGCGTTTCGATGTGCTGGGGGAGTACCGCGCCACTGAAGGTAGCGCAACGTTGGTCGATGACTACGGCCATCACCCTCGCGAAGTGGATGTGACCATCAAGGCGGTACGTGACGGTTGGCCAGGCCGCCGTTTGGTGATGATGTTTCAGCCGCATCGCTATACCCGTACCCGCGATCTTTATGAAGATTTTGTCGACGTGCTGTCGAAAGTCGATGTGCTGCTGATGCTGGAAGTGTATGGCGCCGGCGAAGAGCCGATTCCAGCCGCTGACTCCCGCGCTCTATGCCACAGCCTGCGCCAGCGCGGTCAGGTTGAGCCGATCTATGTGGATGATCCGGCCAAGCTGCCGGCATTGCTCGGCAAGGTGCTGCGCGATGGCGATCTGTTTATCACTCAGGGTGCTGGCAACGTTTCCGCCATCGCCCGTCAGTTAATGAAGGAGGGTGGTCGTGACTGATGCCCTGACCACGCTGAAAAGCCGGCTGGCTGCCGTCGGTAGCGTCGCGGTGCTGTGCGGTGGCAAATCTGCCGAGCGCGAGATTTCCCTGCGCAGCGGCGCAGAAGTGCATGCGGCGATGATGGCGCTGGGTATCAATGCCGTCAGGGTTGATCCGGCTGACAGCGATATTGATGTGCTGAAAAGTTTCGATGCCTGTTTTATTGCCCTGCACGGCCGCGGTGGTGAGGACGGGGTTATTCAGGGTGTGTTGGAGCATTTGGGTGTGCCCTATACCGGCAGCGGCGTGATGGCCTCGGCGATTGGCATGAGCAAGATCGCCACCAAGCTGCTGTGGGCTGGCGCCGGACTGCCGACGCCTGATTTCTATCTCGCTGGCGTTGGTGAGCGAGATATTGGCTTTCCGTTGATGGTCAAACCGGCCCACGAAGGCTCCTCTATTGGCATGCGCAAGGTCGACACCGTGGAGCAGCTTGCCGATGCAGTCGCCGAAGCGGCCCGCTTCGATCATGAAGTGCTGGTGGAGCGCTGGATTCAGGGTGCCGAGTTCACCGTGGCGATTCTCGGCGATGAGGCATTACCGCCAATTCGGCTGGAAACTCCGAACAGCTTCTATGACTACGAGGCCAAGTATCAGGCTGATAGCACTCGCTACATCTGCCCCTGCGGGCTTGGCGATGACAAGGAAGCCGAGTTGAAGCAGTTGGCAAAAAAGGCCTTTCAGGTCATTGGCTGCAGCGGCTGGGGTCGTGTTGATGTGATGCAGGACCAGCAGGGCAATTTCTATCTGCTGGAAGTGAATACCGTGCCGGGGATGACAGATCATTCTCTGGTGCCGATGGCCGCGCGTGCCAGTGGCCGTAGTTTCGAGCAGCTGGTTGGCGAAATTCTGCTGGACGGCCTGGAGCAACGCAGATGATGCGGAAAACGGTGAAGCTGCGCGGTGCCCGAGTGCTGCCGGTAAAGCCGGAGCGCAAGCCGTTGGCTGAGCGTCTTTCGGCTGCGATGCCGATGTTACTGGGTGGCCTGGCATTGCTGACCCTGATCGGGGTGGTGATCTATCTGCCCGGGACCCTTGATCAGTATCCGATTCGCAGCGTTGGCGTTGAGGGTGTGAAAGATGAGAGGCGTCAGGCCGAAGTGCGGATGGCGTTGTCGGGTCTGGTGGCGGACGAAAACTTCTTCAGTGTGCCGCTGACAGAAGTATTTCACACCGCGCGTTCGCTGGAATGGGTTGCCGATGTGCAAGTGCGCCGCAGCTGGCCGGATCGGTTGGTATTGTTGATTGAGGAACGCGTACCGGTGGCGGTGTGGAACGATGACTTCCTGGTGTCGACTGCTGGTGAATCGTTCCGGGCATTGAAGCAGTACAGCGTTGATGGGCTGCCACGGTTGCATGGGCCGCAGGAAAGACTGGCAGCAGTGATGGACTACTACCACAGCATGAGCAAGGTGCTGGCGCCGGTGGGTCTGCAGATCCGCCGTCTGGATGTGGACGCCAGACTGACTGCCAGATTGCAGTTGGACAACGACATCATGCTGGTGGTGGATCGTCACCAGTACGCACGCAAGCTGCGCCGTTTTGTGCGCATGTATGACGGGGTGCTGTCTGCGGATGAACGCGGATTGGCACGGGTAGATCTGCGATACGCGGATGGCATGGCGGTGCAGTGGCGGCAATCGTCACCGTCGACGGAAAAGAGAGTGTAATTCCATGGCTACCTCGGGCGGCGAAAAAATGTATGTAGGACTCGATGTCGGCACCTCCAAGGTGGTGGCGATTGTCGGTCAGGTCGGGCCGGATGGGTCGATGGAAATTGTCGGCATTGGTACGCACCCCTCGCGCGGCATGCGCAAGGGCGTGGTGGTGGATATCGAGGCTACTGTGCGCTCGATTCAGCGCGCTGTAGAGGAAGCTGAATTGATGGCTGGTTGTCAGGTGCATTCGGTTTATGCCGGCATCGCAGGCTCTCATGTCCGCAGTCTGAATTCGCATGGCATGGTGGCGATTCGAGAACGCGAAGTGGCGCAGGCAGATATCGACCGGGTTCTTGACGCGGCTCAGGCGGTGGTGATTCCGGCGGATCAGAAAGTGCTGCATGTGCTGCCGCAGGAATACATTGTCGATACTCAGGAAGGTGTGCGCGAGCCAATCGGCATGAGTGGTGTGCGTCTGGAAGCGCGAGTGCATCTGGTGTCCTGTGCAGTCAACGCGGCCCAGAATATTGAGAAGTGTGTGCGTCGCTGCGGTCTCGAAGTGGAGGACATCATTCTTGAGCAAGTCGCCTCCAGCTATGCAGTGCTGACGGATGATGAGCGCGAACTCGGTGTCTGCATGGTGGATATCGGCGGCGGCACCACTGACATTGCGATTTTCACCGATGGCGCCATTCGGCACACGGCGAATATTCCGATTGCTGGCGATCAGGTCACCAATGACATCGCCATGGCGCTGCGCACGCCGAAGCAACACGCTGATGAGTTGAAGATCCGCTATGCCTGTGCGCTGACCCAGTTGGCGGGTGTTGATGAAACTATCAAGGTGCCGAGTGTCGGAGATCGCCCGCCGCGCACGCTGTCACGTCAGAATCTGGCGGAAGTCGTCGAGCCGCGATATGACGAACTTTTTACGCTGGTACAGGCGGAAATTCGCCGCTCCGGTCTGGAAGAGATGATTCCTGGCGGCATTGTCCTGACTGGTGGCGCATCAAAAATTGAAGGGGCGGTGGATCTTGCTGAAGAGATCTTCCATATGCCGGTGCGACTCGGCCAGCCACAGGGTATCAGTGGGTTGACTGACGTAGTGCGTAATCCGGTTTATTCCACCGCCGTGGGCTTGCTGCTTTATGCACATAAACATGAACAGGATCAACGCGCCGCTCGTAGCAGTGGTGGCGCGGTGGACTGGATCGAGCGTCTCAAGCGCTTTTTCCAGGGCAATTTCTGATCGCATCGCCGCGGCGGTGTGATCGGGCAAGAGCAAGGGTCGAAAACAGGGAAATAACCGGGAGAAAGTCATGACAATGCATTTCAAACTCGAAGATGGCGTGCCGCATGGCGCAGTGATCAAGGTAGTGGGTGTCGGTGGCGGCGGCGGTAACGCGGTCGAGCACATGGTGCGTTCAAATGTGGATGGTGTGGAATTTATCTGCGCCAACACCGATGCGCAGGCATTGCGTAATGCCTCAACGCGTACCGTGCTGCAGCTTGGCGGTCAGGTCACCAAAGGTCTGGGCGCTGGCGCCAATCCGGAGGTTGGTCGTCAGTCGGCGATTGAGGATAGGGAGCGCATTGCTGAACTGCTGCAGGGCGCCGACATGGTGTTCGTTACCGCCGGCATGGGCGGTGGTACCGGTACCGGTGCTGCTCCGATCGTGGCCGAAGTGGCCAAGGATCTCGGCATTCTGACCGTGGCGGTGGTCACCAAACCGTTCCCGTTCGAAGGCCGCAAGCGGATGCAGGTGGCAGAAGCAGGCATTGCCGCACTGCGCGAGCATGTTGATTCGCTGATCACCATTCCGAACGAAAAGCTGCAGGCGGTTCTGGGTGGCGGTACCACGCTGCTGGATGCTTTCAAGGCGGCCAACGATGTGCTGCTCGGTGCTGTGAAAGGCATCTCGGATCTGATTACCAAGGGCGGTATTATCAACGTCGACTTCGCCGACGTGCGCACGGTAATGAGCGAGATGGGCATGGCGATGATGGGGACTGGCACCGCCTCCGGCGCCAACCGCGCAGAAGAAGCGGCGCGCAAGGCGATCTGCAGTCCGCTGCTGGAAGACGTCGACCTGCAGGGTGCCCGTGGTCTGCTGATCAACATCAGCGGCAACACTGACATCTCGCTGGAAGAGTACACGCTGGTCAACCAGATCATCTCTGATATGGCTCATCAGGATGCCAACATCATTATCGGCACGGCGATCGATCCGGAAATGGGCGATGCCCTGTCGGTGACGGTGGTGGCCACCGGTCTGGGCCAGGCTCAGGAACTGAAAGTGGTGCGCGGCGGTCGGAGCACCCACTACGCCGATGGGGCGCCGAATTACCGCGAGTTGGACAAGCCTGCTGTGGAGCGTCGTTACCCCCGTGAACCGGCGCCGGCTCGCAGTGCACCGGCGGTCAATACGGCTGAGGATCTCAGTTTCATCGATATCCCGACCTTCCTGCGGCGTCAGGCGGACTGAGGGCGGGACGGCCAATGGTGCGTGGAACAATCCTTTGTTACCATGCCGGCCCTGCCAAGCCTTGACTTTTGCGCCCCCGGGGCGCCTGCCAGAGTGGCCAGAGAATGATCAGACAGAGAACACTGAAGAACGTCATCCGGGCTACCGGAATCGGACTGCATACCGGTGAGAAGGTCTACCTCACCGTGCGTCCTGCTCCGGTTGATACCGGCATCATCTTCCGTCGCGTTGACCTCGACCCGGTTGTGGAAATCCCTGCCGCGGCGGAAAACGTCGGAGAGACGACCCTCTCTTCGACACTGGTAAAAGATGACGTCAAAGTGGGCACTGTGGAGCATTTTCTGTCCGCCATGGCGGGCCTCGGCATCGACAACGCCTATGTGGAGTTGTCGGCGCCGGAAGTGCCGATCATGGACGGGAGCGCCGGTCCGTTTGTTTTTCTGCTGCAATCGGCCGGCATTCAGGAACAGGATGCGCTGAAGAAATTCATCCGTATCAAGAAGCCGGTGAAGGTGGAAGATGGGGATAAATCGGCCACTTTTCTGCCGTTTGAGGGCTTCAAAGTCAGTTTCGAGATTGAATTTGACCACCCGGTTTTCCGCGGTCGCACCCAGACTGCCAGCATAGATTTTTCCTCCACCTCATTTGTCAAAGAGGTAGCCCGCGCCCGTACTTTCGGTTTCATGCGTGATATCGAATACCTGCGTTCGCAAAATCTTGCCCTCGGTGGCAGCGTCAACAATGCCATTGTTGTCGACGAGTTTCGCATCCTCAACGAAGATGGCCTGCGCTACGAAGACGAGTTCGTCAAACACAAGATGCTTGACGCCATTGGCGACCTCTATCTGTTGGGTTTCAGCCTGATTGGTGAGTTCGTTGGTCACAAGTCCGGCCATGCCCTGAACAATCAGCTGCTGCGCCGGTTGATGGCTGATCAGGATGCCTGGGAGATTGTCACCTTTGCTGATGCCGCGACGGCGCCGATTTCCTACATGAAGCCTGTTCTGGCCAGCGAGTAGTCGCTGCCCGGAAGCTGACAAGGGGCCCTGCGGGGCCTTTTGTCTTTACCACCTTTTACGTTTATGACCTTCACGTTTAAGACAATGTGACCGTCTGCAAGGATTTTGTTCAGTCATTCGGGTCAGATGGCGTTGTGGCAAGCGCGGCCAGCCGATCGAGCGCCGCTGCCAGCGGTGCGTGGTCACACAGTTGAGCGGCCTGACGAATGACTCCGGCCGACGCCGGGTCGAGTTCCGGAGGGCGCAGTGAAGACGGCCTGGCAAGCGGTTCGGGGGCGGCCTGAACCCTGACGCTGAAGCCCGAGAGCCCTGCTTCCCGGGCGAGTCTGGGGCCGTGAAAGCGCAGCATCTGGGCAACCGCACTGGTTTCGGCGATCAGTAGCAGCTCGCCCTCCACCACCTCGGCGCGAGTTTTTGCGGCGAGAGCCGGGGGCAGGGATGGCAGAGATAACGCCTTCGGCGGGGTGCCTGCCGCACGCAGGCGCTGGCTGAGGGCAGAATTGGCCCCCAGCAGGGAATCAAGCGATGGCGGTAAGGTTGCATTGCTCATAAGGTTTTCTTAGCATTGACCGAATTGCTCAGAAAATAACCGAAGATAATATCCCAACTGTCTGACAGTAAAGGGAAAACTGGCGAAACCTGCATGAATATTATCATCCTCAATCCGCGTCGGGGTGGCTCCAGGACGCTGCATCTGCCGCGCTGGCTGGGCTGGGCGGGGGCCCTGATGCTGGTGGTATTGCCGGTGTCGGTCGGTATCGGCGCCTACTATATCAGCCATTACATCCACCAGCCGCTGTTCAGTGCGGACGTGGCACAGCGCTGGCATGACGATGTCCGTGGTCAGCAGGAGCAGCTATTCGTATTGCAGCGTGAGGCCGACGAGGAAGTACGTGCATTGACGCTGCGGCTGGCTGACATGCAGGCAAGGCTGCTGCGACTGGACGCGCTCGGGGAACGGTTACTTGATGTTGCCGGTATTCGTGCTGATGAATTTGATTTCTCCTCCGCACCGGCGCTTGGCGGCCCGGAGGCGCTGGGTGACACCAGTGATCTGGCCTATGCGCCGCCGGCTTTTGTCGATGCCCTCGGTGAGCTTGCTGCCACCCTGGAGCGTCGCGAGGAACAGCTGAATATTCTTGAAGGCCTGATGAATAACCGTCGTCAGGAGCGTGAGGCGTCATTGTCGGGTCGTCCGGTCCAGCGTGGCTGGTTGTCGTCCCGCTTCGGTCGGCGTACTGACCCGTTTAGTGGTCGTCTGGCCCAGCACAAGGGGGTCGACTTTGCCGGTAAGGAAGGCACCGATGTGGTCGCCACCGGTGCCGGCGTGGTGACCTTTTCCGGTGAGCGCTGGGGTTACGGCAACATGGTGGAGATCAACCATGGTAATGGCCTGACCACCCGATATGGCCATCTCAGGGATTTTCTGGTCAGCACCGGTGACATTGTTCGTGCCGGCGAGCCAGTGGCAACGCTGGGCTCCACCGGTCGCTCAACCGGTCCGCACGTCCACTACGAAGTGTTGCGCCATGGCCAGCACATCAACCCCGAGCCCTTCCTGCACCGTCCTCGTTGATCAAAAGGCCCGCAATGCGGGCCTTTCTCTTATATCACTGCTGCTGAACGGGTAGAATGTCGCCTTTCTCGAGGCGTGCCCCTCAGGCCGCGCCAGACATTCACGAAACAGGAAAGCGGACGTTCCATGCTGGCTACCGTATTCAAGAAAATGTTCGGTTCGAAGAATGATCGTGAGCTGCGCCGGATGGGCAAGCTGGTGGCAGAGATCAATGCGCTCGGGGAGTCCCTCAAGAGTCTCTCTGATGCTGACCTGCGCGGGCAGACCGCAAAGATGCAGCAGGCTTTCCGTGACGGTAAAACGCTGGATGAATTGTTGCCTCAGGCGTTTGCGGTTGCCCGGGAAGCGGCCACCCGGGTGATGAAAATGCGGCACTTCGATGTGCAGCTGCTCGGCGCAATCGCCCTGCACGAGGGCCGCATTGCCGAAATGCGCACCGGTGAAGGTAAAACCCTGACGGCAACACTGGCGGTGTACCTGAATGCGCTGTCAGGGCAGGGTGTTCATGTGGTGACCGTGAATGATTATCTTGCCGAGCGCGATGCCAACTGGATGCGGCCTCTGTATGAATTCCTTGGCCTGTCGGTGGGCATTATTCTGTCCCAGCAACCGCAGGAACAGAAGCGTGAGGCCTACGCTTCGGATATTACTTACGGCACCAACAATGAGTTCGGTTTCGACTTTCTCCGCGACAACATGGTGTTTCGCCTTGAAGAAAAGGTGCAGCGTGGTCTGAACTATGCGGTAGTGGATGAGGTCGATTCGATCCTGATTGATGAAGCCCGTACCCCACTGATTATTTCCGGTCCGGCGGCGGATTCTTCGGAGATGTATCTGCGCGTCAATCAGCTGATTCCCAAGCTGCTGCGGCAAACTGAAAAACGTGAAGGTGATTTCTTTGTTGATGAGAAGCACCGTCAGGTGGAGATGACCGAGGAAGGCCACCAGAAAGTTGAGACCCTGCTGATCAGCAGCGGCTTGCTCAAGGAAGGCGAAAGCCTTTACGCCCCGCACAATCTTGGCATCCTCCATCATGTTCATGCCGGCCTGAAGGCGCATGCCCTGTTTGAACGCGACAAGGACTACATTGTTCAGAATGGCGCCATCGTCATTGTCGACGAACACACTGGTCGGACCATGCCGGGCCGGCGCTGGTCGGATGGTATCCATCAGGCGGTGGAAGCCAAGGAAGGGGTGCGGATCCAGCAGGAAAACCAGACACTGGCATCGACTACTTTCCAGAACTACTTCCGCCTCTATACCAAACTGTCCGGTATGACGGGTACTGCCGATACTGAAGCGCCGGAGTTCCGTCAGATCTATGGCATGGATGTGGTGGTGATGCCGACCAACCGGCCAATGGTGCGTATCGATGCAGAAGATCTTGTGTTCCTGTCGCTGGAAGAAAAGTACGACGCGATCATCGATGAAGTTCGTCAGGCCGTTGAGAAGGGTGCTCCGGTGCTGGTCGGTACCGCGACGATCGCTGCTTCGGAGTACCTGTCACAACGTCTGGACAAGGCGAAGATCAAGCATCAGGTGCTGAACGCCAAGTTCCACCGCAAGGAGGCGGAGATCATCGCTCAGGCAGGGCGTCCTGGCACGGTGACCATCGCCACCAATATGGCCGGCCGTGGTACCGATATCGTGCTCGGCGGCAATCCGCAGGAAGAGATCAAGCGTCTGGAAACACCGGATCCGGTGAAAATTGCCGAAATCGAGAAGGCCTGGAAGATAAATCAGGAAAAGGTAATCGCTGCTGGCGGTTTGCATATTATCGGTACCGAACGACACGAGTCGCGGCGGATCGATAATCAGCTGCGTGGCCGCGCCGGTCGTCAGGGTGATCCGGGTTACACCCGCTTTTTCCTGTCCATGGAAGACGACCTGATGCGAATCTTTGCCTCCGATCGGATTCGTAACATGATGCGGTCGCTCGGCATGGAAAAAGGCGAGGCGATCGAACACCGCTGGGTAACCCGGGCGATCGAGAATGCCCAGCGCAAGGTGGAGGCGCGCAACTTCGATATCCGGAAAAATCTGCTGGAATATGACGACGTTGCCAACGACCAGCGTCGGGTGGTGTATCACCAGCGCAATGAAATTCTTGATGCGGTGGATCTTTCCAAAAGTGTCTCCGGCATTCGCGAGGATGTGGTGGCGGAAGTGGTGCATGAGCACATGCCGCCTGGTTCCATCGAAGATCAGTGGGATGTTGCAGGTCTGGAGAAAACACTCGAGGCCGAGTTCCACTGCAAGGTACCGGTGGCTGAATGGCTGAAAGCGGACAAGCAACTGCACATTGATGGTGTGGTGGCCCGTGTGGCCGAGTTCATGGCCGCACAGTACGCCGGCAAAGAGAAGGAGCTTGAGGGGCGCGGCTTTGATGCTGGCGAGCTGCGTAAGGTGGAAAAACATATCATGTTGCAGGTGCTGGACCGTCACTGGAAGGATCACCTCGCCAGCATGGACCAGCTGCGCCAGGGTATTCATTTGCGCGGCTATGCACAGAAAAATCCGAAGCAGGAATACAAGCGCGAAGCGTTCGAGCTGTTTCAGCACATGATGAACCAGATCCAGCATCAACTGATTCGCGTGCTGCACACACTGGAGCTGCGCCGCGATGACGAGCTGGAGCAGATGGAGCGACAGCGGGCCGAAGAAGCTCGCCGTCAGGCCGAGCGCATGCAGGCGATGATGCCGCCGGTGTCGGAAGATGGTCTGCCGGCAGTACCGGGTCAGCAGGATGCTGCCGGGGCACAGCAGCCGGTGGTGCGTGATCTGCCGAAAGTTGGCCGCAATGAGCCATGCCCGTGTGGTTCCGGCAAGAAATACAAACACTGCCATGGGCAGCTGGGTTAACAGGAGAGCATACCTTTGAGTCAGGTCAGCTGGTTGCCGGTATCCGGCGTGCGGGTGTCTGCGGTCAAGGCCGGTGTCAAAAAGCCGAACCGTTATGATCTGGTGGTGTTTGAACTGGCGGAAGGCTCTGCCACTGCCGGAGTCTTTACCCTGAACCGTTTCTGTGCCGCACCGGTACAGGTGGCGAAGCAGCATCTTGCGGCGGCGGCGCCGCGTTACCTGATGATCAATACCGGCTATGCCAATGCCGGCACGGGTGAGAAGGGTATGCAGAATTGCCTGGCCAGCTGTGATCTGCTGGCGGCAGTCGGCGGTTGCCGGCGCGATCAGGTGTTGCCGTTTTCCACTGGTGTGATTGGCGAGCTGTTTACCCTGCCACCGTTCGAGCGCGGCCTGCCGGCGGCGCTGGAGGCGCTGGATGAACATGGCTGGGGGCTGGCATCGGAAGGCATCATGACCACCGATACCCGGCCGAAAATTGCCTCGCATCGGGTTGAGCTCAATGGTGTTCCGGTGACCATCACCGGTATTGCCAAGGGCGCCGGCATGATCAAGCCGAATATGGCCACCATGCTCGGGTTCGTTGCCACCGACGCGACCATTGAGCCGGCATTGTTACAGAGCTGGCTGAAGCGATTGGCCGACCAGTCGTTCAATTGCATCAGTATTGATGGCGACACTTCCACCAATGATGCCTGCATGCTGGTGGCGACCGGCAAGGCCGGGATGGCGGCGCCGGTGCAGGAAAACAGCGCCGAAGCGCAGACCCTGTTTGCCGCCTTGCGTCAGGTGTTTGTCACGCTTGCTCATGCCATCGTTCGTGATGGTGAAGGCGCCACCAAATTTGTCGAAGTGCGGGTTGAGGGTGCGGACAGTGACGCTGATGCCAGAGCCATTGCCGAAACGGTCGCCCATTCACCACTGGTGAAAACAGCGCTGTTTGCCTCTGATCCGAACTGGGGCCGTATTCTTGCTGCAGTGGGCCGGGCGCCAATTGCTGCGCTTGATGTGGAGCGGGTCAATATCTGGCTGGATGAAGTACAGATTGTTGCCAATGGCGCCGTTGCTGCCGATTACACCGAGGCACGTGGTGCAGCAGTGATGGCGCAGGGTGATATCCGCATCACCATTGGTCTGGCAGCCGGTCGGGGTGCAGCGACTGTCTGGACCTGCGATTTCAGTTACGACTACGTCAAGATTAATGCCGAATACCGAACCTGATCTGGCGCCACGTCTTGATGTGGTGGCAGCGATTATCCGCGATGACGCAGGGCGTGTTCTGCTGGCGCGACGGCCGCAGCACAAACATCAGGGTGGTCGCTGGGAGTTTCCTGGTGGCAAGGTAGAGCCCGGCGAAGCGCTGCAGCATGCACTGCAGCGCGAGCTTGATGAGGAGCTCGGCCTGTTTTCCCTCTCGTGCCGGCCGTTTATGACGGTGGATCACCATTACCCTGATTTGCATGTGCGTCTGCATTTTCGCGAAGTCAGCGATTGGCATGGCGAGCCGCACGGCCGTGAGGGGCAAGCGGTGGCCTGGTTCGAGGTTGCCGAGCTTGGCAAGCTGGAGTTTCCCGCCGCCAACCGCCCGATTGTCAAAGCGCTGCAGTTGTCTGATCAGTTGCTTATTCTGCCGGAGAGTCTGGCGCCGGACTGGAGCGCCCGGCTTGCCGCGGCAATAGCCTCGGGTGTCGGTCTTGTCTATCTGCGCGGGCTGGAAAAAGCCCCTCAGTTTTTGCGTCAGGCGGTCGAGCTTTGTCATCAGGCCGGTGCGCTGGCGTTGCTGCGAAATGATCTGTCCCTGTTATCCCGGTGCGGTGCCGACGGTCTGCACCTGAGTGCGGATGTCGCGGCGACATTGACGCAGCGCCCTGATGTTGGCCTTCTGTCGGTGGCTTGCCACAACGAGGAGGAGCTGGAGATTGCCGGGCGGCTGCGCGCCGATATGGTGACGCTGTCGCCGGTCTGTCACAGCGCAAGCCATCCCGATGCGGAGCCACTGGGCTGGCAGGAGTTTGCCCGGCTTGCAGTCGGTCGGCCGTTTGCGGTGTATGCCCTGGGCGGAATCAATAAAGAGGATCTGGAGTTGGCGCGTGGTCACGGTGCCCGTGGCGTTGCCGGCATCCGCGATTTTTTCCGCTAACGATCAAACCTCGTCGTCGAACTCTGACGGATTGCCTTCACCGGGGATGGCATGACGTTCCGCCGCCCAGTCGCCCAGATCAATCAGCTTGCAGCGCTCGCTGCAGAACGGGCGGAATGGATTGTCGGCGCGCCACTGTGCCGGCTTGCGGCATTGCGGGCAGGCAACGATACGGGCGTCGGGTTCAGCCATGGGATTCTGCCATCTTCAGGTAGGTTTCATGTAAAGCATCGAGCTGCTGGTGCAAGCTTGCCAGATCAGCATCATTCATGACGATATCATCGGCGCGGCGACGCTTCTCTTCGCGCGGCATCTGTGCCGCCATAATGGCTTTTACTTGTGCTTCGGCAACCTTGTCGCGACTTGCTGTGCGACTCAGCTGAACCGCTTCCGGCACATCGATCAGTAGTATCCGGCTCGCCAGTTTGTGCTGACTGCTTTCGAGCAGCAGCGGGGAAACAAGTAGAGTATAGGGTGAAGTCGAGGCGCGGAGCTGGCGGACAATTTCCTCGCCGATAGCCGGGTGGGTGATGGCTTCCAGATCCTTGCGGGCAGTGCTGTCCGCAAACACGATCTCGCGCAGAGCCCGACGATCAAGCGCGCCATCGGCCTGAATGACGCCATCACCAAAGCGCTGGCGGATAGCGGCAAGCGCCGGCTGTCCCGGTTCCACCACGACTCTCGCTGCAAGGTCTGCATCGACCACGCTGATGCCCTTGCTGGCAAGGTAATCTGAAGCGGCGGTCTTGCCGCTGCCAATTCCGCCGGTGAGTCCGATAACCAGCATCAGAATTTCATCAAGCCAAAATACAGGGTGACAATCTGTTCACCCCAAAGCAGCGCAATCCAGCCGGCGCCGGCCAGATAGGGGCCAAAGGGAATACCCTGATCACGCTTGACCAGTCCGCTCAGCAACAACGCACCTCCGACCACGGCGCCGACCAGCGATGACAGCAGAATCACCAGCGGCAGAAGCTGCCAGCCGAGCCAGGCGCCCAGCGCGGCGAGCAGCTTGAAATCGCCATAGCCCATGCCTTCCTTACCGGTGAGCAGCTTGAAGGTCCAGTACACCGACCAGAGGGCCAGATAGCCAGCAGCTGCGCCGATCACCGCGTCGTTCAGGCTCACCGGTGAAATACCAGTGACGGCGAGCAGCAGGCCAGCCCACAGCAGCGGATAGGTCAGGTCATCTGGCAACAGAGTGGTATCAAAATCGATCATCGCCAATGCCAGCAGTGCCCAGCCGGCAGGGATCAGCGCCCAGAGCCAGGGAGAGTAACCGACGTGCCATGCGGTGATGGCGGCGATCAGGCCGGCACTGAGTTCAATCAGCGGATAGCGCACGCTGATGCCAGTGCTGCAGGATGAGCAGCGGCCCCGCAGGAAAAGCCAGCTGAGCAGCGGAATATTTTCATACCATCGAATTTGATGTCCGCAGACCGGGCAGCGTGATGCCGGCGTGGCGAGATTGAAAGGCGTTGTCGCGGGCTGCTCCGGAAGCGAAAGGATGGCGCGGGCTTCGGTTTGCCAGGCACGCTCCATCATCACCGGCAGGCGATAGATCACCACGTTAAGGAAGCTGCCCACCAGCAGGCCGAAAATGAAGACCAGCACAACCAGAAAGGTCGGGCTGGTCTCAAGCAGAGTCAGTATGGTCATTATTTGTCAGACGGCTGCACCAATCTGGAAGATCGGCAGATACATGGCAATGATAAGACCACCGACCACGATGCCAAGGAATGACATGATCAGAGGTTCCATCATTGAGGTCAGACCATCAACGGCGTTGTCCACTTCAGCCTCGAAGTAGGTGGCAACCTTGTCCAGCATGGAATCCAGGGCACCGGATTCTTCGCCAATGGCGACCATCTGCAGCGCCATGCTTGGGAAAACACCGGTTGCTCTCATTGCAAACTGCAGCTGCTGGCCGGTGGAAACATCATCACGAATACGCAGGATGGCATCCCGATAAACCGTGTTGCCGGCAGCCTGGGCACAGGACTCCAGCGCTTCAATCAATGGTACGCCGGCAGCAAAAGTTGTCGACAGCGTGCGCGCATAACGGGCGACAGTGGCCTTGTATGAGATGTCGCCGACAATCGGCAGTTTGAGGGTGACACGATCCATCAGCGCATTAAATGCGGCGGAGCGCTTGCGTCCTTCTTTGTAGCCGGTAATGACGGCAGCAATCAGGATCAGCAGAATGTAGCCCTTGGCTTGCACCCAATCGGAAATGGCCAGAACAAACAGGGTAAAAGCGGGCAGCTCAGCGCCAAAGCCGTCAAACAGGTCTTTAAAGGTCGGTACAACCTTGACCAGCAGAATGGCGGTTACCACGCCAGCGATCACCAGAACGGTGATCGGATACTTCATGGCTTTCTTGATCTTCAGACGCAGTGCTTCTGCCTTTTCCTTATAGATTGCTATCCGATCGAGCATGGTTTCCAGAGCACCGGACTGCTCGCCCGACTCCACCAGACTGCAGAACAGGTCGTCAAAATGTTGTGGGTGTTTGCGCAGCGCGCCACCGAAGTTATTTCCCGCCTCGACTTCGGATTTGATTCCGAGCACCACTTTCTTCATGGTCGGGTTATCGAGGCCATCGGCGACAATCTCGAAGGACTGCACCAGTGGTACACCGGCTTTCATCATGGTGGCCATCTGACGGGTAAAGATCGAGATGTCCTGCGACGTGACCTTCGGAGCGCCACCGATATTGATCTCAAGCTTCCGATTCACCGACTTGGCATTAATGCCCTGCTTTTTCAGCTCGAGCTTCACCAGCGCCGGATTCTTGCCAGAAACCTCGCCCTTGACCTTCTGGCCCTTGCGGTCGGTGCCCTGATAAACAAAGGTATAGGATTTCTCCGGTGCCTTCGTTTTTGTTGCTTTAGCTGCTTTGGCCATGATCAGTGTCCAGAGGTAACACGGTTAACTTCTTCGAGGCTGGTAACGCCCTTCATCGCTTTCAGCAGGCCGGAACGGTGCAGGTCGTTAAAGCCTTCCTTGCGGCACTGATCACCAATCTCGATGGAATTTCCTTCTTCCATAATGATGCGGGCGATGCCGTCGGTAATCTTGACCACCTCATAAATGCCGACCCGGCCCTTGTAGCCGTTATTGCATTTTTCGCAGCCCTTGGGGCCGTAAATAGTAAAGCCGGTATTGACGTCCTCTTCCGTGAAGCCCATCTCAAGCAGTGACGCTTTCGGCACATCAACAGCCTGCTTGCAGTGCTCACACAGGCGGCGGGCAAGACGCTGGGCGATAATCAGGATCACCGATGTGGCGATATTGAAGGATGGAATACCCATATTACGCAGACGCGTCAGGGTTTCCGGCGCACTGTTGGTGTGTAGCGTCGACAGTACAAGGTGACCGGTCTGCGCCGCCTTGACGCCGATGCTGGCGGTCTCCAGGTCACGAATCTCACCGACCAGAATCACGTCGGGGTCCTGACGCAGGAAGGCCTTCAAGGCAGCTGCGAAATCCATGCCCTGAGACGGGTTGACGTTAACCTGGTTGACGCCTTCCAGGTTGATCTCCACCGGATCTTCGGCAGTGGAAATATTACGCTCGGGGGTGTTGAGAATATTCACCCCGGTGTACAACGATACGGTTTTTCCCGAGCCGGTTGGACCGGTCACCAGAATCATGCCCTGCGGCTTCGACAGGGCATCCATATAAAGCTTCTTCTGCCAGTCTTCATAGCCGAGTGCATCAATGCCCATCTTGGCGCTTTCGGCATCCAGAATCCGCAGTACGATCTTTTCGCCCCACAGGGTCGGGCAGGTGTTGACCCGGAAATCGATCGACCGGGTTTTGGAGATTTTCATCTTGATCCGGCCGTCCTGGGGTACCCGGCGCTCAGCGATATTCAGTTTCGCCATGATCTTGAGACGGGCGGCAATTTTTCCGGCGGTGTTGACTGGCGGTCGGGCAATCTCAAGCAGGATACCGTCCTGACGAAAACGGACCCGATAGGTTTTCTCGTAGGGCTCGAAATGCAAATCCGAGGCGCCCATCTTGATGGCATCAAGCAGCAGTTTGTTGACGAATTTGACGATAGGGGCGTCATCGGCACCGGAGGCGCCGTCGTCGCTTTCCTTTTTCTCATCGCCACTGCTGATATCAATGTCTTCGAGATCTGAATCCAGATCATCGAAGGCGCTGCCTTCCGCTTCATTAATAATGGCGTCGAGCAGCGCCTTGAGTTTGTTGTCCTCGGCAATCAGCGTTTCGACACTGAGGCCGGTGTTGAAACGGATTTCTTCCAGTGCCTGCAGGTTGGTCGGGTCCGACATGGCGACAAACAGCCGACCGCCACGTTTGAACAGCGGCACGGCCCGGTGTTTGATCAGCAGATTGTTGTCGACCAGCTCCTTCGGGATGGCATCGGGAGACAGTGCCGCCAGATCGATCAGTGGATCGCCGAACTCCTCGGCAGTGGCCCGGGCGACATCGCCGGCCTTGGCAAGGCCATGCTCGACCAGGTAAGCCACCAGCGGCACCTTGTCACGCTTGGCGCCAACAATGGCTTCGCGGGCCTTGTCATCTTCCAGCAGCCCATCGCGCACCAGTCGGCGCGCCAGACCACTCAGGGGAATATTTACGCTGTTCTCTGCCATGGACGTCAGTCTTGTTATGGTTGTCTGCGTGGGGAACGTTGGCGCGAGGAGACCAGCCCCCCGACCGGGTCAATGCCCTGACTCTACATGACATCCAGAAAGCACGCTACCCGCCGGGTGACTGCATTTCAGCAGCTTAGGCCGCTCTGTTCAGGTAGAAACTGCGTTTCTTGCCGCCGCCGCTTGAACCATAAACAGGTGCGTTGGCGGTCGCTCCATCCGGGCCCGCTGATGGGGCCTCGGCCCCTCTACAGGGACTGACATTTCGGAGTCGTAATTGGGATGGATGGTGACGAATTCTGTCCAACAGTGACGCAATTGGTCAGTTGTGAGCCGGTTGAATGCGCAAAAATGGGCGTCTTTCGTTGCCAGAACCGCAGCTTTCTGTGATGCGGTGTCGGGTTTGTCAAAGTTGGCCCGCTAGTTGCAATCACCTTGTCAGGACGCTCTCCAGTCGGGGGGCGAACCAGAATTAAAAACATCGTGACTGGAGAGTACATCATGAAGAGCATCCAAAAGGGTTTTACCCTGATCGAACTGATGATCGTTGTGGCGATCATCGGTATTCTGGCCGCGGTTGCGCTGCCGGCGTATCAGGACTACATCATCCGTACCAAGGTGTCTGAAGGTCTGACGCTGGCATCTGCTGCCAAGACTGCCGTTGCTGACACCTTCGCTACCCGTAACAGCGGCGCCATTCAGCCGTACGCTGGCGGCCCGGCTGTTGCCGGTTCCTACGGCTATGAGTTCCTGCCGACCGAGAACGTCGCTGCTATCCTGATCTCGGGTGTTGCCGACGTGACCGCGCCAGTACTGAACACCGAAGGTGTGATCACCATCGGTTATGCTGGTCAGGTTGGTACTGCTCTGGCTGGTTCGGCTGTGACCCTGGTTCCGGGCTCTGGTGCTCTGGATCCGATCACCGGCCTGCCGCCGGGCCCGATGGCAGCTGGCGCTCCGCTGGTGTGGGGTTGTGTAACCGCCCCGACTAACGTCGCCGTGTTCAAGTACGTGCCGGCCAACTGCCGCTACTAAGCTTGAGAGACGCCTGCCACCTCCGGGTGGCGGTGAGGAAAGCCCCGCTTCGGCGGGGCTTTTTTTTGTCCAGCATCCGCCCGGTGTGTGGGGGGCTGGCACAGTGACATCTTTTGTTAGCCAGTGACGCAGTTTGTCCGCCACCGCTGGCTTCTGTTCCGCTTCAGACCTGTGAATGCCAGCGCTACCGGGCCTGCGCGGCGCTGCGGATGTTGGCCCGGTAGTTGCAGATTTAGCCGGCAGGGTTCCCTTGTGGGGACAGGCACGACGAAGCGAGACGGGAGGGCGCAACATGACTAGCCTGCAAAGGGGTTTTACTCTGATCGAATTGATGATCGTGGTGGCGATCATCGGCATTCTGGCTGCTATTGCGCTGCCGGCCTATCAGGACTACATCATCCGCACCAAGGTCACCGAGGGCCTGGTGCTGGCCGGGCCGGCCAAGACCGCCGTGCTCGACACGCTGGCTGCACGCAATGTCGGCGCCGTCACACCCTATCCCGGGGTTGGCCTGCCTCCATTGGGCTCCTGGGGGTTTGAGTTCGTGCCATCGGAAGTCGTGTTGTCGATTGCCGTCGACGGCGTTGCCAACGTGGCCGCCGTGGTTGCCAATGAAGGCCGCATCCGTATTGGTTATGGCGGTCAGGTCGGCGCTGCACTCGGTGCGGCAGAGCTGTGGTTGACGCCTGGTTCGGGCGGCGTTGACCCGGTAACGGGTTTGCCGGTGTTGCCGATGCTCACCGACGCGCCGGTGGCCTGGGGTTGCACCACCAGCAACGGCGACACCACGGTCTTCAAGTACCTGCCGGCGAACTGCCGCTACTGAGTCTGCGGCTCAAGCCGCAGCGACAGGTCAATCGCTCGCACATGCTTGGTCAGTGCGCCCAGTGATACTGACACCGGGCGCGGTGGTGTCGGCATGGCTTGCAGATCATTCAGGCTGACGTTGCCGGACAGCTCGATGATGATGTCGGCGGGAATCCGGGCCAGCGCGATGGCACGATCTTCAGCACTGAAATTATCCAGCATGATCTGTTCCGGTTTCGCGGCGATGGCCTGTTCCAGCTCGGTCAGATTTTCCACTTCCACGGTAATTTTCCTGTCCGCTGCCAGCGCCCTCGCTGCCTGAATGGCGGCACTGATCGAGCCGCAGGCGGCGATGTGATTTTCCTTGATTAAAAAGGCGTCATAGAGCGCGATGCGATGGTTCTCGCAGCCACCGCAAAGGACAGCGTATTTTTGTGCGGTGCGCAGGCCGGGCAGGGTCTTGCGGGTATCCAGCAGGGTGATCGGTTTGCCGGCCACCACAGCGGCCAGTTCACTGGCGATGGTGGCGGTGCCGGACAGCGTCTGCAGGAAATTCAGGGCGGTGCGCTCGCCGGTGAGAATCTGTCTGGCGTTGCCATGCAGACTGCATAGCAGCGTATCGGCTTGTACCTGATCACCGTCAGCGACGTGCCACTCGACGCGTACTGCATTGCCGAGCTGGGCAAATACCTCGTTGACCCAGGCGCTACCACACAGCACCGCATTTTCCCGGCTGATAACACGGGCGCTGGCAACCGCATCAGCCGGAATCAGCTGGGCAGTAATGTCGCCGCTGCCAATATCCTCCTCCAGCGCCGCGCGAACCTGTTTCGGAATATCGGCAATCACATACGCGGGTAGTGCACGGACAGACAGGTCAGGCTTTTTCACGGGCGAAAAACTCTTTGGTCAACTTGGCAACAAGCGGGCTCAGAATGAGCAGCGCAATCAGATTGGGCACCGCCATCAGGGCATTGAGGATATCAGCCAGATCCCAGATCAGTGACAGGCTGCTGACCGCACCGATCGGCACCATCAGAATCCAGCACAGCCGAAACGGCAACACGGCGCGTTCACCAAAAAGATATTGGGCGCAGCGCTCTCCATACAGGCTCCAGCCGAGCAGGGTGGTGAAGGCAAAAATGGCAAGACCGATCACGACAATGGTCTGGCCGGCGCTGCCAAAGGTGGCACTGAAGGCCAGCGCGGAAAGTGGTGCGCCGCTTTGTCCGGATTCAAAGGCGCCGGTGACAACAATGGCGAGGCCGGTGACTGAGCAGATAATGATGGTATCGATAAAGGTGCCGAGCATGGCGATGCTGCCCTGGCGGCAGGGATGGTCGGTGGTCGCCGAGGCATGGGCGATCGGCGTGCTGCCAAGGCCGGCTTCATTGGAGAAGATGCCGCGGGCGATACCGAAGCGGATCGCTGCCCAGACGGTGGCGCCGGCAAAGCCGCCGCCGGCAGCGCTGCCGGTAAAGGCGTCGGAGAAACAGCGGGCCAGCGCTGCCGGCAGCGCGGCGGCGTGGTCGGCCAGCACGATCAGACCGCAGAGCAGATAGGCCACCGCCATCAGCGGCACCAGTGCGGTGGCGACATGGGCAATGCGCTTGATGCCGCCAAGGATCACCAGCGCCACCATCACCGCCATCACCAGGCCGGTGATGGTGGTGTCGAGGCCGAAGGTGTCATGCAGGCCGTCGGCGACTGAATGCGCCTGAACACCGTTGCCGATGCCGAAGCCGGCCAGCATGCCAAACAGGGCAAACAGGGTGGCGAGCCAGCGAAAGCGTGGGCCGAGGCCGTTGCGGATGTAGTACATCGGCCCGCCGATAAACTGACCATGGCTGTCTTGCTGGCGAAAGTGCACCGCCAGCACGGCTTCGCTGTATTTGGTGGTAATGCCGACCAGCGCAATCAGCCACATCCATACCAGCGCACCGGGGCCACCCATATAGATGGCGGTGGCAACCCCGGCAATATTGCCGGTGCCGACGGTGGCGGCCATGGCGGTGGCCAGCGCCGCATAGCCGGCAATGGTGCCTTCGCCGCGGCTCCCCGAGAACAGCTGGCGGAAGCCGAAGCCGAGCCGACGCAGCGGCATCAGCCCCAGTCGCAGGGTCAGCCAGAGTCCGGTGCCACCGATCAGCAACAGCATGGCTGGGCCCCACACTATCGAGGATGTCTGGGACAGGAGGTCAGCGAGTACTTGCTGTGGCTGGTTCATCGAGATCCCTGATGGCGGCTGGCGAAGCGGAGAAGCTTAGAGCATGAGGGCGGGGCGGCAAAGTGCCGTTGTCCAGCGGGTTCGGTGTGCGGCCAACGAGGGATACAGGAAGGCATTATTTCATGCTTGATAAGAATAAATGACTATATGTTAACTACTTCATAAGTATCAGTCTGACGCCGTGATACCGTCCGATCAGATATTCACCCGTCAGGTGTCGCCGTGGAAAAGATCTCGCCATTGAAGCCTGTTACCGCCTCCCGGCCGCCGCGGCCTTTGCCACGCCCGGTGGAAAAGGCCAGCCTGCGTGCCACCGAGCTGCTGTGTGGCTACCTCAGCGACATGCTCGACAGTGCCGACGACAAGCTGTTTGACCTGTCCGAAGGGCAACAGACCGGCGCGCTGGACGCCATGCGTGAGCTGCGCCTGAAGCGCGCAGGCGTCGAGAGCGGGTTCCGGCAGACGCTGGAAAACCAGTTCCGCACCGCCTTCCTTGGCGACGGTGATTCGGTGCTCGGTAAGCTGGATCTGGACAGTCTGTCGCTGGTCCAGGACGACGAAATGGAAGTGGATCTGGCCATGAACACCATGACTCGGCGGATCCGCATGGCCAGTGAAACCCAGCTGCGAGCCTTCAATCATCGTCTGGAGTATCTGAGCGAAGGCAAAAAGGAATTCGGCGAGCGTAACAGCCCGCTGGACCCCGCTCAGGTCGTTGGCGCCTTTCGCGGCGAAGCAGAAAAGCTCGACGTTGATATCCGTACCCGTCTGATCATGTACAAGCTGTTCGAACGGCTGGTGATGAGTGAGCTTGGTTTTGTCATTACCGAAGTCAATCAGACCTTGATTGATAGTGGAGTGCTGCCGGACATGACGGCGCCTCCGATTCGCGCCAGCCGCCAGCCAGGGCAGGCGGCCCGCAAGAGTGCTGATGCCGCCCAGCCTGCGGCGAACCCGGTGGAGTCGCTGCTGGCGGCGCAGGGCAGTGGCGTCGTCGCTGACCCCTCGGCGCTGTACGCGATGTTCGGTGAATTACTGGAAGCGGTGAAGTTGCTGTCGATGCGCCCGGACGCGGGTCCGGCACCATCGAACATGGCGGTGATGCAGGGCGGCGTGGCCTACGTTAACGGTGCCCCGGTAACCGATGCCAGTCAGGTGCGGCAGGTATCGTCGAATGATCTGGTCGGCATGCTGAATCGTCTGCAGCGGGTGGAAACCTCGCTGGAAGAGCTTGAGCATGGCCATGACCCGGTGCGCGCAGAAGATATGGATGTGCGTGTTGAGCTCTCCGGCCTGCTTGGTGCGGAAAGTGGTGAAGAGGCCGTCCACGCACTGGATCAGGCAGACGACGCTGTGATCAATCTGGTGTCGATGCTGTTTGATTTTATTTTCGATGATCAGGCGCTGGCCACCGAAATCAAGGCGCTGATCGGGCGCCTGCAGATTCCGTTCCTGAAAACGGCGATTGCCGACAAAACCTTTTTCAGTAATGAGCAACATCAGGCGCGGCTGTTTCTTAATACGCTGGCGCGAGCGGGTAGTCAGTGGTCGTCGTCGCAGGGGGTGTCGGATCCGCTCTATCGGCTGATCCGCGAAACCGTGTTCAAGGTGCTCAATGATTTTGATCTTGATGCCAGTTTGTTCGAGCGGTTGCGTGGCGACATCGAGGATGTGGTTGATCGTCAGGAAAGCCAGCGCCAGCGTATCGAAGAGCGCTTGCAGGAAGTGGAGCAGGGCAAGGTTCTTGCCGAGCAGACCCGGCGTATCGTCACTGTGGCGCTGCAGGAACGTATTGGTCAGCGCGCCTTGCCGGCGGTGGCGGTGGCACTGATCCGTGATGCCTGGCAGCAGGTGTTGTATCTCACCTGTCTGCGTGAAGGCAGTGGTAGCGACCAGTGGAACCGTTACCTGAAAGTGCTGGAAATACTGGTTTGGAGTGTGCTGCCGAAAAAAGATGAGGCGGCCCGTAGTAAGCTGGCTGATCTGGGGCCGAAACTGCTGGTCAGTTTGCGCAAGGGCCTTGAGGCGATAGGTTTTGACGCCAGCGAGCGGCAGCGATTGCTGGAGGAACTGGCGCAGTTGCATGAAGAGCTGTTGCGTCCGCTGGCGGATAACGAGCCTGCGCGTGAGGTGGTGGTGTTAGCTGCCGAGCCGGAAGCGAAAACAGAAGCCAACGAACAGGAGCTGCCAATTGATCACCCGACCCTGAAAATGGTCAATGCCCTGAAGGCGGGGGTCTGGATTGATATTGTTGATGGCGACAGCAGTAAACGCCTGCGGCTGGCGGCTAATGTTCGTCACGGCAGCAAGCTGGTGTTCATCAATGCACGTGGTATCCGCGAGGCGGAATACTCCGGTATGGCGCTGGCGCTGGCAATCGAAGCCGGTGCAATCCGGCTGGTGGATGGCAGTCCGTTGTTCGACCGGGCACTGGAGTCAGTGATCGGTAATTTACGCAAGGTGCGAACACAGGCCACGCGCTGAGCTTTCCCTGAACCACCAAAGTGTCGATACTGGGCCGTCGCTGATTGCGCCGGAGAGTTCTGTTGCTGACGCTGAAGGATCACTGGGTCGTTGAGGCCCGTCATTGCCCGTCACCGAACCAGAATGAACGTCCGGTGGCAGACGATATTTCCCTGATTGTAATTCATGGCATCAGTTTGCCGCCGGGCCAGTTTGGTGGCCCGCATATCGACGCACTTTTCTGTAACCGCCTTGATCCGACTGCCCATCCCTATTTCGCCGAAGTGGCTGGCCTGCAGGTGTCGTCCCATTTCCTGATTCGTCGTGATGGCGAACTGGTCCAGTATGTACCCTGTGACCGGCGCGCCTGGCATGCCGGTCGATCGCACTGGCAGGGACGCGATAACTGCAATGATTTTTCTCTCGGCATCGAACTTGAAGGCACCGATCATGATCCCTACACATCGGCCCAGTATGCTCGGCTGAACGAGCTGCTGGATCTGCTCCGGCAACACTACGGGATTCCCCCGCAGGCGTTGGCGGGGCATGATCAGATTGCGCCCGGGCGTAAAACCGATCCGGGACCGGCATTTGACTGGCAGCGGATAGACAGTACTGCCGGAATGTCGGCACCACAGGGGAGAGATAGACGATGAAACTGTTGGTATTGCTGGTGGTGCTCGGCCTGCGCAGGCTGGATATGGTCTGGCCATCCTGGCTTGCCGGTGGCGGACAGATGGGTCGGTTGCAAGGCTGGATCGGCGAGCGCATCGGTGCGGACATGGCCGACCTGATGGCCTGGATACTGCGGGTGGCGGTGCCGGCCCTGTTGCTGGCCTGGCTGATGCTGGTGCTGCATGGCTGGTTCTGGGGGCTGATTGGCTGGCTGGCCGGTGCGGTGTTGTTGCTGGCGCTGCTGGGTCCGGAGAGTGAGTTCCGTCATCTTGATGACATGCTGGTACGTGGCCGCATGAATGACCCGGACAACTTCGGCAGACTTGCCTGTGAGCACTTCGGTGCCGAGGGCAAACCCGGTGACAGCGGTTACTTTGCCGAACTGATGCTGCGCATTCTGCACCGTGACAGTGGTCATCTGTTTGCCACGGTGTTCTTCCTGATCACGCTCGGTTACTGGGCGGCATTTCTGTATCTGGCCAATCGCTGGCTGGCGCAGCGCGACGGCGTGCCGGGGCATCGCGCTGCCATGGTGGTGGATGCCGCCATGCTCTGGTTGCCGTCGCGGTTGCTGATTATTGTCATGGCGCTGGCCGGGGATTTCCGCCGGGTCATGGACGCCGTCGATGGTCGCATGCTGCAGCTGGAGGACAACCGCCAGGTACTGGAGGACGCCACCATCGCGGCGCTGGACCTCGGTGAAGAGCCGGATCCGGATGACCTGCAGGCTGGTGTCGACATGCTTGAGGCGCTGCAATCGCTGCTACTGCGCTGTCTTGCCCTGTGGCTGATCATGGCGGCAGTGTGGGTGATGCTGATCTGACATTTTTGCTCACCAGTGCGTCCTTGACCGGTTGTTGCAGCGCTCGCCATACTTCGGAAACGGAGTGTTTACCCGCACACCGTTGACGATTGCGACAGGCCGGTGACCCCGGCCAGTTGTTTCACGCGACCAAGGATACAGGCCCATGACGCGCAGTTTCTTTGACGATCAGGACCCCGCGGAAACCCGCGAGTGGCTTGACTCGCTAGCCTCCATCATTGAACACGAAGGCCCTGAGCGGGCCAGCTGGTTACTCGACCGCCTCACCGATACCGCCACTGAGTTGGGTATCCGGCGTCTGCATCTGCATACCCCGTACCTGAATACCATTGCTCCGGACAAGGAAGAGCCGTTGCCGGGCGATATGTTCATGGAACGTCGCATTCGCTCGCTGGTGCGCTGGAATGCGCTGGCCACTGTGATGCGCGCCAACATGAATGACGATGAGCTCGGTGGCCACATTGCCACCTTCGCCTCGTCGGCGACCCTGTATGACGTCGGCTTCAATCACTTCTTCCGTGCCGCCACCGACGAATTCGGTGGCGATCTGATCTATTACCAGGGCCATTCAGCGCCGGGGATTTATGCCCGCGCCTTTCTCGAAGGACGGCTCAGTGAGGAGCAGCTGAACAATTTCCGTCGCGAGGTGGCGGGCAAGGGCCTGTCGTCCTATCCGCACCCGTGGCTGATGCCGGATTTCTGGCAGTTCCCCACCGTGTCCATGGGGCTCGGGCCGATCCAGGCGATCTATCAGGCTCACTTCATGAAGTACATGGAGAATCAGGAGCTGATCCCCAGCCAGCAGCGCAAGGTCTGGGCGTTTCTTGGCGACGGCGAAATGGATGAACCGGAATCGCTCGGCGCGATCTCGCTGGCCGGTCGGGAAAAACTCGATAACCTGATTTTTGTCGTCAACTGCAACCTGCAGCGCCTCGACGGGCCGGTGCGCGGTAACGGCAAGATCATTCAGGAGCTGGAGGGCCAGTTCCGCGGCGCCGGCTGGAATGTGATCAAGGTGATTTGGGGCCGGCGCTGGGATCCGCTACTGGCACGGGATAAAAAAGGTTTGCTACGTCGGCGCATGGAAGAGTGTGTTGATGGTGAGTATCAGGCCTATAAAAAGAATGGCGGTGCTTACACTCGCGAACATTTTTTTGGCAAAGACCCGGAACTCAAGGAGATGGTGGCACACCTCTCTGACGATGAAATCACCGACTTGAATCGTGGTGGCCACGATCCGTTCAAGGTGTATGCGGCCTATCATGAAGCCGTTAACAGCCGTGGCCGGCCGACGGTGATTCTGGCGAAAACCATCAAGGGCTATGCCACCGGTGCCGGCGAGGCGGTGAACAAGGCCCATCAGATGAAGAAGCTTGATCTGGAATCGCTGAAAGATTTCCGCGATCGCTTCAATATGCCGTTTACCGACAAACAGCTCGAAGACGTGCCGTTTTATCGGCCGGCGGAGGACAGTCCGGAGATGCGCTATATGCGCGAGCGTCGGGCCGAGTTGGGTGGTGGTGCCTTGCCTGCACGACGGCGGATTTCTTCCGAGCAGTTGAAAGTCCCGCCACTGTCGGTGTTTGAGCAATTTATCAAGGAAGGCAGTGGCGAGCGGGAGCTTTCCACCACCATGGCGTTTGTGCGGATGCTGTCGACACTGATCAAGCAGCCGGGCATTGGCGACCGGGTGGTGCCGATTGTCCCGGATGAAGCGCGTACCTTCGGCATGGAGGGCATGTTCCGTCAGCTTGGCATCTATTCTTCCGAAGGGCAGAAATACCAGCCGGAAGATGCCGGTCAGGTGATGTATTACCGCGAAGATAAAAAAGGCCGGATTCTGGAAGAGGGCATCAACGAGGCCGGTGCCATGTCGGCCTGGATTGCCGCCGGCACCAGTTATTCCGTGCACGACAAACCGATGATTCCGTTCTACATCTACTACTCGATGTTCGGCTTCCAGCGCATCGGCGATCTGGCCTGGGCGGCTGGTGATAGCCAGGCGAAGGGCTTTCTGCTCGGCGCCACCGCCGGCCGCACCACGCTGAATGGCGAAGGCCTGCAGCATCAGGATGGCCACAGCCATCTGCTGGCGAGCACCATTCCGAACTGCATCGGCTATGACCCGACCTACGCCTATGAGCTGGCCGTGATCCTGCAAGATGGTTTGCGGCGCATGTATGGCGAGCAAGAGAACGTGTTTTATTACCTGACCCTGATGAACGAAAACTATGTTCACGGGGCGATGCCGAAAGGTGCCGAGCAGGGCATCCTGCGCGGCATGTATCAACTGAAAAAGGCCGATGCCAAGGCGAAATCAAAGCTGCGAGTTCAGTTGCTTGGCAGTGGCACCATTTTGCGCGAGGTGGAAGCCGCGGCGGAAATGCTGCAGCAGGAGTTTGCCGTTGCCGCCGATGTCTGGAGCGTTACCAGCTTCACTGAGTTGCGCCGAGATGGTCTGAAAACTGATCGGGAAAATCTGCTCCATGCTGACAAGCCGGCGCAACACTGCTGGGTACAGGAGTGTCTGGCCAAGGCATCCGGCCCGGTGATTGCTGCCACTGACCATATGAAACTGCAGGGCGATCTGATCCGGCCGTGGATCAGTCAGCGTTATGTGGTGCTCGGCACCGATGGTTTTGGCCGCAGTGATTCGCGCCAGCAGCTGCGTCGCTTCTTCGAGGTGGACCGACACTTTGTCGTGCTGGCAGCGTTGAAGGCGCTGGCCGATGAAGGACAGATCGAGGGCAAGCAGGTGGTCGAAGCGATGAAAAAATTCGGCATTGATGCCGACAAACCTTACCCGCCGCTGCACTGAGGAGAACAGCATGAGCATGGAAATCGTGCGCGTGCCGGATATCGGCAGCGATGACGCCGTGGATGTAATTGAAGTCTCGGTGAAGGCGGGCGACCAGCTGGCCGAGGAAACCACCATTGTGGTGCTGGAATCGGACAAGGCGACGGTGGAAGTGCCATCACCGAAAGCCGGCACCGTGAAAAAGGTTCTGGTGAAAACCGGTGATCGGGTCAAGCAGGGAGACCCGCTGCTGGAGCTGGAAGCCGGAGCAGAGGCTGCCGCCTCCACGGAGAAAGCGTCGGCAGAGAAACTGGCGGAAGACAAGCCGGTGACAAGCAAGCCGGCAGAACCGGAACGCACCACGGATATCCCCGAGTCGTCGGAGACGGCCGCAGCAGAACCGGTTGCGGCGACGCAAGCACCGGCAAAACCGGCTCCGGCAGCGGCGCCTTCTGCGCCACCGGCTCAGGCCGAAGCAAGCGCGGCAGCCGCCCACGCCGGCCCGGCGGTGCGCAAGCTGTGCCGGGAAATGGGCGTGGATGTTGCCGCCGTGACCGGCACCGGCCCGCGTGGCCGGGTGCTGCAGGAGGATGTCCACAGCTGGGTCAGGCAGCGTCTTGCCGAGCCGGGTGCCGGTAGCGGCGGCATGAGTGGATTGCCGACCTTGCCGGAAATTGATTTCAGTCGCTTCGGGCCGGTGGAGCGGGTCGAGCTGAACAAGCTGCGCAAGGTTTCGGCGGCTAATCTGCATCGCAGTTGGGTGACGATTCCGCATGTCACCCAGCATGATCTGGCCGATATCACCGAGCTGGAAGCGTTCCGGCAGAGTGAGAATGCCCGGCTTGGCAAGGAAGGCGTCAAGCTGACCATGCTGGCGTTTCTGGTCCGTGCCTGCGCGGTGGCGCTGGCGAAGTTTCCGCGCTTCAACAGCTCCATGACCGTTGACGGTGAAGCGCTGATCGAAAAGCGTTACATCCATATTGGTGTAGCGGTGGAAACCGAGAACGGTTTGATGGTGCCGGTGCTGCGTGATGCCGACAAGAAAGGCATTGTCCAGATTGCCGCCGAGGTCGGTGAGCTGGCCGCCAAGGCGCGCAACCGCAAGCTGACGCCGGCGGACATGCAGGGTGGCACTTTCAGTATTTCCTCGCTCGGTGGCATTGGTGGCACCGCTTTTACGCCGATTGTGAACTGGCCGGAAGTGGCGATTCTCGGGGTCAGCAAATCGGAGATGACGCCACGCTGGAATGGCAAGGCATTCGAGCCGCGGCTGATGTTGCCGTTGTCCCTGTCCTATGATCATCGGGTGATTGACGGCGCCGATGCGGCGCGCTTCATTACTTACCTGAATCAGCTGCTGACCGATATGCGCAGGGCGCTGTTGTAAAGCCAGGAAAGGCTGCCCTGTAGGAGCGGCCGATCGGCCGCGATATTTTTCGCCGTCGATCGACGGCTCCTACATGGGGCAGCACTGTCTGAAGCATTGCTATTACTTGTCGCGCATTTTTTCCTTGTGTTCCTGTTTGCGCTCCTGCCACTTTTCCTTGCGTTGTTCACGCAGCTTGGCCATTTCGGCGCGCTGTTCTTCGGTCAATACAGCATCGACCTTGCTCTGGGTCGACTCACGCAGTGATTCCATCTGTTGACGATGGTCGGTAAAGATCTGGTCGATCTGCTGCTTCTGGGGATCGCTCAGCTGCAGACGTTTTTCCAGATGTTTCAGGTAGTGCTCCTGAAAACGGTCGCCGTCTTCGCCGGGGCTGGCAGCGGCGGCCAGCGGTGCAGCGACAAGCAGGGCAAGTAGTAGCTTCTTCATGTGATGTCTCCCGGTAAATGTTCGGTACAGGGTCATTCTGACGGCGGAATATGCAATGAATGTGCAGTGATCAGGCATATTCAGTCAGTTTCTGCGCTGGTCAGGCTGCCGAGCCGATAGCCGGCACCATAGACCGAATCAATAAACTGGATGCCGGGAAAGCGCTCGGCCAGTTTTTGCCGCAGTTTTTTCACATGGCTGTCGATGGTCCGGTCGCTGACAATGCGGTGGTCCGTGTAGATCCGGTCCATCAGTTGCTGGCGTGAGCGGATATAGCCGGGGTGATCTGCCAGGGTTTGCATCAGGGCGAATTCAACGGTGGTCAGCGACAGGCTTTCAGCCCCGAAAGTCAGGATCAGGCGATCTGCGTCCAGCAGCAATCCACTTTCAGTGAGCGTCGGTTGCTGCAGGCGACGCAGCACCGCCTTGATTCTGGCAATGACTTCGCGCGGGCTGAACGGTTTACAGATGTAGTCGTCAGCGCCCAGTTCCAGGCCAAGCAGCCGGTCGAGCTCATCGACCCGGGCGCTGGTAATCAGGATCGGCACATTGGAGCTGCGGCGAATGGCCTTGCAGATATCCAGCCCGTCGCCATCGGGCAGCATCAGGTCAAGTAATACCGCGTCCGCGCCCTGATCCTGCAGGTGGGCAAGCCCGTCGGCGCCGCGCAGGCAGACGCTGGCAGTAAAGCCGGCATGGCGGCAGTAATCCGCCAGCAGGCTGGCCAGTTTTTCCTCGTCTTCAATAATCAGTATCCGGGTCATGCGAACTCATTCAGGTTGACGGTAATCAGCAGGCCACCGAGCGGTGACCCGGTTGCAGCAATACTGCCGCCGTGGGCCTCGGCGATGCGTCGACACAGCGCCAGACCGAGTCCGGCGCCGCCCAGTGAGCGGTTGCGTGAGCTCTCCACCCGGAACAATCGCTCGAACAGTTTCTGGTGATTGTGTTCGGCGACGCCCGGAGCACTGTCGGCAACGACAAGACGTATGCCCTGAGCGGTTTTTTCCAGAGACACCTGAATCCGGCCGCCACGGTCGGTGTACTTGATGCTGTTATCAAGCAGATTGTCGATCAGCTGGCGCAGCCGGGTGGCGTCGCCTTCGATCATCACCGGCGCAGAACCTGCTTGCAGGACAACATCCAGAGCATGATCGGAAATGCGTCCGCTCATGGCTTGCAGGGCGTCTTCGAGCAGGGCTCTCAGGTCGAGGCGGGCAAACCGGTAGCGCAATGCGCCGGCATCTGCCAGCGCCAGATCGTGCAGGTCATCGAGCAGCCGGCGCAAATGCAGCACTTCCTGATGCAGCGAGCCGAGCCGGGCGGGGTCGGCATCGCGGACCCCATCCAGCAACGCCTCCAGTTCGCCCTGCAGCACTGCCACCGGGGTACGCAGTTCATGGGAGATATCTGCCAGCCAGCGTTCCCGGGCGGTGCTGGATTCCGCCAGCGAATGGGCCAGCCGATTCATGCTGCGGATCAGTTCACCGAGTTCGTCGTCGCGCTGCTCCGGCAAACGGTCCTGATACTCGCCGTCACTGAGCCGTCGGGCCAGTGCTGCACTTTGCTCGATCGGTCGCAGCAACTGTCGTGATAGCCACCAGGTGCCGAACAATGCCAGCAGCAACGCTGGCAGAATAATCCGGATCAGGGTTTCGATCTGACTGTCGCGGAAATTGCGGGCGAGGCGATCGCGGTGGCGACTGGCACTGGGCACGCCCACCCAGCCGACCACCTCGGTGGAAACCTCCACCGGATACAGTACCAGTGCATCTTCCGGCAGCTCCGGGCCGAATAGCGGCATGCGTTCGGCATCAAGCAGGACCAGATCATTGGGTACCCGGTTGCGGTCATCTTCCTCGGCCCAGATCAGCAGGCGCAGGCCGATACCATCAAAATTGCCGCGCTCGCTGTAATAGCCGGACAGATCGGTGGCAATTTCGCTGAGCAGCGCCTGACGGCGCTCATTCAGAAAGCGGTCGAGGCCGCGTTCGAAACCGAACTGGAACAGCCCGGCCATGGTCAGTACCAGCACCACGCTGACTGACAACAGAGTAATAAAGACACGAGTTCGCAGGCGCATAGGGAGCGGACACAGCTTCGATGTCCTGTATGCTATCCGCATTCTGCTCTGGCCGGGCAGTTTGCACAGTTTTTCCTTGATAGAGAGGGGAGTCATGGCGCCAAGGGTTAAAGCATTCCTGATTCATCTGGCCATCAGTGCCACGATCATTGCCGCAGTGCTGACACTGGTTTTTGTGTACTGGTATCCGGCACCGTTCTTTGACTATGAGGGCGCGTGGACGCCGCTGCGTATCCTGATTTCAGTGGACCTGATCATTGGCCCGTTGCTGACGTTGCTGGTGTTCAAGCCGGGCAAACGCTGGCTGTGGCTGGATATGGCCTTCATCTTTGCGCTGCAGATCGGTGCGCTGGGCTATGGCACCTACGCCCTCTGGTCACAGCGGCCACTGGTCATGGCGTTTGCGGTGGACGGTTTCTATGTGGTCAATCCAAAGGATCTGCGCAATCAGGAGTTACCGGGCTGGCTGATGCTGGAGCGCTCCTGGCAGGGGCCGGCACCGGTGTTCGCCGAGCTGATGGACGATCCCAACTATCACCTGAGGATCATTTTTGACGGTGCGCCGGATATTCATATGCTGCCGAAGCAATACCGGCGGCTGGGAGAAATGACGGCACGGATGGCGCCACGGGCCCATGACCTGCAGGCACTGGCGGCGCAGCATCCCGAGGTGGCCGAGGCCATCGCCGGGCTGGATCCCGCAGTGCTGGCCGAGACCATGGCGTTGCCGGTGTACGGCATGCTGAAGACCGGTACCGTGCTGGCGGACCGTGAAACCGGGTTGCCCCGATATTATCTGGATCTGGATCTGCCGGCGCTGCTGTCTGAACGCGATAAGCCGGAGGCGGGGCTACAGGGTCCGGTCGAGGAAACCAGTGAGTAAAAAAAACGGCGCCCTGAGGCGCCGATAAATTTTTGCTCGGGAGAGCTATCACGGAGATGAACTCCATACCCGGCCGAAGCCGAGGTGCACAAGTGTACAGACTGCTGTCATTGTGACATTCGCCGCTGGGACCAACCCGGCGGCTATTCGGTCAACCTCTGATCATTCTGGTCCCAATGAGCCGTTTCGACAGGTCGCAGGGGCCTTCAGTCGATGAAATCATCATATTTTTCGATATAAAGACACCATTTACCCTGCTTTCACAGTCAAAAAACGGGGCATAAGCTGTGGTCATCCTGACGGCGCCAGTCAAATTGCCTTTGCCGCCGCAGGTCGAGAATCCGTTAATCCGTGTTTCACTGACCGAGGACTGCACCATGCAAGCTGCTACCCCCGCCCTGATGCTCGCTGCCCGCGTTTTGCTGGCGCTGATTTTTGTGATTGCCGGTTACGGCAAGATTGGTGGCTATGAAGGCACCCAACAGTATATGGAGGCCATGGGCGTGCCCGGGGCCTTGCTGCCGCTGGTGATTCTGGCGGAACTGGGCGGCGGTCTGGCCCTGATCGCCGGCTTCCTGACCCGGCTGACGGCGGCGGCGCTGGCACTGTTCTGTATCGTCTCTGCGGTCCTCTTTCACGGCAATTTCGCCGACCAGATGCAACAAATCCTGTTCATGAAAAACCTTGCCATGGCGGGCGGCTTGCTGGCGCTGGTGGCCCACGGTGCCGGACGCTGGAGTGTTGATGGCCAGTTGGGACTTAAATTCTGATAAGCCGGTTTTGCCTTTGTGATTTTCTGCAGGTGTGCTCGGGAGACCTGGCCCCGCTTCGGCGGGGCTTTTTTATGGCGGCGGTTTCGTCTGTGAAGATGGCGACTTTCCCGTTACCCTTGCCCGCTGATGATTACTCCGGTGCCCCATGGAAACTGCTGATCCGGCCCTGCGCTGGCATATCCTCACCCTGACCCTGTTGATGCTGGCGCTGGGGTTTATGCATGACAGCGTTAACCCCTGGCTGCAGTACAGCCGCGAAGCGATCGCTGATGGTGAGCTGTGGCGATTGGCAAGCGGCCATCTGGTCCATATGAACCTCTGGCACACACTGCTCAACCTCAGCGGCTTTCTGCTTTGCTGGTTTTTCTTTCCCGATCTGCTGACCCGACGGCGGCTGTGGACATGGCTGCTGGTGTCGATTCCGCTGGTCAGTGCGGCGTTCTGGTTTATCGACACCGATCTTGAAGGTTATGTCGGTCTGTCCGGTATTCTTCATGGCTTTCTGGTGATGTGCCTGCTGGCCGGTTTCAGCGGTCATCCGAAATTGCACGGGGTGTTGCTGCTGGTGGTGATGACCCGCCTGATCTGGGAGCAGCAGCCGGATTACAACGTCAATTACCTGCTCGATACCATCGGCGGCGCGGTGTATGTCAACGCGCACCTGTATGGTTCGCTGGTGGGGGCAATGCTCGGGGGAGTGTGGTGGTGGCAGGAAAGAAAAGCGAAAACGGGCGTAGCTGGGGAGTAATCCTGTTTGGCCTGCCGTTTCTCGCGGCGGGTCTGGCGGTACTGGTGCTCAGTCCGCTGGATACGCTGCGGCTGCACTGGCTCAGTGGCAGCTGGGCGCAGGTGCCGGCCACCCTGCAAAACATTGATGTGGTCAGCTCGCGCAGCTCGGATTCCACCACCTACCGGATTGTCGGCAGCTACTCCTATAGCTTCTCCGGTCAGCGTTATCAGAACAGTCGCATCAGTTACGACACCGGCAGCGACAATATTGGCAGCGACCACCACGGCATTGTCTCGCGCATCCAGAGCCGTCAGCAGCGCGGTGAGCTGACTGCCTGGGTCAATCCGGCGGACCCGCAGCAGGCGTTTCTGGTGCGTGAGCTGCGCTGGAAAAAGCTGCTGTTCAGCAGTGTGTTCGGCATTATCTTCGCCGGTATTGGCGCAGGCATGATGGTGTTTGGCGGCCGACGTTCGCCGGCTAAAGTGGTGCCGACAACCGGGTTGGCCGCGCCGATCTATTCCAGTGAAAAAAACAGCTACTGGATCTGGTGGGTGTTCGGTTCCCTGTTTCTGCTGATGCCGTTGCCGGCGCTGGTGGAATTGCCGGCGGAGCTGCGCAAGGGCAACTATCCGATCCTGTTCGTGCTGCTGTTCCCGCTGGCGGGCAGCTGGATTGTCTGGCTTGGTATTCGGGTATTTCGCAACTGGCGCCACTATGGCCCGCTGCCGGTGGAGATGGACCCGGCGCCGGGACAGGTGGGCGGGGATATTGGCGGCAGGATTCGTCTGCGCCTGCCGTGGCGAATGGAAAATCCCTATCAGCTCACCCTGCAGTGCCTGCGCTCAACCGTCAGCGGCAGTGGCAAGAATCGGCGCCGTAGCGAGTCACTGGTCTGGCAGCAGGAGCTGGTGCCGTTTGCCGAGGCCTGCGCCGAGGGCACCGAATTACGCTTTGTCTTTACACCGCCGGATCATCTGCCGGAGAGCGAGGAAGCCGGCAACGACTACCATCTCTGGCGACTGTTACTGTCCGGCCCGGATAAACCGGTGAAGCTGGAGCGCACCTACGAGCTGCCGGTGGCGAAGGGGGCGGCACGCTCGGCCATCAGCATGCCGGCCCGGCATATCGAGCAGCAAAGCGCACAGGCAAAAATCCGGGCGCTGGAATCCGCCGGCAGCCAGATCGAGCTGACCCAGCTCGGTGACGGTGTCCGCCTGCATTCGCCGTTCGGTTTGCATATGGGCATGAAGCTGACCCTGTTTCTGTTCGGCGTGGTGTTTGCCGGGGCGGCGGCGTTTCTCAGCTGGAAGGCGCTGGAGGAGGGCGGCATGCTCTGGCTGATGGCGGTGGTGTTCTCGCTGTTCGGCTACCCGATGGCGCTGGGCGGGCTGTTTACCGTGGGCCGCTCGCTGACCACGGAAATTCGCGCCGGGCAGGTGCGCACCGTGCGGCGCTGGTTCGGCCTGCCGCTGTGGCGGCGGAGCATGGCGCTTGGTCGCGCCGATCAGCTTGTTCTGACCGCCGGGGTAAAAAGCAATGATGGCCGCCGGCATACCGAGTACCTGCATCTTGTCGCGGTGGAGCAGGGCCGCAAGATCCGCCTGGCCGAGGATATCAGCGGCCGGGAAGCGGCCGAGGCCCTGCAGGCCAGCCTGATTCGCCTGCTGGGATTGCGCTGACTCTGCTAGACTCGCAGCATTCGCCGGCCCCTGCGGCCGGCCCCCGAATTGCGGAGATATCCATGAACAAGGATCGCCTGATCATATTCGATACCACCCTGCGCGACGGCGAGCAGAGCCCCGGCGCCACCATGGACCGGGACGAGAAACTGCGCATCGCCCGGGCGCTGGAGCGGATGAAAGTCGATGTCATCGAGGCCGGCTTTGCCATCGCCAGTCAGGGCGATTTCGAATCGGTGAAAGCGATTGCCGAGACCATCAAGGATTCCACCGTCTGCTCACTGGCCCGGGCCAAGGAAGCGGACATTGACCGTGCTGGCGAAGCGCTGAAAAATGCCGCCAGTGGTCGCATCCATACCTTTATTGCCACCAGCCCGATCCATATGCAGCACAAGCTGCGGATGCAGCCGGACGAAGTGATCGAAGCGGCAGTCAAGGCAGTGAAATACGCCCGCAACCTGTGCGCCGATGTCGAGTTTTCCTGTGAGGACGCCGGCCGCTCGGAAATCGATTTTCTCTGCCGGATTATCGAGCAGGTGATCGATGCCGGTGCCCGCACCATCAATATTCCCGACACCGTTGGCTATGCCATTCCCGAGCAGTTTGGTCACACCATCGGCCAGCTGATCGAGCGCATTCCGAACAGCCACAAGGCGGTGTTCTCGGTGCATTGCCATAACGATCTCGGCCTCGCCGTGGCCAACTCGCTGGCGGCGGTGCTGAACGGCGCCCGTCAGGTGGAGTGCACCATCAATGGTCTGGGCGAACGTGCCGGCAATGCCTCACTGGAAGAAATCGTTATGGCGGTGCGCACCCGTGGCGATCTGTTCCCGGTGGAAACCGGCATCGACGCCACCGGCATCGTCCCGGCGTCACGACTGGTGTCGACCATCACCGGATTTCCGGTGCAGCCGAACAAGGCCATCGTCGGCGCCAATGCTTTTGCCCACGAATCCGGCATTCATCAGGATGGTGTGCTCAAGCATCGGGAAACCTACGAAATCATGCGCGCCGAGGATGTTGGCTGGCACACCAACCGGATGGTGCTTGGCAAGCATTCCGGCCGTGCTGCGTTTCGTGCCCGGCTGGAAGAACTCGGCATCAGCTTCGATACCAATGAAGCGCTGAACGACACCTTCCAGCGCTTCAAGGATCTCGCCGACAAAAAACACGAAGTGTTTGATGAAGACCTGCAGGCACTGGTCAGCGACGTCCAGCGCGCCACCGAGGAAGAGCGTTTCAAGCTGGTGCTGCTGGAAGCCGCTTCGAAAACCGGCGAAACCCCGGAAGCACGGGTGGTGCTGAATGTCGACGGCAACGAAGTGGAAGCGAAATCCGAAGGTGCCGGCCCGGTGGACGCGACCTTCCGTGCTATTGAGCAGATTGCGAAAAGCGATGCTTCGCTGCAGCTGTATTCGGTCAACGCCATTACTTCCGGTACTGACAGCCAGGGTGAAGTGACTGTGCGGCTGGAGAAGGGCGGTCGTATCGTCAACGGCCACGGTGCCGATACCGATATCATCACCGCCTCGGCCAAGGCCTATCTCGATGCGCTGAACCATTTTGCTGCCGGTGTGCCGCGCGCCCACCCGCAGGCGGCGGATGTCTGAGTGATGAACGAGCGGCTGCGCCAGCGTTATCTGAAGCTGATGGGGTTCACCCCCTGGGTGGCGGTGACCGCGCTGCCCGGCGCGGCGCCGTCACCGCTGCGTGATGCCGGTGTCGTTGATGATGAGCTGGACGAGGTTACAAATGTAACCGCTTCCCCGGATCTGTCGGCGCTGCTGGCGGATACCAGCGCTGGTCAGGTTGCCGTACCGGCAATGGAGAAAAAAGCGGACAACCAACCTGCTGTCACTACATCGGTTGACAGGACGGTGGTTGAAAGTACGCAGTCGCTGACTTTTACCCTGCAGGCCCATCGCGGCAGCGACGTGCATCTGTGGGTGGAACAACAGCAAGCGGACGCCCCCGGCCTGACACGGGAAGAACAGCAACAACTGGCGGCGCTGTTGAAACTGTTTGATGGCAGCGTGCAAAGCGATCCCAAGCGTCTGGTCTGCGGCGCCACCGCCGGCAAACCGATGACCGCCGAGATTGCCCGGCCGATGTTCGACCTGTTCCTGCGTCGCCTGCTTGGTCGCAACACCAGTGCAAAATTATTGCTGTGTGCCAGTGAGGCTACCGTGCAGGCACTGTTCGGCAGCGAACGCTACCAGCCGGTGATGCGTGAGCAGATCACCATCCTGCCGGTCAGCACCCTGACGGAAATGCTTGCCGATCCCGCCGGCCACAAGCGCACCAGCTGGCAGGCCATGGTGACCCACGGGTTTGCATGACAACGCTGCACGCCGGCTGCCTGCTGCGGCCCATGACCGAAGCCGACCTGCCAGATGTGGTGGCGATTGAAGACGCCACCCAGCCGACACCCTGGTCGGCGCAGGTATTTCGTGACTGTTTCGGTTCCCATTACGACTGCCGGGTGGTGGAGCGTGACAATGCCATCATCGGTTTTGTCGTGCTCTCCTCCGTGCTCGATGAAGCGCACCTGCTGAATATTGCCGTGGCGCCCGCCATGCAGCGCCGCGGTATTGCCTGGGCGGTGCTGAAGGAAATCATTCCCGAATATCAGGCACGGGCACTGCGCTATCTCTATCTGGAAGTGCGGGAAAGCAATGTCGGTGCGCAGGCGCTGTATGCACACCTGGGTTTCCAGAATGTCGGCCAGCGCAAGCATTATTACCGCACCCGTGACGGCCGCGAAAACGCCGTGCTGATGATGCTCGACCTTTCCACTGTGTTGGAGCGGCTGATCAGCCGCGAAAGGTTTTGAAAATATCGCCGTCGGTCGACGGCTCCTACAGCAGATCGGGTTACAGGGAATTCTTGCTGATGTCCTGCAGCGCCGACGGCAGCGCTTCCAGCGACGGGCTGATCACATCCCGCAGCACCCGCTCGACCGCCGGCATGATGGTCCGTGATAACAGCTTCGGCACCCCCGGCAATTCATGCGGGCTGACCTCCAGATCGGCAATGATCTGCATGCGGGTGTGCTGGCCCTGATCGGCCAGCAGAAAGCAGCCGCGGCAACTGAACAGCTCGCGCAGCCCCTCACTGTAGAACAGGAACTCGACCCGCCGATGGTCGTGGTGCCAATGGGTGTCGGAGCGTACCTCGTCGAGCAGATCGCGCAGAAACGGCCGAGCCACCGCCGGCACCACGGCCTGATCGATCCCCCAGGCATAATCGATCTGCGCTGGCGTCAGCCCGCTGTCGCGGCGCTCCAGCTCGCGGATATGACGAACATTGGGCAGGCCGGCATGCAGCCGGCACAGGTCCTCATGCAGCGACTGCCAGGCGGCGTCGAGATCAATGCTGATGACCTGATCAAAATGCAGGGCAATGGTCATGTCTACTGCCTGTCCCCGGTTGTTATGTTATCGGTTGGCTCGCTCCCTGCGCGGGCTCCATTGGACCGAAAATCGGCCCGGCTTGCCACCCCGAACCCGTAGGAGCCTTAGACCGACGGCGAAGGGCTTTCGCGGCTGATCAGCCGCTCCTACGGGGGAGCGGCGGCCATCTGAAATCGCTATACTGCCGGCCTTTATTGCCGACCCCAGCCCGAGAGCCATGAACCCGCTTGACGAGATCCGCAAACGGCGCACCTTCGCCATCATCTCCCACCCGGACGCCGGTAAGACCACCATTACCGAAAAGCTGCTGCTGTACGGCAACCTGATCCAGATGGCCGGCACCGTGAAGGGCAAGAAATCCGGCAAGCACGCTACCTCCGACTGGATGGAGATGGAGAAGGAGCGCGGCATCTCGGTGACCACCTCGGTGATGCAGTTCCCCTACAAGCACGCCATGGTTAACCTGCTCGACACCCCCGGCCACGCCGACTTCTCGGAAGACACCTACCGCACCCTGACCGCGGTGGACTCGGCGCTGATGGTGATCGACTGCGCCAAGGGTGTGGAAGAGCGGACCATCAAGCTGATGGAAGTGTGCCGGCTGCGCGACACGCCGATCCTGACCTTTATCAACAAGCTCGACCGCGAAGTGCGCGACCCGATCGAAGTGATGGACGAAGTCGAGGAAGTGCTCGGCATCCAGTGCAGCCCGATCACCTGGCCGATCGGCATGGGCAAGGAATTCAAGGGCGTCTACAACCTGCTGACCGACACCACCGTGCTGTACCAGAGCGGTCAGGGCCACACCATCCAGCCGGTGCGTGCCATTGCCGGCCTTAACAATCCGGAGCTGGACAAGGCGATCGGCCATTACGCCGCCGAACTGCGCGACACCCTGGAACTGGTGCAAGGCGCCAGCCACGAATTCGATCTGGACGCGTTTCTTGCCGGCAAACTGACACCGGTATTCTTCGGCACTGCGCTGGGCAACTTCGGTGTTGATCACCTGCTCGATGGCCTGGTGGAATGGGCGCCATCACCGCTGCCGCGGCCGGCAGAAGAACGCACTGTCACCGCGGATGAGGCGAAATTCACCGGCTTCGTGTTCAAGATCCAGGCCAATATGGATCCGCGGCACCGCGACCGCATTGCCTTTATGCGGATCTGCTCTGGCAAATATGAAAAGGGCATCAAGCTGCTGCAGTGCCGCACCGGCAAGGATGTGCGCATCGCCGATGCCCTGACTTTCCTCGCCGGCGAACGCGAGAATATTGAAGAAGCCTTTGCCGGCGACATCATCGGCTTGCACAACCACGGCACCATTCAGATCGGTGACACCTTCACCGAAGGCGAGAAGCTGCGCTTCACCGGCATCCCGTTCTTCGCCCCGGAACTGTTCCGCCGCGTGGTGCTGCGCGACCCGCTGAAATCGAAACAGCTGCACAAGGGCCTGACCCAGCTATCGGAGGAGGGCGCCGTGCAGGTGTTCTTCCCGCTGAAAAACAACGACGTGATTCTGGGCGCCGTCGGCTCACTGCAGTTCGACGTGGTGGCCCACCGCCTGAAACACGAATACGGCGTGGAATGTGCCTACGACGTGATCAGCGTCGCCACCGCCCGCTGGGCCAGCGCCGACAGCGAGCGCGAGCTGGATAAATTCCGCGACAAGGCCTACGAGAACCTCGCCCTCGACGGCGCCGGCTTCCTTACCTACCTGGCCCCGACCCGGGTCAACCTGCAACTGGCCCAGGAACGCCACCCGGAAATCCGCTTCCGCGAAACGCGGGAGATCTGAAGCGGGGACATCAGCCCGGTCTGTCCACCGGGCTGATCACTCCCAGCCCGCCGCGATTCATGACATGCAGATAGCGCTGGGTGGTACTCACATCAGAGTGGCCAAGTAATTCCTGTACCGTGCGGATGTCGTAACCCGCTTCGAGAAGGCGGGTGGCGAAGGAGTGGCGGAAGGTGTGCGGGCCGCACAGTTTGGTGATGCCGCACTGTTGTCTGGCAGCTTTGATTTTCTTGCGGATAGTGTCCGGGTGATGGTGGTGTCGCCGGACTATGCCTGTTTGCGGGTCTACGGCGGGCTCCTTTGAAGGGAAGATAAACTGCCAGCCAAGCTGACTGGCCTCGCCGGAATATTTCCGGGCCAATGCATAGGGCATCCAGGCTGGGCCAATGCCTTGCTTGCGATCCATCTCGTAGTATTTCTCTGCAATATGGATCTGTACCTTAATGCGCTCGCTCAGTGAATCCGGCAGCATAGTCACTCGATCCTTGCCCCCTTTCCCCTCGCGGACAATGATCTGGCGCTGACCAAAATCAATATCCTTTATCCGAAGCCGTAGCATTTCTGACACCCTTAGGCCGGCGCCATACATTATTTCGGCCATAAGACGATACGGGTCCTGCAACTGATCGATCAGCGCACGAGCCTCGGTATCGGTGAACACCACGGGCACTCTGGCATGTTTCGAAGGCTTTCTGAAAGCAAGGTCAGGGTAGTCAATCTTGAGAAACTTCCTGTAAAAGCAGTTCAATGCGTTCAGGGCGATCTTCTGAGTGGCGGTGCTGCAATTTCGTCGTGCGCTGAGATGAGTAAGGAATGCTTCAATCTCTGGCGCGCCCATCTCTCTGGGATGCCTGCGGCCATGGAAACGAATATAGGCCAGTACCCAATGCACATAAGTCTGCTCAGTGGTATAGCGGTAGTTCTGTGCACGCATCCATGTCCTGAACTGGTCCATAAGCCTCGGTGGCTTGGCGGGCAGGGCTGAAGGTATGTCGTCCATGATTGGCTCCGTAGTGGAAAAGAAAAAGCCTGCACCCGACTGGGCAGCTTTTCACCGGCGACTGGCTGAAACTGCTGTAATACCGCTCGGGTATTGATGTAACTATTGGATATTTAAGGAAATGGGTTGCGTGATATTGCAATGACATCATCGCGGATTATGTAGAAGCATCTACATTTGCCAGCCAGATACTATTTCAGGTGGCCAAGTAACCCATTGATGTGAATAATCTTTCAATCCCGACTCGACAAACCCGGCCGGGCATTAAGCCGGACCAGCGTTATGTCGACGTTTCTAATGAATACAGCTGTTAGGCCATTTATGGATACAACCAAACCACTGACCGTCGAGGAAATTCGCTCCGGTACTTCGGCGGCCATTGAGTGTCGTCGCGTCATGGCGTGGCATGCGATTCAGGTAGGTGGGTTTATGGCAGGGGTTGGCATTCTGCTCGTTGGTTCGGGCTATCTCGCCCAAGGCCAAGTCTCACCTTGGGCTTTCTTGCTTCCGGTTGCGTTTGTTGCAATCGCTGTGCCCAACCCACTCCGACAAGTGTTGCGCCTGTCGCGGTTGGTGAGGGAGCTTGAGGCGGCTGAGCGTACGGTGGCCGCAGGTGGGGTTGTTCGTATGCAAGATATTCCATTGCTTGAGCGGTTGCCAGTGGCCTAATACAGCTGTTATGTGTGATGGATAGATCGGCTCTCATAATTCATATAACAATTTGCCTTGTGGCGGGTGGAGTGATTTCTTACTTTTCATCGGCGAATTGGTTCGCGGCTTCTTTCTGGGTCTCGGCGGCACTTTACATTAATGGATCAATAGCATATGTCGAAGACGGCCTGCCTGGTGGTTTTGACAATCCTAATGGACAAGATACTCCAGAATACGCGCGTGGGCGTGGGGCATCGTGGTTTGCGTTAAAGTCTTTAGGGGTGGCAGTGGCGCTTGCTATGGCGGGCGCGGCTATTCAGTGGTATCTATAAATGGGCTCGGCAAACTCACACATAACAATGAGCTGCACCGGATAAATTTCCGCTGTCACCTTTTGTGCATGGAGCCGCACAAAAGCCGCCATCGCAAATTTACCCGGTGAGCATGGCGTTAAAGGCCTTACTCCGGTGTTCTTGGGTTTGGTGTTTGGCCGCAATTTCGGGGTTGCCGGCAGGCCGAAAACACCCGCCAGTCAGTCATCGGTTTTGACTGGTATTTCGGTGTTCAGTCCGCGGGGCAATCCGGCGCATCCTCCGGGCAATTTCGGCCCATTCAGTGTTCTGGTTCCTGGCGCCATGGGTCATGCTGGTCCAAAGTATCGGGAGTTGGCATTCAGGTTGGGTGCCGGAATGAATTGCCGGGTAACCGGCATTTAACCAGTCGCATCAGGACGCGGCCTGCGGCCGCTGGACGCCCTTGACAGGGCGCCCCTGTGCTCAGCGTTATAAAGCTAAGGGCATGTTTCTGAGTGCTCATATATTTCGACCCTTCCAGGCTTAGCCTGCTGAAGAGCCGGTGAGATTCCGGCGAAAAGGGAGTTTTTAACTATTCAAAAAAGGAGAAAGTCATGGCGGTAAAGCATACTCCAACCGGCGTTGTGCATTCCGGGAGCAAAGGTGGCACAACGGGATGCGGCACAGATACAAAAAAGAATTCCGACCACTGGGTGCAGTCTTCTGAGCGCATTACATGCGATAAGAACGGATGCAAGAATTGATGGCGCTTTATAACAAGGCGAAGCAGTCGGGGACCCGCTACGCGGGCCCCTGTTCGCGACGTTAAGGGAATACATGGATCGTCTTTTTTTGTGGCTTAAGAAGTGGAGCGGACATGACTTTCTTATGCGTCATGTTCGAGTGCTTCGCCTCTATGTTCTGCTTGTCTTTGCAGCCGGGATATCCTTCATCGGCTATGAAAGACTCAGCGACGGCGCAATCGTAGTTATCGCGCATTGCGGAGATTTCCAGGCGGTTGGTGGTTATGAGTACAGCGATTTCATGGCATGTTCCATCGATGTTCCTAAAAGTTGCTCCTGTAGTAGAGTCGATGGGCCATATCTTTTTCTTGGGAAGGCGACGTGGTGGTACGTTGGCAACCCTTAACAATCGGCTGCACCGGATAAATTTCCGCTGTCATCTTTTTTGCATAGGGCCGCACAAAAGCCGCCATCGCAAATTTACCCGGTGAGCATAGCGTTAACTGATTAGGCAGGGGAGAGAAGTGGTGCTGATCGGCCTTGGTCTTATAGGGGTGTTTGTATCGGTAATATTCTACGCATTCTGTTACGTCGGACTATGCCTGCGTTTGAAGAAGGTAGATTCAGCAGAATTCTATAGACTTGGATTGGATCTAGGAACTCAATTGCTTGGCCCACGCGGTGGAACCAAGGAAGCCCAAGAGTTTATATCTAAAAAGCGTTATAGAGAGCATCCTGATCCCTTGGTGGTTGAGCTTGGAGAGAAGGTTTACATTGGTACCGTGATGGCTGTGAGCTCAATGATTTTAATAGCCTTGGGAATGTTGCTCAGATTATGGCCAAGCAGTTAACAATAGACTGCACCGGATAAATTGCCGCTGTCACCTTTTGTGCATGAGGCCGCACAAAAGCCGCCATCGAAAATTTACCCGGTGAGCATAGCGTTAGGTGAAGAATGAGATCTTTCATCTTCGGAGCTATTGGTGCAATTCTGGTGCTAGCAATAGGTTTGGCCACAATACCGCTTTATTCAGACTATGCGGCAAGATCGATATCGCATGAGATGCTTCTTTCGGTTGAGCCGCTCCAGGAAGAGATCTCAGAGCGGCTTCAATCCGGTCAGAGTATCGAGCCCGGGATATCTGAAAGTTACACAAACACTATTCAGTACTTAGAGAAGAAGTCCGACGGAACTCTTATTATCAAGGCTTCGGGCGCAGGCCAAATTCTAGTTCTGATTCCGTTCAATGTCGGCGAAGGCGTGGCATGGAAGTGCATAGGAGGGCCAGACAGTGATGTTCCAGCACTGTGCCGCGGCACCTAACAATACAGTCAACTTCGCGCCTTCGGCGCCGGACGCAGATTCTCTGCGCCGGTTACTTTTGCGTTATATGCCATGAAGCTTAGAGAGATCATCACAATTATCGCTTTTGTCTTGCCCGCACCGGTGCTGTCGTCCGAGGCTTGGGGGCCAGACTTGATCGAGTTCGATCTAGAGGGCGGCTCAAAGATAGAGACTATGCTTTGGGTGTCTGGATACTCATACAGTAGTACTGAGCTGCTGCGCTCGATCGGATGTCTTGATAAGGAAGAGATTGTGGGGAGCAGGGGGCTGATAGTGGCCTTGAACAAGGCGTATCAAGGCCGGAGAGTTGATTCAGAGGCTGCCAGTAGTACATTGGGTCGGTATCTGCGTTCGAGCTACCACTGTGCAGCATATAACAAGCAGCGCCAGTGAAGGCCCTTCGGGCCCGGACGCACTTCGTGCGCTGATCTGTAACCACTTTCG
>JAGLCJ010000010.1 GCA_023146255.1 Alcanivoracaceae bacterium
GTCCACGAAAGTGGTTACAGATCAGCGCACACAGTGCGTCCGGCGCCCAGCGGGCGCGTACTGGCGCTGCTTGTTATGCATCATCGTTCTCCGGCGGCACCCTAAATCTAGCCTCATCGACCGCCAGTCGAATTCCCTGCGTCAAAAGGTATATGCCAAATATCGTGGAAATTATTGCAGCATAAGGCGCATACATGGCGACTTTTGGACCAACTGACGCCCCAAGATATCCGCCAAGGAAACCGGCTACCATAGGAACCACCACTGCAAGAAGAATAGCTCTCTTTAGAATGCTTCGCGTCGGCAAGCTAGATGAGTTCGCGATCGCGTTTACCGAGAAAATAAAATACGCCGCGACGCCATAAAGCCCCGCGTACACCAAGCCATTAATAATCTGCACGAAATATCTCCATCTTTAATGCATAACAGCTGTATTCATTAGAAACGTCGACATAACTCGACGGCGGGTTGGACCGGCCGCGGCCCACTTATTAACTGTGCTGAATACTAACCCGATCATGTGCTTAGACCCATATAGCCAATGTCTTACAAGGTGGAATCCGGCCGGTGGAACGGATGGATGCCGGATTCCACCTTCTGCCGGATTGACTAGTTAGCTAACGCTTTAGGAATCAGCCTGATACACAACTCGGCGGCTGGCCATCACTGATTAAGCCGGCGACCGCCGAGCAGGCACGCGGGCTTACTCGGCAGGTTTGCGCACCTTGAGCCGGTTATTGATATCGCGGCTATTTTTTATCAGCGCATCGCCTTGAGCCACACCAGGCGTTTTGGCAAGCCGGTCATACAGCACCACATTTACCGATGCCGCCAGATTCATGCAGGTGACGGTGGGCACATACACCACATGATCGGCCTGATTGATCAGCACTTGCGGGAGCGACCCGTCTTCCGGGCCGAACACATAAATCGCCTGCTGCGGATGCACAAACTGTGGTAGCGGAGACGCGCCTTCAGCCAGCTCGACACAGACGATTTTCATGTCAGCAGGAAGACCTGAAAGCAGGTCATCTTCTCGAAGCAGGGGAATCTTGCTCAGCATATCCTTGGTGTCGGTCTGGTAGCGGGCGGCGCGCTCGAAACGGGTGCCGCTGTAGCGAACCTGATCGGCCTGATAACACCCGGCCGCTCGCATAATCGCGCCGACATTGGTTGGACTCTTTGGATCAACAAGGGCAATAAATACAGCTTGCGGATCACCCATTATCAGTCGCCTTTGTCATTGTAAGCGCCTTCTGGTGCGCAGACCGGTACACGATTGCGATGCTCTGCCAGCATCCTATCGGCAGCCCTGCGCCGCTCCTCACCATTAGTGTTGCCATCTTCATTCGCGGAAAGTTGCTGAATAAGCCTCCGCAGCTCTTGCTGCCATTGCCAAACCACTCCTGGCACCCACTCTCCATCAATGCGCGAAAGCCGCATGAGAACCGGCTCCTGCCCGGAGACTGCGGCAACATTTACCTGCGCGGTACATCCCGCGCCCTCGCGGCAGTCACAGGGCGCCTGAACGCCGTCAATCATGACAATGATGCCGGGGAAGTAACGCTCTACTTGCGTCTGAATTTCACGCACTTCCTGATCGGTAATATTATCTTCCCGCAACGCTGCACTGGCCACGCTGGCAATTATGAAGAAGAATGCAAGCACACAAACGCGCACTCCCAAGACCACTGGCGAAGGCGGGGATGAGATAAAATCAGAAGCCGGTCTTGCCATAGATATTCTGCATCCAGTTAGTGTGCATGCCACCCTTCCACGGGTATGCCTGCCCAAGCGCGATAGCCTGCATCGCGGAGTAATCAGCATCGCCCGCAAAGTAGGCCTCGGCAATCTCCTTACGCAATGCATCCAGACATGGCTGCGACAACGCGTAGAGGGTACGAGTATTCTCCGATTCCTCTCGCCGATATAAGGCAATCGCGTAGGGCAGGCAATCCAGAGAAATCCCCAGCTGCCGTGCGGTGGCCTCAATCTGTCGAACCGCGTACTGATCCATCGTGCCATAGCGTTTCAGCAGAGCCGGGCCAATCTGACGAATATATGCTGCGATTATGCGGCTGCGTCGGTAGCTGCGAAGGAGATGAATCATGGCGGCGCCACCAATGCAGGTTAAAGACTAAAGAGGCATGGGAGAGAGTATTCGGCTCGACCGAAAAACAGTTTTCGCATACCGGCTCGGCGCCCTTCGCGCATCGAAGGATAATAGATCCTCGACGCCGCACCTCTCCAACGTTAACTGCTCAATCGGTGCAGACCCTTGGGTTTGCCATATAACGTATGAAGCAAGCCCTGCTCTGAACCCTTCTATTTTTCGGCCGCGCCAGCATCCGCCGAGAAATCAATTTCGGACAGCACCTGCAGAAACTCCTTGATATTTTCTTTTCCCGACATCTCAACCGATTTTCTCTGGCGCACCGCTGCAACAATAGCATCACCAGGCTTCGCAGTTTTGGTGGTGCTCAGCGTTTTATCCAGAATCAATGTCTGGCTACTTTTATCGGAAAGAATATAGTGAATTCTGGTTGTCGCACTCATATCCAGACCCACCATAGGACTTGAGACTTCCAGAATGTTTGCGTCAATCTGATACTGTCCGTCAGAGCTGAGCAACCCCTCATTACTCAGGGTCTTTTCAAGCGCTTCGATGAAGGCGTCATTGGATATCTTTGCCGTCAGCATCGGATTCGTTTTTTTGCCCCCGGAAACATTTCTTACCGAAACGTTCCCTATCAACACCTCAGAATAGGAAACAGCACCCTCTTCCGCTTCATAAACCATGTATTCAACCTTGGCCGCCGATGCACAACCGCCAAGAAGAAAAACAGCAAGAATAAGAGAAGCATACCGTTTCATAACGCCACCATTATCGGAAATATGAAAGGCTACTGGCTAATGCCCAACCAATCAATCCGTACGCCGCGCTCATGAACAGAAGCCTCCGCCGACGGAAGTTGTTGCAGATCAGATCTCTTTGCTCTCAGAACCTTATTTCCCGAAAAGATACAGCCCCAGTCAGGTCAGCGGCCGTTGTTCCCCGCCAACAGCAGCTCCCGCAGCCACCGATGCCCCGGATCACCATCCAGATCGCGGTGCCAGTAAAGATGCATGGCCATTGCCGGCATCTGTAGTGGCAAGGCCGCCGATATAAAACGCCGGTCCGCCAGCCGTTCTGCCAATACATCGGGCAAGGTCAGCAGCAGATCGGTAGCAGCCACCACTTCCATCGCCGCCTGATAATGCTGGCAACGCAAGGTGATGTCCCGTTGGTGCCCGGCCTGTGCCAGGCCGAAATCCTCCAGCCCCGGGCCGCGGCGGCGCGATGACACCAGCACATGGGCTGCGCCAAGGTAGTCGTTCAGCGCCATGGTCTTCTTCGCCAGCGGGTGGCCCTTGCGCATCAGCACCACTAACGGCGATTCCACCAACGGCTGCTGGCAGATGTCGCCGGACACCGGCAGTTGCACGTCCATGGCCAGATCGAGTCGGCCGGCGGCCAGTTCGCGCAGGGTGTCGCGGCGCGAGACGGTAAGCGATTGCAGCTCGATGCCGGGGGCGTCGGCCATCAGCTTTTTCATTAATGGTGGCAGCACGCAGGCTTCGAGGCCGTCACGCAGGCCGAGCACGAAGGGGCGCCGCGCCGAGGCCGGGTCGAACGCCGGTTCGCTGGACAGACAAGACTGCAGGCCGGTCAGGGCTTCGCGCACCGGGCCGATCAGGCTGCGGGCCTTGGCGGTGGGGGCCATTTGCCGGCCGCGGCGGACGAACAGTTCGTCATCAAGGCGCTCGCGCAGCCGCGCCAGCGCGTGGCTGACCGCGGGCTGGGTCAGGTTCAGGCTGCGCGCGGCGGCGCTGATGCTGCCCTCGCGGACGATGGCGTCGAACACCACGAACAGGTTCAGGTCGATTCTGGATATATTCGTTTCATGCATACAGGCTAATGCACACTATTCATTGGATGAATGAGTAGAGCCTGCCATAGACTCGTGGCTGCTACCAGCCACGCGGAGACGACCATGGAATTCAGCCTTTCCCCGAAAGCCCAGGATTATTACGACCGCGTCAAACGCTTTATGGACCAGCACATCACTCCGGCCGAGGAGGCCTATCACCACGAGCTGCAGAGCCTCGACAACAAGTGGGTGGTGCTGCCGATCATCGATCAGCTCAAGGCGAAGGCCAAAGCCGAAGGCCTGTGGAATATGTTCCTGCCGGACGACAAGCTCGGCGCCGGGCTGTCGGTGACCGACTACGCCTCGGTGGCAGAACTGACTGGCCGCTCCGCCATCGCACCGGAAATTTTCAACTGCAATGCGCCGGACACCGGCAATATGGAAGTGCTGTATCACTACGGCAACGACGAGCAGAAAGCGCAGTGGCTTACTCCGCTGCTGGCCGGCGAGATCCGCTCGGCGTTCTGCATGACCGAGCCGGGCGTTGCCTCATCGGACGCCACCAATATGGCGGCCACGGCAAAGATCGAAGGCGATGAAGTGGTGCTGAACGGCACCAAGTGGTGGAGCACCGGCATTGGTCACCCGAACTGCAAGGTGTTGATCTTTATGGGCCTGACTGATCCGGGCGCAAATCGCCATGCCCAGCATTCGATGGTGCTGGTGCCGAAGGACACCCCCGGCGTGAAAGTCACTCGCATGCTCACCGCCATGGGCATGTACGACGAGCCATACGGTCACGGCGAGGTGGAGTTCAATAATGTGCGCCTGCCGAAAAGTGCGATTATCGCCGGGCCGGGGCGTGGCTTTGAAATTGCCCAGGGCCGGCTCGGGCCCGGCCGCATTCATCACTGCATGCGTTTGATCGGATTGTCGGAGCTGGCGCTGGAATTGATGTGCAAGCGCGGTTCGGAGCGCGTTGCGTTTGGAAAGCCGCTGATCAATCTGGGCGGCAATCGCGAACGCATTGCCGAAGCACGGATCATGATCGAGCAGGCGCGCCTGCTAGTGCTGAAAGCGGCCTGGCTGATCGACACCAAGGGCGTGTTCGCGGCGATGAGCGAGATCTCGCAGATCAAGGTGATCTGTCCGAATGTGGCGCAGAAGGTCGTTGATATGGCCATGCAGATTCATGGTGGTGGTGGCATGAGTCAGGACTTCCCGCTGGCCGCCGCCTGGACCGCGGCGCGGGCACTGCGTCTTGCCGATGGCCCGGATGAAGTGCATCGTGGCCTGATCGCCAAATTCGAGTTGATGAAATACAAAGCCTGAAACACTACGGGGGCGGCGTTAACCACGATCGCAACGCTGATTGCTGGCACGATGCGAGGCAGTTACGGCGATCATGCCCTCCCGGGACCCTCGGAGCCATGGATGGCGGGGAGGAGCTACAGGGACGTACTCGTGCGTGTCCCGGGAGGGCATGATCGCCGTAACTGCCGGGCGGTTCACTGCCAAACCCGTTCGCGGTTAACTCCGCTCCCTGAATTAACGTATTTGCAGGAGTTATTTTATGTCCCAACGTGTTCTGATTACCGGCGGTGCGTCCGGCCTTGGCAAGGAACTGGCCCGTCAGTACCTGAAGACCGGCGCCAAGGTCCTGATCACCGACATCAATGATCAGCGTGGCAACGAAGCCGAGTTTGAATTGAAGTCGCTCGGCGAAGTGCGCTTTGTCAAAGCCAACACGACGCTGGACAGCGACTGGCAGATGCTGCTCGACTGGGTGCAGAACAAATGGAACGGTCTCGATGTGCTGGTGAACAACGCCGGCGTTGCCGCCAGCGGCCGGATCGACAAGATCAGTATGGAAGACTGGGACTGGATCATCGACATTAATCTGAAAGGCGTGATCCGCGGTTGCCGCACCTTTGTACCGCTGTTCAAACAACAGAAGAGCGGCCATATCGTCAACATTGCCTCGCTCGCGGCGGTGGCCAATGCACCGACCATGAGTTCCTACAATGTCACCAAGGCCGGCGTGGTCTCGCTGTCGGAAACCCTGCGCCACGAACTGTCGCCCTATGGCATTCACACCACCGTGGTTTGCCCGAGCTTTTTCCAGACCAATCTGGCCGACACCATGCGCACTCCGGAACAGGGCATGGACCAGACGGTGCGCAAACTGCTGGCCGGCGGCAAGCTGAGCGCCGAACAGGTTGCACAGAGAATTGTCCGCGCCCAGCAGAAAGGCCGTTTCCTCGAACTGCCGCACGCTGAGGGCAAGGCGCTATCCCTGATCAAGCGTTATGCACCGGCACTGTACAACTACGGCGTGGCGGACGCGGGCCGTCGCCTGTACAAAAAACTGGAGCGCTGAGATGGCCGCCACCGATGCCCTGATTGATAAACCGAAAGAGGTTCGTGACGGCGAGAGCTTTGATGTCGCGCTGATGGATGCCTGGCTGAAGCAGCAGGTGCCATCGCTGGCCGACGAACCGACGGTGAAACAATTTTCCGGTGGCGCATCCAACCTGACCTATCTGGTCAGCTATCCCGATCGCGATCTGATCCTGCGGCGGCCGCCGTTTGGCCACAAGGCAAAGGGCGCGCATGACATGGTCCGCGAGTATCGTGTGCAGGAAGCCTTGAAGCCGGTGTACCCGGCGGTGCCGAACATGGTCGCGCTGTGCGAGGACCAGTCGGTAATGGGTTGCGATTTTTATGTCATGGATCGCATCAAAGGCATTATTCCGCGCGCCAACTTGCCGAAAGGCATGACGCTGACCGAAGCGCAGACCCGGCAACTGTGCAAGGGCGTGATCGACAAGCTGATCGAACTGCACCAGGTGGATTACCAGGCTGCCGGCCTGTCGCATCTGGGCAAGGGCGGCGGCTATGTCCAGCGCCAGATCAGCGGCTGGTCGGACCGTTACGACAAATCAAAAACCTGGAATGTCCCCGGCTGGAAATCGGTGAGGGAATGGCTGAACGCCAATATGCCCGATGATGTCGCCACCGTGATCATCCACAACGATTACCGCTTCGATAACGTGGTGCTGGATGCAGATGATCCGCAAAACATTATCGGCGTGCTCGATTGGGAAATGGCCACCCTCGGCGATCCGCTGATGGATCTGGGCAACACCCTGGCCTACTGGGTGCAGGCCGATGACGACCGCATCAACAAGCTTCTGCGTCGCCAGCCGACGCACCTGCCCGGCATGTTCAGCCGCCATGAAGTAGTCGAGTACTACTGCGAGAAAATGAATCTGAAACCGGACAACTGGACCTTCTATGAGGTCTACGGCCTGTTCCGCCTGGCGGTGATCGTGCAGCAGATCTACTACCGCTATCACCACAAGCAGACACGCAATCCGGCATTCAAACATTTCTGGTTGTTCAACCACTATCTACATCACACCAGCAAGAAAGTGATCAGGGGAAAACGCTGATATGGCAGTGATTTATCTCATCCGTCACGGCCAGGCATCGTGGGGCAAGGCAGATTACGACGATCTCTCCGCCACCGGCATTGCCCAGTCGCAACATCTTGGTGGCGTGCTGCTGAAACGGATTGGTCGGCCGGATATGGTCGTGGCCGGGAATATGCGGCGGCACAAGCAGACCGCCGAACATGTGTTGACGCATATGGGTTTGTCGGCGGAGTGGCGCACCGATCCGGGCTGGAACGAGTACGACCATCAGGAACTGATCATTCGCCAGAATCCAAAGTACAGGAGCCGCACTTACATGATGGCGGACATGGCGCGCACCCTGAAGCCGAAGGAAGCGTTTCAGAGTTTTTTTGAACAGGCGCTGGATCGCTGGGTGTCCGGTGTGCATGACGACGAATATCAGGAAAGCTGGCCGATGTTCCGGCGGCGCATTGATGACTCCCTGAACAGCATTGTCAATTATCAGGTCGACAGCGCCGTGGTGTTCACTTCCGGTGGCGCTATCAGTGCCACCGTCAAACGGCTGTGGAATATGCCTGACGGCGAATGGCGCAAGCTGAACCGCGTCGTCGCCAACGCGTCCGTGACCAAGATTGTGGTTGGCCGGCGCGGCATGCATCTGAGCACCTTTAACGACCACGGACATTTTGAAGGCGAGCATAGCCGCCTGCTTACTTACCGCTGACAGGAGCCCGATATGCGCAAGACCATTCTGATTACCGGTGCCAGCTCCGGCCTCGGCCGCGGCATGGCCCGCGAGTTCGCTGCCATGGGTCGCAATCTGGCGTTGTGCGCCCGGCGCACCGATCGTCTCGAAGAGCTGAAGCAGGAGCTGGAAAGCAAGCACAAGGGCATCAAGGTATCGGTGCGAGCACTGGACGTACTCAACTACGAGCAGGTGTTTGAAGTCTTCAAGGCATTCAATGAAGAGTTCGGCAAGATTGACCGCATCATCGTCAACGCCGGCATGGGCAAGGGCCAGCCGCTGGGCACCGGCTATTTCTGGGCTAACCGGCAAACCGCAGAAACCAACTTTGTTGCTGCGCTGGCGCAGTGCGAAGCGGCGATGGAAATTTTCCGCGCCCAGAATGACGGCCATCTGGTGATGATCTCGTCGATGAGTGCCATGCGTGGTATGCCGAAGAATCTCACCACCTACGCCGCCACCAAGGCTGGCGTGGCATCGCTGACCGAGGGCATTCGCGCCGAGATGATCGGCAAGCCGATCAAGGTCAGCACCATCTATCCGGGCTATATCCGCTCGGAGATCAACGAAAAGGTCAAGAACACCCCGTTTATGGTCGATACCGAAACCGGCTGCCGTTTGCTGGTGCGCGCCATCGAGAAAGAATCCGCCGAGGCCTGCGTGCCGCGCTGGCCATGGGTGGTGATGGGCTTCCTGATGCGCAACCTGCCGCTGAAAATGATCAGCCGGATGTCCTGATCAGTCGGTGACCAGAACGATGCGGACGCTATCGTTCGCATCGTCCTGATACGACACCGCGTACTTCAGCTGACGCCGCTGCTGGCCCTCACCGATTCTGGCGTAGCAGATCCTGTGGCCGAGACGACGGTCCATGCCGACGCTCTGGACATCGCGTATGGCCTCGTTCAACGGTGCATGGGCAACCTGGGGATAAACCTGGCGAAGCTGCGACAGTACCAGCAGCGAATCACAGTCCGGCACCCCCTCATTACCCCAGGCGCGACCGTCTAACCAGAACAGTAGCGGCAGCATCAACAGCGCCAACATCAAACTGCCGCCGATGACAGCGACCCGTTCCGGGCCTGGGCGGCCGGCAGCCAGTGTGTGATCCGGATAATTCATGTATGCCTTCCCTCGCTGATTAACGGCGCCTTACCCGGCGCTTCTGGTTTATTTCTGCTTGCAGCAGACTTGTTACTCCAAATAGTAACAGATACGTACTATTATGGGGAATCGATAGTTACCCTGCCGGTGCTAGCGTACCGGCATGTCGACCAGTATTGAGAAAGTCCAGTTCAGCGAACGCCTGCTTCAGGCCCTGTCACGGTCCGGAATTTCCGCGGCCAGCCCGACCGCTGTGGCGCGCAAGTTCAACCTTCTGTACCCGGACACTCCGGTGTCGGTTCAGGCCGTCAGGCGCTGGCTCGAAGGTACCGCCATTCCTGCTCAGGAAAAGCTGGTGGTGCTGGCCGCATGGCTGCGCGTTTCGCCGGAGTGGCTGCGCTTCGGTGACAGCCCGCGATCATCCTCCCGAAGCAACAGCAAAACGGTGCGGGAAACACCGCGCCATTATGATTCCGGAACCCTCACAACGCTGATTGAATTACTCTCCGAGGAACACCGGCAAATGATTGCACGCATCGTCACGGCGTTGCTGGAGAGCGAGGGTAAGACGATAAAAGGGTCACGGAAATAGGTCTGTTGCCTGATTCTTCTCACTTGCGTCGTCACAAATGGCTTACACGGCGCAGGCGCAATATCGTAACCGCTGCTACCATTTGAAATCATTCTGATGGCATTGATCACAATAACCATAACAACGACGGTGAGGTTCCCAATGCGCTCTGTTTTCCGTTCATTGATACTGGCCTTTTGCCTTCTGTCCGCCAGTGCTCTGGCGGACGAATGGAAACAAGTTCGCGTTGCCGGCGAACGCACCGATGTCAGCACCTGGGTAAAGCCCATCGAAGGCAACCCGTTGAATGCCTTTCGCGGCCAGACCGAAGTGCCCTACCCGATGCTGACTGCTATTGCCGTACTGGCAGATGTCGAAAACTTTCCGGAGTGGGTGTTTCAGTGTCATTTTGCCCGGCTGATGCCGGAAGTCAGCAATGACCTTGCCTACATTCATATCAAGGGCATCTGGCCGGTATCGGATCGCGATGGTGTCGCACGCACCACTATCACTCAGGACAGCGATTCGTTGAAAACCACCCTGCGTTCAGTGGCGGCACATGGTGTGGTTGATGAGATAGAAGGCACGGTGCGTCTGCCGGCGCTGGATAATCGCTTTATTCTTGAGCCGCTGGCCGATGGCTGGACCCGGATTACCTTTGAAACCTTTGTTGATCCGGGCGGCATGATTCCGGCATGGCTGGCCAATCTGGTTGCCACCCGGGCGCCGCTGACCAGCTTGCAGAAAATGCAGGAGCGAATGGCGAAAAAGCGCTACCACCTGAAGGACAAATCGGAACTGCCGATTCAACTGCCCGGCACAGAAGAGATGATCTTTCCCGGCGGCGACCCACTGTAGCAGCCGTTGATCGGTGGCTCTTGCAGCCAGGCAAGATGATGGAGCGTCAGGCAACAGCCGCCCGCGCTGCCGGCGAGCGAGCGATATACGCCAGTGCCTGCTCGGTATCACCTTCCGTACGTGGATGAAACCGCGGTGATAACCAGCGCAATGTCCGCGTCACCACCAGACTGAACGGCGGCACATGATCGGTACGCCGACCGATCTGCTCCATCTGCAGCAGCAACCTGACGATGCCGGCATGGCCGATAGGTATGGCCGCCGGGCTCTGATCCTGCCTCGCCAGCGAACGGCCACCTTCGGCAATAAAATAGATAAACAGCGGAAACACAATTGCCATGATCGCCTGACGGCTCAGGTAAAATCCTGCTTCGGTCGCGCACAAATGCTCGTACAGATCGAACGCCACATTGCGATGCTCCACCTCTTCCGCCAGATGCCAGCGAAACAGATCGGCGACCACCGGATCGCCGTCATCCCAGCCGCAACTGTTCATCGCCCAGTCACCGAGCAAGCCGGTGAAGTGCTCGATGGCGGCGACCACGCCCACTCGGAAGATCAGCCACTGCTTTGCCGGAATGGCCTTCTTCAGCAGCGGAAGCGCGAACGGCGCTTCACCGAGAAACTGTTCGAATAGCCAATCGGCAGTACGACGATAACGATCGACATCGTAGCCATTGGCGCGCAGCCAGGCTTCGCCATGGCGATGGGCCTGGGCATGAATACCTTCCTGACGGATAAAGCCTTCCACATCTTCGCGCAGTTGCGGGTCAGTAATGTACGGCAGTGCCTTGTTATAAACACGGCAGAACCAGAGTTCACCGGCGGGCAACAGAAGATGGATACCATTGACCAGATGACTGGAGAACACATCCTCCGGCAACCAGTGCACTGGCGATGCGGAAAGATCGAATTTCACCCGACGGGCTTTCAGGGTATGTCGTGAAGTGGCCTGCATGCTTTTCTCTCTCATCACGATTGGATCAGTGTTTTATTTCAGCCGGTTTTCGCCACTGGCAGTCCCACTCGCAATGCGGAGAATTTCTGCTCCTGACTGCCGGCGTCGACTGCTTCGGCAAAGTCACCGATCCAGCGAGCAATCAGGTCGGGATGACTGAGCGGCACCCAGTGATTGGCATCGATATCGCGGCGATACAGCTCGGTGACCCACTGATGCAGTTCTTCAAATAACTGGGTGCCGACATAGTTGTCGCCGATCGGCACGATCAGCTGCACCGGTACATCGGTGTAGCGGGAGTCCGGTTTCAGCAACTTGCTCTGGAAGTTGGCGCGGTAAAGATTGACGCCGTTCTCTCCATCCTTGCGCTGATGCGGATTCGGATGGGTTTCGCGCACGCCTTCTCGCTTTTGCAGATAGCGAGGCCAGAGTTTGTCCATGCCGAGTTTCCACGGCAGCGGCGGAATCACCGGCAACTGGAAAAACATGATGTACCAGGACGACGCCAACTGGCGCAGGGCCTTGCGTTGTTCCGCCCAGGACAAGCTGGCGAAACGCCTGCGCATCCAGAAACCCATGTGATCAAGACAGGGCCCGGAGATGGTGGTGAACGACAGAATCCGCGAACGCAGCGGCTCGGTGGTAACCGACTCCCAGCTCTGGATCGAGCCCCAGTCATGGCCGGCAAGATGGAAGCGCCGGCCGGGGATCAGCGCCTCCACCACCGCCAGCAGGTCTGCCGACAACTGCGCCAAGCGGTAATCCTGAACCCGCGTCGGTACATCGGAATCACCGGTGCCGCGAACGTCATAGGCGATCACATAGAAGTGGTCGGCCAGCCGTTCAGCCACGGCTTGCCAGACCAGATGGTTGTCCGGGTAGCCGTGGACCAGCACCAGCGGCGACGCCGACCGGTCACCCCAGGTGGTCACCGCCAGCGCGACGCCGTCAGAAAGCACCGACCTTTGTGTGGAGTTCATGCGGGATTCCTCGCAAACAGCCAAGACAGATGCAGTGGATATTAGTGACAGTGGTCAATGTCATTGTTGGCCGGACCGCAATCTGCGACTGCTCGCCAGTCACCCCCCGTCAAGATGCGAGGGCTCAGTCTTCGGCAAAGGCTGCGTACTGCTCGGCAAGAAAATCGATCAGGGCACGCACCGCCGGCAGCATGCCGCGACGTGACGGGAATACCAGATGAATTACTTCGCGACGCGGAGCCCAGTCCGGCAACACCCGCACCAACCGGCCCCGCCTGGCTTCCTCGTGCAGCATCAGAATCGGTAGCTGGACGATGCCGACCCCGGCCACCGCCGCCGCGCGCAACGCCACCATATCGCTGGTGACGTAACGCGGCTGGTGCGCTACAACAACTTCACGGCCATCGTCATGGTGTAACACCCAGCTGTGCCGTTCATGCAGCATGTCACTGCGGCTGAGGCTCGGCCAATCGGCCAGTTGTTCCGGCGTTTGCGGCTGGCCACGTTTGGCGATCAGGGTCGGGCTGGCGACCAGACACTGGCCGCGATCCGATAACACCCGCATCACCAGCCCGCTGTCCTCCAGCGGTAACGGTCGCACCCGGATGGCCGCATCAAAGCCCTCGTTCAGGACATCAACCCGGCGGTTGGTGGCCTCCAGATGCACCACTACCTTCGGGTAACGCAGCATGAACTCCGCCAACATCCGGTTGACGTGGAAATGCAGCAGCCCCACCGGGCAGCTCAGCCGGATGATGCCCTGTGGCTCAGCCTGCAGGCTGTCGATGGCTTCCTGCGCCGCCTCGGCCTCCACCAGCATGGCGCGGCAATGCTGGTAGTAGCGCTGGCCCACCTCGGTGACAACAAAGCGGCGAGTGGAGCGCTGGATCAACCGGGTGCCGAGGCGCTCTTCCAACTGGGCGATGCGCCGGCTGAGTTTCGATTTCGGCATGGCCAGCGCCCGGCCGGCCGGGGCAAAGCCGCCGTGCTCGACCACCTGGACAAAGTAATAGAGATCGTTGAGATCCTGCATCGCCATGGCTTTCCTGAATAAACATCGTTCTTAAATCAGGACGATGAATCCTTTTTGTTGACCTACCGGACAATTCGTCCCGTTTATAACATTAATAACACCATCCCATCATCCCCGAAAGGAGAAAGACATGAGCAAGCCTTACGTCCGTCTGGACAAGAACAACGCCGCCGTTCTGCTGGTGGATCACCAGACCGGCCTGCTGTCGCTGGTGCGCGACATTCAGCCCGACAGCTTCAAGAACAATGTACTGGCACTGGCCGATCTCGCCCGCTACTTCAATCTGCCGACCATCCTCACCACCAGTTTCGAGGACGGCCCGAACGGCCCGCTGGTACCGGAGCTGAAGGAGATCTTCCCGGAGGCGCCCTTTATTCCGCGGCCGGGCCAGATCAATGCCTGGGATAACGACGACTTTGTTGCCGCGGTAAAAGCCACCGGCAAGAAGCAGCTGATCATTGCCGGCGTAGTCACCGAGGTGTGTGTGGCGTTTCCAACCCTGTCGGCGCTGGCGGAGGATTTCGACGTGTTCGTGGTCACCGATGCGTCCGGCACCTTTAACGAGATTACCCAACAGTCGGCATGGCAGCGAATGGCAGCACAGGGCGCACAGTTGATGACCTGGTTTGGTGTTGCCTGCGAACTGCATCGCGACTGGCGCAACGATGTCGAAGGCCTGGGCCAGCTGTTTTCCAATCACATTCCGGATTACCGCAACCTGATCAACAGTTATGTGACGCAGACGTCACGTCGTTGAACCTGGCGATCCCGGCGCGCTATCGCGCCGGGAATTTTCTGGTCAAGATAGGCAATTCAACGTGAGCACTCACCACAAAAACGGGAGGCAAACATGAAAAAAGTCATCGGCGTTTATCCGGCACCGGCACAGCATTGGGTTGGCAACGGCTTCCCGGTGCGCTCACTGTTTTCCTATGAAAGCCTTGGCAAGCACGCCAGCCCGTTTCTGCTGTTCGATTATGCCGGCCCGGCAGAATTCACGCCGTCCGCCAAACCGCGCGGCGTCGGTCAGCATCCGCACCGCGGCTTTGAAACCGTGACCATCGCCTTTCAGGGCGAAGTAGCGCATCGCGATTCCACCGGTCAGGGCGGGGTGATCGGCACCGGCGATGTGCAGTGGATGACAGCAGGCAGCGGCATCATTCATGAGGAGTTTCATTCCGAAGCCTTCAGCCGCAGCGGCGGGCCGTTTGAAATGGTGCAGCTGTGGGTCAATCTGCCGGCGAAGGACAAGATGACGGCACCGGGTTATCAAGCCATTCAACGGCAGACTATCCCGGTGGTCGCCTTGCCGGAGCAGGCCGGCGAAGTGCGGGTGATTGCCGGTGAGCTCGATGGTCATCAGGGTCCGGCGAAAACCTTCTCGCCGATGCATGTCTGGGATGTGCGCATTGGCGCCGGTCACCGCGCCGAACTGCGTCTGCCGAATGGCTGGAATACCTTGCTTGCAGTGTTGCACGGCACCGTGCAGGTGAATGACGAGCATATCGCCCGCGAAGCGGATCTGGTGGTGCTGGATCGCAGCGGCGAAACACTGACCATTGAAGCCAATGGCAACACCACCCTGATGCTGCTCAGCGGCGAACCCATTGATGAGCCCCTGGTTGGCTATGGTCCGTTTGTCATGAACAGTGATGCCGAGATCCGTCAGGCCATCGCCGATTACAACAGCGGACAGTTTGGCAGGATCGACTGACAGCCGCTTCGCTGGCTGTCAGAATCAATCACCATTTCACAGGCAATGCTCAGGGAGAGCCAATATGAACAACGCAAAGGTACTGGCATTTGCCGGTAGCGCCCGACGTGACTCATTGAACAAGAAACTGTCCCGAGTGGCAGCAGAGCGGGCAAAGCAAGCCGGACTGGATGTCAGCTGGATCGATCTGCGCGATTACCCGCTGCCACTGTATGACGGCGATCTCGAAGCCGAGCATGGCATTCCCGACAATGCCCGCAAGTTGCGCGCATTGCTCGATCAGCATCAGGGTCTGATCGTGGTATCGCCGGAATACAACAGCTTTATCACGCCGCTGATGAAGAACACGCTGGACTGGATCTCGCGCCGCGATGGCGACGTCGACGGACTGGCGTCATTTCGTAACAAGGTGGCGCTGGTAATGTCGGCATCGCCGGGCGGCTTTGGCGGTATGCGCAGTCTGGCCCTGATCCGCCAGCTGCTCAGCCATCTTGGTGTGACCGTATTACCGGAACAACTGGCGCTGCCAAAAGCCCATGAAGCCTTTGATGATAACGGTGCGCTGAAAGACGAGCAGCTGCAAAATCGCCTTGACGGCATGGTGCAACGACTGGCGCAGGTGTTGCGCAACTGGTCCTGACAGGAGTAACACATGGCAGGCTATGCCGCTGAACTGACCCCGGTGGTCGCCGTACTTGGTGCCAGTATTGTTGCCGTGACGCTGTTTCGCCGTCTTGGCCTCGGCTCGGTGCTGGGTTATCTCGCCGCCGGCATCGCCGTCGGCCCTTTTGGCCTGGCGCTGTTTACTGATCCGAAATCGGTACTGCATCTGGCAGAGCTGGGTGTGGTCATGTTCCTGTTTATCATCGGTCTGGAAATGCAGCCATCCCGATTATGGCAACTGCGGCGCGACATTTTTGGTCTTGGTGCGGCGCAGGTTGCCACCTGCGGCCTGTTACTGACGGCACTCGGCTATTTTCTGTTTAACCTGCCGGCAACGGTGGCACTGATAGCAGCCCTGGGCTTTACCCTGTCTTCTACTGCGATTGTTTTTCAGGTACTGGAGGAGCGCGGCGAAACCCTGACCGCAAAAGGCCAGCGCACAGTGTCAATTTTGTTGCTGGAAGATCTGGCGATTGTGCCGCTGTTGGCGCTGGTCGCGTTCCTTGCCCCCGGCGCAGGCGGTGAAGAAAACCACCGCTGGACGGATGTTGCTGTCGGTGTTGGCGCGGTGTCCCTGTTGATTGTGGTGGGTTACTGGTTACTCAGTCCTCTATTCCGATTACTGGCTGCAGCAAAAGCCCGCGAAGTGATGACTGCCGCTGCCTTGCTGGTAGTGCTGGGCGCGGCGCTGTTGATGGAGCTCAGCGGATTGTCGATGGCGATGGGCGCATTTCTCGCTGGCGTATTACTGTCGGAATCCTCGTTCCGGCATCAGCTGGAAGCAGACATTGAACCATTCCGCGGTTTACTGCTTGGCCTGTTCTTCGTCGGAGTAGGCATGCTGCTCGATCTGCAGCAGGTAGCCGGAAACTGGCCATTGATTGTCGCCGGTGTGCTCGCCTATATGGGCGTGAAAGGAGCCGGAATTTATCTGGTTGCGCGTCTGACCCGCGCCGGCCATGCCGAAGGGCTTTATCGCACCGCCATGCTGGCCGAGGGAGGCGAGTTCGCTTTTGTGCTTTACTCCGCTGCCGCGGCAGTCGGTATTTTTGACAGCAGCGTGCATGCCAATTTCAGCGCCATTGTTATTCTGTCGATGGTACTGACGCCGCTGTTTATTCTGGCACTACGCTGGCTTCTGCCAACCGGGAGTGTTTCGCTTGATGGTATTGAGCCGGCCAGTAACCTGAGCGGCGACGTACTGATTATCGGTTTTGGCCGGGTAGGTCAGGTGGTCAGCCAGACGCTGCTGGCGCGCGGCGTTGATGTTGCCATCATCGACACCGATGCCGAACAGATCCGTGATGCCTGCAAGTTTGGCTTTCGTATTTACTACGGCGATGGCGGCCGCCTTGATGTGCTGCATGCCGCCGGTGCAGAAAAGGCCCAGGCGGTAGTGATCTGTGTGGATGAGCGCGAAGCCACCAATCGCATTGTTGAACTGCTGCAGCATCACTTCCCGCACGTTCAGATTCTGGCGCGCAGCTTTGACCGCCGGCACGCACTGGAGTTGGTGGCCCGTCAGGTTCACGCGCAGGTAAGGGAAACATTTGAGTCAGCCCTGCAGCTGGGCGAACAAACACTACTGGCCATCGGTGTTAACACAGAAGAGGCCGCTGAGGTGGTTGATCATATTCGCCAGCGTGACCACGAACGTTTTGATCTGGAAGTCGCTGGTGGATTGGCCGCCGGCGCTGCACGCCTGTATGGCAACCTGGTCAAGACAGCCCCACTGACTCGACCACAGCGCGAAAGTCAGGCGTTGAATGAAGAGGCCCAAGCGCTGATGCATCGGGGCGGCGTTGCCACCCCGACGAACAGCCGGAAAAACTCTGAATAACCCGCGGGAGCGGTCGATCGACCGCAGTCCACCCGGAAGAATCACGGCCGATCGGCCGCTCCTGCGACAGATATGGCGGTTTTTCAGAAGCTCCCTAGCTGGCAATCGCCGCCCGGTTTGAGATGCGGATAAGCATCCGCACACCACCGGAAATTTCGCTTTCGCGGATATCAACATGCTCGCCGTAATGTTCGGCAACGCCGAGCATGATGCCATGGGCCAGCGCGGACATGCGTCGTTCGGAGCGATAGTCCAGTTGCAGATGCCCGCTTCCTAGTCGGGTGAACTCCAGCTTTGGCGGCTCTGCGCCGGGATTCTTCATCCGCACCACCCGATGAATCGTTTCTTCCACATTCATCAGCAGTGACTCGGTACGCCAGTCCGCCGGAATCAGGGCGCCGTACATCTCCATCAGGTGTGGCGCCAGAAACGAACCGAATGCGCGCAACAGATCATCGCGGGCAATGCCGGACAGTTTTACTGCGGCGGCAGCAACCTGTCCCAGCGTTTCGTCCGGATAGATCTTGATCGGCACGAACATTTCATCCTCATGCCCGGCTTCTTTCAGAATCGCGCTCCAGGTGTCGCTGTCAAAGGTCTCCTCGACGAACTGCTTCAGTTTGGTAAATACCACGCCATGCATAGTGATCCCTCATCATCAGGTTGCCTCCCCCCTGAACCGCATCCCTGCGGGTAATTCAGGAGCCCGTAGCCGCTCGCCCGGATATCCCCTGACCTCTCCGAAATCTTTTCCGGCATTCCACTGCCGGATATAACTTTCAATTTCTGCCTGACTGCGGCCGATAAAATTCCACCACAGCAGAATGCCTTCGGCGAACGGTTCGCCGCCGATCAGCAGTATTTTTGTCGCCTCGGGGAAATGCAGCGACAGCGTTTGCCGATGCTGGCCGAGATAAAGCAGTTCGCCGGGCAGCAGGGTTTCGCCGGCAACCTCAGCACTGCCGGTCAATACCAGCACGCCGTATTCGAAATCCGGGCGCAGCGGAATTTGTGTTGATGCGATACCGTCACTGCGCAGATCCATGCCGAGCAGCGGGCTATACACTCGGGTCGGCGCTTTCTCACCAAACGCCTCGCCGACCAGCAGTGTCATGTTGACGCCGTCCTGCTGATTCCGCGGCAGTTCCGGATAATGCTCAAACGCCGGGGCGATATGGCGCTTGTCATTCGGCAGGGCAATCCACAACTGCGCGGCTTGCAACAATGGCGAGCGCTGCGCGGGAGATTCCTCGGAATGGCTGATACCACGTCCGGCGGTCATCAGATTGACCTGCCCGGGCCGGATCAGCTGCTCACAACCAAGACTGTCGCGGTGAAAGAACTCACCGTCGACCATCCAGGTAAAGGTTTGCAGACCGGTATGCGGATGCGGGCCAACGCGCATGCCATCACCATGGCTGACATCCACAGGGCCAGCATGATCAAGAAAGCACCAGGCGCCGATCATGCGCTTGCCCTGATTGGGCAAAGCGCGGCGAATGGTCATGCCCTCGCCCAGCGTCGCCACCCGGGCAGGCAGGCGCAGCAGGACATCCTCGGCATTGCGATTTGGACATTCAGCGGAAGCTGAAACTTCGTTGCCGGGCAGTACCGTGCTCATGGGCGCTCTCGCAATTTTTTCATCGCACCATGTTGAAGCAAAAACGGCACTGCACCAACGGTGTAGTGACAAAAGTTTATTGCACCATGGTGCGAGAACTCCCATAGAAAAAGGGCGCCGAAATCGGCGCCCTTTTTTTGGTGTTGCCTGGCAGCGATTACTTCTTGCTGCTGGCGAACTCCGGGTAGGCTTCCATACCACACTCCGACAGATCCACACCTTCGTACTCTTCTTCTTCCGAGACGCGGATGCCGACGGTGGCCTTGAGGATGCCCCAGACGATCAGGCTGGTAACGAATACCCAGACAAAGATCGTGGCAGCACCGATCAGCTGACCAGTGAAGCTGGAACCATCATTGGTCACCGGTACCAGCAGCAGACCGAACAGACCGACTACACCGTGAACCGAAATGGCACCGACCGGGTCGTCAATTTTCAGCTTGTCCAGGGTGATGATGGAGAACACCACCAGCACACCGGCAATCGCGCCGAAGATCGTAGCCTGCAGGGCACTCGGGGTATCCGGACCAGCGGTAATAGCAACCAGGCCAGCCAGAGCACCGTTCAGCAGCATGGTCAGGTCAGCCTTGCCGAACAGCAGGCGGGCGGTGATCAGGGCAGCCACAGCACCACCGGCGGCGGCAGCGTTGGTGTTCAGGAACACCATGGCAACCAGCGCAGAGTTGCTGATATCGCCCAGCTTCAGTACCGAGCCGCCGTTAAAGCCGAACCAGCCCATCCACAGGATCATGGTACCCAGTGCAGCCAGCGGCAGGTTGGCGCCCGGAATGGCGTTCACCGAACCGTCTTTGCCGTACTTGCCTTTACGCGCACCCAGCAGCAGTACACCCGCCAGAGCAGCAGCAGCACCCGCCATGTGAACGATGCCTGAACCAGCAAAGTCGATGAAGCCAAGGTCACCCAGCGTGTACATGCCGAATACCGCATTGCCGCCCCAGGTCCAGCTGCCTTCCATCGGGTAGATGAAGCCGGTCATGACTACAGCAAAGGCGAGGAATGCCCACAGTTTCATGCGCTCGGCAACGGCACCGGAGACAATCGACATGGCAGTAGCAACAAACACTACCTGGAAGAAGAAGTCAGAAGCACCGGCATAGATCGAACCGCCGCGGAATCCGTCTTCACGGGCAGCAAATTCACCCAGTACAGCGTCTGCATCCACATCGGCAATGCCGGAGAGGAATACATCACCGCCGTACATGATTGCGTAACCACACACCATGTACATGATGCAGGCCACCGCATACAGGGCGACGTTCTTGGTCAGGATTTCAGTTGTGTTCTTGGCGCGGACGAGGCCGGATTCCAGCATGGCAAAGCCGGCTGCCATCCACATTACCAGAGCGCCACACACCAGGAAGTAGAAGGTGTCGATGGCGTACTGTAGTTCGTAAATGTTGTTTTCCACGGTGTAACCCTCCAGATGGACACGTCAAATCGTTGGCATGGATCGTGACGTTTTTTCTGCAGCGATTAAGCTGCAAACCGTTTTAGCGTCGGGCGGTTAAACCGCGTCTTCGCCTGTTTCGCCGGTCCGGATTCGGATTGCCTGCAAAAGCTCGGTGACGAAGATCTTGCCGTCACCAATCTTTCCGGTGTTCGCAGCCTTGGCGATGGCTTCGATCACCTGATCCAGGGAACCATCAGCAATGGCGACCTCGATCTTCACTTTCGGCAGAAAATCCACCACATACTCCGCACCGCGATACAACTCGGTGTGGCCCTTCTGGCGTCCGAAGCCTTTAACTTCGGTCACCGTGATGCCCTGCACGCCAATCTCGGACAATGCTTCGCGCACATCGTCGAGCTTGAACGGCTTGATAACGGCAGTGACAAGTTTCATGTCTCTCTCCTGATGGCTGCGCCGTCACCGGCGCCGTACCTGTTCCGAACCGAGGCGGAGCCTCATCCAGTCTTCAGGGGTTGCCCCCTGCTTGTCTCCACAAACGCACGATCCATGCCAATAGATAAAATGCGTGTATTTTCATGGGGTTGAAAAAAAACACGGGGCCGTGACCCCAGGTTCTGGCGCGATTATAGCGCACGAATACGGGGCACTCCCCAAAATGGTGCAACTCTTTTCCTGTCCTGCACCGTGCTACCATGATTGCCCTTTTCGGCCGCAACCGGACTTGCTCTTACCATGACTGACCAGCCTTTTATCGACCGTCTGGTAGCCGACATCGGCCGCCATCTGCCCGCCGGCCTGGAACAGTTGCGCGACGAAGTCGAACGCAGCGCCCGTGCCATTCTTCAGGAAGGCATCAGCCGGCTGGATCTGATCAGCCGGGAAGAGTTTGATATCCAGCAGCAGGTGCTGGCCCGCACCCGCGAGAAGCTGGAAGCACTGGAAAAGGAAGTGATTGAGCTGGAGCGTCGTCTGGCCCCGTGAAAGCGCTTCTGCTTCTTGTTGCACTGGGCTTCAGCGCCAGCGTCACCGCCAGTGATGACCCGCTTTGCGCCGCCACTGCTGCCGAAGGCGACGCCCTGACCCTGCTGGCGGCGGACTCCATGGCCCTGCACCGCCTGCTGGCTTGTCCACGCACGGATACCGTACCTGCATTGCAACCCGCTGACCTGCTTGATGCCGGCAGCGCTGTCGACAGTGTCGATGGCAACGGTCGCAGCTCCCTGCATCTGGCATTGCTTGGTCTGCAACAACCGCAGCATGTCGACTTTTTCCGTGATGCCGCCCTGCTATTGCTGAGCCGCGGCGCGGCAGCGGAGCTTGCCGACAACGAGGGTGTCCGTCCGCTGCATCTGGCCAGCGCCGAACCGGACGGCATGATCAGCGGCGAACTGATTGCGCTGGGCGCCGATCCCCTGATCGCCGACAACGAAGGCAACACTGCCCTCGACCATGCCGTCCGCCACCCCGGTAATGCCCTGACCTTTGCCCTGCTGCTCGACACCGCAGGCGCCGATCTCGCTGACGACGTACTCGAGTTGCTGGTGGAAACCCTGATCCAGCAGCAACGCGCCGACCTGCTCGATCAGCTACTGGAACGCTTTCCGACTCTGGAGCTGGACCCGTTGGATGCCAGCCGGGCGCTGGCCCTGCTGCTCCAAGACGGTGGCCGGCTGGAAAGCGCCGAACGGTTCTGGCGCGCCGGCGCCGATGCCCGGCAAGTATATCGTCAGGGCGGCGGCGATCTGGCCTGGCGACTGGCCAGCCTCGGCCACCTTGCCGAACTGGATTGGCTGCTGGCCGATGGCTTTCCGTTGAACCAGTTGCCGGAGAGCGGCTTCCCACCGCTGTATTTCGCCAACCTTGACGCCACTCGCCAACTGCTCAAGCGCGGCGCCGACCCGAATCTTGGTTCGCGCCAGCACGGCACGGTGGCCGCCGCCTTTATTGCGCCGCCGCCCCCGTTTGACGACGGCGGCGTCCCGCTCGACAAGGCCCGGCTAACTCTGCTGCTGGACGCCGGCCTCGATCCGAACCGTCGTGATGCCCAGGGCATGACCGCGCTGGAACGGGCACTGGATGCCGATCAGCTGTGGTTGGTGCAGGCCCTGATGGAAGCCGGAGCGGAACCGACCCGCACCCTTTCAGGTGAGCGCTCACTGCTGCCAAAAGCCATGAGCCAAGGGCGCCTTCCCACCATTCAGTCCATGATCCGGGCGTTGCCCGACGTCACCGACCGACACCCGCTACTGCTGCTCGACTACGTCGGCAGCGATAACGCCAATACTGAAATCGCCGAGGCGCTGCTGGTGGCGGGACTGTCGCCGGATCTCAGCGGCGCCGAAGGCGAAACCGCGCTGCTACGGGCCGCCCGCCTGCAACGCTGGCCATTGGTCACCCTGATGTTGCGCTACGGCGCCGATCCGGAGCGAGCCAACGCTCAGGGCTGCAGTTTGCATTGCTACAGCTGGTCCATGCCGGAGCCGTTGCAAAAGCAGCTTCGCGGCGGCGAGGCCTCGCATTGGCAGTGGCCTGACATCAATCAGCAGCCGGCGGCTTTCTTCGCCCTGACACTGTCTCCCATGCTGGCGCTATGGCTGCTCAGCGTTGCGGTGGCCCTGGCACGGTACCGGGCCATGTGGCCCGGGGCACTGTGGATGACGGTCAGCGCGCTGCTGACGGTGCTGGTCGGCGCCGCGCTGTTTGTCGACTGCGACCCCTGCCTGACCCAGCAGCGCAACATCCAGCATTATCTGCTGATGACTTTGGCAACACTGCTGTTCGCCGCCGGCCCATGGCGCAAGCGGCTGATTGCGCCACCCCCTGAGCGCCCCAACGAGTACTGATCACCGTCCTGCCGCGTTCGGATCAACTGCCATACCAATTCTTTCTTCGTAGCCTTCTCATGCTTTTCACCTACCCGGTGTCACTGTGCACCGAGACAATGTCGTGGACGCTCGCTGCCCGCTGCTGCAGATCTCCGGAAAACCGGGCAAAAACGGAGCAGCGAGCACAGACCACTTTTGAGGATTTGCTCCGTGCCCATTTTAAAGTCGGCCAGCTATGGCTTCATTGTTTACATATTCTGCGGAGTAAGCCTCGCCGCCAGTCTCGATGTCACCGTAACGGATGCTCAGGGCAGGCCCCTTGCCAACAGCATTGTGGTGCTACGCGGGGAAAACCTGCCGCCGATCGATACCTCAATCACCGAAGTCAACCAGATAGCAAACCAGTTCGACCCCCATGTGACAATTATTCGGCAACACAGCGCGGTGATATTCCCCAATCTCGACCAGACCCGGCACCAGGTGTATTCGTTTTCCAGCGTCAAGCGCTTCGTCACCAATCTGTTTGCCGGCCGCGAAGCCGACCCGGTGAATTTCGAGAGCGTTGGCATCGTACCGGTCGGCTGCAATATTCACGACCGCATGCATGCCTATATCTATGTCACCGATGCCCCCCAGTTTGCGATCAGCGACATCGATGGCATCGCACGTTTCAATGATCTGGCGGTTGGCGACTATCAAGTGGAAATGCTGCATCCATGGCAACTAAGTCCCGGTAGCGTTACCCGCGACATCCGCGTGCGACGTGCCGGTCGCGATCTGTCCATCAGCGAGAGTGTTGGCACAATTGGTCCGGACCCGAGAACACCGCGCCGGCCGGTGAACAATCCGCTAATTCGAGGAAATCCCTTTGCGCGCTAAATTCTCAACCGCCCTGCTACTGGCCATTGCATCCCTGCTGCTGGTTATCATGGTTGCGGTGGCCATTGTCGGCAGCAAGATACTACGGGACACCATCACCGATAGTGCGCGCCAGAGCGTGACAACGGCGTCTCACTACTTCCGTCAGCAACTCGGTGTTCGTGCTGAGGAAGTGGCGGGCGCCGTGAGCGTTCTCGTGGAGGACTTCGGTTTTCGCGACGCTTTGGCGAGCGGTGACCATGCCACCATTCTCTCCGCTGTGGACAATCAGTCATCGCGGATCGGCGCCACCGCCTATTCCATCCGCATGAACGATGGACGCACCATCAGTGCCGCCAATACGCCTTTCTCGGTAAGCGGCTTTGCCGGCAATGAAACGGCGATGACCGTCAAGATCACTGCCATCAATAATGTCCCTCACCTGATTATTTCAACGCCAGTGGGCAACCCGACCATTCTCGGCATTCTCACGCTTGGCTTCGAAATGAGTGACAGTTTTGTCGAGCAGATGAAAGAGCTGGTTGGCGCTGATATCAGCTTCGTGGCGGGCCCCTCCGGCTCCAGTGAACGCGGTCTTTTCAGCACATTGTCTCGTGCCGGAACCCCGCGTGACGCCCGCCAGCACATTGCTGCCATGGAAGCCGTTACGACCGGCTCGCCCACTGTGCTGACGATCGCTGACCAACGTTTTATGACCACTCCGGTGGACCTGCAAAGCGCCGAACTGTTTAACGCCTATTTGCATATTCCAATGACCGACGAGGCCAGCGCTTTTCGTCAAGTGGGGCTGCAATTATCTTTGTTGGCTGGAGGCGCATTCTTGCTGGTGCTGGTGATGTCCTCCTGGCTTTCCCGACGCCTCACCCGGCCGCTCGGAGAGCTGGGGGCTGCAGCCACCAAGATCGGCGGTGGGGATTATCATGTGGCCATTCCACAGCAATCCATTCGTGAGTTTTCACAGCTTGGAGATGCATTCAGTGCCATGCAGAAAGCTGTTGATGAGCGTGAGCAAGCCATTTTCCAGCAGGCACGTCGGGACGATCTCACCGGCCTTCCCAATCGGCTTGCCGCCATCGAATGCATTGCCCGTCAAATCGATAACGGTAAAGGCGGCTCGCCATTCGCACTACTGTCGGTGGATATTCATCATCTGCGCGAAATCAATGACTCTCTGGGCCATGAAACTGGCGATAACCTGCTGCGCTGGCTGGGCAGCACACTACAGGCCAATAGCTTGCGAGATTCCACCGTCTGTCGCATCGCTTCCGATGATTTTCTGGTGATCATGCCACGCGCCAATGCAACCGATGCGCATGCGGTTGCCAAGCAGTTATTTCAGGCAACGGAATCATCCGCTCAGATGGACAAGGATATGAAAGCACGTATCCGCATTAACATTGGCGCATCTTTGTTTCCTGATCATGGGCAAAGTGCAGAGGCCCTGATTCGGGCCGCTGAGCAGGCGATGTACAAGGCGAAGGAGCAGCGCAGCATTCTTCAGGTGTACGATGCCAGCGACGATGCCCGTCGCAAACGCCGTCTTGATCTCGCCTATGCCCTGCGCGGCGCCATCGCTAACAACGAGATCAGCCTCAACCTGCAACCGACCATCGCATTTGCCAATCCTCTTGGCGTCTACGCGGACGCACTGTTGCGCTGGGAAAGCCCGGCTTATGGGCCGATAGCCAACGACGAGTTCATTTTCCTCGCCGAAAACAGTGGCCAAATAGCTGAACTCAACGCCTGGGCACTGGAGCAGACCTGCGCACTGATCGCTAACTGGCAGAGCAGGCGTATTGCTGCACCGGTATCCATTAATGTCTCCAGACACGACCTTGAAGACCCGGGCTTCGTTACCCGATTTATTGAAACCACCCGCAAGCACGGGATTGAAAAATCCATGCTCACCCTGCAAATTTCCGAGGATCTTGCCGCCAGCTCTCTGGAACAATCCAAGGAGATACTGTCTCGATTACGACGTCAACGCGTCCGTATTTCCATCGGCCACTTTGGCAGCGGTCGCTCATCGCTGGCATTGCTGCGAGACCTTGCGGTTGACGAAATCCGAATTGACCGGAGCTTTTTCCGTGGCAATCTCAAGACCCTGTCGGAGAAAGCGATTGTTGAAAGCATTGTGCAGCTTGCCCACCAGCTCGGCATTCAAGTGGTGGCGGAGGGCGTCGAGTCCAAGGAGCTGCTTGTCGTGCTAAAGGCCATGAACGTCGACGGCGCGCAGGGTTACTTCCTGTCTCGCCCCCTGCCGCCACAGCAGTTCGAAACCTGGCGAGAGTCCTGGATCAGTAGCAAACGGAGAAACAGCCAATGAGAAAACTTCTAAGCGCAGGGCTACTTGCTCTCGTCAGCACACCGCTGATGGCCGCAGGCACTGGCGAGGGTCGCATCCTCGCCACTGGCGCCGTTAGCAGCATAGATGGCAGTGCCGGTGGCGGCGTCGTGCCGATGGCCATTCTTGGCGGCTATGGCACCAAAGAGCAACATGGCGGCACCGTGTTCGGCAGCCGCGTTGAAACTCAGGATTTCAAGCTACGTGCCTTTGGCGCGGCCTGGACCTGGAAAAATCGCATTGAACTTTCGGTGGCGCGTCAGGAGCTTGATGTCAGCGCATTTCCTCCCCTGGCTTTTCAGGAGGTCCGCACCAACAACTATGGCCTGAAGGTGCGATTGGCTGGCGATATTCTGTATACCACTATGCCGCAGATTTCGCTCGGCGCTGTCTACCGTGAGTCGATCAACCCTGACCTCGCCGCCCTTGGCGGGGCCAGCGTGCCTCAGGCCCTGGGCGCGGAGAGCAACTACGGCGCCGATATTTATGTCGCCGCCACCAAAGTTTTTCTGGGTGGGCCGTTCGGTCGTAACTGGCTCGTTAATGGTGTGGTCCGCTCCACCGAAGCCAATCAGGGCGGACTGCTCGGCCATGGCGGCGACAAGCGCAATGGCCGCAGCATCGTCGGCGAGGCGTCACTGGGCATGTTTATTAATAAACACTGGCTGGCTGGCGGAGAGTACCGCCAACACCCGGAGAATCTCACCGCCTTGAATCAGGACGATTGGCACAGCCTTTTCGTTGCCTGGTTTCCCAACAAACGCTGGAGCGTCACCGGCGCCTGGGTTGACCTCGGCGAGATCAGTTCCGTCGCGGTGCCGTTCGATAATGACTCTCGCAGCCAAACCGGCGCCTACCTGTCCTTGAGTGGAGCATTCTGATGAGAATTTTTCTGATTCCCGTAATGGCCGCATTTATCACCCTGGTCGGTTGTCAAAGTGCTCCGCACAGCACTCTGTACCAGGACCTCGGGAAACTGCAGGGCATCGAGAATATTGTTAACGACTTTCTTTTTGGGCTCGGCAGTGATCCTAGAATCGCCCATCATTTCGCCGAAGCCGACCCGGAACGGTTGCGCAGCAAGCTGGTGGAACAATTCTGTGCCGAATCCGGTGGTGGCTGCACCTATACCGGCGATTCCATGAAGGAATCCCATGCCGGCATGAATATTACCCACGCGGATTTCAATGCACTGGTTGAGGTTCTCGTTGATGCCATGGAGAAGAACGGTGTCTCTGTGGCTGCGCAGAACCGCTTGCTGAAGCGACTTGCGCCCATGCATCGGGATATTGTGGAACAATAATGCCGACGCGGAATGGACAGGGATTGCTGCCAGAGAACAGCTTTGGAGAGAGGCCTGCGCGGTCGCAGCAATAGCGGCCGTCATTCACTGACACAGATCTACGTCCCCGGCGCACAGCACTTTGCCATGGCCACGCTGACACTCCTGCGCAAGGAGGACAGATGGCCATCTCGCAGGTTTTCAGTCGCGCCCAGCTGGGCATTGAGGCGCCGCAGGTCCGGGTGGAAACCCATCTCGGCCCCGGCCTGCCGGCCTTCACCATCGTCGGCCTGCCGGCGGCGGCGGTGCGCGAATCCCGCGACCGGGTGCGCTCGGCGATCGTCAACGCCGGCTTTCCGTTTCCGCAAACCCGGATCACCGTCAACCTCGCGCCAGCCGACCTGCCCAAGGACGGCGGCCGCTTCGACCTGCCCATTGCTCTGGGCATTCTGATCGCCAACGGCCAGCTGCCATCGCGTGCTGCCGAATCGCTCGAATGCATTGGCGAGTTGGCCCTGAATGGCGACTTGCGCGCGGTCACCGGCGTGCTGCCGGCAGCGCTGGCCTGTGGCCGGGCCGGTCGCACCCTGTTACTGCCGGAAGACAATCTTGAAGAAGCGCGGCTGTATCGCAACGGCAAGATGCTCGGTGCACCGGGGTTACTGGCAGCCTGCGCGCATCTCAACGGCGTCGCACCGTTAACCCCGGCCAGCAGCGCCGAGCCGCTGCCGCCATCGCTGGCAGGGCCCTGTCTGTCGGAAGTGCGCGGTCAGGCGCAGGCCCGACGGGCCCTGGAAATCGCCGCCAGTGGTGGCCATTCTCTGTTGCTTTGCGGGCCGCCCGGCAGCGGCAAGAGCATGCTCGCCAGCCGTCTGCCCGGCCTGCTACCACCGCTGGACGAACAGCAGGCGCTGGATGTGGCGGCGATTCATTCCCTGCATCGGCCGCGTGCCCCGGCACTGTTTCATCTGCCACCATTTCGTGGCCCGCACCATACCGCTTCCGCCGTGGCACTGGTGGGCGGCGGCAGTCATCCGCGCCCCGGCGAGATTTCCATGGCTCACCACGGCGTGCTGTTTCTCGATGAAATTCCCGAGTTTGATCGCCACGTACTGGAGGTGCTGCGCGAGCCGCTGGAAACCGGCGAGGTCAGCATTGCCCGCGCCGCCCGGCAAACCACTTTCCCGGCGCGTTTTCAGCTAGTGGCAGCGATGAATCCGTGCCCCTGTGGTTACTTCGGTGATCCGCAACGCAGCTGCGGATACAGCTGCGAAAAAGCACGGCGCTATCAGAGCAGGTTGTCGGGACCGCTGCTTGATCGCATTGACCTGCATCTGGAAGTCAGTGCGGTGAAACCGGAAGAACTGGTGTCACTATCACCCGGCGAGGCCAGTGTACGGGTGCGCGAACGGGTGCAAGCAACCCGCACCAGACAAATATCGCGGCAAGGCAAACTGAATCAGCTTCTGAGCACCCGCGAGCTGGAACCGGTGCTGTCACTGCACGGCTGCTGGTTAAGCCAGGCGATGCAGCGTATGGCACTGTCGGCGCGGTCGTTGCACCGCACCTTGCGAGTGGCCAGAACACTGGCCGATATGAGTGGCGATGATCAGATCAGTACGGCGCATCTGGCCGAGGCTCTCAGTTACCGCTTGAGCAGCCCGTGATCAACGCGCCTGCGACGCCACCAGACCCAGATCCACCGCTTTCAGGGTGGCCTCGGCGCGCGAGTTGACCTGCAGTTTCTGGTAGATGGTTTTCAGGTAGCCGGCCACGGTGTGCTGGGAAATACCCAGCATCTCGCCAGCCTTGCGGACGCTGTAACCACGGGCGATCAGGGTCAGCACCTGCTCTTCACGTGGCGCCAGTCGCACGGTTTCCTCCGCCGCCGGACGGAACACGCTGAGCACCTTGCGGGCAATGGCTGCGCTCAACGGCGGGCGGCCTTCGAGAATGCCGCGCAGGTGATGGACAAACTCCTGCTCCGGCTCATCCTTGAGCAAATAACCGTCGGCGCCGGCGTGCAGCGCCGAGAACAGATGATCGGAATCGTCAAAGATGGTGGTGACGACGCAGTAGCTCTGCGGACGCTGACGCTTGATGGCGCGAATGATATCGATCCCGGAGCCATCCGGCAGGCCAAGATCCACCAGCGCCAGACAGGGTGCCTGCTGAGTTACCGCCCGCAATGCCCGCTCGCGATTATCCGCCGAGCGCAGAGTGCTGCCGGGGAAGTGCGTTGTCACCAGCCCGGTGAGCCAGCCCATCACCTCCGGCACATCCTCGACCAGCAGAATATCGCTACAATCCATTAGTTCTTCCGTTTGCCCGGGAACTTCCACAGAATCCCGATGATGGCATGGTGCCGCGCCACTACCTACCCCCGTGAACGCGGGTAGTGCGCATTGATATCAGTATCGGCAAGACAGGAAGCTAGCTTGTGTTGACCCCTTCTCCCCGCCTGACCGTGGCCCTGAGTGGCCTGCTAGTGATCTGCGTAACCACCCTGACCCTCAACGCCGCCCTGTCGCTGCCGTGGACCGGGACATCGTGGTTGGTCAACGATGAAGGTGGCGTGGAGATCAGCGCCATTGATGCGACCGGCCCAAACGCTGATCAGCTTGGCGCAGGCCTGCAGATTGTTGCCCTGCAAGCGGGAGACGAGCGTATCGAAGTCACTCCGACGCTGCTGATCGAGGAACCGGATGTCCTGCCTGACTATGTCCAGTACAACCAGCTGATGCACGACAGCCGGACACTGGCCGCGGCCGCCGATGCCGACAGCCTGTCCCTCGTGACCGCTGGCGGTCAGCAGCTCACCCTGCAGCACACTGATCGCCCGCTGCGGGCACTACCCGGCCTGTTCTGGTTGCAGCTGGCGTTCGGCGTGATCGGCGCCATGACCGGCGCAATCGTCTGGAGCGTGCGCGTCCGCAGCTTGCCGGCAACACTGTATTTCATGACCGGTATCGGCTATCTGATTTTTGCTCCGGCGGCGGCGGTGTACAGCACCCGTGAGCTGCTGATTGATGGCGACCTGTTTCGCACACTTTCCATCATCAATCACTTCGGCGCACTGTTTTTCACCGCGTCGCTGACCAGCCTGCTGTGGCACTATCCGATCCGGATTGGTCGCCTGCCAGTCGCTTCACTGTGTTATTTGCTCGCTGCCGGCACCTGGCTTGCTGACACCTTCCAGCTGACTGCATCCACCGCGCTGTTCCATCTTTCGGTATTGGGTATTTTCGCCCTCAGTTTTGTCTTCGCGTTTTTCCAGTGGTTGCAAACCCGCAGCAAGCCCGCCGATCGCGCTGCACTGCGCTGGTTCCTGCTGTCGATCTATCTGGCCACCGGTCTGTTTGCCGGCGTGATTATTATTCCGGCAGCGATGGGCGTGACACCACCAGCCTCACAGGGCGTCATGTTCGGCGCATTTCTGATCATGTACATCGGTCTGGCTTTTGGTATTACCCGCTACAAACTTTTCCAGCTGGAACACTGGTGGTGGTCGGTATGGGCATGGTTTCTCGGCGGTGTGGCGGTTATTGCTGTTGACCTGTTGCTGGTCAGTTTTCTTGCCCTGTCAAAACCGATTGCACTGACGCTGGCGGTGGCGCTGGTGGGCTGGGTGTATTTCCCGCTACGACAATTACTCTGGCAGCGACTGGCGCGACGACGTGGCCAGACCGTGCAGGACTGGCTGAGTCTGGCGATGCCGCCGCTGGTGGCAGCAACCCATACCAGCCAGCTTGGCATTGCCCTGCGCGAGGCCGCGACTGCGGTGTTTCATCCGCTCGATATCAGCGAAGCCGAAGGCGCTCTGATGAAACCTCAGATCAGTGACAATGGTCTGTGCCTGCAGCTGCCGAACCCGCCGCATCATTCTGTGCTGCGCCTGCATCATGCTGATCAGGGTGCGCGCCTGTTTACCTCCCGTGATGTGGAAACCGCTGCGCTGGTGCTGAAGCTGTATCGACTGGTGGATGAATCGCTGACTGCCCATGAGCAGGGCGCTCGCAGCGAGCGCGATCGTATTCGTCAGGACATTCACGATGATCTCGGCGCAAAGCTGCTGACGTTGCTGCATCGCAGCGGCAGTGCCGACCAGCAGACCCTGGTACGCGAAGCGATTCGCGATCTGCGCGATCTGCTTGGCACCATGGAAGGCGAGGAAGTATCGCTGGAACAGGCCAGCCTGCAGTGGGAACAGGAAGCACGGCAGCGCTGCGATGCCAGTGGCGTGAAGCTGGACTGGGAAATCTCGCTGCAAACACCGGATGCGGAGATGGATCAGCGCCGGATCGGCAACCTGACCCGGATTATCCGCGAAGCAGTCAGCAATGCGCTGCGCCATGCCACGCCGTCACGGATTCATATCCGTATCAGTGAGCGGGATGGCTCTCTGGCCGTGTCGATCGAAAATGATGGCGTCAGCCCGGACAAGCTGGTTCGGGAAGGACGGGGCACAGGTATTATCCGTCAGCGCGCCGCCCGTCTCGGTGGCGTCGCGGGCGGTGGTGGCCAGCAAACGGTCTGGCGTGTGAATGTGCGGATTCCGTTGCAGGAACCGGACGACGCCCGGGCCGCAACCGGCTGATCAGGCAGCCGGCTGCAGCAGTTCGGGACGGTTCAGTAACGCAGCCAGCTTTTCCAGACCCTGCTGGCGCAGCGCGCTGCTGTCACGCTTGGACGGATGGAAATCGCGTTTGAAATAAGCCAGATACGATGGGCCGAGACGACGCAACCAACCGGGCTTGCCGACCAGCCAGTTCAGACCATTCAGCACCGAGCGCAGATCTCGTTTGTCGTCCATGTCGGCGCGCAGCTGGAAGTAATGGAAGATGGTGAAGCCGATAAACTCGACCGTGGTAATGGCCATTTCACTGGAACGCACCCAGTAACTGCCGACCTGGTCCTGATACACATCAAATGCCACCGACTTGTGTTCGCTCTCTTCCACGGCGTGCCACAACCACAGTGGCAACATGCGCTTATCCATGCCTTCAAGAAATTCCGGATGCTCGAGAATGAGTTCCGCCAGCATGGCCGTGAAATGCTCCAGCGCGCAGGTCTTGGCCAGCTGCCGCTCCGGTGACAACCACTTGCCCTGCATCTTCAGGCCATCAAGAACAAATTTCGAGACCTTGCTGGTCGGTACGCCACGCTGTTCCATGAAAGTATTGAACGCCTCATGCTCATTACCGTGATGCGCCTCCTGACCGATGAAGCCTTTTACCTGCTCTTTCAGCAGCGGGTCGGTCAGGTTTTTCTGGAAGTGGCGCACGGAACGGACGAAGAAACGCTCGCCCTCAGGGAAAGTGCAGGACAGTGCGGTCAGCAGCAGGGTCTTGAACTGATCGCCACCGAACCAGTAACGCTCGATAGCCGGATCAAACTCGAAATCCATCTTGCGCGGCTGAATGTCGCTTTTGTTGGTACGACGCAGGGCTGGCTGGACGCGTGCATTCATATGCTGGCTCCCGATACGGATTTGCAATGGCAAAAGTATGCGGCCGGGCAGCGGTGAGTTTCAGGGCTTTTTGTGCCAATTTAGAACGATCGTATCAGTCAATCTGGCCTCGTCACCAACTGTAGGAGCCGTCGATCGACGGCGAAAAGACTTCGCGGCCGATCGGCCGCTCCTACAACAGAGACAGGTTTTCTTGTTGGAGGTAGCGGGGCGCGCTTTCGGCCACTCGCTGCAGCGTCAGCTGCCATAGCAGTTTCCGCAGGGCGGGATTATCTTTTGCCCGACCGTCGCGGATGCGCTGTGCCAGCAACCATGAAAGCTCAGCATGACTGCCGCCAGTGCCCAGCAGTTCGGCCAGTAACGCCTGCTCCTGCGCTTCACCGGCATCACCGCGAACAAGCTGGCGCCGGGCAATGCCGATGGCATTGATCGCCATGCGCACACTGTACTGCTGCTCCGCCGCGAGGGAAGGCAGCACCTCGTCACGCAGCACCTTGATCACCGTATCGAGCAGATTGATGCCGTCCGGTTGAATCCGCATCGGTTATCCCTCCAGTCCTGTCATGCGCAGGATATGCAGCTCGAGCTCCGGGACAATATGTGCAGTCAGTGCCAGCTCCAGCGACGGTTCAGCGCCGGACAAATGGCGCTCGCCCTGCTTGATGGCGATCATCGCCCAACGCAGATGGGCAAACACTTCCCAGTAATAGACCTCACTGGCGCTCGGCAGTCGACCGGATACTTCGGCATAACCGGAAAAGAGATCGTCGCGCTTGCCGATGCCACCGACCGCATGCTCGTCACCGCTCTGGCCAAACCGCCAGCAACGCGCGCACAACCAGCCGAGATCTTCCAGTGGCTGCGACCAGGCAGTGAACTCCCAGTCGAGCACGGCAGTAAGACCACTGCCATCGACCATGTAATTGCCGGTGCGGAAATCGCGATGCACCAGACACAGCGGCTCCAGCGCCGGCAGATGGTCTTCGAGCCAGTTCAGGCCCCATTCCAGTGCCGGGAAAGCGCTGTGGTAGTCATCCAGAAAGCGGCGTGATTCTTCAATAAATAGCAGCGCTGGATGCTGTTCCGGCACGGCAAGGAAATCGAGATCATCACGCGGCGGCGTGATGCTGTGGATACGTGCCAGCTCGCGGCCAAGCTGGCGGGTCAACGCTGGACGATCCTTTGCCAGTGACAGATCACGTACCAGCTTGTGTCCTGCGGCGGTACCGGCGGCGCGGCGCATGATAAAAAACTCACGGCCCAACACGGCGGCGTCACCAAGCCAGAGCGGCCCCGGCACCGTCACGCCATTGGCAAACGCGGCTTTCAACAGGGCAAATTCCTGACCACGGGAAAGACTGTCTGATACCGAAGACGGCGCATCACAACGGATCACCGCTTCGATTTTTTCATCACCCAGATCAATGTCTGCCGCCCAGTTTTCCTGAATGGCACCACCGGAGAGGCTGCGAACATTGTGCAGCGCTACTGGCTTGCCGGTCTTGCCGGCAAGCCAGTTCTCAATTGCCTGCTGCTCGTGCTGTTGCATCAAACGCCCCAGCGGAAAAAATCGGACTTCTCTTTCAGGTAGGCACGCGACAGCACCATCTTGTGTATCTCGCTGGCGCCATCCACCAGCCGCGCCTGACGGGCATAACGGTAGATCCATTCGAGCAGGGTGTCTTTCGAATAGCCACGCGCACCGGATAACTGGATCGCGGTATCGGCCGCTTTATGCAGCGTGTCAGCGACATGGATCTTGGCCATGGAGATCTCGCTGCGGGCAAAATCGCCCTGATCAAGCTTCCACGCTGCCTGCATGGTCAGCAGCCTGCCGACCTCAATTTCCTTGGCGACATCACCGAGCATCCATTGCACGCCTTCGTGTTGCGCCAGGGTGACGCCAAAGCTCATGCGCTTTTCCACGTAACCGGCGGCCTCTTCCATGCAACGTTTGGCAAGGCCAAGCCAGCGCATGCAATGGGTCAGCCGCGCCGTGCCGAGACGGATCTGGGTGACTTTCAGGCCATCACCAATATTCAGCAAACGCTGGCTATCGGGAATGATCAGGCCGTCAAATTTCAGTTCGCAGTGACCACCATGTTCTTCCGGGCCCATGATGCCGATCCGACGTACCACTTCCCAACCGGGCTGGTCGGCGTCAAACAGGAATGCAGTCAGGCCCTTGCGCGGATCATCGGAAGTTTTCGCAATCAGGATAAAGGTCTGTGCACCTTCGGCGCCGGTGATAAACCACTTGCGGCCACGGATCACCCAGTTATCCCCTTCGCGGGTAGCGGTGGTGTAGGTCAGCGACGGATCGGAACCACAACCGCCATCCGGCTCGGTCATGGCAAAGGCAGAACGCACCTTGCCGTCGATGATCGGTTGCAACCAGCGCGCTTTCTGTTCCTCGGAAAGAATCTTGTTAAGCACAATCATGTTGCCGTCATCCGGCGGCGCGCAGTTGAAGGCCAGCGGCCCGAATGGCGAGCGCGCTGCTTCTTCATACAGCGCCGCCATGCCAACCACACCGACGTCGAGACCACCATACTGCTTCGGCACCTGAAAGCCCCACAATCCCGCCGCCTTCGCTTTGGCGCGCAGCGCGGCAACCACGTCTTCTTTCAGGTTTTCATGCTCATCGAAGTTGGTCTTGTCTTTTTCCAGCGGCATCACTTCACTGGCAACAAAATCACGCACCTTCAGGCGCAGCGCTTCAATATGCGACGGCAGGGAAAAATCCATCAGTGTCTCCTTGGCGACAACCGCGTTACAGCGACGAACACAGGTGGCCGCCATCGACGGCAATAATGGAACCACTCATATAGGCGGACGCATCGGAGGCGAGCATCAGCAGCGGCCCGCTCATCTCCTTCATCTGGCCGGTGCGACGCATCGGCACCCGCTTGATCTGGTTGATGCCGGCCTCGGTTTCCAGCCAGTCGCTGTTGATCTCGGTGCGGAAGAAACCCGGGCAGATGGCATTGCAACGAATGTTGTGACGGGCGTAATCAAGAGCAATGGATTTGGTCAGCTGGACCACCGCCGCTTTTGATGCCACGTAGGCTGGCAACTGTGCGCCGACACGCAGGCCAAGAATCGAGGCAATATTGATCAGATTGCCGGGGCGGTTATCGCGGCGCCACTGGCGAATGGCGAACTTGCTCACCGCCCAGACACCCTTCAGGTCGGTATCCACCACCGCATCCCAGTCTTCCTCTTCGAGGCCATCACAGGTACCGACGCGGTTGATGCCGGCATTGTTGATCGCCACATCGATCTCCGGCATGGCGCTGAAGGCCTCCTCGACACTGGCGTGGCTGGATACGTCCATGGGCAGCACCACGGCATGACGACCCAGCGCCCGCACCGCCGCCGCGGTCTCTTCCAGTTTCTCCACCCGGCGTGCCGCCAGCACCACGTCACCGCCGGCACCGGCGATAACACGGGCAAAATGGGCGCCAAAGCCACTGGACGCGCCGGTAATCAGCACACGTTTGCCGCTCAGGGAGAACAGGTTATCGGTCATGACGGGGCCCTCAAGGTCGGAGACGGTCCGCACGGCGGACTCGGGAAAGGCCAGACGTTAAAGGACGCTCCCGCCGGCAACAAGGACGGATTCGCTCATGGCCGCGGCCGCTGTTGTCAGCGGCCGGCCCGGAGCTGGTATCATGGCCGCCCGCTGAAGGAACCCCCGCTGTGAGTCGCCTGAATCCCCGCCAACAGGAAGCCGTGAACTGGACCGATGGGCCGCTATTGGTGCTGGCTGGCGCCGGCTCGGGCAAGACCAGCGTGATCACACAGAAGATCGCCTCGCTGATCCAGGAACGCGGCATGCCCGCCAGGCACATCGCGGCGGTGACCTTTACCAACAAGGCCGCCCGGGAGATGAAGGAGCGGGTGCTGAAGCTGGTGGCGCGGGAGGACGCCCGCGGCCTGATTGTCTCAACCTTCCACAATCTTGGCCTGCGCATCCTGAAAACCGAAATGGCGGCGGTGAAACTGCGTAGCGGCTTTTCCATTCTCGATCAGTCCGACAGCCGCGAGCTGATGCGCGAGTTGCTGCATCGTGGCGAGTCGGAACGCGATGCCCAGGCGGTGGAATTTTTCCAGAGCAAGATCTCCCAGTGGAAAAACGATCTGGTGACGCCGGAGCAGGCGCTCTCCTGCGCCGACTCGGAAGAACTGCAACGCGCCGCCATCACCTACGGCGAATACAACCGCATGCTGCGCGCCTGTAACGCGGTGGACTTTGATGACCTGATCCTGCTGCCGGTGCTGCTGTTTCGCGAGCAGCCGCGGATTCTGGAAAAGTGGCGCAACCGCATTCGCTACCTGCTGGTGGACGAGTATCAGGACACCAACGGCTGTCAGTACGAACTGGTCAAACAGCTGGTGGAACCGCTCAACAAGTTCACCGTGGTCGGCGACGACGATCAGTCAATCTATGCCTGGCGCGGCGCCAAGCCGGAAAATCTGGCCCAGCTGCAAACTGATTTCCCCGATCTTAAAGTGATCAAGCTGGAGCAGAACTACCGCTCCACGGGACGCATCCTCAAGGCCGCCAACGCGGTGATTGCCAATAACCCGCACGTATTCGAAAAAGCGCTCTGGTCTGATTACGGCTATGGCGATCCGATTCGGGTCATGTCATTGCGCGACGAGGAGGCGGAAACGGAATGGATCGCCGGCGACATTATTCACAAACGCCTGACCCGCGCGCTGAAGTGGAAGGATTTCGCCGTGCTCTATCGCGGCAATTTCCAGTCACGGCTGCTGGAAATGAAGTTCCAGACCATGCAGGTGCCCTACAAGGTGTCCGGTGGGCAGAGCTTTTTTGCCCGCACCGAAATCAAGGACCTGATGTGCTACCTGCGCCTGCTGGTCAACCCGGATGATGACAATGCTTTCCTGCGCATCATCAACACACCACGCCGGGAAATCGGCCCGGCGACCCTGGAAAAACTGGCCAACTGGTCGGTAACCCGCGGTCAGGGCATGTATCACGTCTGCGACGATGTGGCGCTGGATGAGATCCTCGGCGGCAAGGCCGCGGCGCGGCTGCGAGAGTTCAAGGGCTGGCTCGATCACAAACGCCAGTTCTGTTTCACCGACAACAGCCTGCAGGCGGTGCGCGAGCTGATCAGCGATATGGATTACGAGGGCTGGTTGCTAAGTCAGGCCAGCAGTCCGCGCATTGGCGAAAAGAAAGTCGAGAACGTCGGCCAGCTGGTGGCCAGCATCGAGCGCATGCTGAGCAAGCAGGAAGAAGAAGACGACAGCTCCGATCTCGAAGCGGTGATCCGCAAGCTGGTGCTGATCGACATGCTGGAACAGCAGGAAGAGGAAGACGATTCCGACAAGGTGCAGATGCTGACCCTGCATGCTGCCAAGGGCCTGGAATATCCGCATGTCTACATGATGGGCGTGGAAGAAGAACTGTTGCCGCATCGCACCAGTATCGAGGAAGACAGCATCACCGAGGAGCGCCGGCTGATGTACGTCGGCATCACCCGCGCAAGGGAAACCCTGACCCTGACCCATGCCCTGTCACGCAAGCAATATGGTGAGCGTTTTGATACCGCACGCAGCCGCTTCGTCGAGGAAATGCCTGCGGACGATATCGATTTTCAGGGCGAAGGCGTACAGGTGGACGAATCAAAAACCGATCAGGTGGCCGAAGATACACTGGCAGCAATAAAGGCCATGCTCGGTCGCTGACCGCGCAAAACTGTAGGAGCCGTCGATCGACGGCGTAGGCTTTTCGCGGCCGATCGGCCGCTCCTACAAAAATACAGCAACAAAAAAGGGCGCCGAAGCGCCCTTTTTTCAAACCGCAAATTAGCGGCTCTGGCCAACCATGTACTCAACGGCAGCCTTGATCTCGTCATCCGAGCAATCCATGCACATGCCCTTCGGCGGCATCGCGTTGAAGCCTTCAATCGAGTGCTTCACCAGCGTCGCCATGCCCTGGGCAATGCGCGGTGCCCAGGCAGCCTTGTCACCCACTTTCGGGGCACCGGCGGCGCCGGTGGCGTGGCAGGCCATGCAAGCACCGTTGTAAACCGCGTCACCGGCGCGCGGGCCTGCGGCAACCTGAGCAGCAGCCGGGCCACCACAGTCTTCGCCTTCAACGCAGACGCTGCCAACCGGGCTGAGGCGCTCGGCAATGGCGCGCTCACTGAAGGTGGAACGCTCGCCGAGCGGGTGCGGGGAAATTTCCTTGGTGCTCTTGGCCAGTACGGCGCCGGAAGCCAGCAGGGCAGACAGGGCGGCAGTCACAATCAGCTTTTTCACGGGAGTCACCTCTTGATATCTGGGTCGGCCGAAGCCGCAGTCGGGCGGCATTATACCCACGCCGCGTGTGGATTACAGTGGTTACAGCTCATCCAACTCCAGCGCCGGTAATGCCAGCGTGAAACGAGCGCCTTCCCCGGACTGGCTCTCCAGCATCATACGACCGCCATGACGGTGGGCCACCAGCGTGACAAAGCGCAGACCCAGCCCCTTGCCGCCTTCCTGCAACTGGCTGAACAGACCAATCTGCCGCTCCGCCGGAATACCCGGGCCACGATCACGCACATCGCAGCAAACCTCCTCGCCCTGAGTGTAAAGCCGCACATCCACCGAGCCGCCCGGCACACTATGGCGCACCGCATTACTGAGCAGGTTGATCAGCAGTCGCACCAGCAGTTCATGGTTGCCGCGCACCCAGACCGGTTCGTCATCACGGTAATCGACCCGCAGGGTGACATCCGCAGCAGCGGCCTCGGCCCGCACCTGCTCAATAGCGCTTTCCACCACCGGCAGCATGTCCAGCTCGATCATCTCGATCCGCGGCATCGACTCCACCCGGATCAACTGCAGGAACTGCTCGGCCACGCCGAGATTGCGCCGGGCGTGCATATCCAGCTGGGCAAGGAAGTCCGGCAGCGGTGTGCTGCCCGGGCTCTGCCGCATCTTCTCGGTCAGTGCCAGAATCGAAATCATTGGTGAGCGCAGATCGTGGGACAGGAACTTGAGCAGCTCGGCACGGGTGTTACGCACCCGCACCAGTTCGGTGACATCCTCGATCTCCAGCAACAGTATCTGGCCGACCTGTCCACCGGCCTCGACCCGGGCCAGCGTCAGTTGCATGCACTCTCCATGACGGCCAACCAGATCCTGACGCGCCAGCCCTTGCTCCAGCGCCGAGGCCACCAACGCCGACCACCAGGCCGGCTCAAGCCGCAGATCACGGGCCAGATCAAGTAAGTGCCAGCCCTGCAGGGGCCGACCATCCAGCTCCAGCTGAGTGAGCAGCCGCGGGTTAGCGAGCAGCACCTCGCCGCAGGCATCGGCCACCAGCACCCCCATATCAAGTCGGGTCAGACTGGCATGCAAGGCCCGGGTCAGGCCGCGCTGACGCCGCTCCATGCCACCCAGACTGTCGATGAACTCCGCCACCGAACGCAGTGCCGGCCCGCTGGATGTGGCAGGCGCAGATACCCGGGCAATCATCGCCCGTATCAGTCCATCCATCTGCCCGGCCAGCACCGGGGAGTTCCAGACCAGACTCAGCTCAAACTCATCGTTGCGACGACGCAGCGGATAATGCCGTGCGGACTGACCCTGCCAGCTGGCGTCTTCGACCCTCTCGCCGCCCACCTGCAGCTCGCCGGCCGCCCGGTTTTCCAACCGCCAGGCACGTAGCGGCAACACCTTGAGCATGCGCAACAGCTGCGCCATCTCTGCCGGCTGAGTCAGCCGGCCGCCCTGCTCGCCGGGACGCAATGTCCGCCGGATCATGGTTTTCAGGTAATCGAGGCTGTACTCAAGCCGACGCCAGGTCCATAACGGCCCGGTCGCAACAATCGTCAGCAAGGCGGCGCCCGGCGACCACCACAGCTGGACCGACCGCAGCAGCACGATGCTGAGCAGCAAGCCCGCCAGCATCAGCGCCACCAGCATCGGCACCCCCCAGCGCGGCGCACAGAACGGCAGCCAAAGCGGCGCCATCATGGCCACCATCAAACTGATCATCACTGACATCAGCAGCGGAGCGTCACTGATCAGTCGCTCCTCAAGCAGCGCACTGAGCACGCGGGCGTGAATCTCAACACCGGGCATGCGCAGGTCTTGCGCCAGCGGCGTGCGAAACAGATCCCCGAGCCCCTCAGCAGTGGTCCCCACCAGCACAATCCGGTTGTCCAGCAGCTGGGCCGGCACTCGCCCATCAATCACGTCGGCGGCGGAAACCCGCGGATAGTCGCTGCGACTGAACGGAATCCGCCGCGGGTATTCACGAACATTCTGGCGGGCGCCACTTTCACCGCGCTCGCGGCGCTGGAACTGCTGCGCCAGAAGCGGCTTCTCGTCCTCGAGAATGGCTAACCCGATATGCGGCCAGAATGCCTGGGCAACGCCAGAGCGAAGCCACAGGCTACGCACCACGCCGTCGCTGTCCTGCACCAGATCAACATGGCCCAGCCGGTGTGCCGACTCGGCAAACTGGCGCCATGGCAGCGCCTCAACCAGCTGGCCGCCGCGCAGCTGTTCGACATGCACCGGCAGATACACACGGCCGTGGCCAGCGATGGCATCCGCCAACGCCTGGTCACTTTCCGGGCGCAGGCTGTCCTGTTCAGCCAGCATCACGTCATAGAGTACTGCTCGGGCGCCCTGCTCATTCAGACGATCGATCAGGCGGGCGTGCAGGGACCGGTCCCAGGGCCAGCGACCCAGTTGGCGAAGACTGAAATCATCAATGGTCACCAGCAGAATGCCCGGCTCCGGCTCGGCCGGCAGGGCAGTGGAAAGCGTGTCGTACAGACGTCGGTCAAACGATGACAGCGCGCCAGTGACTACCAGCACAGCGCAGAACAGACCGAGCAGCATGGTCAGGCCAAGATGCTCAAGATGAAAACGGTGCAGATGATGTCGTAGCAGCGGATCGGTCACCGACGGAGTCCCTTCCGGTTCAGACAAATTCCTTATCTATGCTGAACCGGAATGGATTGCAATGCCTTTTGCCGATGCCTTGCCGACGGCGGCCCATCTCAAGGGGTGGCGTTCAGGGCCTCAAGACGATAACCGTGCTGATACACGGTCTTGATCCGGTAACCATTCTCCGGGCGGATATGCAGGCTGCGGCGAATACGGCTGACGTGAACATCGACGGTACGGGATTCGATCGGCGTCATGATTCCCCAGACCTTTTCCAGTAAATGGCCGCGGGACAGCAGCTTGCCGACGTTCTGGAACAGATAGCAGGCCAGCTCGAAGTCCTTGTCGGTCAGTTTGGCGGCCTCGCCATCAACCAGAATAGTGCGACGGGCCCGGTCAACCTGCCACGGACCCAGGGTGAAAGCTTCTTCCTGATGGGCGTCTTCAATGCCGGCACGACGGCCGAGCGCGGAAATGCGGGCCAGCAGCTCGGCCTGTTTGACCGGCTTGACCATGTAATCGTCAGCGCCCTTGCCAAGCGCGCCGACAATCGAGGCTTCATCATCGCGCTGGGTAGCAAACAGCACCGGAATCCGGTTGCCGGCACCACGCACCTCTTCCAGCACGCTGACCCCGGACATGTCCGGCACTTCCCAGTCGAGCAGCAACAGATCAAAGCTGTCGCGACGCAACAGCGTCATCAGCTCGCGACCGTTGGCACAATGGGAACAGGAGTGACCGGCATCAGTCAGCCAGTGGCGGACCAGTTCGGCCTGAGCAGGATCATCTTCCAGATAGGCAATTCGCACGCGATCTCTCCATGACCGGAAGTAAGACAGGCTGGCCTCCGCAGACAGCGCGGGACTACTCAACTCCGCCTTGCAAAGGCCGGCCGTTAGTGAAGCTTAATCGGCGCGCCCTGTTGGCGCTGGAAAACATTGTAAAATCAGGCAGCTGACAAGCTCAGCCCGGACACCGCCAAGGCGGCCGCACCGAGGCCATGCCCGGCTGCAGGAACACCCACTTCATCGGCAGCGCCCGCCAAGAATAAGCCGGAAGCCCGGATTTTCAAGCCTTGCCGGTGGACGCTGTGCGCGCAAAGCCGCTATTATTCGCGGCCCGGCGACTATACCGGGCTCCAGATTTCTGCACCCGTAGCTCAGCTGGATAGAGTACTGCCCTCCGAAGGCAGGGGTCACAGGTTCGAATCCTGTCGGGTGCGCCATACAAAAAAAGGCCGCTATGCGGCCTTTTCTTTTTTGCACTCCGGATTACCCATCCGCCAGCCGCGACTCAGAACAAAGGACAAGTGGTACTGATGAGTAAAAAAATTACTGTGATTCTGGGGCACCCGGATGCGGCCAGCTTCTGCGGCGCCCTTGCCGACAAGTATGTGGCATCGGCCCGATTATCAGGCCATGAGGTCAAGCTGTTCAGGCTCGGCGAGATCGCATTCGATCCGGTACTGCACCATGGCTATAACAAGCGACAGGAGCTTGAGCCCGGGCTGGTGGAAATTCGCGAGGCAATCAGCTGGGCAGAACACCTGGTGTTCATCTATCCGATCTGGTGGGGCGCCATGCCGGCCATTCTCAAAGGCATGTTCGACCGCACCTTCCTGCCAGGATACGCGTTCAAATACCGACAGAATTCGCCCTGGTGGGACAAACTGCTGTCCGGTCGCAGCGCCCATGTCATCAGCACCATGGATACGCCGCCATGGTATTTCCGGCTGGTCTACACCATGCCGGGACATCATCAGATCAGAAAAACGATTCTCGAATTCTGTGGCATCAAGCCGGTCAAGATCACTTCCCTCGGCCCGATTCGCAACGCCTCCGCGGCGAAGTTATCAGGTTGGCTCAAGCAGGTTGAGCGAGCCGCCCGCAACGCCTGACGCCTGCCGTCAAAAGGCAAGCACTGGCGTAACGCGCATGAAAGATATGCTCGCGCTACGGCATCAGCTGTTACGCTGCAAATAGCTCTGCGCCAGTTGCCGTAACCGCTCACGCCCGAAACTGGGATCGTGGCCGGCGTGGACAATGTTTGCCGGCAACTCCAGCAGCCGCTGCATGGTTCGGCAGTAGTCCTGAATATCAGATTCGGGAAAGCCGTCCAGCAGCGGCCCATCGTATACCGCATCGCCGGAAAACAGGGTGCCACTCGCCGCTTCCCACAGGCCGATACTGCCCGGTGAATGACCGGGCAAATGCAGTACTTCAAAGTGGCGATCACCCAGATCAATCATCTGACCCGCTTGCAATGCCTGGCAACCCGGGCACGCCGGAATGCGGAACTGCGCCGGATCGAACCCGGCAAAGGGTAGCGCATCAATCAGCACATCCGGCACCTCGTACCCGGCTTGCTCCATGTCAGCTTTCATGCCAGCGGGCCAGTGCTGGCTGCACAGCACGGGGTACTGCTCCGGGTGGCTGACCATGTCATGCTCAAGCGGATGCAATCGACGGTCGGCAAATTCGTTGAGGGCACCCACGTGATCCATGTGGCTGTGAGTGGCAATAGCGATCACCGGCTTGTCGAGCCAGTCCGTCAACGCCACGCTCAGCGGACTGATGCCCATCCCGCCATCAATCAGCAAGTGCCGGTCACGGCCGCGCACCAGCCAGATATTGCACTGGAAGACGCGGGCCACATGGGGCTCCCAGAAACGCAGAATATCCGGCGTAATCTGCTCATGGGCAAACCAGGAAGTGGCGACCGGCAGGGCCGACTGAGCACAGGCATCAGTACTGGTGCTGGATCGCAGCATGTGATTACTCCTGACTAGAGCGCATCTTGAGTGTGTCAGTCTGTACCGAAGCCCCCGTATCGGCAAATGCCTGTTTGCGCTGTCATCGGTGCGGGTTAGCATGTGCCGATGATCTGTGTCCTGTGCCACGACATGCATTGCCCGCACTTCGCTCACGTCGATGGTCTGGATTATTTTCGCTGCCGACGCTGTCAGCTCACCTTCCTTGATCCCGCCCAACTGCCTGATGCGGATGCCGAACAACGCCACTACGATCTGCACGAAAATGATCCGAACGATCCCGGATACCGGGCGTTCCTGAATCGGTTGGCCGCACCGTTGTGTGAGCAACTGACGGCGGGATCAGAAGGCCTGGATTTCGGTTGCGGTCCGGGGCCGGCGCTGGCAAGGATGCTGGAGGAGCGCGGCCATCAGATGTCTGTTTACGACCCGTTATTTGCCCCGCACGCTAATGCGCTTGATCGGCAGTACGACTTTGTCACCTGCACGGAAGTGGTCGAGCATTTTCATCAGCCTGAGAGGGAGTTCGAGCTGTTAGCGGGCCTGGTAAAGCCCGGCGGCATGCTGGCGATCATGACCAGTCTGCTGCATGACGGCATTGATTTTCAGAAGTGGCATTACCGGCGTGATCCGACGCACGTGTGCTTCTATCGGCAACCCACTTTTATTCAGGTTGCCAGACATTACCGTATGAGTTCCTGTGAGGTGCAGGGAAATTCAGTGATATTCCTGCGCCGATAAAAAAGGCCGCCACATCAAGTGGCGGCCTTTTTGTCATGCAGAGATCAACAGCAGATCAGGGCACAACGACTGGGGTCGGGTCCTTCTCGAACAACGCAGTGCCGATGTAGGACTCAGTGTTGTAATCGTAGGTCACCACTGTCGCCAGCGCCTCTGCCTGATTGCCCGCAAACGTACCGGCCAACGAACCGAACCCGATAGGATCCTGAACATCTGTCAAACTGATACCGGTTCCATAAAGATCAAACACCGAGCCGCTGCCGACAAGGTTGGTTGCGCCCAGGGCAACATCGACCTGGATGCCGCCGGAGAACAAATTGTCAAAGTCCACTGTCACGAGAGACGCCGCAGTGATCGCCAGGTCTCCCGTTGCCCCGGATACTTCCCGCAGCGGCGTGCCGTTGACAAAGTTATAGTCATAGGTGCCAGTCAAACCCAGCGCCGACACCATGCTCTCCGAGAGCGGATTGCTGGCCACCATGTAATGCCAGTCACTGGTGGCCGGGGATGGCTGCCCGAATTCGTCTGTCACGGCGTAATCAGTAGCATCCCAGATACCCCAGTACACCTCCGTGGCCACTCCGCTAGCGGCATCCCCCGGGGTCTTGTAGATTTCCACACCGCCAAGCTGCTCGGTTGGGCTGGCGGCGCTTCCGGTGACGAAATAGCGCATGCTGTTTTCACCAACAAATATTTCCGAGGCAAACACACCGCTGGCATTTTCATCTACGGAAATGCGCCAGGTATCCAGCACATGACTGCGCCCATCCAGTGTCTCAACACCAAATGCGCCGCCAAAAATACGTGCTGGTCCCAGCTCGCGCTGGAAGGCCGCAGTGCCGTAGTAGTACAGAGAATTTGAGAGATCCTCGACTGTCACCGCACTGATAATGCCCTCTGCCTGCTGACCTACGAAAGTGCCACCAATACGACCAAATGTTGTCGCCAGACCGCTGGTGCCGCCGAGGTCAATGCCGGCGTTATAGAAGCTGTCGACATTGCCACTGCCAACTAAACGAGTCAGCTCCACGCCATTATCGAAGCTCATATCAATATCCATGTTCAGCGTGCCGAAATCGAGAACGATGCGACCGCTGTCAACCGTTCCCATCTGCGAGGTCGGCAAGCCATTACTGTCCACTGCATTCAGCTCTGTTCCACCGATATAGTTGTAAGCATAGCGACCGGTCAATCCCAGCCCGGTAATGTCGTTGCTGCCATTCTCCAGCGCATTGTCGGCAAACATATAGTGCCAGATGCCGGTCGGGCTCAGTGGAATGCCGGAAAAATCGAGCGCCTCAAAGTGGCCCTCGGTCCACAGGCCCCAGTGAACTTGTGCCGCCACCCCGTTAGCACCCTGAATCTGCCGATACTGGGTGCCACTCACAGAACCCAGACCATTTTCAGACAAGTCATACGGGGTGGTGGACTCACTATTCTGTGCATCAAGGATCATGGCTTCGACATAACGACCCGAACCTTCACCAGTCCAGGAAAGATTGGTTGACGATGCCCGGCCGGCCTGAGCCAAATTACCGCCGAACGCTCCGACCCCGGACACGGTGCCCAAGAACGGCGTCGGAGTCCCGCTGCCAAGATCATTGACAATCTGATCCCGTTGGTTCTCGAGTAAATCGCGGACGTTAAATCCCTCGCCGTCATCAGCTTCAAGACTGCTCAACAATTGCGACTGGAACAACTCAACCAGATCCGGCATCAGTTCAGGGGCAACGTTCGCAGCGGTGATTCGCACGACCTGCCCCGGGCTGACAATGCGGCTACCCGCCTCGTTACTGACTTCGATCTGCCCGTCTTCGAGATAAACGTAGCTGCCCGGCTGCAGGTTCGGGAATTCCGGCAAGCCTTCCGGTGGAACATGGATGATCTGGTAGGTGGTACCGCGAATACCGATGGTCGCCACCGAAGTGCCCTGCTGCACATTGCCGGGATACTTGGCACCAATGGCACCAGTGACGGAGCGCATCCAGCCTGCCACCAGACGACCGGCCTGTTCATACACCTGGGCCGGCTCATCAAAACGCTGACGCTGGATATGGTAGTCGGAATTACTGCGCAGCGCCGTCAGGGCACCATCACTCAGACGCAGCTGCACAATGCTCTTGTTGCCTGTTACCACCCGGTCGCCTTCGTAAAAGACCGAACCGACAGAGCCTCCGCGGGCGGATTCATTGGCATCAACAATAGACACCGTGCCGCGAGCAAACAGAATGCGGCCAGCCTCAACCGCAGCCTGAGCAGGCAGGGTCAGAAGCAACGCCAGCATTGGCAGCAGTGCAATGAGAAAACGCTTGCTAGTCATGACAAACCTCCGTGTCAGAAGTAGCGTGTCAGAGACACGCTGCCGCTGGTCTGGTCAAAAGTATAGGTGCTCAGAGTCGAGTCCTGATCGCGGTACTGCAGGCGCGCACGCAATTGCCATACACGCTGGAAGGTTTTTTCCCAGTTGGCGCCGACCAGAATACGATCATCGCGCCGCACCTCATTAAATGGTGCGCCGTATTCAGTGGTGTATTCGGTGCGGGCGTAGTTCAGATCGCCCACCAGACGCTCAGACGGCCGATACAGCCATGCTGCTGAACCGGTCAGCGAAGCGCGCAGGGCATCGCCACCTGGCCGATCATTGGCCGCCGCTTCGTACTCCACGGCCACATCACCGCTAAGCTGCCAGGACGGGCTCAGGCGATAACGCGCACCGGCACGAACACGGGACATCAGATTATCGTACTGATCGTCCTCAAATTGCATATTGCGCAAACCGACAGTGAAAAGCGTGCGAGTCTTGGCACTACGCTGGTGGCGCCACTCGGCGTCGGCACCGAGGTAAGTGTAATAATGCTCGCCATCCAGTTGCAGGTAGCCGAGATCACCACCTACAGCGACTTCACGCTGACCGTCCAGATCACGAATCCACTCGGCTCTGCCACCAACAAAATCCTGATCAAACTGGGTGGCATCTTCATTGATGCTGTCACCGTCATCGGTGAAGCGCTTCAATTGCGCATTTGCCGAAAACGCCAGTCTCTGATTTTCCTGCAAATCAACATTCTGCCTGACGCCTGCAGCAATCTGGGCGAAAGGCGAAGCAATTTCGTCGGGACCAGGCAGGCCAGGCAAGCCGAAGTCTTTCGGATAAGTCCCGGCGTTATCGTCATAGCCCGCTTCCGCGGTGACAAAAGCAACGCGCTTCTTGAAGCGTCTGGCCTCATCCGCAAGGCCCAGCTGCTGACGCAGTGCGACAATCTGTTTGGCGGCAGCTGGCGGCGGATTCTGGGCATCCAGAATATCCAGCTCGCGGCGCGCCGCTTCACCCAGATTCAGTTTTGTGTACGCGACCGCCAGTTCAAGGCGTGCAGCTGCATGATTCGGCTGTTGCGCCAGCACGCGCTCCAGTGCGAACAGTGCCCGACTCGGTTTGCCGGCCCGGTTGGCTGCCAGGCCCAACCAGTAATCGAATTCTATTTCACCGGCATATTTGCCTTCTTCCGCCGCCAGTGCGGCAAAAGCCGACTCGGCGTTGCCAGCAGACAGCTCGGTTTTCGCGGCAGAAATTAACGGCGAGGAATCCGCCAGCGCAGTCTGGGCGGACAAGGCAGCGGCGACTGCCAGAGAAATAAGTAAACGGCGTGAACGTCGATCAGATGTCATGGCTTCCTGCCCTGCAGGGTAGATTTTCGGAAGCCCCTACTATAGACCTCAGTGGCGCAGCACGAAACGTCCGACCCTCACCGACTAATACTTTCCACCTAGATCGCGCCGGCAATAATTCTGCCCGCGCGCTCGGGAACCGCTCTGACAGGCAGCCACGGCCGGCATTGCATTCATCCGCACCGCGCAGCACCATGCGGCCTTCTGATTATCCTGCGGGGATCTTTCCATGCTGATGAAAGCCGGCCGAATCGGCACACTGATTTTCTGGGCGCTGGCCATTGCCGGGGCGGCGGCGTTACTGCCGGGGAAACTCAGCCCGATGATGCGCGACCTTGGCATCCTGATTCTGCTGGCGCACGTCGCTGAAGTCGGGTTGATGTATACGATTCTGCGCGACCGGGTAAAACCAACCGGAAAAGACGCCGCACTGGTGCTGCTGTACGGCGCCTTCTGGTTGAAGCCGAAACTGGACGCTACCCGACCGACCTGATTAGTCGGTGTCCTGCAGGCTCAGGCCACGGGTTGACGAGTCCAGCGATGTCGCATCGCTTTCCGCACCCAGCTTGATCATCAGGCGCAGATCGTTGGGTGAGTCCGCATGCAAGATGGCGTCTTCATAGGTGATCTCGCCGGCCGCGTACAGGTCATACAGGCACTGGTCAAAGGTCTGCATGCCCTGCTCCCGGGAGCGCCGCATCAACTCCTTGATCAGGTGCACCTCACCTTTACGGATATGATCCTGAATCAACGGCGTGTTCAGCAGCACTTCAATCGCCGCCCGGCGACCCTTGCCATCCGGGGTCGGAATCAGCTGCTGGGCGACGATGCCTTTCAGGTTCAGTGACATATCCATCCACAACTGATCGTGACGATCGGCCGGGAAGAAGTGAATGATCCGGTCCAGCGCCTGGTTAGCATTGTTGGCGTGCAAGGTGGCCAGCGCCAGGTGACCGGTTTCAGCGAACGCCAGCGCATAGTCCATTACCTCGCGGGATCGGATCTCACCGATCAGAATCACGTCCGGCGCCTGTCGAAGAGTGTTCTTCAGGGCAACTTCAAAGTTATCGGTATCCAGACCCACTTCGCGTTGGGTCACGATACAACCCTGATGCTGGTGAATAAATTCAATCGGGTCTTCGATGGTAATGATGTGGCCTTTCGAGTTCTTGTTGCGGTAACCGATCATTGCCGCCAGCGAGGTGGATTTACCGGTACCGGTTGCGCCGACGAAAATCACCAGACCACGCTTGGTCATGGCCAGTTCCTTGATGACCGGCGGCAAACGCAGATCATCAACAGACGGGATTTTCACTTCGATACGACGCAGCACCATGCCGACCAGGTTGCGCTGATAAAAAGCCGACACCCGGAAACGACCAATACCGCGAGCAGAAATCGCAAAGTTACACTCTTTCTGTTCAACAAATTCCTTGCGCTGTTTTTCGGTCATCACGCCGAATACAATATCGCGGGTCATATCCGGGGTTAACGCCGTTTTCGTCACCGGCACAACCTTGCCGTGGATTTTCATCGACGGCGGCACGCCGGCGGTAATAAACAGATCCGAACCGCCTTTCTGAACCATGATCTTGAGAAGATCTTCGAATTCCATTGTCTTGCCCTGCAGTCAGTCGGTCTGGATCAGAAGTTTTCCGGGAATTTTGCTTTCTCTCTGGCATGTTCGCGGGAGACGACTCCCTTGTTGACCAGATTCTGCAGGCACTGATCCAGCGTCTGCATGCCCAGATTGGCACCGGTCTGGATCGATGAGTACATCTGCGCAACTTTATCTTCGCGGATCAGGTTCCGGATAGCCGGGGTACCGATCATGATTTCATGGGCCGCCACCCGACCACCGCCGTTCTTTTTCAGCAGGGTTTGCGACACTACCGCCTGCAGTGATTCCGACAGCATTGAACGGACCATGGATTTTTCTTCCGCCGGGAATACGTCCACCACCCGGTCAATGGTTTTTGCCGCACTGGTGGTGTGCAAGGTGCCGAACACAAGGTGGCCGGTTTCCGCTGCGGTCAGTGCCAGCCGGATGGTTTCCAGATCTCGCATCTCACCCACCAGAATAATGTCCGGGTCTTCCCGCAACGCGGAACGCAGTGCTTCGGCAAAACCGAGGGTGTCACGGTGCACTTCGCGCTGGTTAACCAGGCACTTTTTCGACTCGTGCACGAATTCGATCGGATCCTCGATGGTGAGGATGTGCTCGTAGCGGGTGTTGTTAATGTAGTCGATCATCGCCGCCAGTGTGGTCGACTTGCCGGAACCGGTCGGACCGGTCACCAGACAGATACCACGCGGCGTTTCGGAAATTTTCTGGAACACCTTGCCCATGCCGAGATCTTCCATCGACAGCACTTTCGACGGAATGGTCCGGAACACGGCGCCGGCGCCACGGTTCTGGTTAAAGGCGTTTACCCGGAAACGCGCCACACCGGGCACTTCGAAGGAGAAGTCCGTTTCGAAAAATTCTTCGAAATCCTTACGCTGCTTGTCGTTCATGATGTCGTAGATGAGACCGTGTACTTCTTTGTGCTCAAGAGCCGGCAGGTTGATCCGGCGCACATCACCATCGACCCGGATCATCGGCGGCAGACCAGCTGACAAATGAAGGTCAGAGGCCCCGTTTTTGGCACTGAAGGCAAGCAGTTCGGTAATATCCATGGCGATCCCGGGAAAAATATAAGGTGGTTGAAGGGGCGACTTGATTTGCCCCTTTGTTATTATCCGAGGGCGACATCCTCACACCATCGCCCGAGAGCCTAAAGGTACCCCGTCACCATGGGCCATTCAACAACCGCCACGCTGTCGTCCCGCTTTAACAGGGTAAAGGCAGAACTGGAGTCTGCCTGCCGGGAAGCCGGCCGGGCGGCGGACAGCGTTCAGCTGATCGCGGTCAGCAAGACCCGCTCGGCCGACGAGGTGGCGGAACTGGCCAGCCTTGGTCAGCGCGACTTTGCCGAGAACTACGTCCAGGAAGCACTGGAGAAGATCACCGCCCTGCCCGGCCGCAACCTGTGCTGGCATTTCATTGGCCCGATCCAGAGTAACAAGAGCCGCGATATCGCCAGCCATTTTGCCTGGGTGCACTCGGTCGACCGGGACCGGATTGCCCGGCGCCTGAACGATCAGCGCCCGGACGGTTTGCCACCGCTGAACGTCTGCATTCAGGTCAACATTGACGACGAGGACAGCAAGTCCGGCATCAGCCCGGAACAGGTCCCGGCGCTGGCCGCACTGATCACCACCCTGCCCCGGCTGCGGCTGCGTGGGCTGATGGCCATTCCGCGCCCGGACAGTGCCGACCGCGGCGCCAGTGCGTTTCGCCGACTTGCCATGACACTGTCATCTCTCGGCAATACAATGCCGGGCCTTGATACGCTCTCCATGGGCATGAGCGACGACTTTGATGTCGCCATTCGGGAGGGAGCCACCCATATCCGCATCGGTACGGCCCTGTTCGGGCCGCGCCCGGCGAAACCCTGAGGACAGACCAGATGGCTCAGCAGATCATCGGCTTTATCGGCGCCGGCAACATGGCCACCAGTCTGGTCGGCGGCATGATCGCCAAGGGCATTCGCCCGGCCCGGATCTGGATGGGCGATGTCAGTCAGGATCGGCTCGACGAGCTGTCACGCCAGCACCGCGTCCATGTCAGCGCCGACAATGCCGAGATCGCCCGCCGTGCCGACGTGCTGGTGCTGGCAGTGAAGCCGCAGGTGATGCAGGCCGTTTGTGAAGCCCTGCGCGAGGCGCTTGGCGAGCGCCAGCCGCTGATTGTCTCGATCGCCGCCGGCGTCACCATCGCCAGCCTGAAGGGCTGGCTGGGCGATCTGCCGGTGGTGCGTTGCATGCCGAACACCCCGGCGCTGGTGCAGGCCGGCGCCACCGGCCTGTATGCCGAGCCGTCAGTATCGGCGGAACAGAAGGAACTGGCCGGGCAAATCCTCGGCAGTGTCGGCCTGACCTTCTGGTTCGATGAAGAAAAGGCGCTGGACGCCGTCACCGCCGTGTCCGGCTCCGGCCCGGCCTATTTCTTCCTGCTGATGGAAAGCATGATCGAGGCCGGTCGCAAGCTTGGCCTGGACGAGCGCACCGCCCGCCAGCTGGTGCTGCAAACCGCCTGGGGCGCCGCCCAGCTGGCCATTACCAGTGAAGCCGGCCCGGATGTGCTGCGCCAGCAGGTCACCTCCCCCGGCGGCACCACCGCTGCCGCCCTGAATGTGTTCGAGGAAGGCGGCTTCCGGGTGCTGGTCGACAGCGCTTTGGCAGCGGCCCGACGCCGTTCGGAAGAACTGGCCGGCTGATCTGCTATCATCGCTGCCATCTTTTTCCCGGAGGCTGTTCATGAATCCGCAGGGCGCGTTTCTGTTTTTGCTCGGCTTTGTTATCGACCTGTACATCTTTCTGGTGCTGACCCGGTTTCTGCTGCAGCTGGTTCGGGCCGACTTCTATAACCCGGTATCGCAGTTCGTGGTCAAGGCCACCAACCCGATCCTGACGCCGCTGCGCAAGATCATCCCCGGCTACGGCGGCATGGATGTCGCGGCGCTGGTGGCGGTGGTGGCCCTGATCGTCTTCAAACTGGTGCTGGTCAGCCTGCTGGCCATGGGCGCGCTGCGCTTCAGCCCGCTGCAGCTGCTGGTGGTGACCGTCACCGAACTGGCCCGACTGCTGCTGGATTACCTGTTCTGGACCATCATCCTGCGCATCGTTCTCAGCTGGGTGGCGCCCGACCCGCGCAATCCGGTGGTGCAACTGGTGGGGCAAATCACCGAACCGGTGATGGCGCCGGCGCGCAAGCTGCTGCCGCCCATGGGCGGGCTGGATCTGAGCCCGATCATCGTGCTGCTGGCGATTCAGTTCATCCAGATCCTGTTTGGCCTTTGAGCGCGATCCGCCGCGATGGCGACGACTGGCTGCTGGACTGCTGGTTGCAACCGCGCGGCGGCCGCGACGCCATTGTCGGCCTGCATGACGACGCCCTGAAAATCCGCATTGGCGCCCCGCCGGTGGACGGCGCCGCCAACGAGGCGCTAATCCGTTTCATCGCCGCCGAGTTCGGCGTCAGCAAGTCCAGCGTGATCCTCGAGAGCGGCCAGACCAGCCGCCGCAAACGGCTGCGCGTGAAAGGCGCAAGCGCCCTGCCCGTCAGCCTTGCCGGATTCATTGCAGGCGCATGACCCCGCCTTTAGACTTGCCGCACTTTCACCTGCATTGAGCGTCATGCCTGAATCGATTCCCGCCGACTCCGTTGGTCTGGTGACCCCGACCAGCCTGCAGTTTACCCAGCCGCTCGAACTCGAATGCGGCCGGCGCCTCGACGCCTACGAACTGGTCTATGAAACCTACGGCAGCCTGAACAAGGCCCGCTCCAACGCCGTGCTGATCTGCCATGCCCTGTCTGGCCATCACCATGCCGCCGGCTATCACAGCATGGAAGACAAGCGCCCCGGCTGGTGGGACACCGCCATCGGTCCCGGCAAAGCCATTGATACCAATAGGTTTTTTGTCGTCGCCCTGAACAATATCGGTGGCTGCCACGGCTCCACCGGCCCCTCCTCCATCAATCCAGCCAACGGCCAGCCGTGGGGCCCGGACTTCCCGATGGTGACCGTGCGCGACTGGGTCAACAGCCAGGCCCGGCTGGCCGATGCCCTTGGCATCCAGCAGTGGGCGGCGGTGATCGGCGGCAGCCTGGGCGGCATGCAGGCGCTGCAGTGGGCGATCGATTACCCGGAACGGATCCGCCATGCCGCGGTGATTGCCTCGGCGCCGAAACTGTCGGCTCAGAACATTGCCTTTAACGAGGTGGCGCGGCAGTCAATCCTGACCGATCCGCATTTCCACGGCGGCCGTTACTACCTGCACGACACCTATCCGCGTCAGGGCCTGATTCTTGCGCGCATGGTTGGCCATATCACTTACCTCAGTGAAGACGCCATGCGCGCCAAGTTCGGCCGCGATTTGCGTGCCGGAAAATTCCATTTCGGTTTTGATGTCGAGTTTCAGGTGGAATCCTACCTGCGCCATCAGGGCGAAACCTTTTCGCGCAACTTCGACGCCAATACCTATCTGCTGATGACCAAGGCGCTGGATTACTATGATCCGGCCCGTGATTTTGACAATGATCTGGAAGCGGCGCTGACGCAAACCCGGTGTCGTTTTCTGGTGATGTCGTTCACCACCGACTGGCGCTTTGCGCCGCAGCGCTCCGAGGAAATCGTTAACGCACTGGTCCGGGTTGGCCGCAATGTCAGCTATGCGGAGATTGATACCGACAAGGGCCATGATGCGTTTCTGGTGGACATTCCCGAGTATCTGAAATTGTTCGGCGCTTATATGCATCGTGTTGCCGTGGAGGTGAATGATGCTGCGTCCTGATCTGGAAATTATCCGCACCTGGATTCCTGATGACACGCGGGTGCTGGATCTTGGCTGTGGTGACGGCCAGTTGCTCGAGAATCTGCGTGACACGAAAAATGTTCATGGTTACGGGCTGGAGATCGACCAGGACAATATTGCCGCCTGTTTCGAGCGCGGCGTGAATGTGATTGAGCAGGATATTGACGAAGGGCTGGGCAATATCCAGGACAAGCGCTTTGATTATGTGGTGATGACGCAGGCACTGCAGGCGGTACATCGGCCGGATCTGGTGTTGTCGGAGATGTTGCGGGTTGGCCGGGAAGCGATTGTCACTTTTCCGAATTTTGGTCACTGGAAGGTGCGCGGTTATCTGTTTTTCAAGGGGCGGATGCCGGTCTCCCCTACTCTGCCGCATCAGTGGTACAACACGCCGAACATTCACCTTTGTACGGTGCATGATTTTGAGGCGCACTGCCATGAGCGGGGCTACCGGATTCTGCAGGCGATGGTGGTGGATCGGCATCACGAGATCGGGCCGATGACGCGGGCGATGCCGAATCTGTTTGGGGAAATTGCCTTGTTTCGGGTTACGAGATAAGGCATCTCGCCTCTATACGTCTGGCAAGATTAATCAGGCGGATGCTTATCCCCTGCGGACTTGGCACTGCATTTGCCAATTCGGAAACCCGGACCGCAGTGAATTCGACGGTTGTCGAGCCTGTCAGGGGTTGCCGGGACACGCCGTGAACCCGTCCCTGGGGGCTTGTGTTCGACATCCATGTCTCACACAGTCCCGTCAACCCCTGACAGGCCCGACAACCTCACATCCTGCTACTAAACCAGTTTCTCCGTGATCGTTTTTCGAGTTCGGGAAAATCCATGAAAAAAATTGTGCTTGCCTCTGGCAACAGAAAGAAAATCGCCGAGCTGCAGGAAATTCTCGGCCAGTTCGGCATGCAGGTGATTCCGCAAACCGAATTTGGCGTGCCGGAAGCGGAAGAGACTGGCCTGACGTTTGTCGAGAACGCCATTCTGAAAGCACGCAATGCCGCAAGGCATACCGGGCTGCCGGCGATTGCCGATGATTCAGGCATTGAGGTCGATGCGTTGAATGGCGCGCCGGGCATTTATTCGGCGCGCTTTTCCGGCGAGGGCGCCACCGACGCGCGCAATAATGCGCTGCTGGTGGAGAAATTGCGGGACGTGCCGGAAAGTGAGCGCACTGCGCGTTATCGGGCGGTGATCGTGATGATGCGTCATGCTGATGATCCGACGCCAGTGATTGCGCAGGGCAGTTGGGAAGGGCGGATTGTGCTCGAGCCGCGAGGCGAGGGCGGCTTTGGGTATGATCCGCATTTTATGGTGCCTGAGCTGGGCAAGACGGCGGCGGAATTGTCTGCGGCGGAGAAACACGCGCTCAGCCATCGCGGCAAGGCAATTTCTGAATTAGTTAAACAGCTCTGACCTGATTGTAGGAGCCGTCGATCGACGGCGAAATCTTCTGATAAAAAGATTCGCGGCCGGTCGGCCGCTCCTACAGGAAACCTGACAATGAGGCATTCTTGATTCCGCTATCGCTCTACATTCATGTGCCCTGGTGCGTGCGCAAGTGCCCGTACTGCGATTTCAATTCCCATGAGCGTGGCGACATTCCCGAGCAGGCCTATCTGGCGGCGCTGATCGAGGATATCAGCGCCGACCTGCATCAGGTCGCCGGGCGGCGGATTGAAACCGTGTTTATTGGTGGCGGCACGCCGAGCCTGATGTCGGGCGATTTTTACAAAACATTGTTCAGCGAGATCCGCCAGCGCATTGAGATAGCCGCAGATGCGGAAATCACGCTGGAAGCAAATCCGGGCACGCTGGAACAGGGCAGGTTCGAGGCCTATCGGGCCGCCGGCATCAATCGGCTGTCGATTGGTGTGCAGAGTTTTAATCCGACGCATCTGCAGGCACTTGGCCGTATTCATGGCAAGGATGAAGCCATCCTTGCGGCCGAGGCAGCGCGCCGGGCCGGCTTTGATAATTTCAATCTGGACCTGATGCACGGCTTGCCCGGGCAGGGCAGGGAACAGGCGCTGGCGGATCTGGAGCAGGCCATTGCGCTGGGGCCGACCCATCTGAGCTGGTACGAGCTGACCATCGAGCCGAACACCGCCTTTTACAGCAACCCGCCGGAACAACCCGACAGCGACGAGATGGCCGACACCGAAGAAGCCGGTTTTGCCCTGCTGGCCCGGCACGGTTTCGAGCGCTACGAGATCTCCGCCTTTGCCCAACCGGGCCGGCGCTGCCGCCACAATCTGAACTACTGGCAGTTCGGCGACTATCTGGGCATCGGCGCCGGCGCCCACGGCAAGCTCACCGATGCCGAGGGCCGCATCCTGCGCTACCAGAAAACCCGCCTGCCGGAACACTATCTGGCCGGTGGCGACCGCACCCGCCAGCAGCGCTGGCTGGAACCGGATGAGCTGCCGATGGAGTACTTCCTTAATACCCTGCGGCTGATCGAGGGTGCGCCGGCAAGACTGTTCGAAGAGCGCACCGGGCTGCCGCTGGAGAGCCTGTCCGCCACCCTGGTATCGCTGCGTAGCAAGCAGTTACTTACCACGGAGGCCAGTAATATAGGCTGTTCCGCGCTGGGCATCCGTCATCTGAACCGGGTGCTCGAGGCATTCTGACGCCGGCCCCACGGCATCCCGCAAGGCCGTAGCGCGGCCGCAAATCAGCGCGGATTCTGGATAAAGAAATCGATCAGCTTGCGGCCGGTTTCCATGTTGGCGTAGCAGTTCAGCCAGTTATTGTAGTCACTGGTCGGGTGGCAGTGGCCAAGCAGGGGCAGGGTGCTGCCGCTGTGGCGGATGGTTTCCATGATCTTGCCGCCCACCGTGAAACGCATATGGTGGTGACGGCCCTTGCGCTGCAACCCGCCCCAGGTGAACACCCAGTTTGGCGTTGAATAGCCCGGATCATTAAAGATCGTCTTGCTCACCACGCCACTCATGGCCCTGACCTGCGCCTCGGCATTGTCGATGGCATCCGGGTGATTCAGATCATCGTCGCCGGACAGAATCAGGATCGGCTTGTCCAGCCCACAACGGAAATCCTGGCCGCCCATGGCGTAGCTGGCGAACAGATCGCGCAGGCCCAGTTCACAATAGATGGCGTTAACGGTATTGCCGCCGCGGGAGAAGCCGTACATGTGGGTGCGACGGCGATCCACCTTGTAGACGTCATACATATGCTGGGTGAAGTAGGCGATATTCGGCACCTCGTTGTAATAGGCGCCGCCGGCAAACGAATCGGTATCAATGATCTTGTAGCGGTCAAACACGTCGGTCAGGTTCGGCTGCACCACAATAAAGGGTGTTGGCGCGCCGTAGCGGGTGGCGGTCCAGCCGAACTGGCGCAGCTTGGTGCCGGCGTTTTCCACGTTGGCGTTCATGGACATGCCGTGGTTGTCGAAGATCATCCCGCAACCGCCTTTCTCGCAGCCCGGCGGCACGGTGACGGTGTAGACCACATCGATATTGTCGACCACGCATTTGACGTTGATGGAGCCGATCCGGCCGAACCAGGATTCGGTCGAGACCGCCCGGTCCAGCGGGCACGATTTTGTGGCCAGCGGCTGGTTATCAATCAGCGGCAAATAGGCGCTGGCCATCGGGCTCAGTGCGGTCAGGGTCAATGCGGCCAGTAGCAGGGTCAGCTTTTTCATCGTGCCTCCTTTTGTTCTTCTCGGGCTTGCAGGGTGGTTACGGAACGAAGGTGCAAGCATAGGTCGAGGCGGGACACCTTTATGGCCAAAACTGGCCCAATTCTGGCCATTAGCGCCTTTGCAGCAGCCTGACGATCAGCCGCGGAAGCATTAAAGCTTTGTAAAACCGCGAAACCGAACCTTGCTCATTTTCTGAACCGGATTCAGAATCATTCCCCCTTATCGCAACCGGGCCCCTTCCCATGGCCATTCAGGACCGCAAGGAACGCCAACTCGCCGAGCGCGAGCAGCTGTTCCTGAGCGCCGCCCGGGAGCAGATCTGTCAGGACGGCCTGCTCAGCCTGCAGATGGCCAAGGTGGCCCGCGCCTGCGACTACGCCACCGGCACCCTGTACCAGCACTTTGCCTCGAAAGAGGACTTATTGGTCGCGATTTGCAGCGAACTTGTCGACAAAAGAGTCGAAATATTCAACCGTCTGGTGACCTGGGACGCCCCCACCCGGGAGCGAATCTTCGGTATCGCCGTCGGCGACATCATCTTTGCCCATCATTACCCGGAGCATTTCCGGCTGGCCCAGTTCGTCTTTACCGAGGTGGTCTGGCAGGCCGCTTCGGCAAAGCGCCGCCAGCAGCTGCTGGAAACCAGCAAGCCGATGGGCGATGCCGTGCAACGCATTATTGAAGACGCGGTGGCCGCCGGTGATCTCGACCCGCATGGCCGGCCGCTGCTGGAAATGACCCTGGGCCAGTGGACCATGACGCTGGGCATGCACAACCTCGTTCACGCCGAAGGGGTGCTGGAGCTCTATAACCTGCGCGACCCGTACCGGATGCTGCTGCGACAACTGAATGCCCTGCTGAACGGCCTTGGCTGGCAACCGCAGCAAGACCCGTTTGATGAGCAGGCGCTGGAAGCATTGGTGCAACGTATCCAGCGCAATGTATTTGCCGACCTGTGTCAGGACCAGAACGGCTGCAAGAACCTGTAGGAGCGGTCGACCGACCGCGATTTTTACCAAGCGGTGGCGGCAACGGCTTCGCCGCCGATCGGCGGCTCCTACAACGGATTTTGACGATTTACGGAAACGAGGAAATGTCCCATGAGTAAACGCATGATCCTCATGCTGGTGGCCTGTGCTGTGGTGTTCGGTCTGGTGTTCGGACTGAAGGGCTTTCTGAACTTCGGCATGAACCAGTTCTTCGACAACATGCCGATGCCACCGGCCACCATCACCGCCACCGAAGCGAAATCGGATGAGTGGGTACTGGCGCTGGATGCGGTCGGCACGGTACGCGCGGTGAACGGCGTGGAAGTCACCACCCAGGTGGCCGGCGAAGTGGAAAAAATCCATTTCAGCTCCGGTGACGACGTAAAAGAGGGCGCCGCACTGGTGTCGCTGGATGCGCGCACCGACAGCGCCCAGCTGAAAGCACTGGAAGCAGCGGCGCGGCTTGCCGAGCAGGAATACGAGCGATTCCAGACCCTGTTCAAGCAGGGTTCGATTTCCCGTTCGGAACTCGACCGCCGGCAAAGCGAACGCGATCAGGCTCTTGCCACCGCCAATGCGCAACGCGAGCGAGTCGCACAGAAAACCATTCGCGCGCCGTTCAGCGGCAAACTCGGCATTCGTCAGGTCGACCTCGGCCAGTATCTGAATCCGGGCAACGCCGTGGTTACGCTGCAACAGCTGAACCCGATTTACGTCAACTTCTCGTTGCCGGAACGTGATCAGTCCCTGCTGCAACCGGGGCTTGCCGTACGTGCCAGTCTGAGCGCCATGCCCGACGACGTGTTCACCGGCGAGATCTCTGCGATTGAACCGGGCGTCGATTCAGCCACCCGCAACTTCAATGTTCAGGCCACCTTCCGTAACGATGAACAGAAGCTGCGCCCGGGCATGTTCGCCCGCATCAGCATCCGTCTGGCGGATTCCGAACAGGTGGTGGTGGTGCCGCGCACCGCGATTCAGTTCGCTCCCTATGGCAATTCGGTTTATGTGATTACCGAAAAGGAAGAAGAAACTGCAGAAGAAGGCGAGGGCGCCGAGGAAGAGAAGGAGCCGACCCTGATCGTCAAGCGTCGCTTCGTCAAGACCGGCAGCGAGCGCGGCGATCTGGTCGCCGTGATCGATGGCCTGAAGGCCGGCGAGCGCGTCGCCACCAGCGGCCTGCTGAAACTGCGCAACGACTCCACGGTAATCATCAACAACGAGATCGAGCCGTCTGCCGAAGCCGATCCACGTCCTGACAACTCCTGAGGTCGGGTATGAACTTTACCGAGATATTTATTCGCAAACCGGTACTGGCCAGCGTGGTCAGTCTGGTGATCCTGTTGCTCGGCCTGCGCGCCGCGTTCGAGTTGAACGTGCGCCAGTACCCGCAGCTGCAGAATGCGGTGGTCACCGTGACCACCGTCTATGTTGGCGCCGACGCCAACCTGATTCAGGGCTTTATTACCACGCCACTGGAACAGGAAATCGCCAGTGCCGACGGCATTGATTACCTGACCTCCACTTCCGTGCAGGGCGCTTCGTCAATTCAGGCCTTTATCCGGCTGGATTACGATCCCAACGAAGCGCTGACGCAGATCGTCGCGAAAGTGAACAAGATGCGCAGCCAGCTGCCGCAGGAATCGGAATCGCCGACGGTGGAACTGGCGGTGGGTGACACCATTTCCGCCATGTATCTGTCGTTCTCGTCGGAGGTTTTGGATAACAACCAGATCACCGATTACATCGTTCGGGTCATTCAGCCGAAGCTGACCACGGTGCCGGGCGTGCAGCGCGCGCAGATTCTTGGCGACCGTACCTTTGCCATGCGCATCTGGCTGCAACCGGACCGGATGGCCGCGCTGGGCATTACTCCCAGTGATGTCTACGGCGCGCTGCAGGCCAACAACGTGCTATCCGCAGTCGGTTCGACCAAGGGCACCATGATCGGTGTTGACCTGACCGCCGCCACCGACCTGAACAGCGCCGAACAATTCCGCCAGCTGGTGGTACGCGCCAATGATGATGCCATTGTTCGCCTTGCCGATGTCGCCGAGATTGAACTCGGTTCGGAATCCTACGCCACCTCGGTGTCGTTCAATGGCCGGCAGGCCACCTTTATGGGCATCAATGTCGCACCCGATGCCAACGCGCTGGATGTGATCGGTGCGGTGCGGGTGGTACTGGAAAATGAAATCTTCCCGCAGCTGCCGGAAGGTCTGAGCGGCGATATTCCCTACGACAGCACCGGCTATATCGAGGACTCCATCGATGAGGTAATCAAGACCATCATCGAAGCGATCATCATCGTCATTATCGTGATCTACGGCTTCCTCGGTTCAGTGCGGTCAGTGCTGATTCCGACCGTGGCAGTGCCGCTGTCGATGATCGGCGCATTGTTCCTGATGTTGTTGATGGGTTTCTCGATCAACCTGCTGACATTGCTGGCCATGGTGCTGGCGATCGGTATCGTCGTCGATGACGCCATTATCGTGCTGGAAAATATTCACCGGCATATCGAAGACGGCATGGAACCGATGGACGCGGCCATTCGCGGTGCCCGCGAGCTGGCCTGGCCGGTGGTGGCCATGACCACCACGCTGGTGGCGGTATATCTGCCAATCGGTTTCCTCGGCGGCCTGACCGGCACGCTGTTTGTCGAGTTCGCTTTCTCGCTCGCTGGCGCGGTGTTGCTGTCCGGCATTATCGCGTTGACGCTGTCGCCGATGATGTGCGCCAAGCTGCTCAAGGCGCACCCGCATGGCGAAGGCAAAACCGGCGTTGAAGCCTGGCTCGACAAGAAGTTCACCATTCTGCAGAACAGCTACCAGCGCAAACTGCACAGTGCACTGGACGAGAAGCAGGTGATTCTGGTGTTCGGCCTGATCGTACTGGTGAGCTGCTACTTCCTGTTTGTGTCGACACCGAACGAACTGGAACCGCAGGAAGACCAGGGCTTTGTGCTGGCGATTGCCCAGGGCGATCCGGGCATGACGCTGGATTATCTGGAAACCTACACCCGGCAGATGAACACCATTGCCGAAGAGTTGCCGGAAGTGGAGAACCTGTTCCTGCTGAACGGTATCGGCGGGGCAGGGGCGGCCACCAACAGCGCCTTCGCCGGCTTCGTGCTGAACTCGTGGAACGAGCGCGATCGCAACACCATGTCGGTGCAGCAATCGATTGATCAGCAGCTGGCGCAAATCGCCGGTGTGCAGCTGTTCAGCTTTGTGCCGCCGTCACTGCCCAGCGCCGGCGGCGGCCCGCCGGTGCAGTTCGTGATCGGCTCCACCGAGTCGGCCGAGAACCTGATCGAACTGGCCGATGAGATCCTGATGCGCGCCTATGGCAGTCGCAAGTTCATCTTTATCGACAAGGATCTGAAGATCGACAAGCCGCGCATCGACGTGATGATTGATCGCGAAAAAGCGGCCACGCTCGGCATCAGCATGCAGCAGATCGGTCTTGAGCTCGGCGCCATGCTGTCCGGCGGCTTTGCCAATCGCTTCTCGCTGGAGAACCGTTCCTACAAGGTGATTCCGCAGGTGCAGCGCAGTGACCGCCTGACCGCCTCGCAGCTGGAGCAGTACTACATCCGCACCGGCGCCGGCGAACTGATTCCGTTGTCGACCATTGTCAGCCTGCGCGAGATGGTGGAGCCGCAGCAGCTGAAGCGCTTCCAGCAGCTGAACGCAGTGACGCTTTCCGGCGTACCGCGTCCGGGCGTGACCCTGGGCGATGCGCTGGCAGTGCTCGATCAGGCTGCAGCAGAAGTGCTGCCGCCGGGTTACACCGTGGACTATGCCGGCCAGGCACGACAGCTGAAGACCGAAGGTGGTGGCCTGGTGGTGACCTTCTTCTTCGCACTGGTGATTATCTATCTGGTGCTGGCGGCGCAGTTCGAATCCTGGCGCGACCCGATCATCATGCTGGTAACCGTACCCATGTCGGTATGCGGAGCGATGCTGGCGCTGAATATCGTCACCATCATCAACGGCATTGGCGGCATGCTCGGCGGGATTCTCGGCTTCCAGTATGAACCGTTCCCCGGCGCCAGCCTGAATATCTATACGCAGGTGGGACTGGTGACACTGATCGGGGTGATTTCCAAGCACGGTATCCTGATCGTGGAATTTGCCAACAAGCTGCAGGAAGAGGGCAGAAGCAGACGTCAGGCAATTGAAGAGGCTTCTTCCATTCGTCTGCGCCCGGTACTGATGACCACCGCGGCACTGGTGCTGGCGATGATTCCGCTGCTGATCGCCACCGGTCCGGGTAACGGCGCGCGCTTTGCCATGGGCCTGGTGGTCTCCACCGGCATGACCATCGGCACCGCGTTTACGTTGTTTATCGTGCCGGCAATTTATCTGTATCTTGGCCGTGACCTTCAGGCCGAACAGTTGCAGGCCAGCGTGGCGAACGCTCACTGAGACAAGCAATGACCGACAAGGAAAGCTGTGTCGGTAAAGCCGGGCGGCGAGAGTGGATAGCTCTCGCCGTTCTGGTTTTGCCAACTATTCTGCTGGCGCTGGACATGACGGTACTGCATCTTGCCGTGCCGCATTTAAGCGCCGACCTGAAACCGACCAGCTCTCAGTTGTTGTGGATACTGGACATCTACGGCTTCATGATCGGCGGCTTTCTGATCACCATGGGCACGCTCGGCGATCGCATTGGCCGACGCAAGCTGCTGATGATCGGTGCCGCGCTGTTTGGTATTGCCTCAGTGATGGCAGCGTTCTCCAGCACCGCCAACATGCTGATTGTCACTCGAGCATTGCTTGGCATTGCCGGCGCCACCTTGATGCCATCAACGCTGTCGCTGATTCGCAATATGTTCCATGACCCAGGCGAACGCACCCGCGCCATTGCCGTATGGATGACCGGCTTTATGGTCGGCAGCGCCATCGGCCCGCTGGTGGGTGGTGCCATGCTGGAGTTCTTCTGGTGGGGTTCGGTGTTTCTGCTTGGTGTGCCGGTGATGCTGGTGCTATTGATCAGCGGGCCGCTACTGCTGCCCGAGTTTCGCGATGAAAAAGCCGGCCGCCTTGACCTGCTGAGCGCACTGCTCGCCGTGACCATGATTCTGGCGGTGATTTACGGGCTCAAGGATATCGCCCGCAATGGCCTGAACCTGACTGCATTTCTGGTGGCGATCAGCGGTGTGATGATCGGCATGTTGTTTGTGCGTCGCCAACGCCAGTTGCTTGATCCGATGTTCGATATCAACCTTTTCCGCAATCGCACCTTTACCGTGTCGGTGTTGTCGCTGCTGCTGGTCGTGCTGTCTTTCTCCGGTATCTGGCTGATGATCTTCCAGTACTTGCAGGGCGTGATTGGCATGTCGCCGTTGCATGCGGGGCTGCTGATTCTGCCTTCGGCGATCGTGCAGATTGTCGGTGCCATGCTGGTGCCAACTCTCGCACAGCGCATACGGCCCGCTGCTCTAATCAGCAGCGGTCTGTTAATTACCGCTGCCGGCATGGTGCTGATGACGCAGGCAGGTGGTGATCACGCCGCAGCATTGGTGGTGATTGGCACCATTGCCATGGGCGCTGGCGCCATGCCGATGATGATTCTTGGCACCGATATGGTGGTCAGCTCCGCGCCGCCGGAAAAGGCCGGCGCCGCTTCTGCCACATCGGAAACGGCGGCGGAAATGGGCATGGCGCTGGGCATTGCAGTGATTGGCAGTATCGGTGGTTTTGTTTATCGGCAGCAGATGCTGCTGACATTGCCGACGGACCTGTCCGCTGCTGATCGCGAGAGCGCGGCAGATACACTCGGCGGCGCGTTGGCGGTGGCAGAGCAACTTGGTGAAGCGGGGCAGGGCATCAGCGCTCAGGCCGGCGTGGCCTTTACTCAGGCGCTGCATGTGAATGCCGGGATCAGTGTGGCGATTGTGCTGGTGGCGATGCTGGTGGTGTGGCATTTCCTGCGCCATCTCAAGGTGGCGGCGCACTAATAAAAAGCCCCCTTTCGGGGGCTTTTCTGTTTCAGCAATCTGCCAATCTACAGACCGAGGTTGTCGATCACTTTCAGGTTCGCGGCGGACTGGTTCATGGTGTAGAAGTGCAGGCCCGGCGCGCCCATGGCGAGCAGGCGTTCGCACAGACGGGTGACGACTTCTTCGCCAAACGCTTTCAGTGACACTTCATCGTGCTGCAGTTCTTCCAGCTTCTTGCGGATCCAGCGCGGAATATCTGCGCCGCAGGCGTCGGAGAAGCGCACCAGGTTGGCGTAGTTGGTGATCGGCATGATACCGGGCACTACCGGGGCGGTGACGCCACGCTTTTCCAGCTGATCCATAAAGAAGCCGTAGGCTTCCGCGTTGTAGAAATACTGGGTGACGCCGCTGTTGGCGCCGGCATCGATCTTGCGTTTGAAGTGATCGATGTCGTCGCTGAACGAGCGCGCCTGCGGGTGCATTTCCGGGTAGGCGGCGACTTCCAGGTGGAAGTGATCGCCGCTGACTTCGCGGATCAGCTTCACCAGGTCGTCGGCGTAGCGCAGTTCGCTTTGGCCGTGGCCCATGCCGGAGGGCAGGTCGCCACGCAGGGCAACGATGCGACTAATGCCAGCCTCGCGGTATTTTTCGATCAGCTCGACCAGTTCTTCGCGGCTTTGACCGACGCAAGAAAGATGCGGGGCGGTATCAATGCCGGCTTCGCGGACTTTCATCACCGTGGTCCAGGTGCGGTCCCGGGTGGAGCCGCCGGCGCCGTAGGTAACGGAGAAGAATTCCGGGTTTTTCTTCAGCAGTTTCTGCTGGACGTTAATGAGTTTTTCCAGGCCTTCGTCGGTCTTTGGGGGGAAGAACTCGAAACTGATTCTGGGTTTCATGGGTTGTTCTCTTTTTTCGGTGCGGTGGGGGTGGCAGTGAGCGACCCGGCTACCCGAGTGGTGGCTTCCTTCCGGGACACGCACGAGTACGTCCCTGTAGCTCCTCTCCGCCATCCATGGCTCCGAGGGTCCCGGAAGGAAGCCACCACTCGGGCAGCCTCACATCACCTGTTTCCTGCAACGATGTTCTGACTACAACGAGCAATCAGTACTTGTAGCTTTCCGGCTTGAACGGGCCTTCGACGGTAACGCCGATGTATTCCGCCTGCTTCTCGGTCAGCTTGGTGATCACACCGCCGAAGCCCTGCACCATGTAACGCGCCACTTCTTCGTCGAGATGCTTCGGCAGTACTTCTACTTTCAGCATTTTCTCTTTGACGGTGTCGCTGTGGTTGGCGTAGGCCTGATCGAACAGGTACATCTGCGCCAGCACCTGGTTGGCGAAGGAGCCGTCCATGATCCGGCTCGGGTGGCCGGTGGCGTTACCCAGGTTGACCAGACGGCCTTCCGACAGCAGCAGCAGGAAGTCGTTGTCGGCCTTGTTGCGCCAAACCTTGTGCACCTGCGGCTTCACTTCTTCCCACTGCCAGTTCTTGCGCATGTAGGCGGTGTCGATTTCGTTGTCGAAGTGACCGATGTTGCAAACCACGGCGCCTTTCTTGATGGCGCGCAGCATGCGCTCGTTGCAAACGTTGACGTTGCCAGTGGTGGTGACCAGCAGATCGGTGTTGGCAAGCAGCGCCTTGTCGATGCAGGCTTCAGAACCGTCGTCGATACCGTTTATAAACGGGCTAACGATTTCGAAGCCGTCCATGCAGGCCTGCATGGCGCAGATCGGGTCGATCTCGGTGATCTTGACGATCATGCCTTCTTGACGCAGCGACTGGGCCGAGCCCTTGCCGACGTCGCCATAGCCAACTACCAGCGCCTTCTTGCCGGACAGCAAATGGTCGGTGCCGCGCTTGATGGCGTCGTTCAAAGAGTGACGGCAACCGTACTTGTTGTCGTTCTTGCTCTTGGTGACGGAATCGTTGACGTTCACCGCCGGTACTTTCAGCGTGCCCTTGCGCAGCGCTTCGATCAGACGGTGCACACCGGTGGTGGTTTCTTCGGTGATGCCGTGGATCTTGTCGAGCATCTGCGGGTAGGTGTCGTGGATGTACCAGGTCAGGTCGCCGCCGTCGTCGAGGATCATGTTGGCATCCCACAGCTTGCCATTGGCGTCGCGGCAGGTCTGCTCCAGGCACCACATGTACTCTTCTTCGGTTTCGCCTTTCCAGGCAAACACCGGCGTGCCGGCGGCGGCAATCGCAGCAGCAGCGTGATCCTGGGTGGAGAAAATGTTGCAGCTGGACCAGCGCACTTCCGCACCCAGCGCTTGCAGGGTTTCGATCAGCACGGCGGTCTGGATGGTCATGTGAATGCAGCCGATGATGCGGGCGCCTTTCAGCGGCTGGGCAGCGCGATACTTCTCACGGATGGTGATCAGCGCCGGCATTTCGGTTTCGGCGATCTCGATCTCCGAGCGACCCCACTGGGCCAGGGAAATATCAGCGACTTTATAATCCTGCTTCACTTTTGCTTCTGCGTTCATGGTTCTCTCCATTCGTTTTCGGACGAATGGGCGCCGTTATTATTGTTCCGATCACTTCGAGCCTCGCGGTCCAGCCGCTGCAGCGCCCCTCGAAGCGAAGGCAAAAAACCAAATCTGTCAGGCGAATCACCCACCTAACTCGCCAGCACTGAGGTTGATTGGCTTTTCCGGGACCCTCGGAGCCATGGATGGCGGAGAGGAGCTACATGGACGTACTCGTGCGTGTCCCGGAAAAGCCAATCAACCTCAGTGCCCGCACAGGACCGTCAGCACCAACAAAGCCCGCCTGACAGTCCTGCTTTTTTAAAGACCAGCCGCCTTACGAAGCTCGTCCGCCTTGTCCGTCTTCTCCCAGGTGAAGTTCGGCAGTTCACGACCAAAGTGGCCGTAAGCTGCAGTCTCCCGGTAGATCGGACGACGCAGGTCGAGCATTTCGATAATGCCGCGCGGACGCAGGTCAAACATTTCCCGCACCAGCTTGATGATCACATCATCACCCACCTTGCCGGTGCCGAAAGTGTTGATCGAGATCGAGGTCGGCTCCGCCACACCAATGGCGTAGCTCACCTGAATCTCGCACTTCGCCGCCAGACCCGCAGCAACAATATTCTTCGCCACATAACGGCCAGCATAGGCAGCGGAACGGTCAACCTTTGTCGGATCCTTGCCGGAGAAGGCGCCGCCACCGTGACGGGCCATACCACCGTAGGAATCGACAATGATCTTGCGGCCGGTCAGACCACAGTCACCCATCGGCCCACCGATCACGAAGTTGCCGGTCGGGTTGATGTGGTACAGAGTCTTGTCGTGCAGCCACTCGGCCGGCAGTACCGGCTTGATCACTTCTTCCAGCACCGCTTCGCGCAGGTCCGAAAGCGAAATGTTCGGGCTGTGCTGGGTCGACAGCACCACCGCGTCAATCGCCACCGGCTTGCCGTTTTCATAGCGCATGGTGACCTGGCTCTTGGCGTCCGGACGCAGCCACGGCAGCACACCGTTCTTGCGCAGTTTCGCCTGACGCTCAACAAGGCGGTGTGAATAGAACAGCGGTGCCGGCATCAGGGTGTCGGTTTCGTTGGTGGCAAAGCCGAACATCAGGCCCTGGTCACCCGCGCCGATCTGCTTGTCTTCTTTCTCGTCCACGCCCATGGAGATATCAGAGCTCTGCTTGCCGATGGCGTTAAGCACCGCACAGGTCGCGCCGTCGAAGCCGACGTCAGAGGAGTTGTAACCGATATCGGTGATCACGCCGCGGACGATATCTTCCAGATCGACATAACAGTTGGTGGTGACTTCACCGGCGATGATCGCCATACCGGTCTTCACCATGGTTTCCACGGCCACACGGGCATGCGGATCTCGTTCGATGATCGCATCCAGTACGGCGTCCGAAATCTGGTCCGCCATTTTATCCGGATGGCCCTCGGACACGGACTCGGAAGTGAAAACAGAATATTCGCTCATCGTTGGTCGTACTCCATGGTCATATGTTGCTGGTTAATCGTTAAAACGGTGATCACGTTTACTTCTCACCGCTACGTTCAAAGGTGCGCACCTGCACCTGAAAACCGTTACGCTGTGCCAGATACTGCACTTCGTTCTGCTCAAGACCTGCGCGCTTTGCCCAGGCCAGTAATTCCTGCTCTTCAAAACCGAGCCACAGATCACCACAGGTGTCGTGAGCGCGGTGTTCTTCATGCCGGCACAGTTCCGTCACCAGCAAGGTGCCGCCCGGCTTCAGCCGCCGCGCCGCGGCGCGCAGGCTGTCGGCGGGGGCGGGCATGTGGTGCAGCACCATATTCAGCACCACCAGATCCGCTTCCGCCTCGTCCGGCGCCGCCGCCGGCCACTCGCCCAATATGAGCGTGGCGTTTTGCACTTTTGCGTCGGCCAGCTGCCGCTCGGCCCGGGCCAACTGGGCCGGGGCATTCTCGTAACCGATCAGGCGCCGGAAGCGACCCGACAGCGCCTGCATAAAGGCACCATCGCCGGGGCCGATCTCGATCGCCAGCTCGCCCTCGGGCACACTGCGCAGGGCCAGCTCCAGCGCCAGATCGGCGTAATCCTCATAGGCGGCGATCAGCTCTTCCTGACCCGCCTCACCGGCATAACGCTCAAACCACACCCGGCTATGCTCCGCCCGGCGCGCCTGCACCTGGGCCAGACGCCCGGCCAGCTCGCCATCCGGCGGCACCTCATCGATCCGGTCCAGCAGCGCCTGATGCAGCGCATCACTGGCCAGGCTGCGGCTATACCAGATCGCATTGCCCTCGCGACGCCGCTCCACCAGCCCGGCCTCGGCCAGCACCTTGAGGTGATGACTCATCGCCGGCTGGCGCATATCGCAGATCTCGCACAGCTCCAGCACCCCGAAACTGCTCTGCCCCAACACCTGCAGCACCGATAACCGGAGGCTGTCGCCGGCGGCCCAGAGCAGCTGTTCGAGCGGCTCAAGGGACGGGGCCCGGTCTGCAGAGGGGTGAGCGATGGCTTGGGTCAGTGACATGGGGGCGGACTTTACGCTGGATGACAGCCAATATCAATTATTTTCGATATTGAATGCCTTGTAGCCAGAAGTCTCCGGGGCACCGGCACATGGGACAAACCCGCCGGATGTGCGGCACAATCCAATGCTGGCGCGGTACCCGGGTGATCCTGCCCCTGACCGACTGCCAGAATAAAGGAGGCATCAATGGACGCGGACACCATCAGCAAGATGACCCGTCAGCAGCGCCTGCAGGCCATGGAAAGCCTTTGGGACGCACTGGTACACGAGACGGTCGAACCGGTTTCGCCGGACTGGCATCAGGCGGTGCTCGCCCGCCGTCTGGGGAACATTGCCGAGGGCAATGCCGATTACGTGTCTCTGGAAGAGCTCAAAGCCAGCCGCAGGGAGTAGGCATGCAGAATATTCGTCTCACGGAGGAGGCGCGGCAGGATTTGTTGTCAGGCAAGGCATTCTATGACGGCCTTCAACCCGGCGTCGGAAGCTGGTTCTTCGATAGTCTGATCTCTGATATCGAATCCCTTTGCATCTATGCCGGCGTTCACGAAAAGCATTTCGGCGTTTATCGACTGCTGGCCCGCCGTTTTCCCTACGCGATCTATTACCAGCTCGATGACAGCAACATAACCGTCGTCGCGGTTTTGCCGATGCGCCGCAGTCCAACGTGGTTGCGGCAACAGCTTGGCAAGTCCGGTCAAGATGAGCGCTGACTGTCCTGCGGGACAGTAGGGAGAAATCTGGCCGCATCTTGAGTTCATAGAGCAGCGGCTACTTCATCCCCTTAAACACAACCCTCACCCCCTTCCCCGGCAGATTCAAAATAGTCTGCCGCTTCTCCCGCTCCGCTCTGCGCTTGCAGCTGAACTCCCCCTTGCCAAACATCACCTTCAAAAACACCCGCACTTCCAGCGCGGCAAAATGATTGCCAATGCAGCTGTGCAAGCCGCCGCCGAAAGGCGCGTAGTAATTGATCTCCGGCCGCTTGCCGAGGAAGCGTTCCGGCTGGAAGGTCTGCGGGTTTTCAAAGTGATCATAGCGCTGGTGGATGTAGCCGATGTGCGCCACTAACAATGTGCCTTTGGGGATGCGGTGGCCCTGCAGGGAAAAGTCTTCCGCCACTTCCCGTGAGAACACCGGGATCGGCGGGCGCAGGCGCAGGGTTTCGCTGATTACGGCGTCGATGTAGCTGTCGTCCCCGCCTGCATGGCTGTCGCGGATGCTCTGGCGCACTTTTTCCAGTGCTTGCGGGTTTTGCAGCAGCAGTTCGACGGCCCAGGCCAGGGTGGTGGCGGTGGTTTCGTGGCCGGCGATCAGCAGGGTTACCAGTTGGTCGCGCACTTCCTTGTCGCTGAGCAGGTCGCCTTCTTCGGTGGTGGTGCGCAGCAGCAGGGCGAGGATGTCGTCGCCGTCGGCCAGGGTCGGGGCGGCGCGGCGGCGGCGGATTTCGGCGTAGATCAGTTGGTCGCTGCGTTGCAGGGCGTTTTGCAGGCGCGGCCATTTGATGCCGTACTGTTTTTTCAGGATGTCGCGCAGGCCGGAGCTGGTGGAGGTGGAGATATCCAGCAGCTCGGTCATGGCGGCGCAGAACGGCGCCAGCCGCTGTTCGTCGGTGAGGCCGAACACCACCTGCAGGATGATTTCGAGCATGGCGTGGCGCAGTTCCGGCAGCAGGGCGAACTGTTTGTTTGTCGGCAGGTGGCGGAGCATGTCTTCGGCCACGGTTTCCATGATGCGGGCGTAGCTGGCCAGGGTGTCGCGGTTGCGGAACGGCGGCACCAGCAGGCGGCGCAGGCGGTGGTGGGACGGGCCATCCACCAGAAACATGGAGGTGTTGCCGTACAGGAACTGGAGCACGGCGTTGCCGCGCCCGCTGATCAGGGCGCCGTGCGGGCAGGTGACCATGTCGCGCACGGATTGCGGGTCGAGCACCATGACGGTTTTGCCGAAGCCGGGCACCCAGGTGGAAATCAGGTCGCCCTGTTTGCGCACCACGCGATCGAGCAGCTTCTGCTCCAGCTTGCCGCCGATCAGCAGGCCGCCAAGGGCCATGGCGCGGTCGGCGGAGCTGGCGCGCGGCAGGGTGCGGTCGGTGGGCAGGGTGGCTTGGCTGGTCATGGCTGGGCTCCTTGGCTTGGGCGGCGTGACAGGGGCAGTGTTCCAGTTACGCCGGCGGCGCTATTGACAGATTGCCTCATCCGTTTGACATTTCGCCTCATGACGACACTCGCCACCCTTAGCGGCTCCCTCGGCGGGGTGCTGACCAGCTTTCTCGATGCGCACGGGCTGAAGGCGCCGCAGTGCCGGGCGCGGCTGGCGCGCTGGAAGGAGGACGGCCGCATCACCGTGGTGGAGTGGGCCACCTGCCTGATGCTGATCCAGCAGGATTACCCGCGGCCGGCGCTGGGGCTGGAGATTGCCCGCTTTATGCAGCCGGAGCATGCCGGGGTGCTGGCGTATCTGGCGCTGTCCTGCGACAACCTTGGCGAGCTGGTGGATCAGCTGCTGCGCTTTCATCCGCTGATGTGGCAGGGCTTTGATGTGCGCGTCGAGCAGCAGGCGGATCGCATCACCCTGTTCTGGACGCCGCAGCAGGCAACGCCGCCGGCGCTGCTGGAGCTGGCCCGGCTTGGTTATGAAACCGGCATTGCCGGCATCCTGCAGCTGGCCCGCACCCTGAGCGGCAGCGCTGAATCGCCGCTGGCGGTGACCCTGCTCGGCGCGCCGCCGGCGCAGCTGGCGCCTTATCAGACGTTCTTTGGTTGCCCGGTGAGCTTCAGCGACCGGACCTCGTCGATGACCTTTTCCCGCACCCTGTTGCAGCAGCCGCTGGCCGCCCGCGACCAGGTGCTGCACCGGTTGCTGGAGCGTCAGGCCAGCGCCCGGCAGCGCGCCATCAGCCCGGGGGACCGCTTTCTTGCTGCCTTCCAGCGGGCGCTGGGCCGGGCGCTCAGTGTCGGCACGCCGTCGCTGGAAACCGTGGCCGCGGATCTGGCCATGTCCCGCGCCACCCTGCAACGCCGCCTGCAGGATCGCGGCCTGACCTTCCAGCAGGCGCTGGACAACACCCGCTATGAACTGGCGCGCATGTATCTGGAGGACCCGAGGGTAAGCCTGGCCGAGGTGGCGCAGTTGTTGTCGTTCTCGGAGCAGAGTGCTTTTACCCGGGCGTTCAAGCGCTGGAGTGGGGGGACGCCGGGGGAGTTTCGGGCTGGGGGCTCAAAGCCAGCGCACTGATCGCTTTGCTTGCAAATCGTATCTCAAGGGATACAATTCATCGCATGAAACGGATTCAGACCACCAGCCAGTTCATGAAATGGCTGGATCGCTTAAAGGATATAGGCGGCCGGGCCCGGGTGCAGACCCGGATCCAGCGGTTGGCGCTGGGCAACCCGGGCAAGCATCGGCATCTCAGGTACGGCGTGTCTGAGCTGAAGATCGATGTGGGGCCTGGTTATCGGGTCTATTACACAGAGCGGGAGGATGTACTGATTATCCTGCTCTGTGGCGGAGACAAGTCCAGCCAGAGCGACGATATTGAACTGGCCTATGAATTGGCAAAGGGCCTGGAGTCAGACCATGGCAACTAAACTGCACGACTATGACGTAGCAAAACACCTCCGCACCCCGGAGGAGATGGCCGCCTATCTGGAGGCTGCCATTGAGGAAAGCGACGGAGACGCCTCCTTTATCGCCATGGCGCTTGGCGATATTGCCCGGGCAAAGGGCATGACGGAGCTGTCGCGAGAGACCGGCCTCGGGCGCGAAAGCCTTTACAAGGCGCTGTCAGCCGAGGGCAACCCCCAACTCAGCACGGTGCTGAAAGTGGCCAAGGCGCTGGGCCTGCAGATCCATGTGAAACCGGCGGCGTAACTCCCGAGAGCAGAATCCATCAAGGCATAGCTGGTGGATACCACCAAGGCCTTGTTGAGGAGCAGCCCCCTTCAGCCCCCCCTTTTATAACCCTTTAGACCCCGCCCCAAAGATCGTCTGACGCCCGGCGCTCAGGGTTTGCCCAACACCCCGCCATCAACGACAATAGCGCCCCATTTCAGGCCCCCTCCGGGACCGCCCCAGCCAGCAGGAGTGTTTGATGACCGCTGTTACCCGATCCCGTGAACTTGCCAACGCCATCCGGGCGCTGAGTATGGATGCCGTTCAGCAAGCCAACTCCGGTCATCCGGGTGCGCCGATGGGCATGGCGGATATTGCCGAGGTGCTGTGGCGCGGTTTTCTGAAACACAACCCGGGCAATCCGAGCTGGGCCAACCGTGATCGTTTTGTTTTGTCGAACGGCCACGGCTCGATGCTGATTTACAGCCTGCTGCATCTCACCGGTTACGACCTCTCCATTACTGATCTGAAAAACTTCCGCCAACTGCACAGCCCCACCGCCGGTCACCCGGAACACCATGAATGCCCCGGCGTGGAAACCACCACTGGCCCGCTCGGTCAGGGTATTGCCAATGCCGTGGGCATGGCGCTGGCAGAAAAAATGCTGGCCGCCCGTTTCAATCGCGATGGTTTCCCGGTGGTGGATCACTACACTTACACCTTCCTCGGCGACGGCTGCATGATGGAAGGCATTTCCCACGAAGCCTCGTCGCTGGCCGGCACGCTTGGCCTTGGCAAACTGATTGCCTTTTATGACGACAACGGCATTTCCATCGACGGCGAAGTGGAAGGCTGGTTTACCGACGACACCGTTGAGCGTTTCCGCGCGTATGGCTGGCAGGTGATTCCGCATGTTGATGGCCATGATGCCGAAGAAGTGCGCATCGCTCTGGAAACGGCCCGCGCCAACACCACGCAGCCGACGCTGATCTGCTGCCGCACGGTGATCGGTTTCGGCAGCCCGAACAAGCAGGGCAAGGAAGAGTGTCACGGCGCACCGCTGGGTGCCGATGAAATTGCTCTGGCGCGCGAAACTCTTGGCTGGAAACACGGCCCGTTTGAAATCCCCGCCGACATTTATGCCGACTGGAATGCGCGCGACGCTGGCGATGCCGCCGAAGCCGAGTGGAACAAGCTGATGGATGCCTATCAGGCGAAGTTCCCGGCGGAAGGCGCCGAGCTGCGTCGTCGTCTGGCCGGTGAACTGCCGGCGGATTTTGCCGACAAGGCGGATGCCTTTGTTAAAGCCTGTCAGGAAAAGATGGAGAAAGTAGCCACCCGCAAAGCCAGCCAGAACACGCTGGATGCGTTTGGCCCGCTGCTGCCGGAACTGACCGGCGGCTCTGCTGACCTTGGCGGTTCCAACAACACCGTGTGGAAAGGCTGCAAGTCGATCACCGGTGAAGATGCCAACGGCAACTACATTCATTACGGCGTGCGCGAGTTCGCCATGACCGCGATCATGAACGGCATGGTGCTGCATGGCGGTATGCGTCCGTACGGCGGCACCTTCCTGGTGTTTATGGAATACGCCCGCAACGCGGTGCGCATGGCGGCGCTGATGGGCCAGCCGAATATTCTGGTTTATACCCACGACTCTATTGGTCTGGGCGAAGACGGCCCGACCCATCAGCCGATTGAACAGCTGGCCAGCCTGCGCATGACCCCGAACATGCGCACCTGGCGGCCGTGCGACACGGTCGAATCCGCGGTGTCCTGGAAGCAGGCGATTCTGCGCACCGATGGCCCCAGCGCGCTGGTGTTCAGCCGTCAGAACCTGCCGTGCATGAAGCGCGATGATGCCAAGCTGGCCGAGATTGCCCGCGGCGGTTATGTGCTGACACAAACCGGCAGCGGCACGCCGGAAGCGATCATTATTGCCACCGGTTCGGAAGTGGAAATCGCCATGCTGGCCGCCGAGAAACTGGGCGCGGCCGGCAAGAATGTGCGCGTGGTGTCGATGCCGTGCGTGGAAGAATTTCTGGCGCAGGATCAAAACTGGCAGGAATCGGTGCTGCCGTCCGCGGTGCGCAATCGCGTTGCCGTGGAAGCGGGCATCAAGGATTACTGGTACCGCTTCGTCGGTCTCGACGGCCGCATTATCGGCATGAGCACTTTCGGTGCTTCGGCGCCGGCGCCGGCATTGTTCAAACACTTCGGTATCACCGCGGACGCTGTTGCCAGTGCCGTAGAGGAACTGATCTGACGTGAAAATCGCCCTGAACGGCTATGGCCGCATCGGCCGCTCTTTTGTTCGCGCTCTCGTGGAGCGCGAAGCGAGCGGCTGGGTGGCGCCGTTTGCACTGGTGGCGATCAATGATCTCGGTTCCGCAGAAGATCTTTTGTACCTGACCAAATACGACACCGCCCATGGTGTGTTTCTGGAACAGGTTGAACTGGTGAATGGCCGCCTGCGGGTCGGCAATCATGCGCCGCAATTGCTGCACGAACCGGATCCGTCGCGGCTGCCGTGGAAGCAGATGGGCGTGGATCTGGTGCTGGAATGTACCGGCGAGTTTCGCAGCCACAAGCATGCCTCGGAACATCTGCGCGCCGGCGCCGACCGGGTGATGATCGGCGCCGTGCCGTTTGATCATGCCGATGCCCTGATGGTGTGGGGCGTCAATCACGAGGCGCTGCAGGATAACGACCGGGTGCTGTCCGCCACCTCCTGCACCACGCAATGTATTGCTCCGCTGCTGGCCTTGCTGGATCGCGAGTACGGCGTGGAACAGGTGCTGATGAAAGAGGTCCATGCCTACACCTCGGATCAGTCGCTGCTGGATCATGTCCATCGCGATCCGCGCCGGGGCAGGGCGGCGGCGCAGAATATTGTCCCGACTACCTCCAGTGCCATCGGCGCGGTGCAGAAGGTTTTGCCGCAACTGGCCGGCCGGATCAGCGGCGATTCGATCCGGGTGCCGACACTGAATGTGGCGATGGTGGATCTGACTCTGGCACTTCGGCGCACGCCGACCGTTGCCGAAATTGATCATCTGTTTGAAACGGCCAGCGAGAATCATCCGGAGCTGTTCGGTTACAACACCGAGCAACTGGTGAGCAGTGATTTCAATCATCGCCCGGAGTCGGCGATTTACGACGCGACGCAAACGCGGATTCAGGGCGATCTGGTTCATATCGTCGCCTGGTATGACAACGAATGGGGCTACGCCAACCGGCTGCTGGATCTGGTCGACGCTCTGGCGCACAACAACCACACATCACTTGATTCGTAATTGAGGACACACCATGACCATCCTGCGGATGACTGATCTGGACCTGAAAGGCAAGCGCGTCCTGATTCGTGAAGATCTCAACGTGCCGGTGAAGGACGGCCGTGTGACCTCGGATATCCGTATTCAGGCGTCCCTGCCGACCATTCGTCACGCCATGGAAGCCGGCGCCAAAGTGATGCTGATGTCGCATCTGGGCCGTCCGGAAGAGGGCGTGTTTGATGATGACGCCTCGCTGCGTCCGGTGGCCGATCACCTCGGCAAGCTGCTCGGCCGCGAAGTGCGCCTGATCCGCGATTACCTCGGCGGGGTTGAAGTGGCTGAAGGCGAAGTGGTGCTGTTCGAGAATGTTCGCTTCAACAAGGGCGAGAAAAAAGATAACGAAGAGCTGTCCAAACAATACGCCGCGCTGTGCGACGTGTTTGTCATGGACGCCTTCGGCACTGCGCACCGCGCCCAGGCTTCTACTCACGGTGTGGCGAAGTTCGCGCCGATTGCCTGCGCTGGCCCGCTGCTGTCCGGAGAGCTGGATGCACTCGGCCGCGCTCTGGGCAAACCGGAGAAGCCGCTGGTGGCAATTGTTGCCGGCTCGAAAGTATCGACCAAGCTGGAGCTGCTCGAATCGCTGGCCGACAAGGTTGACCAGCTGATTGTCGGCGGCGGCATTGCCAATACCTTCCTCGCCGCTGCCGGCAAGCCGGTGGGCAAGTCACTGTATGAACCGGACCTGCTCGATTCCGCCAAACGCATTGCCGCCAAGGTACAGATTCCGTTGCCGGTGGATGTGGTGGTGGCCAAGGAGTTCGCCGCCACGGCGGTGGCGACGGTAAAGAATGTCGATGAGGTTGCCGATGACGACATGATTCTCGATGTCGGCCCGAAAACCGCCCACGTTTTTGCCGCGCTGATGAAAGAAGCGCGCACCATTGTCTGGAACGGCCCGGTTGGCGTGTTCGAGTTCGATCAGTTCGGCAACGGTACCCGTGAACTGGCCGAGGCCATTGCCGACAGCGATGCCTTCTCGATTGCCGGCGGCGGTGACACGCTGGCAGCGGTAGACAAGTACGGTATCAGCGATAAAGTGTCCTATATCTCCACCGGTGGTGGCGCCTTCCTCGAGTTCCTCGAGGGCAAGGTGCTGCCGGCGGTGGCCATTCTTGAAACTCGCGGTCAATAAGGGAGCCCTGTCATGGCACTGATCAGCATGCGTCAACTGCTCGACCACGCCGCCGAATTCGGCTACGGCGTGCCGGCTTTCAACGTCAACAACATGGAACAGATGCGCGCCATCATGGAAGCGGCGGATCAGACTGATTCCCCGGTGATCGTGCAGGCCAGTGCCGGCGCGCGCAAATATGCCGGCGCGCCGTTTCTGCGCCACCTGATTCTGGCGGCGATTGAAGAATTTCCGCATATCCCGGTGGTGATGCATCAGGATCACGGCACCAGCCCGGCAATCTGCCAGCGCTCGATCCAGCTCGGCTTTTCCTCGGTGATGATGGACGGCTCGCTGGGCGAAGATGGCAAGACGCCGACCGATTACGATTACAACGTCCGCGTTACCCGTACCGTGGTCGACTTTGCCCACGCCTGCGGCGTCTCCGTGGAAGGCGAGCTCGGATGCCTCGGCTCGCTGGAAACCGGCACCGCCGGTGAAGAAGACGGCGTCGGCGCTGAAGGCGTGCTCGATCACAGCCAGCTGCTGACCGATCCGGAAGAAGCGGCGGATTTCGTCAAGCAAACCAAAGTCGATGCGCTGGCCATTGCCATTGGCACCAGCCATGGCGCCTACAAGTTCAGCCGCCCACCGACTGGCGACATTCTGGCCATTGATCGCATCAAGGCCATCAATGCCCGTATTCCGGATACCCATCTTGTCATGCACGGATCTTCTTCCGTGCCGCAGGAATGGCTGAAGGTGATCAACGAGTTCGGCGGCGAAATCGGCGAAACCTACGGCGTGCCGGTGGAAGAGATTGTTCTGGGCATCAAGCATGGCGTGCGCAAGGTCAATATCGATACCGACCTGCGTCTGGCCTCGACCGGCGCCATCCGCCGCTTCCTCGCCCAGAACAAGGCCGAGTTTGATCCGCGCAAGTATCTGGCGGTGGCTACCAAGGCAATGAAGGAAATCTGTCTGGCCCGCTACGAAGCGTTCGGCACCGCTGGCCAGGCCAGCAAGATCAAGGTGCTGTCGCTGGACGCCATGACCAGCCGCTACAGCAAGGCCGAACTGGACCCGCGGGTGAAGTAAGGCCCGCTTGAGGAATACAATGAAGCCGGCGCAAGCCGGCTTTTTTGTGGAGCTCGCGCCAGATACCTGCCTACAATCGATTCAGCGGCAGGCTTTCGGGAACAGGAGACAACGGCATGAAGCCACGCATCAGTATGATCACCCTCGGCGTCGATGATCTGCCGCGCGCCGTTCGCTTTTACGAGCAGGGGCTCGGCTTCCCGCGCATGGAATCGCCGCCGGAAGTCGCTTTCTTTCCCCTGAATGGCAGCTGGCTCGGTTTGTACGGGCGCAAGGATCTCGCCGAAGATGCGCGCGTGGCCGCGGCGGCCCACTCTTCCGGGTTCCCGGGGTTCAGCCTCGCCCATAATGTGGCCTCGGATGCCGAGGTCGATGCCGTACTGGTACAAGCTGCGGCCGCAGGCGCCACCATCACCAAACCGGCAGAGAAAACATCGTGGGGCGGTTATGCAGGTTACTTCGCCGATCCCGAAGGGTATCTTTGGGAAGTCGCACACAACCCTTTTTTCTGGGTGGGCCCGAAAGATGAAACGTCCTGAGATACGAACCTTTGCGAGAAAAGTCGGCTCTGGCGCTGGCAGATTGTTCGCCGTTGCACTGCTTGCAACAGTCGCCGGCTGTGATAGCTGGCGATCATATGATGACAGCAATCCGGACGATTATGTGAGTCACTGGTGTGACCCACGCAACCTGACCCAGTCGCCCGCTTTCGAAGGCGACGGCGTTGTACCTCATGACCTGTCTACGCTGCCGAGCAAGGAAGAGTGTCTGAAGGATTATTATCAGCGCAGGGACAACGAGACAAAGCAATAGCGCTGTTATCGCTGACCATACGCCTCATCGGGATTTCAGGAGAACCGGATGTCTGACTGGATTTCACCCTTCGCCGAATACTCAGCCGGTGCCATAGAAGCACTCGGCATCAGCCTGATTGTGTTGATTTCTTTCTATGCCCTTTTACGGGCAGCGGTACAGTTATTGCGCCGATTGCCGGGTGAAGCTGTGTTCATTGAGTTTCGTCAACAGCTCGGCAGAGGCATTCTGCTCGGCCTGGAGTTGCTGATTGCCGCCGATATTATTCACACCGTTGCCGTCGATCTGACACTGGAATCCATTGGCATTCTTGCTGCCGTGGTCGCAATTCGTACCTTCCTCAGTTTTACCCTGGAAGTCGAGCTGACCGGGCGTTGGCCGTGGCAGACCCAACCGGACCAGAACGGAAGCTGATCAGGATCAATTTCCGTCATCTTTCCCGGTGTAACTGGCTGACATCAGGCGTATAAATAGACCCTGACTTTCACGGAGCCCGCCTGCAGTGGACGCCCATCCTTCCGCCATTATTGTTGGCGCCGGCATTGCCGGCCTGACCTGCGCGCTGGCGTTGCAGCAGCGCGGGTTCAAGCCGGTGGTACTGGAGCAGTCCCACGCCCTGAAGGAAATCGGTGCCGGCTTGCAGCTCAGCCCGAACGGCATGTCAGTGTTACGGCAACTTGGTCTGGAGTCGGCACTGCTGGCAAAAGGCTTTTTGCCGGAAGGTATTCGCAGTGTTAACTGGCGCAGCGGTCAGGAATCGGCGCTGCTGCCATTTTCTGCGCTGAATTTTCACTCTCCCTACCTGCATATTCACCGCGCCGACCTGCAGCAGGTGCTGCTTGATGCAGTGCTGACCAACGATGCCAGTTGCCTCCGCACCAGCCAGCATGTCGAGGCGATTATCAGCGAAGGGGATGCCGCCACCCTGATGATCCGCCACGGCGACAGCCTCACCGCAGACTGGGTGATTGGCGCCGATGGCATCCACTCGCGCTGCCGGGACTATGTGGTGCGTGATAACCAGCTGCCCCGTTTTACCGGCAACGTCGCCTGGCGAGGCCTGCTACGCCGGGATGCGTTACCCGAGTCGCTGCAGCCAGCTCCCTGGGCCAATCTCTGGATGGGCCCAGGTGGTCATGTGGTGATCTATTACCTGCGCGGCGGCGAGCTGATAAATTTTGTTGCCGTGCGCGAACAGAACGACTGGCAGGAGGAATCCTGGAATGCACCGGCATCGCTGCGCGATCTGCTGCATGATTTCGCTGACTGGGATCCGGCCTTGTTCGAGCTGCTCTCCCACGCCGAGCCGAAAACCTGCTACCGCTGGGCATTGTTTGATCGTGACCCGATCAGTAACTGGTATCGTGACCGGATTGTTCTGATCGGTGATGCGGCCCATCCGATGCTGCCGTTTCTGGCTCAGGGTGCCGCCATGGGTATCGAAGATGCCTGGGTGCTGAGCAACCTGATTGCCTCCGGCAGGGCAGACGCCGCGGCACAGTTCCAGCAGCAACGTGCCGAGCGCTGTGCCCGGGTGCAACAACTTGCCCGCGATAATATGAAACTGTTTCACCACCACTCCCCGCTGATCCGCGCCGGGCGCGATGTGGTGGCGCGAGGTCTGGCGGCATTCAATCCGACCGCCGCGGCACGGCGGGTGAAATGGATTTACGACTGGCAAGCCGAACCGGCTCAGAGTTTCTCCGGCGAGCAATCCGGTTTGGCGTAACTCAGACGGAACATCGGCTCAACCCGATAGTAGCCATCCAGACCGCCAATGGTCACGGTGTCCAGCTGTGACAGGTCAACATAACCGTCCTCAGCCAGCGCCTGATCCGGCAGCACTATCTCGACGATTTCACCGATTACCATCACTGTGCCGTTCAACTCAATAGGCTTGATGTCGCGCACTTGCAAACCGATTTTCAGCCGACTTTCCGCCACATAGGGCGCCGGATGCACAGCACCGAACTCGGCGGTTAAACCAACCGCATCAAACTCTGATACGTCACGGGGATAACGCGCCGAGGTCTGATGGGCCGCCTCGACCATACCGGCATGAACATGATTAAGCGTGAAGTAACCGGTGTCGGTCAGATATTCCAGCGTGTGCCGGTCCACTGACGGTGGCCGATTGATAAACGCCAGCAACGGCGGGTTAGCGCCCAGATGTACCACCGAACTGACAATGGCCAGATTGGGCTGGCCATCGCGGCTAACGGTGCCCACCAGATTGGCACTTTTATAGCCGGACAGGCAGTTGATAAAGGCCGCTCGCTGGCGCCGGGGCAGGCTGTCGAGGTCGGATCGCTGCAATCGCATCAGGGTTCTCCGGTTTTGTTGCGATTATTCTGTAACCCCTGTCATGCCCGCGTCATGGCCTGCCCAAGGGGTGCCCGCGACACCGAGATCACCGTATCATGGAGCCGGTCTGACCGGATTGGAGAACAGGTGAGCAAGCCGTTTGATGTCGATCGCATTCAGCAAAGCTGGCAACCGCTGTCGTGGGAATCACCCCAGTCCATCGGTGGCGAGGCGCAGCGCTATGCGCGCTATTACGGTATCGACTTCTCCAACCAGTTCCCGGACTTGCTGCACGCGTTCGGCTATTTCGAAGCCGCCGATCACACCATCGCGGTTCATGCCTGGCGACCGCCGACACCTCGCGGCTCGGTACTGGTCTGCCACGGCTACTTCGATCATGTCGGGCTGTTCCGGCACGTGATTCGCCATCTGCTGGAATTGAACTACGCGGTGCTCGCCTACGATCTTCCCGGCCATGGTCTGTCTTCCGGGCCACGCGCAGCGATCGAGGACTTCGGCATTTACCGTGACGTACTCAGCCAGTGTCTGGCCAACAAGGCCAACTCTTTCCCAAAGCCGTGGCACCTGATAGCACAGAGTACTGGCGGCGCCATCGCCATGGATTATGCATTGCATTTGGGTGGTCGTGGCGAGCCATTCCCCTTTGAAAAAATGATTCTGCTGGCGCCGTTGGTACGGCCGGCCAACTGGCGCTACGGAGCACTGCTGCACAGCGTAGTCCGGCCATTTCGTGAAAATGTCCGGCGCGTGTTCCGTACCAATTCCAATGATCCCGATTTCGTTCACTTTCTCCAGCACAAGGATCCACTGCAGTCACCAGTACTGTCAGCACGCTGGGTATCAGCACTGAAGCGCTGGATTCCGGATTTCGAAAAAGGCAGCCGGGTGAAGATTTCACCGATCGTCATTCAGGGCGACCTTGATGAAACCGTGGACTGGCGCCACAACCTGAACGTTATTGAAGACAAGTTCTCCAGTCCGGAGATTCATGTCCTGTCCGGTGCCCGGCATCAGCTGGCCAATGAATCCACCGCCTTCCGCGCCAGAATCAACGCCATTCTCGACCGTCATCTGGCCTGAGCTATCAGCTTTCCAGCGTATTTATGATGGCATCCTGATTTGAACTGGCGCCGTTCACAAACTCGCAACAATCCGCTGTTTACCTGCCGCCAGTTTCCGCTACTCTGTTTATCCCATCACTCAAGGAGATATCCCGATGCGATACAACAAACTGGTTGCGGGTCTGATTCTGGCGGGTGCCGTTATCGCACCGGCTTATGCGGATGACCATGCCGAACAGCCGGCGACCATGCCGACCGAAGCCGAGGTGCGCGAGAAGGGTGCCGAGATGCAGCAGATGGGCAAGGATAAAGCTGCCGCCGGCAAGGCAAAAGGCGAGCAAATGAAACAGATGGGCAAGGACAAGGGCGCTGCTGTTAAAGACTCAGCCGGCAAGGCCCGTGATGATGTCATGAGCGGCGAGAAGTCCGCTGGCGACGCAGCCGATGATGTGGCAGAGGAAGCTGAAGCGGCCGGCGAAGAAATGAAAGAAGAAGCAAAAAAAGTACCGCCGGGCATGGCCAAGCGTGACGAGCACCCCTCCACTGGCAAGGGCTCCGAGCAAGGTCAGGAGTCTCGTGCGCCGGAACAGAAAACCTGGTGGCGCTTCTGGGATTGATTCTGATGCATAAAAAAAGCCCGGCATTGCCGGGCTTTTTTTATGCGCGGGCATTTACCACTGCATCGGCTTATCTGACGACCCCGGGGTTTCCCGACGTGGCGGCAGATTTTTCTCCGGCATCACAGCCACAGCACGGCGCAGTATGTCACCGTTCTGCAGCGCGCCAGCTTCACCCTCGATTACCTTGGCGATACCGAAGCCCTGGCCGGCACGAACCACTTCCAGTTTCGCCAGTGACTCGGTTTCCAGCTTGACGTCAAAACCGGTGTCCGGGTCCTTGATGGTTTTGCCACGACGATGGACGTAGAAAGTATCACCAGGCGCCATACGACCACTGCCCTGACTCACATACACCGCTTCGGCGCTCTCGACGTTGATAATCTGCACCGGGTACAGGGTGTCAATAATTTCACCGCTGATGGCACGTGCGATATCAGGATAAACGGCATAGGCATACTGTTCCGGCTCGTTCGGATAATCGCGCTCGATTTCGATGTAGCGCTCGCGCAGCAGATCTTCCGGGCCCTCATAAACGAACGTGCTGCTCCAGACCACTTCGCGGGTGGCCGTCTCGATCACCCGGTAGCGGACCCGGAAGCGCGGCCGGAAATCGCTGAATTTGGCGCCGTAAAAAGCCCGCTTGCCGGTGCCGACACTGAAATCCTCGACCAGACCAACAACAATCATGTCGGCGCCGAGCTCGCGCGCCTGCTTGGTTTTTTCAACCGGATCCAGCGTGCCCTGCAGCACCGCATTCTCGCGGGCAATGGCAGCATTGAAGTCGCGATCCAGCACCCGGAAACGTCCGGACTGGGTCAGCGCATCAATCAGGTCAGCGCGCAGTCGTGGCAATACCGAATCTGCCAGGACCTTGCTCTTGTTCAGATTGAAGTGGGTCTTGGCGGAGGCAAAAGTCTCGACCGCAATGGATGGCAGGTTAGTGCGGTCGCCCAACACGGATTTGTGCACCAGCACTTCAGCCTCGACAACTGCGCGCCAGAGTTTTTCGTCCTGTCGCTCGACCGAAACGATCTTGTAGGACTTCACATTGCCAAGAGTCGGCACCTGCGGCTCCGGCACGCTGGTGGTCTGGCTTTCCCACACCACCGCATCGCCTTTCTGCTGCATGACGAACTCATGAATTTCACGACGGAAAGTCGGGTCCAGCGCCACAGTGACGCCGCCAGCCTGTCGCACCGCTTCCACCAGTGCGTTGCCTACGGCAAGGTCTGCGGTATTACCAAAGCCTTCACCGCGAGCGGATGTGGTGCTTGTTGCCGCCCAGCCAGGCAGCGACACCAATAGAATCAGAAAACCGAGAATTTTTTTCATAGCGCTTCTCCCTCAGACAAAAAAGGCGGCCACGCCGCCTTTTTCAAATCCGCCGCCCGAATCAGAGGCCGATCCAGCCGCGGCTTTTTGACTTGCGAATTTCCTTCTCACCGGACCATTCGATGATACCGGTTTCCAGGTGCATCAGCTTCAAGGTGAACTTGTAGTAAACGTCCTTGGTGCTGCTGTCGCGCTTGACGATGCTGGACATGTTGCCATACAGCATGTACTCGGCGCCGACCTGACGACCCATGACCATGGCTTGCTGGTCATCGACCATGCCGCTGTCACGCTGGTATTCCAGCTGCTGACGCACACGCTCGACTACGCTCATATCAACGAAGCGGAACTTGCCGGAGTTGATCAGCTTGCTTTCGATGGTGTCGGTAACCGATTCCAGATCGATGTGCTCGGTGGTCTTGTTCTTGATGCGGTCAACAAATGCAATCGGACGGCGCTGCGCAGTGATCTGCACGATAGGCGGAAACACCAGCAAATCATCGACCATCTTGGCAGCAATCATCTGCAGGTCAGTGGAGCCGAAGTCAGTGTTCACGGTTTCGCTAGCGGTGGCATCACCGTACTGAACACTTTGGCAACCGGACAGCATGGCCACGGCCAGCAGAGCAAAGATCCATACCTTTTTCATGAGTTGTTCCTTCTTTTGAGTTATAGCCAATCAGTGATAACGGAAACTTATTCCTGAACCCAGATTTCAAAACGTGTTGCGGTCGGGTTAGGCGCAGAGGCCTGAACATTCAGCTGGGTGCGGCCCGGCATCACCACGGTGGTCCAGGGGCGTCCTTCCGGGGCGATTTCGAAACCGTCTGCGTTGAACCATTTCACCTTGTACTGGAAATCCAGTTTGAATTTCCAGCGGTTCTCCAGAGTGGCCTGGGCACGCATCAGATCGCCGGCCATGGTCATCTTCGGGTCACGAATGCCAAGGCGGCTGTAGAGCAGGGAGTTGTTCGATTTCAGATAGGTGGCGCGGGTGCCGTCATCCTGTTCTTCGATGGCTGACATATTGCTCGACGAGCAACCCGTAAATACCAGCACCAGCGGCAGCAGCAACAATACCAGCCATTTTTTCATCTCAGCACTCCTTACATTCGATAGGTTTCAATCACCGGCACGCCGCCGGTGGTAATGACGCGGACGATGGTGGTACCGCCCGGAGACACTTCAATATCCACGCTCTGATTTATCCCGGCTCCGGACAGCATAATCTGTTTTTGCCCGGCCGGCACAATGGTGCGCCCTGCCTGTACGTACAGCGGCAGCGACATCCAGCTGCGCAGATCAGCTCGTTCTGACACCAGGTTATAGATATTGGTTGCAAAGCCGGCCAGCGGGTTGGCGTCATTGGCCTGCTTCTGCAGGGCGTACTTGGTCGCCGCTCGCAGGGTCTGGCGAACGATCATGCCCTTCAGCTCTTCACGCAGACTGCGGGCAGCCATGGCGCCCACCTCGGCGATCACCTGGGTACGCAGCACGCCGTTACCTTCGGCATCGGCCACGGTCAGGGGAACGGCGGCGCTGATATCGGCAGGATCATAGGTCGGGAAGGCCACGGCAAAGGCGCCGTGGATGGTCGGAATCGGCAGGCTGATTTCACGCTTTGGCGGCACCCGGCCCTGTTCGAACAGCACCACCAGACTGCCTTCTTCCGGCCCCGGCACCCGGGCATCAATACGTCTGTCGCCCATGCGACGCTGGAGCCTGCGGATATCCTCTTCAATGAACAGGGCATCCGGGTTGATCTCGTAAGCACGCTTCAAGTCCACCAACGCCGCGTTGTTATCACGCACCGCTTCCCAGAACACCGCTGACAGGTAAAAGGTATAGGCATTCTGGAACGAGCTCTTGACCCGCCCGGCGGCTTCATTCAACCCGGCAAAGCTGCCCTCGTGCTGGCTGACATCGACCTCTTCCTTGGCCGCTTCCTCTTCGGCCTTGGCCAGCTCCTTTTCACGCCGCTGGGCGGCCACGGTCTGCTCCAGATTGGCGCGCCGCAGTTCCACCGCTGCACCCTCGGCATCACGCAGCTTGAGGTAGTTCAGGGCCTGAAAGGAATGGGCAAAGATGCGTTCGTAATCGCGACCGGAATAGGGCCGGGCGTTGTCATTGGTAAGCATGGCGCCGGTGCCGCTTACCGCACCGCCAGCGCTGAGACGAGCCTGATCATCTTCCTTTTCGAAAAACAGGAAGGCGCTCTCGAAGGCAAGCTTACTGGTATCAGGCTGGCCACCAAGCTGGGCAAAGCGGCCGGCCTCAAGGCTGTAAAGCAGGCCATCCTGTTCGGACATTTTCGGAGTGAGCTGGCCAAGCAGGGCCTCGGTCTGGCCGTTCTGATAGCTGACCATCCATTTGTCGGCTTGCACAGGGTAACTGGAAAATACCGATGCACATCCGGTCAGCGATAGCAGCAGCGCCGGTACAGCCAGCATCCTCAATTCCATGAAACCCCCGATCAGCCGAAATAATTAACCCGAGTGATACTAAGCGACTACGGCAGGGGGCGCCAGCCCGGAACCGGGGGAGCGAGAGACAGCGAAACAAGCCCCCCACGCGCGCTGCGCCGGGGGCCTGTCGATCAGAACAGTACGCGGGTTCGGATGGTGGCGTCGATATCACGCAACTTTTCCAGCGCCAGCTGGCTGTAGCCCGATTCCACGTCAATCACCACATAGCCGATCTTGGCGTTGGTCTGCAGATACTGACCGCCGATGTTGATGCCATTTTCGGCGAACACGCTGTTGATCTTGCTGAGCACGCCGGGCACGTTCTGGTGAATGTGCAGCAGTCGATGCATGCCCGGATGCGACGGCAGCGACACTTCCGGGAAGTTCACGGCGCTCAGGGTGGAGCCGTTGTCGGAGTAACGGATCAGCTTTTCCGCCACTTCCGCACCAATGTTCTCCTGCGCTTCCTGCGTGGAGCCGCCAACGTGGGGGGTCAGGATCACGTTGTCGAATTCACGCAGCGGCGAGATGAACTCGTCGTCATTGGATTTCGGCTCTTCCGGGAACACGTCGATGGCCGCACCGAGCAGGTGGCGATCCTTGATGGCGGCGGCCAGCGCATCAATATCGACCACTTTGCCGCGCGCGTAGTTGATCAGATAGCTGCCTTTCTTCATGGCGCGGATTTGCGGCTCCTTGATCATCCAGCGGGTTTCCGCGGTATCCGGAACATGCAGGCTGATCACGTCGCACATGCCGAGCAGCTCGTCGAGGCTCTGCACCTGGGTGGCGTTGCCAAGCGGCAGCTTGGTGACGACGTCATAAAAGAACACCTTCATGCCCATCGATTCAGCCATCACCGACACCTGCGCGCCGATGTTGCCGTAGCCGACCAGGCCGAGTTTCTTGCCACGGATCTCGTAGCTGTCCTTGGCATTTTTCAGCCAGCCGCCGCGATGGCAGGAGGCATTGCGCTCGGCGATACCACGCATCAGGTTGATGATGTGGGCAATGATCAGCTCCGCCACCGAGCGGGTGTTGGAGTAGGGTGCGTTGAAAACCGGCACGCCGCGTACCAGCGCCGCATTCAGGTCGACCTGATTGGTGCCGATACAGAAGCAGCCCACCGCCATCAGCTTTTCGGCGGCCTCAAAAACGTCTTCGGTCAGCTGGGTGCGTGAACGGATGCCGATCACATGGGCGTCGCGCACCTTTTCCTTCAGCTCGTCGCCGGTCAGCGCAGCCTTGATCGATTCGATGTTGGTGTAGCCCTGCGACTTCATGTGCTCCACGGCGGACTCGTGAATGCCTTCAAGAAGCACGATGCGGATCTTGTCCTTTTCAAAAGACGTCTTGGCCATGGAGAAGCTGCCCGGTAGCTGGAAAAGAGGGCGCGTATGGTACCATAGCGCGCCCCGGATCACGCCAGTCCTGCTGCACTGGTGACCGATTGGTCCGGCAAGTTTCCCGGCTGATTCCCCGGCCAGGCCGAGCCAGCTAACAGAGAGAGCCCTGATGTCCGCCGTTGCCGACCTGTTTCGCCCGTTGCTGGGCGCCCGTTGCCTGACTGACGAAGACAGCCTGAAGCGCTATGGCGTGGACTGGACCAAGGTCTGGGCGCCGGCGCCGTCCGCCGTGCTGTTACCGGAAACGACTGAAGAGGTGCAGGCCATTGTCCGGCTTGCCAACCAGCATCACATTGCGCTGGTGCCGTCTGGTGGTCGCACCGGGCTGTCCGCCGCCGCGGTGGCGGCTGACGGCGAGGTGGTGGTGGCATTCGACCGAATGAACAAGGTCCTCGACTTCAGCCCGTTCGACCGCGCCGTCACAGTCCAGCCCGGCGTTATCACTCAGCAGCTGCAGGAATTTGCCGAACAGCAGGGCCTGTTCTATCCGGTGGATTTTGCCTCCGCCGGCTCCAGCAATATCGGTGGCAACATCGGCACCAACGCCGGTGGCATCAAGGTGATCCGCTACGGCATGACCCGCGACTGGATCACCGGCCTGAAGGTGGTTACCGGCAAGGGCGAGCTGCTCGACCTGAACAAGGGTCTGGCCAAGAACGCCACCGGCTACGATTTCCGCCATCTGATGATTGGCTCCGAAGGCACCCTCGGGTTTGTGGTTGAAGCGACGGTGAAGCTGGCCCGCCAGCCGAACAACCTGACCGTGCTGGTGCTCGGCGCACCGGGCTTCCGCGAAGTGATGAGCATCCTGCATGCATTCCAGTCGAAGATTGATCTGACCGCGTTCGAGTTTTTCTCCGACAAGGCCATGGCCCATGTGCTGGCCCACGGTGTGCCGCGGCCATTTGAGGGCGAAGCACCGTTCTATTGCCTGCTCGAGTTTGAGGGCAGCTCCGAAGGTGTGATGAATGACGCCATGGCGCTGTTTGAAGACTGCATGGAAAAGGGTTGGGTGCTGGACGGGGTGATGAGCCAGTCGCTGACTCAGGCATCACAGTTGTGGCAGCTGCGTGAGCGTATTTCGGAGAGCATCTCGGTTTACACCCCGTACAAGAACGATATTTCGGTCACTGTTTCCAAAGTGCCGGATTTCGTCGAGGAAGTAGATGCCATTGTTCAGGCCAACTACCCCGACTTCGAGATCGTCTGGTTCGGCCATATCGGCGACGGCAACATGCATCTGAATATCCTCAAGCCGGCGGACCTGCCGAAAGAGGAGTTCTTTGGCCGTTGCAATAATGTGTCGAAGTGGGTGTTCGAGATTGTCGAGAAGTACAACGGTTCGATTTCAGCGGAACACGGGGTGGGGCGGACCAAGAAGGCCTATCTTGGTTACTCCCGTTCCGCAGAAGAGATCGCCTTGATGAAGGCGGTGAAGGCGGCGTTTGATCCGAACGGAATTATGAATCCGGGGAAGATTTTCGATCTGTAACACTGTCACACGTTGCAGGCGACAGGCCTGCCGCATGTGGTTTGTCTGAGTTAGCGATGAACGTCGACGGCCGGGGTGATGATCCGGGGTGGCCGGGACACGCACGAGTACGTCCCTGTAGCTCCGCTCCGCCATCCATGGCTCCGAGGGTCCCGGCCACCCCGGATCATCACCCCGGCCTCGCATCGTGCCATTTCCACATATTGCGTCACGGCAGGCTTGTCGCCTGCAACGTGAGGAGAGTACTTCATGAGTTATCAGCATCGCTGGATTGACGGCTCGGCCATCGACCTGCCCGTTGGCAAGGTGGTTTGTGTTGGCCGCAACTATGCCGAACATGCTCGCGAGCTGGGCAATGAAGTCCCGGACGCACCGATCCTGTTTATCAAACCGGCTTCGTCGCTGGTGCCAATCGCGCCTTCTTTCAGCATTCCGACCGATCAGGGCGAAGTGCATCACGAGATCGAGATGGCGCTGCTGGTGAGCGAACGTCTGCAGAATGTCGATGCGCTGACGGCGCAATGGAGCATGGCCGGATTCGGTCTTGGTCTGGATTTGACCCTTCGTGATGTGCAGAACGAATTGAAGAAAAAAGGTCATCCGTGGGAGCGGGCCAAGGCGTTTGATGGTGCCTGCCCTGTATCCGGTTTTATTGATGCCCGCGGTGTGTCATGGAAACAACCGATCGAGATTTCTCTGGAAGTGAATGGCGCGTTGCGTCAGCGCGGCAATACCACGCAGATGCTGTTCCCGGTGTTTCAACTGGTGGCGCAGATGAGCAAGGTGTTCACGCTGGAACCGGGCGACATCATTCTTACCGGCACACCAAGTGGTGTCGCCGCATTGCAGCCGGGCGATCAGCTGGTTGCCACCTTTGGCAATACGCTGAAGGTCAGCACCACCGTGACAGCACGGGAGAATACCGAAGAAGTGGCGGGCAACGAGATTCGCGAACGCTGGTAGTCTCGTAGGAGCGGCCGCTCGGCTGCGAAACCGTTCGCCGTCGGTCGACGGCTCCTACAAAACAATCCCCAGCCAACATCAGGCCAGCATGGCATTACGCAGCTTGCCGATGGCGCCATTTTCCAGCTGACGAATCCGCTCGGCAGACACGCCGTACTCGTCCGCCAGCTCTTGCAGCGTGGCCTTGTTATCTGCCAGCCAGCGGCGCTCGAGAATATCGCGGCTGCGCTGATCAAGATTGTTCAGGGCCAGCGTCAGTTGACGGCCATGGCGTTGTTCCAGCTGGTCATTGCCGACCACATCCGCCGGATCGGCGTCATTGGCCACCAGATACTGCGCCGGAGCCAGCACGCTGTTGTCATCATCCTCGTCCAGCGGAGCATCGAAGGAGCTGTCAAACGCTGCCAGACGGCCCTCCATTTCCTGGACGTCTGCCAGTGTCACACCAAGGTCTGCGGCAACCCGCGTTGCTTCTTCCACCGACAGCCGACCAAGGCGCTGCTTCTGGCCGCGCAGGTTGAAGAACAGCTTGCGCTGCGACTTGGTGGTGGCGACCTTGACGATGCGCCAGTTGCGAATCACGAACTCGTGGATCTCGGCGCGGATCCAGTGCACGGCGAACGACACCAGCCGCACACCCTTGGTCGGATCGAAGCGCCGCACCGCCTTCATCAGGCCGATGTTGCCTTCCTGAATCAGGTCGCCAATCGGCAGGCCGTAGCCGCCGTAGCTGCGGGCAATATGCACGACGAAGCGCAGATGGCTCAGCACCAGATTGCGGGCGGCATCCAGATCGTCATTAAAGTAGAGGCGCTCAGCCAGGGCCCGCTCTTCTTCGACGGTCAGCACTGGCACGCTGCTGGCGGCACGAATATAGGCGTCAAGGCTGTCGCCCGGCACGCCAATGGCAAGAGTCTGAAGCGGCTGTAACTGGGTGTTCATGGCTTCCCCCCATGGGTCAGATGGACCCGATGTTAGCACTCGGCGGATTGGAGTGCTAATCCCTGCAGGAGTTCAATCGGGCCATTGCTTCAGCTCAGGCAGCGGCCCGTTTGGCAATGGCGCGCAGCACGATCTGGCACTGCTTGTCGCCGTATTCGCGGATGTCGGCGGCAGCCGCCTCGGCATTGCGAGTCAGGACATTGCGCAGCAGGTTCTGGAAGATCGCCAGCGACACGTCCAGCTCCGAGGTTTCCTCCTTGAGCGCCAGAAAGGAGTAGCGACGCAGCAGTGGTAACAGGTCCTCAATGTCCTCGGCCAGATAGTGGTTGCCGGCGAAACGCTGCACCGCAATTGAGACGAAACGGAACGCCACCTCGTGAGCGGCACCGATGTCGTTGCTGGCATGAAAGCGCTCGAAGTCCGGCAGCATGGCGGCCAGATCAGCCATTTGCTCGCCCTGCCAGGTCCGCGCCGCCCGGGCAGCCAGCTCGCTGAGTAACAGGAACAGGAAGTCGTACAGATCACGCACCTGCGTTTCGGTGACATCGCAGACCCTTGCTCCGCGGCGCGGCTGGATCTCGATCAGATGCTGGCGCTCCAGCAGCCGGAAAGCCTCTCGAAGTGAGTTGGTGCTCACATCAAGCTGCCGCGCCAGTTCCAGCTCGACCAGATGGGCACCGGGTGCCAACTCCCAGCGGACAATCTGATCAGCCAGATGGCTGGCGATCTGCTCACTCAGGCTGGCGCTGCGTATGTTCATCGACTGCTATCCCCTGTTCTTCCGAGCTACTGGCGAAATCACGGCGACGTGGCCCGCCGCCGGTCGGCAGGATACCATCAATCAAGCATGAATTGTTTGACACCTCAGTTAAACGAGCCTACGCTCAAACCTTGCCATTGTGCAATGGCACATTAAAAAGAGAATGATGCGGGGTACAGCCATGTTCGAGAACGTCGATCCGAAAACCATGCTGAAGGTCAAGAAGGTGGGTTATCCGCTGTTCTGGCTGTCGCTGCTGCCGATTCTGCCGCTCAGTGCGCTGGCCGGCCGCGAATCCGGCACTCAGGACTACTGGGCCTGGTTCATCTATTTCACCATCTTCGGGATTATCCCGATTCTCGACTACATTATTGGCAAGGACTCCGCCAACCCGGACGAGGCGCTGGAAGTACCGTCGTTGTCCGAGGAAAAGCTGTATCGCTGGTTCACCCTGTTGATGGTGCCGATCTGGTTCGGCGTACTGTTCTGGGGTGGCTACATCTTTATGGTCAACGACTACTCCTGGTTCGGCATGCTCGGCTGGATGCTGTCCATCGGCACCGTCGGCGGCATCATTGCCATTAACCTTGGCCACGAGCTGATCCACAAGGATCCGAAGATCGAGAACTGGGCTGGCGGTCTGTTTCTGGCGTCGGTGACCTATGCCGGCTTCAAGGTCGAGCATGTACGGGGCCACCATGTCATGGTATCGACCCCCGAAGATGCCTCGTCATCGCGCTACAATCAGGGCCTGTATGCCTTCCTGCTGCATGCTTTCCCGCACAACTTTATCAATGCCTGGCGCCTCGAAGCGGACTACCTGAAGCGCAAGGGCAAGAAGGTGATCAGCAAGGACAACGAGCTGATCTGGTGGTATGCCATCTCGTTTGCGCTGGCCGGTGTGTTCTACGCCCTGTGGGGCTGGATGGGCGTGCTGTTCTTCTTCGGCCAGAGCTTCTTTGCCGCACTGGCGCTGGAGATCATCAACTACATCGAGCATTACGGCCTGCACCGCCGGGTGCTGGAGAACGGCAAATACGAGCGGGTCACCCCTGCGCACAGCTGGAACTCCAACTACCTGCTGACCAACATTGCCCTGTTCCAGCTGCAGCGCCACAGCGATCATCATGCTTACGCCAAGCGTCGCTATCAGGTGCTGCGCCACTATGAAGAAAGCCCGCAGCTGCCCGGCGGCTATGCCTCCATGTATGTGCTGGCGCTGTTTCCGCCGCTGTGGAAGAAGGTCATGAACCCGCGGGTCGAAGCCTACTATCAAGGCGAGATGGATCAGCTGTTCCGGACCGGCAAGCGGGTTAACAATATCGCCGCCACCGCTGAATAAATGCTGATACTGCCAGATCGTATCAAGGCCGCCTCGGGCGGCCTTTTTTATTCAACCTGCGAACACCGCAGCGGCCTCTGCCGACTGTCCTGCCAGGCCGGCAGCCAGGGACCGGCATGGCTGGCATCCACGGACAGCGTCTCGACACAGGCACGGCTACCGACCTGACCAAGGAAACTGTTCAGCACCGCCACCGGCACCTGAGCGTCCCGGCTGCCATACAGGTGACGCTGGGCCAGCCCGGCCAGCGCCGCCGCCTCGCTGGCGGGATCGAGCGATGCCGTTAATGGCGACAGACGCTGACTCTGCACCCAGTAAGCCAGATCAAGATTGCCGGCTACGGTGATCAGGCCAACCACTTCGACGTTTTTATTCTGCAGAAAACGTTGCGCCAGTAACGCCGCCAGCGCCGCACCACCTGAGTAACCCACCAGCACGACCGGTCCCGACGCCACCGCCTGGCGGTGCGCATCGATAGCCTCTGCCATCGCCTGCACCACCTCCGGCGCGAAGCGTGCCGAGGTCCAGTAGCGCTGCGATACCGTCTGTCCCAGATACTGGCCCGGCCTGCCCAGATAGAGCAGGCTCGACGCCGAATCCGCCGCCGCCAGCTGCAATGCCAGCGGTGCCAGCGGCGTCGGGTTGCGCGATGGCTGACTGGGGTTAACCCAGGCATAACCATCACCCTCGATAAAAACGTAGAGCGTGTCGCCCGGTGCACCGGCCCGGTAAAAGCCCTGTAGCGGCAACGACCCGTCAAAAACATGAGGCTGCAGCCCGGCGGCGGCGGCCAGTGCATGGGCCCGGTTTATCCGCTCCGATACCGGCATCACGCAAGCCGACAGAGAGGCAAACAGACCAAGCGCCAGAACGAACGGGAAGGTTTTTTTCATCTGTCGAATTGTCGGGGATTCATGTCCGCCGTACCAGCAGCACAAAAAAAGAGGGCGCCACAAGGGCGCCCTCCGGTTTGCGACAATTGTCGTTCAGATCAGAACGGCATTTGTACGCGGACAGACACCAGGTTGGCATCAAACCCGTCGCGCAGCTCCAGATCATAGTTGGCGCTGAACTCCAGATTGCTTTCAGTGGCGTAGCGATAGCCAACACCCAGACCGTAGATCAACTCATCCTGCTCGATGCCGTTGGCGGTGTAGGTGCCAAGGCCGTTCAGGGTGGTGTCAACCGCTGCCTGCTCGGTGGCGCTGTCAAAGGCCAGACGCACATTGGTGGTGAATGCGCTGTTCTCGGACAGGGTGCGCTCGAACTCACCATCCAGACCCAGAATGAGAGAATCCTCATCGGCATCGTCAGTGGTCAGGTTGAAGGCACCAGCGCCGGTCTCGCTGTAACCATCGATGTCGACCTGAGTCCAGGTCAAACCGACGCCCGGGGTGAAGGTCCAGTCTTCATTCAGGTCATAAACCCGCTTCAGCTCGGCTGCCAGCAGCAGCTGGTTACCGTCATAGTCAGACTTCGCCACACCACCCACAGTAGAACGGGCGCCATCATAGCCATGCATGCCGTAGCCCAGCTTCAGGTCCACGGAGGTCACATCGCTCACTACCCAGGTACCGTAGACGGTCAGCTGGGTGGTATCGATGTCCAGGGCAGAGGCATCCGCCTCCACTTCTGCGGTACCAAGGCCCAGAGCCACACCGACACGCCAGTCATCGCTGACCGCGCCGTCAACACCAACCACGAAACCGCTGCTGTCTACGTCGTAGCCGGAGAAGCCGTTCGCGTCGCTCTGCTCAGCCATACCGAAGTAAGGCTTGACCCACCAGGACTTGTCGCTGAAGCCGTCACCAGACGAAGCACCGCGGGTCTGTGACTGACGCTTGCTAACGATATTGGTCGCTGCTGCGGAAGCATTCAGCGTGGCCTGCGCCGCCGCACCGTTGATGGCCGGCGAGATACTGCCCAACGCCGAGGCCAACTGGGCGCCGTTGCTGGCACCGTTCAGTGCCGCCGCAACGGCAGCCAGATCACCGCTTTGGCCGCCATTCAGCAGGCTGTCCAGCGCTGTAGCCTGACTGGCGTCAATGTCTACGCCGGCAGCACCAAACGCCGTCGCCGCACCATTGTAAGCCGCAGTCAGGTCGTAGGTGTTGCCATCAACCACACCGTCAAAGCCCCAGAACAGGTTGCCGCCGCTCAGTGTAACGCCAGACGGTGCTGTCAGGGTGCCGCCGCTGAGGACGTCGGCAAGCACGTCGCCATCCTGCAGGGTATTCCACGGATCGACGATGACGGCCAGGGTATTGGCGTCGGTCAGATCCAGGGTGCCGGTGGCGGTGATCTGCGCATAGGAACCGGTGCCTGACATTTCTACGGTCAGCTCGGCGCCAGTCTGGTTAGTGAAGTCGCCAGCAACAAAGGTGTCGCTGTGGTGCCAGGTGGTGATCGAACCGGAGTTGGTCAGGGACTTGCCGCTGCCGCCCAGATAGACGCCACCAATCATGGTGCCGCTGTTGCTGAGTGCACCACCGGTGCCGCCACTGACATACACGGCGTAGGCACGTTCGGTATCACCACCGATAGCATTCTGCACATCGGTGCTGATCAGGCCCGAGTTGGTGATGCTGGTGCCGGCGGCCATGGACGACGCCCAGATGCCGGTGGCATAGGCGGACTGATTGCTTGAGCGTGCCTGCTCATTCACCGCTTTCACGATGATGTCGCCGGTATTGGTGATGCTGGCCGTACCGCTCATGGCATTAACATCAATGCCATAGGCGCCGACGTAGGACGCCACCTGATTCACCGCCTCGATAGACATGGTGCCGGAGTTGGTGATGCTGGAGGCATCTGCCATGTTGCCCGCATCAATACCGTAGGCAGAAGCAGAGGTCTGACCAACCACCTTCACATTGATAGAGCCGCTGTTGCTGATTGAACCGGTGCCGCTCAGCGAATCCGTATCAATGCCATAACCGTAAGCCTCCCACAGGCCGGCGTAGGCATAGCCGGTAATGCTGCCCGAGTTGGTCAGCGACGAGGTGCCGGCAATGTTGCCTGCCTGAATGCCGTAGAAGTCTGCGGAGTAATTCGGCGAGGAGGCGTAGCCAGCAATGGTGCCCGAGTTAGTCACCGTGGTAGCGCCATTCAGCGAGCCCAGATCCATGCCGTAAACGGTAGCAGAGCTGTTGCCGCGTGACAGACCGTAAAGACGAATGGTGCCGGTGTTTTCCACGGTAGCATCGGTCATCGTGCTGGTGCGGATGCCGTAAAGGTAGTTGCCCACCTCACCAAACTCACCGCCTGGCGTGCCTTCGATATCGATAACACCGCTATTGGAAACGGTGCCGGCATTCACTTGCCCGGTGTAGATACCGTAAGCCGTGTTGGAAGACACCTGATCCTCTGCGCGAATACGAATGGTGCCCGTGTTTGTCACCGAGGATCCGGACAGCACGTCGCCGCTCACGTACAAACCGTAAAGGTCATTCTCCGAATAGGAGCTGGCATCAATATCGATAAGCCCGGAGTTGCTGACCGTGGCGTTATTGGACAGGGTATTGGTGTAAATACCGTAAACCGTCACCGAACCATAGTCAGTCGCGGTCTGGTTGATGGTGATGGTGCCGGTGTTCTCCACCGTGCTGGCATCCACCGAGCCGGACACATAAATGCCGTAGCCTTCGGCAGAGGACAGCGATTCGGAGGCAATATCAATCGTGCCGCTGTTGGATACTGTTGCGCCGACCGACAACGAGTTCGTGTAGATGCCGTACTGAGAAGCCGAATCTTCCGAAGTGACCGCTGTTAAATTGATCGTGCCGGTATTGGCAATGGTGCCGCCGGCCGAACTACCGGTGCGAATACCATACTGGGTTACCGAGGAACCGGCATCGGCGTTCATACTGATCAAACCCGAGTTCACAACAGTACCGTCAGCGTTGCCGGTCACGCGGATGCCGTACTGGGTCATTGAGGAAACCTTGGTGACACCAGTCATGCTAATGGTGCCGCTGTTTTCCACAGTACCGGTGGCTCCAACTGAACCGCTTTGGTACATGCCGTACTGGTACACATAAGCGTCGGCAAACGCCTTGGCATCCATGGTAATCAAGCCGGAGTTCAGGAACGAACCATCAGTGGTGCCGGAAGCGTACATGCCGTACTGGGTGACACTGGAAGTCCGGTCGGTGCCCACCAGCATAATGGTGCCGGTGTTGCTGAACACGGAATCCGTGGCGATGCTGTCAACGCGCATACCATACGCGGTCGACTCGGTGTCCGAGATGAAGTTGATGCTGATCAGGCCAGAGTTGGTCACCGTTGACGCGCCATTCAGGCTGCCGGTCTCAATACCCACCCCATAGGCTGAATCGTTAGTGGCGGTGCCGCTGATCAGGATGCGTCCAGAGTTGGTGACTGACGAATCCGTCAGGGAGCCGCTAACTTCGATGCCGTAGACATCATCCAGCTCGGACATAAAGTAGTCTTCGAGCGAGATGGTGCCGGTGTTGCTGATCTGGGAATTGGTCATGCTGCCGGAGACGTAGATGCCGTAACCACTATTCAAGGACAGGCCCGGGTTGGCGGCGACGTTCAGGTCAATCAGGCCACTGTTGGTGACGCTGGAATCAGTCAGGCTACCGGTGTAGATGCCATACAGGGAGACGTCATAGTCACCGCGAATACTGACATCCGCGCGAATGGTGCCACTGTTGAGAATGCTGGAACCATTGGTCAGGTCACTGGTGTAAATGCCATACCAGGTTATGGTGTCCCAGAAGGTGTCGGCGTTGTACGCAATCAGACCACTGTTGGTGATGCTGGCGGCATCCATGGTCGAGTTGACATAAATGCCGTAGGCGGTGTCGCCGCTAATGCCTTCATAGCTCTGCACGATCGAGCCGGAATTGGTAATGGAACCGCCAGTCATGCCACTGCCGATGTAGATGCCGTACTGGTACGCGGAAGCGGAGTCCTGATCAACAAAATCGGTGCGGATCTGACCACTGTTGGTAATCTGGCCACCCATGTCACCGCTGACGTAAATGCCGTAGTTGCTGCCACTGCTGCTGCTGTCAGTCACGATTTCTGCTGCGATCACACCGGAGTTGTTGATCACACCGGTGGCACCAACGCTACCGTTTATATAAATGCCGTAAGCAGACGGGTACGAGCTGGACGATTCAACCATCCCCTTGATGGTGCCGCGGTTGGTGATGGTGCCATCCAGATCGCCGCTGATGTATACACCCGCTGCATAGTCGCTGGTGGTGTCCTCACCGATGATGGTGCCGGTATTGGTCAGGCTGCCATCCAGCGTGGTGCTGTAATAGATCGCGCTATCGGTATCGGAAATACGGCCGGCATTGGTAATGTCGATGCCGATATCCTGAACTTCAACACCCTCATCAAGACCACCACGGGACCCGACCGACAGCGAGTCGCCAGTGGTTTCGAGGGTGCATGAGGTGTTCGCGGTTACGCTGTTGACGGTTGTGGCGCCGCTGACGTCGCACAGATCCACAGCCATTGCCTGAGCGCTGAAGCCGCTTGCGGCCATGGCTACGGCGTAACTGAGAAGTTTGGGTTTCCACGTTTTGTTCTTGGCAGATCGAGCTTTCATATTAGTAATTCCCTTTTTAACGACCGAAGAAACGAGCCGCTACCTCCCCATGGAACCCCCGAGGCGGTTTAGCGACTGCTCATTCTCGCCTTTCACCGAGGTGTGGCGGTTATAGAAGACTACTGTAAGGAATATGAGACAGGATAGTACTGAATAAGTATTATTTGTTCGCTGCAGTTGGTGCTTGATTATGTTAGCCCCCCATGCTCCCAGCGTACGATGCTGGACCAACTGGCAGCTGCCAGAAGACCATACAACCGAGGGATTAATAATTCATGGACACAGGTGCTCCTATTGCCGCCGGGCAACGCAAGGTTTCCATCGATCAGGCACTTCAGCTTGCCGTACAGCATCAGCAGGCTGGCCGCCTGCAGCAGGCGGAGCAGCTGGTTCGCCAGATCATCGGCATCAACCCCAATGTGGCGCCAGCATGGCAGATCCTAGGGGTGATAGCGCATCAGGCCGGTAACTTGCCCGGCGCCATTGAAAACATGGGTCGGGCCATCAAACTGGCGCCCATCAACCCGATTCTGTACGCCAACCGCGCCGAATTGCATCGACTGGCGGGCAACCTGCAGCAGGCCGTGGCGGATGCCCGTCAGGCGATCAAGCTGGATGCACGCTGCGCCCCGGCCCACAGCAATCTGGGCATTGCGCTGTACGATCAGGGCGACATGGATGGCGCAGAGGCGGCCCAAAAGCAGGCCCTCAAGCTGGACGGCAGGCTCCCCCATGCGCTCAACAACCTGGGCAGCATCGCCCGCCACCGGCGCCAGCGGGAAATTGCCGAAAAATACTACCGGCAGGCACTGGAGTTATCCCCCGACTATCTGGAAGCGGCCAACAATCTGGGCGCGATTCTGGCCGAGCGGGACCGCCCCGAAGAGAGCATCAAGGTATTGCTGGAAGTGGCCCGCCGCAAGCCGAACTATGCTGAGGCCCACTCCAATCTGGGTAACGCTTTCCTGGCCATGGAAGACTATGCCCGGGCAAAGAAGGCCTATCTCACCACGCTCAAACTGAAAAAGGATCATCCTGAAGCAGTGGAAGGACTGGCCCGCTGCCTGCAGGAAGAGCGTGAGTACGATAAGGCTCTGGAGCTCGCCGAGCGGGCAATTCAACTGAGCCCTGAACGCGCTCAGGCCCATTCCCTCAAGGCCGGCATCCTCTCCGATCAAAGCTTCCCGACCGAGGCGCTGGCGGCCTACGAGCAGGCGCTGGCCCTGAATCCGGAGCTACCGGCAGCCTGGGCTGGCAAGGGCCATGTGCTGATGGAAGAGGGCCGCATGGACGAGGCCGAGCAGGCATTTACCAGAGCCCTGGAGCTGGAGCCGGAAGGTCTCGGCGCGCGCCTGGCGCTGACCCAGTGCCGCAAGACCAGCGCAGATGATGACAACTTCGCGGTACTGCAGAGCAAGGCACAGGAGGCGGTTGCAGCCAGCCCGACCACCGCCATTTCCATGCACTTCGCTCTGGGCAAGTGTCACGAAGACCTGAAGCAGTACGATCAGGCGTTCGAGCATTATCTGGCTGGCGCCGGACTCAAGCGCCAACGAGTTTCCTACAGCGCGGAAAATCAGGACAAGCTGGTGGCCAACATTCGCCAGATCTTTACTGCAGAACGGATTGCCGGACTGGCAGGACAGGGCGATCCCACCAATGTACCGATCTTTGTGCTGGGCATGCCGCGTTCCGGTACCACCCTTACCGAAACGATTATTGCCAGTCACCCGGATGTGTATGGCGCCGGCGAGCTGCCTGATCTTCTGCAGATTGCCGCCGAATCGATCAACGGCAGCGAGCCGGGCTACCCGCTGAACCTGGCCTCACTGAACGGCGACAACCTGAAAGCCATGGGAGCGCGCTACCTGAGCCAGATTCGGCAGCGCAGCCCGGACGCAGCCCGCATCACCGACAAGATGCCGGCCAACTTCCAGGCGCTGGGCCTTATCCATCTGATGCTGCCCAACGCAAAGATCGTCCATATCCAGCGGAACCCGGTGGACACTTGCCTCTCCGCCTTCACCAAACTGTTCAAGCGCAGCCAGTATCAAACCTATGATCTGGCCGAGCTGGGCCGCTACTACCGCAACTATCTGGAGACCATGGCGCACTGGCGCGCGGTGCTGCCGGCAGGCAGTTTCTACGAGGTCCAGTACGAGAATCTGGTGTCCAATCAGGAGGAAGAAACCCGCAAGCTGGTCGAGTACTGCGGGCTGGGCTGGAATGACGCCTGCCTGACTCCCCACAAGACCGAGCGCAACGTGAAAACGGCCAGCGTCATGCAGGTGCGTGAGCCGGTTTACACATCTTCGGTGCAGCGCTGGCGCCGTTACGAAAAGTTCCTCGGGCCGCTACTTGAGGCACTTGGAGACGCAGTGCCGCGCTAAAGCGGCACGACCGGTCTGGCGGGGTATACAAATCTCGCCAGACCATCTCACCTGAATTGTTTGACACTTCAAGCAAAATCAACCAAGCTGTCCCGGTCGACAGCCTTACGGCTGCCTGTGTCTTTAGTGCCGGAGAGAAACCATGTTCGAGAAAATCGACCCGAACACCATGCTGAAGCTGAAAAAGTGGGCTTACCTGCTGGTCTTCATCGCCCCCGCCACGCTGGTACTGTCCTGGTATATGGCCAGTCAGCCCGGCGCTGCCACCACCTTCTGGGCGTTCTTCCCGCTGATCTTTATCTTCGGCATCGTCCCGGTGCTGGACTACATCATCGGCAAGGATGCGGCCAACCCGGATGAGGCGACTCAGGTGCCGAGTCTGAACGAGGAGAAGATCTACCGGGTATTCACCCTGATCTGCCTTCCGGTACAGCTGGCCGTGATTGCGTTTGCCGGCTGGGTATTTGTCGACAGCAACCTGTTTACCTCGCTCGGCCAGATCGGCTGGCTTGTTTCCACCGGCATTGTCGGCGGCGTGCTGGCGATCAACGTCGGCCACGAGTTGATCCACAAGGATCCGAAACTGGAAAACTGGACCGGCGGCCTGCTGCTGGCCACCGTGACCTATGCCGGCTTCAAGGTGGAACATGTACGCGGCCACCATGTGCATGTGTCGACCCCGGAGGATGCTTCTTCCTCGCGCTACAACCAGAGCGTTTATGATTTCCTGCCGAAAGCACTGGTACGTAACTTCCTTGCCGCCTGGCGTCTGGAAAAGGAGTATCTCGCGCGCAAGGGCAAGAAGACCTTCAGCAAGGACAATGAACTTATCTGGTGGTACGGCTTCTCTGCAGTTCTTGCCGGGCTGTTCTTAGTCGCTTTCGGCTGGATGGGCGTATTGTTCTTTCTCGCCCAGAGCCTGTTCGCCGGCCTGACGCTGGAAGTGGTCAACTATATCGAGCACTACGGCCTGCATCGCCGGGTGCTGGAAAACGGCAAGTTCGAGCGCGTGACGCCTGCGCACAGCTGGAACTCCAACTACCTGCTGACCAACCTGCTGCTGTTCCATCTGCAGCGTCACAGTGATCATCACGCCTACGCCAAGCGTCGTTATCAGGTGCTGCGTCACTATGAAGAAAGCCCGCAGCTGCCGGGCGGTTACGCCTCCATGTTTGTTCTGGCGCTGGTGCCACCACTGTGGAAGGCGGTGATGAATCCGCGCGTCGAGGCGTATTATGAGGGCGAGATGGACCAGCTGTTCCGGGAGAACAAGCGCGTTAACAATATCGCTTCGAATGCCTGATCCGTGCGCCATGGCAGGATCTGTTAATGGAAATAAAAAACGGGCCGAAAGGCCCGCTTTTTATTCACTGGAAATGCTGCCAATCAACCTGCGATCAGCTGCTTCTGACGCAAATAGCTCAACACCATCTCAACACATTCTTCAACACTGTGCTGATCGGTGCGGATGTGCAGCTCCGGATTTTCCGGCGCTTCGTAGGGAGCACTGATACCGGTGAACTCGGGAATCTGACCGGCACGGGCTTTTTTATACAGCCCCTTGGGGTCACGCTCTTCACAGGAGTCCAGCGACGCGTCGGCAAACACCTCAATGAAGTCATCGCTGCCGGCCAGATCACGGGCCAGCTGACGGTCTTCACGATACGGCGAGATAAACGCCGTCAGGGTAATGACCCCGGCCTCACGAAACAGCTTGGCGATTTCCGCAATGCGACGGATGTTCTCTTTGCGATCTTCCGGCGAAAAACTCAGATTGTTATTGATGCCACTGCGAATGTTGTCGCCATCGAGAATGTAGGTCAGGTTGCCCAATTTGTGCAGGGCCTCTTCCACCGCCACCGCCAGGGTCGACTTGCCGGCGCCGGACAGACCGGTGAACCACAGGGTCACACCACGCTGGCCGAGAAGGCGCTCACGGTGCTCGCGCTTGACCACGCCTTCGTGCGGATAGATATGCTTTGCCATGTCGATATTTCCTCAGAATTACTGGCGCCAGAACACCGGAGTGAACAGCACCAGAATAGTAAAAATCTCCAGACGCCCAAGCAGCATGGCGAAGCACATCAGCCATTTGGACACATCAGGAATGTGGCCAAAGCCGCTCGCCACACCACCAATGCCAACCCCCAATGTGTTCAATGAAGCTGCCACTGCCGAAAAGGCCGTCACCAGATCCATCCCGGTCGCCATCATGGCCAGAGTCAGAAGGACGGATATGGTAACGAAAACGCCGATAAAACCCCAGACTGCCTGCAACACCTGATCATTAACAGTTTTGCGGCCGAAGCGCAGCGCAAAAATACCATGCGGATAAACCAGCCGACGCAACTCGCGCAGGCTTTGATGCAGCATCAAAGCCGCCCGAACAACCTTCATCCCGGCCGTCGTCGAACCGGCACAACCGCCAATGAAGGATGTGAACACCAGCAGCACCATGATGGTCATTGGCCAGGTGCCAGCGGCGTTGGTGCTGGTAAGGCCAGTGCTGGTGCCGAATGATGCCACCTGAAACGCGGCATGGCGCAATGTTTCTCCGGGAGCATCATAGGTGCCAGAGACCCATAGCACCGCACTGACCAGCACGAAGTAACAGAACATCAAGCCGGTATAGAAACGGAACTCCGGATCACGGAAAAAGGTGCGAATGGAGCCACGGCGCAGTGCTGCGAACATCAAGGCAAAACTGGCACCAGAGAGAAACATGAAGAATGCGGCCACCCAATCCAGCGCGGCACTATTGTATGCCGCCATACTGGCATCGCGGGTAGAAAAGCCTCCCGTCGAAACTGTACTGAAGCTGTGGCAAATGGCATCAAAAATGCTCATGCCTGCCAACCAGTACCCGGTGGCGCAGGCCACGGTCACGGTCAAGTAGACATACCAGAGCGCTTTCGCCGTTTCGGCGATTCTCGGTGTCAGCTTGGCTTCCTTCATAGGCCCGGGAATCTCGGCCTTGTACAACTGCATCCCGCCAACGCCCAGCATCGGCAGAATAGCCACTGCAAGTACAACGACACCCATGCCGCCTAGCCACTGCAACTGCTGCCGGTAATAAAGCAGGGAGGGCGCCATAAAATCCAGGCCCGACAACACACTGGCCCCGGTGGTGGTCAATCCGGACATGGATTCAAACACCGCATCCGTCGGCGAGATCTTCAGGATCAGCAGAAACGGCAACGCCCCTATCAACCCCAGTACCGTCCAGAACAACGTGACCACCAGAAAGCCATCGCGTACTCCCAGTTCGTCGCGCGCGCGAAAAAACATCATCCACAGGGTCAGGCCAATGGCGAAGGTGATAGCAAAGGCGGTAAGGAACGGCAGCTGCAAACCATCTTCATACAGCCATGCCACCAGCACAGGCGGCAGCATGGTGATGCTGAACACCATCAGTAACATGCCGAGAATCTTGATGATCAGCGCAAGATGCATATCAGAAGAAGGTAAACCCGACCTGGAACAGTTTCTCGACGTCGCGGATGCGACGGCGGTCCATCACGAACAGAATGACGTGGTCATCGGCCTCAATGACAATATGGTCGTGGGCAATCAACACCTTTTCAGCGCGGACGATGGCGCCGATGGTGGTGCCTTCCGGCAGGTCAATGTCCTCAATGCGCTTGCCGACCACTTTCGAGCTGCGCGCATCGCCATGGGCGACCGCCTCAATGGCCTCGGCCGCACCGCGGCGCAGGGAGTAAACGTTAACGATGTCGCCACGGCGAACATGGGTAAGCAGGCTGCCAATGGTGGCCTGCTGCGGAGAAATGGCGATATCAATGTCGTGACCCTGAACCAGATCCACGTAGGCCGGGTTGCTGATCAGGGTCATGACCTTGCGCGCGCCAAGCCGCTTGGCCAGCAGCGATGCCATGATGTTGGCTTCGTCATCGTTGGTCAGCGCACAGAACACATCGGCGCTTTCAATATTGGCTTTTACCAGCCGGTCGCGATCGGTGCCGGTGCCATGCATCACCACGGTGTGCTGAAGCTGCTCGGCCAGAACCTGACAGCGATCTTCATTGCGTTCGATGATCTTGACGTTGTAACGGCTCTCGATGCTTTTCGCGAGCCGGAAACCGATATTGCCACCACCGGCAATAATCACGCGCTTGTAGTTGTGTTCGAGCCGGCGCATCTCGCTCATCACCGCACGAATATCGTTGCGCGCGGCGATAAAAAACACCTCGTCGTCAGCTTCGATCACGGTATTGCCTTCCGGCAGGATCGGCCGGTTGCGACGGAAAATTGCCGCCACCCGAGTGTCGACGTTAGGCATATGCTTGCGCAGCTGGCGAATTGCGTTCCCCACCAGCGGGCCGCCGTGATAGGCGCGCACCGCTACCAGCTGCACCCGGCCGCCGGCAAAGTTCACCACCTGCAGAGCACCCGGATGTTCAATCAATCGCTTGATGTAATCGGTGACCACCTGCTCGGGACTGATGATCACATCAATCGGCAAGGCGTCGTTGCCAAACAGCTTTTCTTTCTGCGAGTAGGCGGCGGCGCGAATGCGGGCAATCTTGGTTGGCGTGCGAAACAGTGAGTAGGCCACCTGACAGGCAACCATGTTGACTTCGTCACTGTTGGTCACCGCAATCAGCATGTCGGCGTCTTCGGCGCCGGCTTGCCGGAGCACCGCCGGATAGGAACCGCGACCGGTGACGGTGCCGATATCAAGCCGTTCGGCCAGCTCGGCAAGGCGGGCGCCGTCAGTATCGATAACAGTGATGTCGTTCTGTTCGCCGGCGAGATTTTCAGCGAGGGTGCCGCCAACCTGACCTGCACCGAGAATGATGATTTTCATGCCGGACTCCGACGCATGCTGCTATCAACCGGCTTTGCGCAGGCGGGCAAAAAAGAATCCGTCAGGGCCATCCGCCACCGGCAACAGCTGGCAGCCGTGGGAGGTGATAACCGAGCGGGCCTCAACGGGCGTATCTTCGCGGGCATCCCCGTGCCTTGCCAGGAAGGCTTGCACCTGCCCGGCGTTTTCTTCCGGAAGTATCGAACAGGTGGCGTAAACCAACATGCCACCCGGCCTGACAAGCGGCCATATTGCATCCAGTATGCGGGCCTGTAAACCACACAGGGTGGCGATATCGCTATCGCGGCGATGCCATTTCAGATCCGGCTGGCGGCGCAGGATGCCAGTGGCGGAGCAGGGCGCATCAAGCAGCACCGCATCAAACAGCTGGCGGTCCCACCAATTGCCCGGCTCGGCCGCATCGCCAACAACCAGCGTGGCGTTACGACGCAGCCGGTCCAGATTGTCGCGAACCCGCTTGAGTCGCTTGGCGTCTATATCCAGTGCCAGCAGCTCCGCGTCGGGAAAATATTCCGCCAGCTGACCGGTCTTGCCGCCGGGCGCCGCGCAGGCATCCAGAATTCGTCCACCGGCGGGCACTTCTATAAGGAGCGCGGGCAGCTGAGCCGCCTCGTCCTGCACCGACAGGGCGCCATCCTTGAACCCCGGCAGCATCTGCACCGGACGCGGCGGACTCAGGTAGGCCGCCTGCGGTGACAGCTGGCCGCGCCGCACCTCAAGACCATCCTCGATCAGTGCTGCTTCGATAGACGGATCGCTCAAACGCAAGGTGAAAGGCGGCGGCAATAATGCAGCTTCGGCTATATCGTTGGCCTGCTCGGGCCAGGCCTGATCAAACCGCTGCCAGAGCCAGTCCGGCAGCGAGCAGCGCAGGGGCACATCAAGATGGCGGCTGATCTGCTCGGCATTGACCTTGCTGGCCTTGCGCAACAGGGCATTGCAGAGCCCGGCTGCCCAGGGCGCGTTAAGCGCCCGGCAGACATCTGGCCAGGCGTTGACCACGGCGTGCTGCGGCCGCTCGCTGAACCACAGCTCATGCAAACCGCACAGTAGCGCCAGTCGCACCGCTCTGGCGGAGCTCTTCAGCGGTTTGTCCATCTGCTGGCCGAGCCAGTGATCAAGCAGACGGTAATGACGGCAGACACCAAACAGCAGATCCGCCAGCAGGCCGCGCTCGGCGGCCAGCAACACCGGTTGCTCGGCCAGCACCTCGCGCAGACTTTTGCCGCCGCCGTCCGCCGGCAACACTTTCATCAGGGAACGCACGGCCAGCAAACGAACATTATCGGCCATCAGAGTTTCTGCCCGGTCTGGAAAAGATCGCTGCGACCTCGCAACAGGTCTGCCACGGGCAGGGCCTTTTTGCCGGGCAACTGGATATCGGTCAGCAGCAGGCTGCCCTCAGCGCAGGCCACTTCAATACCGCGTGGCGATACCGACAACACTTCGCCGGGCCGGCCGTGGCCGGCCGCCGCCTGCGCCGCCCAGACCCGCATCGGCCCCTCCGGCCGGGTTACCCAGCTGACTGGCCAGGGATTGAAAGCACGGACCTCGCGAGCGAGCTGGACCGCCGGCTTCGACCAGTCCAGCTCAGCCTCTTCCTTGGTCAGCTTGTGGGCGTAAGTGACCCCTTGCTCCGGCTGGACTTTCGCCTGTTTTTGGAGGCTTTCAAGGTTTGCGAGTGCTTGCACCAACGCCTCAGCACCGAGCCCGGCAAGGCGATCATGGAGGCTGCCGCCGGTATCTTCCGGGTTGATCGGCGTGCGCACTTCCAGCAATACCGGCCCGGTATCCAGGCCGGCCTCCATCTGCATGATGCCAACCCCGGTTTCCGTGTCGCCGGCGGCGATGGCCCGCTGGATCGGCGCCGCGCCGCGCCAGCGTGGCAGCAGCGAGCCATGCACATTGATGCAGCCGAGTCTCGGCATGGCCAGCACCGCCTTCGGGATAATCAGGCCGTAGGCCACTACCACCATCACGTCCGCCGACAATGCCGCCAGCTCGGCACGAATCTCCTCTCCCTTGAGATTCTCGGGCTGCAATACCGGGATGCCATGCTGCAGCGCCAGCTGCTTGACCGGGCTCGGCTGCAGGGCGCGGCCACGACCGGCCGGGCGATCCGGCTGGGTCAGCACGGCGATCACCTGATGAGGGGAAGCAAGCAACGCCGCCAGACTCTCGGCGGCGAATTCCGGCGTACCGGCAAAGATTATGCGCAACGGACTGGCCTCGCGGGCTGAATAACAGGATGGGTCAGGCGTGACGCTGGACCTTTTCCAGCTTCTTGCGGATGCGCTCACGCTTCAGCCGCGACACATGATCAACGAACAGCTTGCCCTCGAGATGGTCAATTTCGTGCTGCAGGCACACCGACAGCAGGCCATCAGCCTCCATCTCGAACGGCTTGCCATCGCGATCCAGCGCCTTGACCAGAATCCGGTCCGGCCGCTCGACCAGCTCGTGGAAGCCGGGGACCGACAGGCAGCCCTCTTCGTACGGCTTGGTGTCACTGCCAACTGGCGTGATCTGCGGGTTGATAAACACCATCGGCTGGTCGCCCTGTTCGGAAACATCCAGCACTAACAGACGCTTATGCACGTTGACCTGAGTCGCCGCCAGACCAATCCCGGGGGCGGCGTACATGGTTTCGAACATGTCATCGATCAGTTTGCGCAGTGCGTCATCCACCTGTTCCACCGGCTTTGCTACGGTGCGCAGGCGGGGATCCGGAAATTCGAGTATCTCAAGTAAAGCCATGGGTCCGGTCCTGAAGTTGCGACAGCACTCTAAATATGGTTGCTAACGCTATGATCACGTTGCTAATATCGGGTCCAAACACCACCTGAATCGGGCTGATTTGCCACCCGGTTCAAGGTACTTGGGACCACGCCAATAATGATAAAAGGAATCCGGTAATGATGAAATCGCTCCTGCGCGCCGTGTCCGCCGGACTGCTGGTGACGGTTGCGGGTCTCGGTGCCCTTCAGGCCTCGGCGGATGTCACCCTCAAGAACGGACACCCGCAAGTCTACTACGTCAAGCAGGGCGATACCCTCTGGGATATCTCCAGTCAGTTTCTCGACAGCCCCTGGCAGTGGCCGGAGCTGTGGCACGTCAACGAGGAAATCGACAACCCGCACCTGATTTACCCGGGCGATGTGATCAAGCTGGTCTATGTGGATGGCCGACCGCAGCTGCAGGTCGAGCGCGGCGGCGCAGCCGGTGCGCCGAAGGAAACCGTCAAGATGATGGCCGATGGTTCGTTGGTGAAACTGTCGCCGGAAGTGCGCGTACTGCCACTCGATGCGGCCATCCCGACCATTCCGGTCAGCAGCATCCAGACTTTCCTGCGGGATGCACTGGTTGTCACCAAGGATGAAGTCGCTCGGGCACCGTATGTTATCGCCGGCGCCGACCGTCGCGTGGTGTACGCTCAGGGCGACACCGTGTACGCACTTGACCCGGTAAACAAGTGGGCCGAGCTGATCCAGTCCTACGGGGTGTTCCGTGTCGGCCATCGCTATGTCGATCCGGAAACCAAGGAGATTCTCGGCATTGAAGCACTCAAGATTGGCATGGTTCGCACCACCGATCGTGACGGTGAAATGGGCACCTTCCGGGTGGTCGAGACTCAGGAAGACATTCGTCCGGAAGACCGTCTGTTTACCAGCCGCGAAGGCCGGATGCAGTCAATCTTCTATCCGGCCGCACCGGACACCGTTATTCAGGCCCGCATCATCCGTTTCTTCGATCGCCTGCACAGCGTCGCTCGCAATGATGTCGTGGTGCTGAACAAAGGCAGCCGCGATGGACTGCGCGACGGCCATGTTCTGGAAGTGATGCAGGACGGCGAAGTCATCAAGGATCCGCTGCGCAAGGGCACGGTTAAACTGCCAAGCGTGAAGGCCGGTACGCTGGTGCTGTTCCGGGTGTTCGAGAAAGTTTCCTATGGCCTGATTGTGCAGGCGACACTGCCCATCCGTATGAACGACCTGGCCACCAATCCCACCGGCAGCATGCCGGAGATGTAATCCATCGGCCATTTGCTCCAGAAAAACCCGGTGCTAGCCTCACCGGGTTTTTTTATGCCCGGAATCTTCGCATGGATCGCGAAATACTGACGCTCAGCACCTGCCTCGCCTGTGGCGGTAACAGCTCAGAGTTGCAGCGCTGGCTGGCAGAGCCTTTTGCCTGTGCCAGGGATCTGCTCAGCCCGGCACGCCAACGGCGCGCCCGCATCCGGTCAGCCTCCGCCAGCGCGCTGCAAGAAATCCTCAACTCCGGCGAAGGCGAGCGTCGACTGCAGCAGTTGCGAATGGATGGCTGGCAAATGCTGGAGGCTGGCGACAATGCCTGGCCGGATCTGCTTCGGCAGATTGACGACGCTCCGGCACTGCTGTTTGTACATGGCGACCCCGCGCTGCTCTCGCGCCCGCAACTGGCCATGGTCGGCGCCAGGCATGCTTCTACAGAAGGGCTCGACAATGCCCGCCGCTTTGCCCGGACGCTGGCCAACGCAGGATTCACCATTACCAGCGGTCTCGCTTTGGGGATTGATCGCGCGGCCCATGAGGGCGCGCTGCAGGGCGGCACAACACTGGCCGTGCTCGGTCATGGACCCGGGCCCTGTTATCCGCCACGCAATCAGGCGCTGGCACAGCAGATCATTAATAAAGGTGGCGCCCTGATCACAGAGTTTCCGCCCGGCCTGCCACCGCGGCCGCAATTTTTCCCGCAACGCAATCGGCTGATCAGTGGCCTGTCACTGGCCACCATCGTCGTTGAAGCGGCGGAACGCTCCGGTTCGCTGATTACCGCCCGACTCGCCGCGGCACAGGGGCGCGAGGTCTTTGCCATCCCCGGCTCAATCCATAATCCGCTTAGCAAGGGCTGCCACCGGCTGCTACGGGACGGCGCCAACTGGCTCGAATCGGTGGCAGATTTGCTGGCGGTGTTCGGCTGCCTCACGCATGTCGCCGAAAGCACGCTGGCAACAGCGGCCGGCGCCGCGCATCCACTGCTTCAGTATTTTGTCAGCGGACCGAACAGCATCGACCAGCTGCAGCTGCGCAGCGCCATCAACATCAGCGAGCTGTCACGTCTGCTGTCGGATCTGGAACTCAGCGGCGATATCCGTCGTGTGCCCGGGGGCTATGCCCGCTGCCACGATCAGCAAGAACTTTCCTGAACGGCAGTCAGTCACAGTGGCCTGTTTCGGCTACACTTCGCTGAGTTTGTCTGGCGTCAGAACAGGATTGTTGCCATGTGGATGCATCTTCATCAGGCCGCCCGCGTATTGCAGCAGGGCGGTGTTGTCGCTTATCCGACCGAAGCGGTTTATGGCCTCGGTTGCGACCCGCTCAACGAAACGGCTGTCATGCGCCTGCTGGAGATCAAATCAAGGCCGGTGAGCAAGGGCCTGATCCTGCTCGGTGCCGATCTGGATCAGTTGGCGCCTTTTGTTGAACTGACAGAGCAACAGCAACAGCAACTGCGTGAACACTGGCCCCTGGCAACCACTTATCTTGTTCATGCCAGCGCACTGACCCCGGCATGGATTCGCGGCAATCATGATAAAGTGGCGGTCCGCGTCAGCCAGCATCCGGTCGCCACCGAGCTTTGCCGGCTCGCCGGCATGCCGATCGTATCCACCAGCGCCAACTACGCCGGCGACCCGGCCTGTCGCAACGCGTTTCAGGTAACCCGGCAACTGGGTGCGGATCTGGATTTCATTGTCACGGGTCAATGCGACCGCGCCGCGCGGCCGTCTACTATCATCGATCTTGAAAGCGGGGCCGTTTTGCGGCAATGAGGTTTCAATGCAGGACGTAGATCTGGATGCCGTCAAAAATTACCTGCTGTCGCTGCAGGACGATATTTGCGCACAGCTGACTGTGGTTGACGGTGGCCAGTTTGTTGAGGACAGCTGGCAACGTGCAGAAGGCGGCGGTGGCCGTTCACGGGTGTTGGAAAATGGCGCCGCGATTGAGAAAGGCGGGGTTAACTTCTCCCATGTGTTTGGCACTCAACTACCACCATCTGCCACCGCCCATCGCCCCGAACTGGCCGGCCGCCACTGGCAAGCCATGGGTGTTTCGCTGGTGATTCATCCGCGCAACCCCTACGCGCCCACCAGCCATGCCAATGTCCGTTTTTTTATCGCCGAGAAGGAAGGCGAAGCACCAGTATGGTGGTTTGGCGGCGGCTTTGATCTGACGCCTTATTACGGCAATGAAGACGATGTTCGCCGCTGGCATCGCACCGCCCGCGATGCCTGTGTGCCATTCGGTGAAGATATCTATCCGCGCTTCAAGAAGTGGTGTGACGAATACTTCTTCCTCAAACACCGCGGCGAAGCCCGCGGTGTCGGCGGGTTGTTCTTTGATGATTACAATGAAGCGGGTTTCAATAATGCCTTTGCGCTGATGCGCTCGGTGGGCGATGCCTATATCTGCGCCTATCGACCGATTCTCGAAGCACGCAAGGACATGCCCTATGGTGAACGCGAGCGCGAGTTCCAACTTTATCGCCGCGGCCGCTACGTCGAGTTCAATCTGGTGTTCGATCGCGGCACCCTGTTCGGATTGCAATCCGGCGGCCGCACTGAATCGATCCTGATGTCGCTGCCACCACTGGTCAGCTGGCGTTATGACTGGCAACCGAAGCCCGGCTCCGCCGAAGCGGAGCTGTATGAAAAATTCCTGCCGGCGAGGGACTGGCTCTGATGCGTTTTGCAGTGTTCGGCAATCCGGTTGCACACTCCCGTTCGCCGGAGATTCATCAGGCGTTTGCGGCGCAGCGTGGCGAGCAGATCGATTATCAGCGCATTCTTTCGCCGCTGGAGGATTTCGCCGGGTGTGTAAAAAGCTTCCTTGCCGATGGCGGCGTTGGTGCCAATGTCACCCTGCCATTCAAGGAACAAGCCTGGCAGCTGTGCGACAGCCTGAGCGAACGCGCTCGTCATGCCGGCGCAGTCAATACATTGGCACTGCAGGGTGGCAAGCTGTTTGGTGACAACACCGACGGCGTGGGTCTGGTCACCGATATCCGCGATAATCTTCGCTGGCCGTTGCGCGATCAGCACATCCTGATTCTCGGTGCTGGCGGCGCAGTCCGCGGTGTGCTCGGCCCACTACTGGCCGAGCAGCCGGCTCAGGTCCGGATTGCCAATCGCACCGCCGAGAAGGCACGCGACCTGTCGCTGATGTTTGCCGGTCGGGGCGTGCCGGTATTCGGTGGCGGCTTTGACAAGCTCGCCGGGCCCTATGATCTGATCATCAACGCCGTTTCCGCCGGCCTTGACGGCAGCATGCCCGAGCTGCCGGCAAGCATTGTTGGCCGGCAAACCCGTTGCTACGACATGATTTATGGCGATACCCCGTTCCTGCGCTGGGCGAAACAACAAGGCGCTGCAGCGGCGGCTGACGGTCTGGGCATGCTGATTGAACAGGCTGCCGAATCCTTTGCCCTGTGGCACGGCTGGCGGCCGGATACCGCTTCGGTGATCGCTGATTTGCGGAAGACGTAGGCGCCGTCGATCGACGGCGAATTTTCGCGGCTGATCGGCCGCTCCTGCAAGTTATTCAGAAGACAGGTAGCGATTTTTCAGCTTCACGTAATTGCCGGCCACGTAAGTCAGGAACTCCCGCTCCTCACTGGTAAGTTCACGCACCGGCTCCGCCGGCCGGCCCCGGTACAACCAGCCGGAACGCAACCGCTTTCCCGGTGGCACCAACGAGCCCGCCGCCAGAATCACATCATCCTCGATCACTGCCCCGTCCATCACCATTGCCTGCATCCCGATCATCACCCGGCTGCCCACCTTGCAACCATGCAGCATGGCCTGATGGGCGATGGTCACATCACTGCCAATCGACAGGCCGTAACCGCCCGGATTGAAACGGGAATCATGGGTAATATGCAGCACCGCATTATCCTGCACACTGACCCGGTCACCGACGCGAATCTGATGCATGTCGCCACGGATCACCGCACAGGGCCAGACCGAACAGTCAGCGCCCAGCACCACATCGCCGATTACCTGTGCCGACGCATCTACCCAGCTGCCTTCACCGCAATGCGGCGCCTTGTTTTCGAAGGATCGAATCCCCATCTGCTACACTCACCACCGTTGAATTGATCGCGCGCCGTTACCCGGCGCTGCACTGCCACCGAGGATACCATGTCGCATAACCCGCTGATCGACTACACCGGCCTGCCGCCGTTCTCCGAGATCCGTCCCGAACATGTTCAACCGGCGGTCGAGCAGCTGATCGCTGCCGGGCGGGCAAAGATTGAGGAAGTTTTGGCGAAAGGTGATTTCAGCTGGGCCGGGCTGGTGGCCACGCTGGATGAGGAAGACGAACGGCTCGGCAAGGCATTCGGTCCAGTCGGCCATTTGAATGGCGTGGCACAGAATCCGGCCCTGCGCGATGCCTACAACGCCTGCCTGCCGTTACTCAGCGAATATGGCACCGAGGTCGGCCAGAATGAAAAGCTGTATGCCGCCTATCAGGCCCTGCGCGACAGCGCCGAGTACGGCACCCTGAATGAAGCGCAGCAGAAGGACCTGGATAATACACTGCGCGATTTCCGCCTGTCCGGCGTCAGTCTTGCTGCGGAGAAAAAGGCCGAGTACATGGAAGTGGCCAAGCGGCTTTCGGAACTGACCTCGACGTTTTCCGATAACGTACTGGATGCCACTCAGGCCTGGCGCAAGCATGTCACCGATGAGTCGTTGCTGGCCGGCCTGCCGGATGTGGCCCGCGCCGGTGCGGCCGATCGTGCCAAAGAAGAGAATCTGGAAGGCTGGTTGCTGACGCTGGATTTCCCCTGCTACTACGCGGTGATGTGTCACGCCACCAACCGCGAACTGCGCGAGGAAATGTACCGCGCCCATGTCACCCGTGCCTCAGAAACCGGTCCGGATGAGGGCAAGTTTGATAACAGTGCAATCATGGATGAAATACTTGCCCTGCGGCAGAAAGAAGCCGAGCTGCTGGGCTTTGCCAGCTATGCCGAAGCGTCTTTGGAAACCAAGATGGCGCGCAACATCGATGAAGTGGTCGGCTTCCTGCAGGATCTCGCCGTCAAGGCAAAGCCGCAAGCCGAGCAGGAACTGGCTGAACTGCGCAACTTTGCCGCCGAGCAAGGCGCTGGCGAGTTGCAGCCGTGGGACATGACCTTCTGGAGCGAGCGACTGCGGGAGGCCCGGTTCAGCATTTCCGAAGAAGAGCTGCGTCCGTGGTTTCCGGCCGAAAGAGTCATCAGCGGCATGTTCGCCATTGTCGAGCGTGTATTCGGCATTCAGATTCGTTCCCGTGATGGCGTCGACAGCTGGCACAAGGATGTCCGCTTCTACGATGTAATTGATAACGGCGGCGAAGTCATGGCGAGTTTCTATCTCGACATGTATGCGCGCACTGGCAAGCGCGGCGGTGCGTGGATGGACGACTGCCTTGGCCGGGTTCGCCACAAGGATGGCAAGCTGCAAACGCCGGTGGCCTACCTGACCTGCAACTTTGCTCCGCCGGCCGGCGGCAAGCCCGGCCTGCTGACCCACGATGAAGTGGTCACCCTGTTCCATGAATTCGGCCATGGCCTGCATCACATGCTGACCGAGCAGGAAGTCCCCGGCGTCTCCGGCATCAGCGGCGTCGCCTGGGATGCGGTCGAACTACCAAGCCAATTCATGGAGAACTGGTGCTGGACCGAAGAGGGCGTGGCCATGCTGTCGGCTCACTATGAAAGCGGCGAGCCATTGCCCAGAGACAAGCTCGACAAGCTGCTGGCGGCGAAGAATTTTCAGAGTGCCATGGGCATGCTGCGCCAGCTCGAATTTTCCATTTTTGACATGAAGATCCACGCAGGCCTGAACGGTAAGACCATTGCTCAAGTGCTCGCTGAAGTGCGTGACGAAGTCGCTGTCATCAAGCCGCCAGCATTCAACCGCTTCCAGAACAGCTTCAGCCACATATTTGCCGGCGGCTATGCTGCTGGTTACTACAGCTACAAGTGGGCTGAAGTACTGTCTGCCGATGCCTGGTCGAAGTTCGAGGAGGAGGGCGTGTTCAACCCGGAAACCGGTCGCGCCTTCCGCGAGAAAATTCTGGCCAAAGGCGGGAGTCGTGAACCGATGGAATTGTTCGTCGATTTTCGCGGCCGCGAACCCAGTGTTGAGCCGCTGCTTCGTCACAGCGGAATTGCGGCGTGATCAGGCGCCGCTTTATCGCCGGCGCCAGCTGCCCGCAGTGTGGCGCCGTCGACAAGATTGTCCGGGTGGAAGAGGGCGAGCGGATCTATATGGAATGCATCGCCTGCAACATGATCCGCGATCTCGATGCAGAACCACCGCGGGAACATCCCACCGATGAACCCGCGGTGCCGATTCTGATCCGGCCACCTAAAAAGTAATGTTCATGCCTTGCGTAGATTCCTGATCACCAGCCACTTCATCAGCACCATGGCAAGCAGCACGATGATGGATGATATGGCCAGAACCGGCTCAATGGTCGCCAACGGCACGAACTGGCCGTAAAGCAGGAATAGCCCGGTCACCATTCCCAGCGTGCCGAGCTGATGAGCGACGAACTGCACCGTCACCAGGGTACCCGTTACATCCGGCAACCAGACCCGGTAGCACACCGCATAAACAAACGACACGACGAAGCCCACCAGCAGAATATGTGCATGGGTGACGTGTTGAATGTGGTTATGGGAAGCGGCCATGACAATGCCGAGAATCATCCCGAGAGCAGCATAGCCCAATGCCGTAAGCAGATACTTGCGATCCATATGTCCCCCGTTTTGCTGTTTCGATTTCCCCGGTCAAATCTTACGGTAAAGCAAATCCCAGACGCCATGGCCCAGCCGTGCACCGCGGCGTTCAAATTTGGTCTCCGGCCGCCAGTCCGGCCGGGCAGCGAAGCGGCCATCATCGGCCAGATTCTGCCAGCCATTTTCGGCCTGCATGATCTCCAGCATATGCTCGGCGTAATTTTCCCAGTCGGTGGCCATATGCAGCACACCGCCCGGCGCCAGCTTGCGCTGTACCAGCTGGACCCATGACGGTTGGACGATGCGGCGCTTGTGATGTTTTTTCTTGTGCCAGGGATCAGGGAAGTAAAGCTGGACCCGGGAGAGGCTGGCATCGGCGATACACAGTTCGAGAATCTCGACCGCGTCATCGCAGTAGCTGCGCAGATTATTCACCCCGGTTTCCTCAATCGCCATCAGCAAGGCGCCGACGCCGGGGCGGTGTACTTCGATGCCGACAAAATCCTTGTCCGGCTCGGCGCTCGCCATCTGTACCAGTGACTGGCCCATGCCGTAGCCGATCTCCAGCACCTGTGGCGCATCGCGGCCAAACACCGTCTGCGGATCGAGCACGCCGGCGTCACGCTCCAGGCCGAAGCGCGGCCAGAGGTTATCGAGCGCCTTCTGCTGGCCGGCGGTCAGGCGCCCTTCGCGCAGGACAAAGCTGCGTACCTTGCGCATCACCTTGCCGGTGATCGGGTCCTGATCCTGTCTGAGAAAATCGAGCATGGCGGTCGGGGCTGGCAACGGGACGGGCATTGTACGGCAATCTTCGAGACGCTGTGCAGCGTCGGGACGTACAATGCCGGCCCTGAATGCACTGACGGCGCATACGCCAACGGAGACTGCCGTGGAAGGCATGGACGAGATCGAAGACAACTTTGCCCTGCAGAAGCTGATTGAGGCCGTCGAGAACCAGATTGCCGACGGCCATCCGCGCGAGGCCGGGCTGGTGCTGATGGCGCTGCTCGGGCAGGGCGTCGACCGGCAATCGGCCCTGACCCTGATGGCGGAAACGCTGGCCGAACATATCGCCATCACCTTCGCCTCGGAAAAGCCGTTTGATGTGAATGCCTACGCCCGCGCCCTGCTGGCATTAGCGCAGGACGACTGAACCCGCGATGAAGCCACGGCAGGATCTCACCAACGGCGACGTGCGCGGCCACCTCTGGCGGCTCGGCTTGCCGATGGTGCTCGGCATCATTGCGGTGATGTCGATCGGTCTGGCCGATGCCTGGTTTCTCGGCCAGGTCGGCATCGCCGAGCTGGCCGCCATCAGCTTTTCATTCCCGGTGACCTTCGCCATCGCCTCGGTGGCCATCGGCCTGGGCGCCGGTGCCTCGTCGGTGGTATCCCGTGCCATCGGCACCGGCGATCAGCACAAGGTGCGACGGCTGGCCACTGACAGCCTTGGTCTGTCGGTGCTGATTGTCGCGGTGCTGTCCGTACTGGGCTGGCTGACCAGCCGCCCGTTGTTTGCCGCCATGGGCGCCCGCGATGAAGTGCTCGATCTGGTCGTCGCCTACATGGATATCTGGTATTTCGGCATGCCGTTTCTGGTGGTGCCGATGGTTGCCGGCAGCCTGCTGCGAGCCACCGGCGATGCCCGCATTCCCAGCCTGACCATGGTGCTGAGCGCGGTGGTCAACGTCATTCTCGATCCAATCCTGATCTTCGGGCTTGGCCCGATTCCGGCCATGGGCATGGAGGGCGCGGCCTGGGCCACGCTGGTGGCGCGGGCATTCTCGCTGGTACTGGCACTGTCGGTACTGATTCTCCGCGAGCGCCTGATTGTGCTGGAGCGGGCACCGCTGGCCGAAGTGGCGGAATCCTGGCGCAAGGTCATTGCCGTCGGTATTCCGGCGTCGCTGGCCAACATGATCAACCCGCTGTGTCTGGCGATCATTACCGCCATTCTCGCCCGCTACGGCACCGAGACCGTGGCGGCGTTCGGTGTCGCCGGTCGGATCGAGGCGTTGGCGGCGATTCCGATGCTGGCGCTATCCGCCTCGATCGGCCCGATCACCGGCCAGAATCATGGCGCCGGGCTGCCGCACCGGATCCGCACGGCGATGCTCGACAGCTTCCTGTTCTGCGTGCTCTGGGGGGCCGGCATGGCCCTGACGCTGTGGTTCGCAGGGGAATGGTTTGCCGGCCTTTTCAGCGATGATCCAGACGTAATCAGGGAAATTACCAGCTATTTGCATATCGTGCCGTTGACGCTGGGCGGCTATGGCGTGGTCATCGTCGCCGCCGCCACCTACAACGCTCTGGGTCTGGGCTACCGGGCCATGGGGTTCTATATGCTGCGCTCGGCGCTACTCTATGTGCCACTGGCCTGGCTGGCATCGCTGTGGTTCGACAGCTTTGCCGTGTTTGCCGCTCTGGCGGTGGCCAATCTGCTGTCCGGCGCCGTTATCGGCCGTTTATCGCTTTCCGGGATTGACCAATCTGCGAAAAAGGGGTGATATGGGGCCGTCCCCATGAGTCGCTGCATCACCCGCAGCCATGTTGCGGAGTGGTCAGCGGTTCCCTAGCCGCGGAGAGCCACCATGAGTAACAGCAGACTGGCCGGACATTCCACAATTCATTTCGATGCGGACCTGTACCAGGCCATGGTCCTGAAATCGGCTGAAAGCGGCGAATCCCTTTCCGATCTCGTCAATCGCGCCATGCGTAATCTGATCGAAGATGAACAGTACGCACTGGAAGAACTTGAGCGCCGTAGCGGTGACGAGGCGATGGGTTTCTTCGAGCTGATTGATTCGCTCGACAATCTCTAACCAGTCGGGATATTCAGGCCGGGCACGTGTGCCCGGCCGGTAACGTCAGGGCGCCTGAAGCATTTGCTGCGCTTCAGTGGCGCGCTTGACGTAATCCTGATACGCCGGAATCGCAATCGCCGCGAAAATACCAAGCAGAAAGATAGCCGGAAAGATCAACGCCACCAGAATCATGCCGCGCGGGTTGGCAACAGGAGCCGGGCCGTAACTGTTCGATCCCGGTGAGCCGGCGGCAAAAATCAGATAGAGCGCCAGCACCAGATTTGCCAACGGAACCAGTATCAGCAACGACATCCAGCCATTTTTATCCAGATCATTCAGCCGACGCACCATGTAACCCCAGGTCATTACCATCATGCCGATGTAAGCAATCGCCATCAGCAATACAGCTGCGCCCTGAGCCGCCGCGTTATCACCGGCACCAGCCATCAGCACAGTGCCGGGAATGATCAGAACATAGCCCAGCAGTGATGCGATGAAGCAGTAGCCAAGATAACGGAGCCGACCAATCCGCCCTGAAAAGCTGAAAATCTTCGGCTGATACGAAGCTTCCACCACATCCCCGACCAGTGACGCCTCAGGCGTCTGATAGACATTACTCATTCCCTTGCTCCTTATTGTGTTTGATCTTCTTTATTTAACGCTGACAGGCATTACCCGATCAGCCCGCCCATTGGGGAGGAGGCACTGGCATAGGCCTTTTTCTGCATCCGTCCGGCGAGGAACGATTCGCGCCCGGCTTCGATCGCCTTCTTCATGGCACTGGCCATCAGCACCGGGTTGCGTGCATGCGCCACTGCACTGTTCAGCAGTACGCCCTCGCAACCCAGCTCCATAGCAATAGCCGCATCACTGGCACTGCCGACGCCGGCATCAACAATGATCGGCACTTTTGCCTCTTCCAGAATCAGACGAATATTGTGCGGATTGAGAATGCCGAGCCCGGAACCAATCAGCGAACCCAGTGGCATCACCGCGACGCAGCCCATCTGTTCCAGTTCTTTCGCCACAATCGGATCGTCGTTGGTATAGACCATCACCTTGAAGCCGTCCTTCACCAACTGCTCGGCGGCTTTCAGGGTGTGGACGATATTCGGGTACAGGGTTTTCTGATCACCGAGTACTTCCAGCTTGACCAGATCGTGTCCATCCAGCAGTTCACGAGCCAGCTTGCAGCAGCGCACCGCTTCCTCTGCGGTATAACACCCGGCGGTGTTCGGCAGGATGGTGTACTTGTCCGGGGAAATGAAATCGAGCAGGTTTGGCTCGCCGGCATTCTGGCCAATGTTGGTGCGACGAATCGCCACCGTAACGATCTCGGCGCCACTCATTTCAATAGCGGCGCGGGTTTCGTCAAAATCCTTGTACTTGCCGGTGCCGATCAGCAAACGAGATTGGTAGGTCTTGCCGGCAATAGTGAGAACATCAGTCATGGTAGAGCCTTCTTCTAGAAACAGGGCAGAGAGCCAGGGAGCCTCTGAACAACCCGTAGGAGCGGCCGACCGGCCGCGATCGCGGTTGATCGACCGATACTATGGGTATCGATCAGCCGCCACCGATTGCATGGACCACCTCGATAACATCGCCGGCGGACAGTTCAAACTGGTCGTGCTTGCTCTTTGGAACAATTTCCTGATTCACTTCAACAGCCAGCCGGCCGTGCAGCCCAAGGCTGTCGAGCAACTCACGAATGGTGCGACCATCGAACGTATGCGGTTTACCGTTCAGTGTCAGTTGCATGATCTTTCCAGATTAATCAGGCGTGGCGCCACAACGCCCACGCCAGCATCAGCCAACCGATAATCATGGCGGTGCCGCCGATCGGCGTCACCGCGCCAAGCCAGCGCTGACCACTGAGCACCAGCAGATACAGACTGCCACTGAAAATTACCGTGCCGGCAAACAGCGTCCAGCCGGCGGCAACGAAACCGGCATTGCCGAACTGTTTCGCCAGCACCCCAACCAGCAGCAACGCCAGCGCATGGTGGAAATGATACAGACTTGCGGTGGCCCATGTTTCAAGCAATGCGGCATCAACCCGCGACTTTAGCCCATGGGCGCCGAATGCGCCCATGACTACCGCAAGCGCCGCGTTGGCAGCTCCTAACAGAAGCAAGGCCTTCATGCTGAAACGATAAACAGGGCAGCAACTGCAGCCATGCCTGCGCCCCATACCAGGGTACGAAGAGTGGCCTTGTCAGCAATATAAAGAATGCCGAACAGCACACGGCTGACCACGAAAGCGATGGCAAGCCCATCAATGGTGCCCTGAGCCGCAGTGCCGATCTGGTGCGCGACCACCACCGCAACGAAAAACGCAGGGTTAGCCTCAAAGCTGTTCAACTGGGCCCAGTGGGCGCGTTTGCGCGGACCCGTCAGCTTTTCCAGAAACTCGCGCGGGTTGTGATTCTGCTTCGGGCCAAAATCGCCATGGAATTTTGCAAAGCCGGTGAAGGCGTAAGGCAAAAAAATGGCAATCAGTACACACCAGTAGGCAATAGTCATGGTCGAATTTCCTCAAGTAGTAGCTTCTCGATTACCGGCAGACGATCCTGCCCCCATACGGTCACGCCACGCAAACGGAAGGTCGGTACGCCCCAGCTTCCGGCCGCAACCATCTCGTTGCGATTATTCGTCGCCTGCTCAATCCAGCCATTATCCTTCAGCGCCTGTTGCGCATCGGACCATTTCAGACCCGCAGCTTCGACCACCGACCTTAGTCCCGCATCGTTAGCAACATTGACGCCGCGGCTCCAGATTGCCCGGGTCGCCTCCGTTACAAAACGGGCCAGCTTCTTTTCCCTTTCCGCCAGCGGCCAGATTGCCATGCAGCGTTCCACTCCGGTGCCCACCGGGTCGCAGATCTTGCCAAATGGCACCTGAGCGCGAGCCGCTTCCCGGGCGGCGTCCTTGAGAATATAAAAGCGCTTCGCCGGCGGCACACTCAGACCGCGCATCACCATTGGCAAAACCGGTTTGATCTGCAGCGCCAGCTGATAATGCTTGCTCAGCTTCAGCACGCGCTCCAGCGCCAGGTAGGAGTAGGGGCTGCGGAACGAAAAAAAGAACTCCAGCTTCTCACCCTGAGTGCCCCGCGGCGGTCGGGTCAGGCGAATGCGCCGCCAGGCCATCGCACTTTCCGGCATGGCTTCACCACGCTCCCGAGCCAGCCTTTCACGCAAATGATCAAGACGATCCGGCCCCCAGTACCAGACGCCGTCATAGTGCAGCGTGCCGGTCAGGTAGTGGCCCTCTTCAAGAAAACTGTCACGGCGCGCTTCCAGCTCCTTGCGCGCTTCTTTTTCGGCCATCACATCCGTGCGGGTACCGAGCACATGCACGGCATCGATATCACCATTCCAGAGATGGCGGCAAAGTGTCTGTGCCAGTGACAGATAACCAGGATCATCTTCATGGGCCAGCAGAATACGACTGGCGGCAAAAGCATCGCTGTGCGATGGCGCCGTGCCCGAAGTGAACTGCAGGTTATGCAGCTGGGCAGACAATGCCGCATCGCGAATACTGTATTGCTTGTGCAGCTCCGGTTCCGGATACATCTCCGAAGGCAGGTGCAATATGGTGCGCGGACGGATACGCAGGCCGGTATCGCGGCTCAGCGCTGACAGTTGCTGCGCCAGTAACCAGCTGTAGGGGTCGTCAACACGGAAATAGAACACCGCTTCGCGGGGCTTGCTACGCAGTGATCGGCGTAGCGTGATCAGACGCTCGCGCAAATGTGCCAGCCGCTGATTGGTCAGCAACATGGCCACATAGGGCATCAAAACCGTTCTCAGACTCAATCCCTTCTCCACCAGAACAGGGCGCGGCATTCGCCGCGCCCATGCACGCGATTATTATTCGATGCCTAACTGTTTGAGATCACGGATCGCGCCACGGTCAGCACTGGTGGTCATCGCCGCATAGGCCTTCAACGCCGTGGATACCCTGCGTCGACGTATTTCCTTCGGCTTCCAGGCAAACTTGCCGCGTGCTTCCATTTTACTGCGACGGTGGGCCAGCTCTTCATCCGATACCTTCGCCGCAATGGTGCGGCCCGGGATATCGATATGAATGGTGTCGCCTTCCTCGATCAATGCAATCGCACCGCCTTCGGCAGCCTCCGGTGAAGCATGGCCGATCGACAACCCGCTGGTACCACCAGAAAAACGACCATCGGTCAGCAGTGCGCAGACCTTGCCCAGCCCTTTCGATTTCAGATAGCTGGTCGGATAGAGCATTTCCTGCATGCCCGGGCCACCCTTCGGACCTTCGTAACGAATTACTACCACGTCACCGGCAACAACCTGGTCGGCAAGAATGGCTTTCACGGCGGAATCCTGAGATTCAAAGATCCGCGCCCGACCGGTGAACACCAGAATCGATTCGTCAACGCCGGCAGTTTTAACGATGCAGCCACGCTCGGCAATGTTGCCGTACAACACGGCAAGACCGCCGTCCTGGCTGTAGGCGTGCTCCTTCGAACGGATGCAGCCGTTTTCACGATCCATATCCAGTGACGGCCAGCGCGTGCTCTGGGAAAACGCCGTTTGCGTCGGAATGCCTGCCGGGCCGGCGCTGTAGAATTTCAGCACTGACTCATCCTTGCTGCGCATGATGTCCCACTTCTCCAGCGCCGCACTCATGGTCGGCGAATGCACAGTGGGATTGTCACGATGCAGCAGGCCAGCACGGTCAAGTTCGCCGAGAATCGCCATCACGCCACCGGCGCGATGCACGTCTTCCATGTGGTATTTCTGTGTTGCCGGAGCGACTTTTGACAGGCAGGGAACACGACGCGACATGCGATCAATATCGGCCATGGTGAAATCTACTTCGCCTTCCTGGGCAGCCGCCAGAAGGTGCAGCACGGTATTGGTGGACCCGCCCATGGCGATATCCAGAGCAATGGCATTCTCAAAGGCCTTGAAGTTGGCGATGTTGCGCGGCAGCACGGATTCATCGTTCTGCTCGTAGTAACGCTTGCACAGCTCCACCGCCAGACGACCGGCCTCAAGGAACAGCTGCTCGCGATCACTATGGGTAGCCAATGTCGAGCCATTACCCGGCAACGACAGACCCAGAGCCTCCGTCAGGCAGTTCATCGAGTTCGCCGTAAACATGCCGGAACAGGAACCACAGGTCGGGCAGGCGCTGCGCTCATACTCGGCAACCGTGGCGTCATCGACGCTATCGTCCGCCGCAACAACCATGGCATCGACCAGGTCCAGCTTGTGCTCGCCAAGCTTGGTCTTGCCGGCTTCCATCGGTCCGCCGGAAACAAACACCACCGGAATATTCAGGCGCATTGCCGCCATCAACATGCCCGGGGTGATCTTGTCGCAGTTGGAAATGCAGACAATGGCATCGGCGCAGTGCGCATTCACCATGTACTCGACGCTGTCGGCAATGATGTCGCGGCTTGGCAGCGAATAAAGCATGCCGTCATGGCCCATGGCGATGCCGTCATCCACCGCAATGGTGTTGAACTCTTTGGCCACGCCGCCAGCTTTCTCGACTTCACGAGCTACCAGCTGACCCAGATCTTTCAGATGTACGTGGCCCGGCACGAACTGGGTAAAGGAGTTGGAAATGGCAATAATCGGCTTGCCGAAGTCTCCATCTTTCATACCGGTGGCGCGCCACAAGGCACGGGCGCCAGCCATGTTGCGGCCATGGGTCGAGGTTTTCGAACGATAATCGGGCATGACAGACCTCAGAGGGGTTTTCTGAATACCTTTGAATTGCGCTGAAAGTTGTACAGCGATTTTTTCTCACCGGGGAGATCGTCAACACTGGCAGGCTTGAAGCCGAGCTCCTGGAACCAGTGCGCCGTCTGCGTGGTGAGCACGAACAGCTCGCGGATACCCTGCTGGATAGCCCGCTTCTCAATATGCTCAAGCATCTTCCGGCCGCGTTTGCTATTGCGGTAATCCGGATGTACCGCGACGCAAGCCAGCTCGCCGAGTTTGCCGTCGTCAAACGGATACAGTGCGGCGCAGCCAATCACCATGCCGTCACGTTCAATGATGGTGAAGCGCTTGATCTCGTTTTCCAGCAACTCACGCGAGCGCCGCACCAGCACACCGGCAGTCTCCAGCGGCTCGATCAGCTCAAGCACACCACCAACATCCTCAATGTAGGCACCGCGAACGTTTTCATACATTTCCCGGGTCACCAGCGTGCCGCAACCATCGCGGGTAAACAATTCACGCAACAGCGCGCCGTCATCGCGGAAATTGACCAGATGGGCTCGCGCCACTCCATTACTGGCGGCGTGACAGGCGGCGGTCAGCTGCCGCTCGGTGTTGTCGTGCTTGATAACCTCCCTTGCCAGCAACTGACCAGCTTCCTGCGGTGACATTTCCCGCAGCAGCGCACCGGTCTCGTCGGTTACGCCAGCGCTGTCGCCCATGAAAATAATCTTGTCGGCTTTTAACGCAATAGCAGCGGTGGAGGCGACTTCTTCCGAATTCAGGTTAAATAGCTCGCCAGTGGGCGAACAGCCGATCGGCGACAGCAACACAATGTTGCCGCCCTCAAGCTGCTTCTGGATCGCCTCGACCTGTAGCCGGCGTACTTCACCGGTGTGCTGATAGTCAAAGCCACCGCGCACGCCCACCGGCTTGGCGATGACAAAATTGCCGCAGACCACCTGAATGCTGGCGTTGTGCATCGGTGAGTTGGCCAGCCCCATGGAGAACAAACCTTCAATCCGCAGCCGGATCGCACCGACCGCATCAAGCACCGCCTCCAGCGCGGCACTGTCGGTAATCCGGGTGTGATGCTCAAAGCGGGTTTCGACACCGCGTACAGCAAGGCGGGCAGAAATCTGCGGCCGGGCGCCATGCACCAGCACCAGACGGATACCCAGCGAGTTCATCAGCGCCAGATCGTGAACGATATGGTGGAAACCCGCCTCTTCGACCGCCTCCCCGGAGATCATGACCACAAAGGTCCGGCCCCGATGCGCGTTGATATATGGCGAGGAATTGCGAAACCAGCTTGTGTAGTCCCGGTTCTGATCAGTCATGGTCGGTCTGGGCAGAAAATGTGGTCGGAGTATAGCAAGGGTGGCGCCGTTCCGCGCCTGCGCAGGTGCGGGTTTGCCGGCGGGTCGTCAGGGACTGATACCAGCAAATGCCCGTTCGTTGTAAAGGTGCTCGATTACCCGCACCAGCTTCAGCTTGCCGGCGTCGGCATGGCGGGGATTGAACAGGGCACTTCGCTCAAGGCCACCGGCGACCGCGCAACTCGGCACCGTCAGGATCAAGCCGCTTCCGGCCTCCAGCCAGGCATCCCCCAGCGCTTGCGTGGCGCGGGGCCAGGGATACTCTGCCCATCCGTGCGGCAAGCGATCATCAGGCAATGCGTCCACCGATACGCTATCAGGCAGCTGATACACCCCCAGTCTGTAGCTGGCAGGAATCAGCCGAGGCGAGGGCAGGTAATGTGCCATCTCCAGCAATGCAACAGCAGCCGAGCAAGCAAAGTAAAGGGCCGGGCGGCCTGCCGAGTTCCAGCGAGCGCCATCCTGATAACTGGCGCCTAATCCGTCAAACTGCTCAAGCCGCGATTCAGGACAGATGCGAAACAGCTGCATCAGCTGAATTCACCGTACTCAATTCTGCGCAGCACCTGCCTGACCCAGCGGCGCCCCTCAAAGGTGTCAAAGAGATCCACCGGCTTTTCACCGGCCAGCGCCGGTAACGGCGTGTCCAGCCACTGCTGGGCAGTGTCGATATCACCCCAGATACGGATCGCCTCGACGAAGATCCGCAGCGCATCCAGCACCTCTTCGGAATCCTCCGGGCTCAGGGTTTTACGCTTGTAGAAACGGCTGAGGTTGGGCGAGGTGGTATGCAGCAAACGGATAAACAGTTCGCGATTGCCGAGCAGGTCGATGGCGCCCTTTACCACCGAACCGGGAATACCCTGACGTACCTGACGAATATAGTCGGCCCGGTCCTCAAGCACCCCTTCGGGCAAGGACAGCTGCCGATACAGATCAACGGCAAATGCAGGTTGCATGGTGGCTCCCCGGGCAAAGCGCCCTCCGCATCACAATGATTAGCATTGTGCATCATGGTGATTTTTCAGGCAAACGGAGCCGACGACCGGATCAGTCAGGAAACGTTAAATCAGGAGGGGTATGGCGGGTAACACAGAAGGGGGTATAAAACCCCGATGCGGCAAGCCGCATCGGGGTGGGTACAGCTTAGGCCGGAACGACGTTCTCAGCCTGCGGGCCTTTCTGGCCCTGGGTCACGGTAAAGGTGACTGCCTGGCCTTCGGCCAGAGTCTTGAAACCGTTGCCCTGAATGGCAGAGAAATGGACGAAAACGTCCGGGCCATTAGCCTGCTGGATAAAGCCAAAGCCTTTAGCTTCGTTGAACCATTTTACGGTGCCGGTAGTGGTAGCCATTGCAAATTTCCTTTCTTGGAACTGGGTTGTGCCTCTTCAAATCACAGGCAAGCCAATGATTTTACGGGCGATTGTTTGCGCGGGAGGGTTAGCCAGGTATGTACAAGACGGGAACTGCGATGGAGCTGCCGACATCTTTTGAGCATAGATGGACTGGTTTTCTCGTGCGGGAGCCAGTCTACGCTGATTGCAGTGGGAGTCAATCTGATTCGCTGCGCGGCGCTGCCAGACCAATTGGCCTGAATGGCCGAGCCACTGACATTGACTCCACAGCGCTGGCTCCCTACCTTGAGTGAACATATGTTTACAGATGCTATGTCCATCAGCGTTCAGGGAGAACAGCATGACCAGACAACAGCAGCCTCATACCCCCTACGACAGTGCGCGCCGGATTATCCCGACCCAGCGCAACCTTCACTTCAATGTCCCGGCGGAGCAGATTGCGAGCTGGAACAACCACAGCATGCACCTCTCCCATTTTCTCAACAGCCTGTCGATCTTCTTTCCGGTTGGAGAGCGGTTCTTCATCGACAGTGTGCGCAACTACCGGGATGCGATTGCCGACCCGGACCTCAAGCGGGCGGTGAAAGCCTTTATCGGCCAGGAAGCCATGCACGGCCGCGAACACGAACAGTACAATGAAGCGCTTTTCCGCAGAGTTCCTGCCGCCAGAGCGATGGAGAAAATGGTCGATCGCCTTCTCCGCCTGGTGCAGAAACTGCCGAAATCATCGCAGCTATCCACCACCATTGCGCTGGAGCATTTCACCGCCATTCTCGCCGATGCGCTGTTGAATGAACCGCGCATTCTGGAGAATGCCGAACCGCATTATGCACGCCTGTGGATCTGGCATGCACTGGAAGAAACCGAGCATAAATCCGTCGCTTTTGATGTTTGGCTGGCTGTGCGCGGTCGCGGACCACTTGCATACTTGCAACGCAGCATGGGCCTGATTGTGGCAACCATCATCTTCTGGGCCATCGCCATACCGTTTTACTTGCGGATTCTTGGCCACGAAAGGCAGCTTTCCAATGCCCGCGGCTGGCGAGAAATCTTGCGTTATGCCTTCGGCGAGATAGGCGTGCTACGAAAGCTGGTTCGGCCATGGGCAGATTATTTCCGGCCTTCGTTTCATCCCTGGGATCACGACAACCAACATCAACTGGCCAGGCTGAAATCACTGACCAACGAACTGGAGCGGGTTGCCTGAGAGTGCTTTTACGAATTTTTCTTCTGTTGCTTCTGGTTGCCGGCGAGGCCGATGCCAGGCAGGTTGGTGGCATGAATTTTCCGGAATCAATGGTGGTTAACAATAGAACCTTGACGCTTAATGGCGCGGGCGTGCGCAGTAAGTACTTTCTGGATGTTTATGCCGTAGGACTTTATCTGCCGGAAGCGTCACAAAACCCCGGCGATATCATTCGCGCCGATGAACCGCAGATAATCAGGCTGGCTATTACATCTTCACACATCAGCAAGGACCGGCTGACAGATTCGATCGAGGAGGGCATTCGCTTATCCGCCGGCAAGGACTACCCGCGCTACCAGCCAATGCTTGAAGAGCTGTGGACAGCGCTGGACTTTGAAGTACGGATCGGTGATGTGTTCGAGTTTATCTACATCCCCGGCAACGGAACGGCATTCATGATGAACGGCGAAGAGCTCCGGGTATTGCAGGATTTCCAATTCAAGAAGGTGCTATTTGGCATCTGGTTAGGAGAAGAGCCCATTCAGCGATCGGTCAAGACCGAGCTGCTGTCGCCACGGTCATACTGAAAGCAGGCGACGCAGCCGGGGGCCTCAGCTGGCCCCGCAGCACTTCTTGTACTTTTTGCCACTACCGCAAGGGCAGGCATCATTACGGCCGGGGCTGAGATGGTGATGAATGACGTCACCACTGTGATATAGCCAACGGCCGTTCTCTCTGATAAATCGCGAAGTCTCCTCCAATGCGCCCCACTTTTCTCCCGCCCGCCAGACGGCACGAAAATGAACCTCGCCGCCATCTCCGTCCGTGCTGCTCTGCAGGATGTCGAGCCTTCGCCACTGCGTTTCCGGATCAGGATCCAGTCGGGCAGGGCGGGTATCCGGGTGCCAGGTGTCGCGCAGATAATCCATCCGCTGTTCAATATAGGCAACGTAGCGGGAGCGCATCAGCGACTCGGGCGTCGGCGCCGGCTCGCCGGCGTGATAGCGAGCGCAGCAATCAACCAAAGACTTTCCGGAACCGCAGGGGCATCTATTCATGTAACGCTTGTGCGGCGGCGATAAAGTCTTTCATAACTATCTCTTCTCGATTGAAATAACGGCTAATCCACTCAACAAGCCGTGGCTCAAGCCAGTAAATCGGCTTCCGGAATGTACCCGCGACAAAGCCGACATGGCCGCCGTTTGGCGTCACTTCCAGTGTGATGTTCGCAGAGATGCGGTCTTTGGCGGGCAACACTGCGGGGGTCATAAACGGATCATCCGCCGCCTGAATCATCAGGGTCGGCACCTTGATGCGACCCAGCTTGGGCAGAGCGCTGCACTGACGGTAGTAATCATTCGCATCACGGAAGCCATACAGAGGGGCGATCACGCGGTTGTCATACTCAACAAAGTTACTAATGCCATCGAGGGGACCGATATCATCGAAACGCCGGGCATGGGCGGGGAAATGCTCGCGCAAGTGGGCGCGACGCGCATCGAAATCCTCGCAGAGCTGGCCGAGAAGATGCTTGCGGTAGATGCGCGAGAAGCCCTGATCAAGACGGCGCGCGCAAATACCAAGGTCAAGCGGCACACACACCGTTGCCGCAGCGACAATCAATGGCGAAGCACGCTCTTCCACCAGATAGTTGAGCAGGCGTGATCCGCCAAGGGAATAACCAATAACGATCAACTCCCGCGCCTGATGCTGCTCTTGCAAGTACTCCATTACCGCATGAACATCATTGGTTTCGCCGGCATAGCTGCACTCCGGCCGATCATTCAGCCGGCCACCATTACCACGCGCATTCGCCACCACACTGGCGATACCGATCTTGTCCAGCTCATGTTGCAAGCCACGCGCATAGGGCGAATCACTGCAGCCGGTAATGCCATGTAGCAGCACGACGATGCGGCCATTATCCGGAAGAGAAGCGCCCCAATGCAGCCAGAGATGATCGCCATCGGGCAACGGCATTTTTTCTTCTCGCCGCGCCACGGCGGGCAGTTTGCGGCGAAGCGTTGGCCACAACGTCTGGACATGGGGGTTGGCAAGAAAACGAGCCGGTTTGAAAGTCATGGCGCGCGATACAGCCTTGCCACGGCGTCGCCCATGGTCTTCTCCTTTTCCAACAGCCAAGGTACGTTTGGCGCGTGATCCTGGCGACGTGATTCGACATAGATCCAGGCGCCGGGGGCGAGCAGTTGATGCTGCACCAGCAGATCGCAAGCGGGCTGCTGGGCGCCGATATCGTAGGGCGGGTCAACAAACACGACATCAAACGGCCCGGCCGCGCGCGGAAGCCATTTCAGCGCATCAGCCAGCTGGATGAACACTCTTTCCGCGAATACCGGCTTGAGTTGCTTCGACAGATCCGCCGCCCGCTCGGCTTTTTTCTCTACCAGCACGGCATGCGCCGCACCGCGTGACAGCGCCTCAGCGCCGAGTACACCACTACCGGCAAACAGATCCAGCACGCGCTTGTCGCGCAGCTCGAACTGCAACCAGTTGAACAGGGTTTCACGCATCCGGTCGCCGGTCGGCCGAAGATCACCGTTCTGGTCGGTGAACATCAGGCGGCGGCCACGATGTTCGCCGCCGATGATGCGAACGGTGCTCTTCCTTGCGCTCATATCGTTGTACTCATGGCGCCGCCGTAACCGCCTCTTCCGTCTCAACCGGCGTCAGGTTCGGCGCGACACGACCAATGGAAATGATGGTCAGCGCATCCGGGTTCAGGTTCTTCTCGAATGCCTTGCGCACCGATTCCGGTGTCACCTTGCGGACTTCCTGATCAAACCACTGCAGGTAATCAAGCGGCATATCATAAAATGCCATTGCTGCCAGCTGGCCAACGATGTCGTCGTTCTCCGCCACGCCCAGCGGCATGGAGCCGGTGATACTGTCTACAGCTGCCTGCAGCTGCTCCTCGGTGGGCCCGTCGGCAATAAAGTCATGCAGCAGTTTCAAAGTAAGTTGCAACGCTTCGTCCGCATTTTCCGTAGCAGTTTGCAAACTGATCTGGAATGGTCCAGCGGAAGCCATGGGTGAAATGCCGCTGCCAATGCCATAAACAAAGCCGCGCTGCTGCCGCACCTCTTCCATCAGAATCGAGGCAAAGCCGCCGCCGCCAAGAATCTGGTTGCCGACATACAGTGGCACCCAGTCCCGGTGACCACGCCAGATGCTTTGCTGGGCAATGGCGATGTGGGTCTGGCTGGCATCAAATTCGATATGTTCGATATGCGCTTCGCTGGCCTGGGCGACGCGATCAAGCCGAGCAGCCCGCTCGCCCTTCGGCAGTGCTGCCGTAATGCGCGCAGACAAAGCCCGCGCTTCGTTTTCTTCCAGATCACCAACAATGGCAATTACTGCATTCTGGGCACTGTAATAACGCTGATGGAACGCCTGCAGATCTTCGCGACGAATCAATGGCAGGGTTTCTTCATTACCGCTGGTGGGTGACGCATACGGATGCCCGGCAAACAAGACTTCATCCAGTCGCTCTGCCAACTGTGGGCCTGGCACCTGCTTTTGCCGGGCCAGGCCGATCAGATACTGCTGCCGGGTACGCTCCAGCGATTCCTGTGGAAATGTCGGCTGACCAACAACTCGCAGAAACAGATCCATGGCCGGATCAAAAAACTCCGGGGCCGTCAGCGCACGCAGCTCGATGATGCCCATGTCACGATAGCTGTCCGTGGCAAACGACACACCGAGATCTTCAAAACCACGGGCAATGTCGTCCACGCTCAACCCCTGCGCGCCTTCACCGATCAGGCTGGCCGTCAGTGAAGCGGTGCCGGGCTTGTCGCCGTCGCGGGCACTGCCCGCATCAAAGGTCATGCGGATATCGATCATCGGCAAAGTGGGCGAGGGCACAAACAGTACCCGAGTGCCTTCGTCCGTGCGCCACTCACGAATATCCAACGCCACTGCAGCAGGCGCAGACTGCTCCACCCGCTCCAGGGTAGTCGGAAAGCTCTGACATCCGGCAAGCAGCACCACAACAGCAGCAACCATCAAAGGCGCGGCAGAATGCACCATCAGTTCAAGCCTCTTCATTTCGCCTCCTCCGGCAACACGTGCGCCACCGCAAGACGCTCATTCACCAACCACTGCGCCGCCACCCGCTGCACATCCTCGGGCGTCACCTCATTCAGGCGCTCGATAAACTGATCCGACAAACGCCAGTCGACCCCCAGCGTCGCCAGCTGACCCAGCTCCATGGCCTGACCAAAAAGGGAGTCACGACCATACACCTGACTGCTCAGCACACTGGCTCGCACCCGCCGCATCTCGTCTTCACTTGGTGGGCTCTGCCGCAGCTGATCCAGCTGCCGCTGCAGCGCCAGTTCCAGCTCGGCCAGCGTCACGCCGTTCTTCGGCGTTGCATTCACTGTGAACAAACCGTCGGCCCGGTTGATGCCGTCATAACCGGCTCCGGCGCCAGCGGCGATCTCGCTGCCACGCACCAGATTGGTTTCCAGCCGTGCGCTCATGCCGCCATCAAACACCGCCGACAACATGGTCAGGGCATAGAAATCCTCTGGATGGGTAGCCAGCGTCGGCACGTTCCAGCTCATATAGAGAGACGGCACCTGCACCGGCAGGCGCAGGGTCAGTCGCCGCTCACCCGGCGGCGACGCCAGCCGTGGCGCGGGCCGGTCCGGCGCTTTCGCCCGATCCGGAATACGGCCATAAAACTTCTCCACCAGCGGCTTCACCTGCTCCAGCGTGACATTGCCGGCAATGATCAGGGTGGCGTTGGAAGGCGTGTAATAGCGCTGGTACCAGTCGCGGGCATGGTTAACCGTGAGCTGGTCGAGCTCGGTGGGCCAGCCGATGATCGGGCTGGCGTAGCCACTGCCCGGGCGGGTGATGGCGGCGAATTTCTCCCAGGCCTGGGCACCGGGGTTGTCGTCAGTACGCTGCCGGCGCTCTTCCAGTACCACTTTCAGCTCGCGGGCAAACTCCTCCTCATCAATCACCAGATTGGCCATCCGGTCCGCCTCGATCTCCAGCATCAGCGGCAAGCGCGACACCTCGAACTTCTGGAAGTAGGCGGTGTAGTCGTAGGAGGTGAAGGCGTTGTCGGTGCCCCCGAAGCGGCGCACCAGCTTCGAGAAATCGCCGGCGGTGAAGTTCTCCGTGCCCTTGAACATCATGTGTTCCAGCACATGGGCGATGCCGGTCTGCCCCGGGGCCTCGTCATAGCTGCCGGCTTTGTACCAGAGCATCTGCACCGCCACCGGGGCGCGATGATCCTCGCGCACCAGCACCCGCAGTCCGTTGTCGAGGGTGAAGTCGTGGGTGACCGGGGTGGTGGCGGCCGCCAGCGGCCCGGAGACGATAAAAAGCAGCACTGCCAGAAAACGCATAGCTCTCCCCATGTAGGAGCGGTCGACCGACCGCGATCTTGTCCCCGATATGGGCCAGATCGCGGTCGGTCGACCGCTCCTACGTTGGTTTTCGGTGGTAGGATAGCGGACTTTCAAATCTGCCCCGCGCGCCGGCAACGGGGCGCGAAACCGGAAATGTGACTGATCATGACAGACGAAGTTTCCCGCGACGAGTCCGCCGCCCAGAAAGAGTCGTTCTGGAAGCGGATGAAGGAAGGCCTGAGCAAGACCAACAAGGTGCTCGGCCAGGGCCTCGCCGACCTGCTGGTGGGCCGCAAGGAAATCGATGACGAACTGTTCGAGGACATCGAAACCCAGCTGCTCTCCGCCGATATCGGCGTCGAAGCCACCGATGTGATCATCCAGGCGCTGACCGACAAGGTCGGCCGCGAAGAGCTGATGCATGCCGATGCCCTGTACGACGCCCTGAAAGATGAGCTGCGCAAACTGCTGGTACCGGTGGACAAGCCGCTGGTCATCGACCGCAGCAAGAAGCCCTATGTGATCCTGATGGTCGGCGTGAATGGCGTTGGCAAGACCACCACCATCGGCAAGTTGGCGCGCCGTTTCCACAATGAAGGCCTGAGCGTGATGCTGGCTGCCGGCGACACCTTCCGCGCCGCGGCCGTGGAGCAGCTGCAGGTGTGGGGCGAGCGCAACCATATCCCGGTGATTGCCCAGCAAAGCGGCGCCGATTCCGCCTCGGTGATCTTTGACGGTGTGCAGGCCGCCATGGCCCGCGGCGTCGACGTGCTGATCGCCGACACCGCCGGCCGTCTGCACACCAAGTCGAACCTGATGGAAGAGCTGTCCAAAGTGGTCCGGGTGATGAAGAAGCTGATCCCGGACGCGCCGCACGAAGTGCTGCTGGTGCTGGATGCCGGCACCGGCCAGAACGCCATCAATCAGGCGCGCGAATTCCGTAATGCGGTCGGCGTCACAGGTCTGGCCCTGACCAAACTCGACGGCACGGCGAAAGGCGGGGTACTGTTTGCCCTGGCGAAAACCATCGGTCTGCCGATCCGCTTTATCGGTGTCGGCGAAAAGCTGGAAGACCTGCGGCCGTTTGAGGCAGAACAATTTGTCCAGGCCCTGTTCGAGGATGTGAAAGGGTGATTCATTTCGACAACGTCAGCAAACGCTACGCCAACGGCAAGGAAGCGCTGAGCAATGTCTCATTCCGCATTTCTCCCGGCGAGCTGACGTTCCTGACCGGCCACTCCGGCGCCGGCAAATCAACCTTGCTGAAACTGCTGATGATGATCGAGCGGCCGAGCGGCGGCGACATCATGGTCGATGGTGAAAATATCAATCACCTCGGCACCCGCGACATTCCCTGGCTACGCCGCAAGATCGGTATGGTGCACCAGAGTCACCATCTGCTGTTTGATCGCACCGTTTACGACAACGTCGCCCTGCCGCTGATAATTGCCGGCTACAAACCGGCGGATATCGGCAAGCGCGTGCGCGCCGCACTGGACAAGGTGGGTTTGCTGGACAAGGAACGGCTTAATCCGATTACCCTGTCCGGCGGTGAACAACAACGGGTCGGCATCGCCCGCGCCGTGGTTAACAAGCCGCCACTGCTGCTCGCCGACGAGCCGACCGGTAACCTCGACCCGGAGCTGTCCGCCGAGATCATGGATCTGTTTGAAGAGTTCGCCAGCGTTGGCGTCTCGGTGATTGTCGCCACCCACGACCTGTCGCTGATTGCCCGCTATAACCACCGCCTGCTGACACTGCGCGAAGGCGAGCTGATCGCCGACCGCGAGGAGGACGGCGATGGCGCGTAATGCTACCCCGATGAAACCGAGAGCGCCGAAGCCGGTAAAGCGCCCGGCCGGCGCCCGCGTTGCCAACACCACCCTGCGCGATCGCTTTGACGCCTGGCGTTTGCATCACCGCGATTCCGCCGTCGATGCCATGCGGCGCATGCGTCAAACCATGGTCAGCACCGTGATGACCGTGCTGGTGATTGCCATTGCGCTGGCGCTGCCTGCCGGCCTGTCGGTGCTACTGGAAAACGTGCGCTCGCTGACCCAGAACTGGGATGGCAATGTGCATCTTTCCGTGTTTCTGAAAGACGATGTGACCGAAGCCACTCAGCGCCGCATTGCCGGCGAATGGCAGCAACGCGATGACATCGAACGTGTGGAAGTGGTCACCCGCGAACAGGCACTGGAAGAGTACAAGGCGCTGTCCGGATTTGGTGATGTGCTTGATGCGCTGCCGGACAACCCGCTTCCGCCACTGATTATTGTCTACCCGGCCAGCAGCGATGCGGACGAGCTGACCCAACTGAAAGTCTCGCTCGGCGATCAACCGAACGTCGATCAGGCCGTGCTTGATATCGAATGGGTACGTCGCCTGCACGCCATGCTCGCCGTTGGCGAAAGAGTGGTGTCGGCATTGATGCTGGCGCTGGCGCTGGCAGTCATTCTGGTGGTGGTGAATACCATTCGCCTGGCCATCGAAAGCCGCCGCGAGGAAATCGTGGTGGTGAAAATTGTTGGCGGCACCGACGGTTTTGTGCGCCGGCCGTTTCTGTATACCGGCTTCTGGTTCGGCCTGTTCGGCGGGCTGGCGGCGGTGATTCTGGTGCAGTCCACCTTGCTGTGGCTGTCCGGGCCGGTGAACCGGTTAAGCGCGCTGTATAACAGTGAGTTCAGTTTGACCGGATTGGGCTGGGAAACCTTGCTGACCTTGCCGGTGTTTGCCGGTGTGCTCGGGTTGATGGGCGCTTGGTTGGCGGTGTCGCGGCATTTGAAGGACATTGAGCCGCAGGCGTTTTGATGCCCCAAAAAAATCCGACACTAACGTACCAAACGGCAGTATTCCGTTCTCTTGAATCCACCTGGGTCAGTTATAACTTCAATTGGATTTTTGATATGACTAATTTCACCCTCTAAGCTTCTTATAATTCTTGCCCTCTCAATTTCCATTGAAACTCTGTGTTCTCTACTCCTATAGAATGGCTCATCACCAATCATAACAAGGTCCAGCGGGATTGACTGTTCTTCCAAATATTGATCTTTATCGAACTCTAGATAATCAATGACTCTTTCTATATTTCTGGATTTAGAGATCGCAGATATCATTTCTATCTCTTCCTTCATTCTTACAAACGATTTACCCGGTATTTTCCTGAAATATTTTCTTATCTGCCGCTCAGTATCGAAAACCCTATAGGGATCCACTTTCCTGCGCAAAGGAATATCTATACCAATGTAGATATCAGAAAACGGAACCCCGCCACTTATTCCGAGATCTGAATGCTCCACTCCAGCCTCTTTAAATATCGCAGAATCTAGGCGCACCCAATCCAGTCCCTTCTGCCAATACAGCGCGGGCGGCCCAATTGCAGTAGACGCTGCTTTGTATGTTGTGCTCCCGCAAGCGAATATCATCTCGGAGCCGAACAATGATTCAGAAACATCTTTGTATGCGGACAAAAGATCTCGGTCGCCTGCAAAGCAGATATCGATTTGCTAAATCGCCGCAACTGCAACCAAAACCTTGGCAGTAAATACTCTTTTCATTGGACAGCCTCGCATACAAAGAATTTTCAAGAGCTAAGAACTACCATCATCCTTCTACCGCCATAAGTACATTCTAACGATTTACACTCATGATCAGGCCTAACGGCCCCTCTCCATATTTACTTTTCAGAGAATCAAGAAAGCCAGGTTCTACATCCATACAAAACGACAGGTAGCCTCTTAGCCAAGCTAAGTTTTCTGCGGAAAGACTCCCATTAAGATAAGAGTAGATTAGCGACTTTGTCTTTCTTTTATTGCTTCTTCCGATGGACAATTTTCCTTCTGGCGTTATAACAAGGCCTGTGAGATGGATGTTCTCCTTATGAGATACAAATATCGTTTTATCAGGGTTAACGGACACATGATCCAAGTCACACTCTAATAAGGCACCCTGAACAAACTTAGGCATACTCCATAGGGCATTTTTTCTTTCTGACGAAAAACACAGATCATCAGCATATCTTGTGTATGTTATGCCAGCATCTTCACACGCATCGCTTACTTTACAGTCGAAATAGTACATTACTGTATTCGAAAGAAATGGCGAAGATGGAGCCCCGATACTCAGCGATAAACCATCGACCTTGTCAAAGTAAAAGAATATTCTTGCCAAAGAGAACGCATCACTCTCAGAGATTTTTACTTGTCTAAATTTCTCAATATGAGCCGTTAATATTTCCGGCTTTATGGAGGGAAAGAAATTCCGAAAGTCCATTTTTAAAAAGTATCGGCTATCTTTGTGCCTACTGGCATTCTCTTTAATCCCCATCCCTTCCCGATAAGCGGTGGCAGCCCGATGTAGCGGAAGATCAAGCAAGAATTTTTCCAGCACCATCCCCTGAAGAAACTTTAGCTCCTTTGAAGGCTGACAGATAAGCCTTTGACCATCTCCATTTCTTTTGGGTATGTTGTACCGCTTGTAGCGGCGCGGGCACGTGCTTATAAAACTCAAGAGTCTAGCCTCGCTCATCCCTAAGGCCAGCGCAGTTTTTCCAACGATATTCACTCCGCCACCCCTCCATGTAAGGAATCCTCAATGAGCCTTCTTCTCAAGGATTCTTTTGAATTGTTGGAGTAGTATTCCATGGCTCCAATGGACGCCACCCCTCGATCAAATCTAGCTTGCTTGTCTTTGCTTGAGAAATGAACCCGCGTCTGATCTCTTCGTGGAATATAGTAATCTAGATTACCCGCTCTCCTCGTCGTTACCATGTCCAGCTTTGTTAGTAAAAATAGTATTCTCTTTATCGCTGACGAGCTTATATCTATATCTAAGCAGGCTAAGAACTCTTGAATTTCTTTAAGCTTTAATGCTTTGAATATGGATACAAGATCAAAGATCAGAAACGCTATATGGCCACTTGATGACGGGTCGAACTTAATCGTTTTTACTTGACTATCCAGTCGACTCTGAATGCTATCAGCGATGTCCCCGACGAATGGCGGAAAAGTGCTGCCGATATTGCCATAAACATATGGATAGGCATAAAGGGACTCATCGCCAATCTGCCTAAGTGGCCCTAACCGAATAAAAGACTGCTCTAGATGATGCTTCTCGCTCAAGATAATCATGAGTTTGTGCTTGAGGCTTGAGTTAACAGAAAAACATCCGAGCTCAGCTATTGCGCCTGGGCTTTCTAAAGCAATCACGATCAGCGAGGCCGTATGAGCCAAGTCCTGCTCAAACGTTAGAAGGTCTGGATAAACCGAATCGTGCAGCCAGTCTTTGAACTCTTCGGGAATAACGAGGGATTTTGAAAGAGACCGCTTATTGGCCAGAATATGATTGTATAAATATCCCCTTACAGTACCTGTGTCGTCTCTGTCGCCGCCAAACAGAAACACAATATGCGGGGTAAGGTTTACAGACGACTCGCTGAGCAATATGCGAGAGAGATATCCTTTTCTTGGGTCTGACGATGTCACTTTTTATTATATTCCCCGATATGCCCTTTACCTAGAGAACGCGGTGAAGCCCCTTCCGGGATT
>JAGLCJ010000011.1 GCA_023146255.1 Alcanivoracaceae bacterium
AATCCCGGAAGGGGCTTCACCGCGTATAAAGCCGGTCAATAAACAAGAGTCTGGCTAAACACCCGACTAAAGCACTAGCTATCGTGCTTTTACGCGTAAAGAGCAACCCAATCCTATGTCAGCCTCGGCCTTTCCGCAATTATTTGTGCCCCGCCCCTTCCCAGCAACCACCCTGTGGCATCGGCATGGCCACATCCGGATACGCAGTCACCATCTGTTGTCCGTGGCCGATCAACTCAGAAGGAATCGGGCGCCTAGCATCAACGGTAATCACACGGCCCTGTTCAATTGCGCGGGCGAGGCAATATCTGTGGTGTTAAATGCCAGGGGTAATCCCCCATTTCAACGGGACGCGGAAGGAGAATCAGGCCACCATGGCCCTCCCGGTGTCTGCGAGAATCGGGTATCCGGCTCCGATCCTGCGATTGTCCCTAATTATCATACGGAGGGGCTAACAGATGAATCGGCATAGCAAGCTCACCGCCTCAATGGGCGCCATCGTGCGACGGGGTCTCAGATGCTTTCTATTTATTCGGCCCGAAAATAGTGCTATCTACCTCTGGGTCAGCTGCCGACGACGGCTTGGCATAGGGCTAGCAAGCGTGCCTCGTATAGCTATCGGCTCTCAAAGGAGAATAGCTTGTGATCCAAGATGCAATTAATTCTATTCGTGTAACCCTAAGTGATCGGATCGGCAACCCTATGGTATCCGGATTCATCATAGGGATCGTGCTAGTTAACTGGAAACTCTCTCTTCTCGTGTTCTCGGATATTTCATACCACGAGAAAGTTGATGTCATTATGGGTCTTTATCCTTCCTCTTCGGTAAGGCTTCATAGCTTTCTTATCTATCCTGCCCTCGCAGGTTCTTTCTGGACATTTATCTGGCCTCTGATCAGTTTGTTCATCAATGCTTATTGGCATTGGATGAAATCTAAAGCAGCAAACATTATATTGTGGGCAGAAAGAAAAAGGACAATAAGCGAGTCAGAGGCCTCTGAGATATACTCCATAATTGATTCTCAGGAAGCGAAGTACCTTGAACTAATCAAGGATAGACAAAGCAGAATAGATGATCTACTACAGCAAATATCTAGTCTAAACAGGGAACTTATCAGTATCAGATCGGCCGTTTCCGATAAAAACGAACAAATATCTTTGTTGCAGTCATCTGAAGATGAAGCCAGAAAAAATTTATCTAGAAGCGAAGAATTTGGAGAGAAAGCCGACAGGGACAGGGCCTCTCTCGAGAGTCGTCTTAAAGAAATAGAAAGCCATGCATTTTCTATTTCTTCTAAACTACCAGGCCTCAAAGCGATAGTGAAAGTAATTGAGGAGGCGAAGAACCATCAAGCACATGAACAGTGGGCTAAGAAAGAGATCAAGAAGCAAGAAAACGCTCTATCGGAAGAAGACATTATCGCGACGCTGAATCTCTATATCTGCTTAGGCCTTATTAAAAGAGATAATGAGGGATATCTTACGTTTGGCGATAGGCTTTTGTACGGTAGAGGTGGGATTCTAGGGCTTTACCCGAACTCTCCGAAGGAAGGTTCTAGGAATATAGATTTATCATAGACTTGCGCAACAGCGTTTGGGCTTGGGCACAAGATGCATAAATCCAGTGAGTTTTGCTTTTAGGTACCAAGAACCAGCCGAGCCCGGATTCAGTTGTCAACCAATGGCTGACAACTGAATCTGACAACAAGAATATCGCGCAAAACGCAACCCTCACCATCTGCTAACGAGGCTTCTCTGTGCGGGCACATGTATTTTTGTCTGGCAGGCTAAGCGACCAGCTCCATTTTAACCGTACGCCCCAGCCTTGCCTCCAGCATGATCAGCATTTCCAGACTGAATTTCTCCCATTTGCCACGCATCAGACCGGAAACCCGCGACTGGGCAATACCAAGCCCTTTGGCCGCCTCTGACTGGGTCAGGCGCTCTGCTTCGATATAGAGACGAAGGTCATTCATCAGATTGGCGCGCATCTGCAGAACCGCGGCTTCGGCGGGTTCAAAGCCAAGATCGAGAAAGATGTTATCGCTTGCCTTTTTGCTTTGCTTTTTCACGGGCTTCTACCTATCTGAACCACTCTGGCCAGCATTTCATGTCATGTCGTTATATAAGTTTGTTGATAATCTATCAATGCTCTTAGAGACGGAAGGTGGTTAACGGGTGGCAGGATGCCCCGCTGCGCAGACAATGGTCCCGCTGTAGAAGCAAGCGACGGTCAGATACTATGGCCACAAAGCGCATGGGCGCCGGGTTCAGGATCGGCGCTTACAAGTAACGGCGTGGTCTATCCGGGGAGCTCCATGAAGCATCGCATTGCATACCGCCTGATCCTCTCCGCCAGCCTGTTGCTTCTGCTGTCTGGCTGCGCCTCCACTATTGTCGGCATGGTCAAGAAGCAGCCGGCGTTTAACTGGACCTATATTCCCCATGAGCTGAAAGTCGGGGATGCCTCCACCTATCAGAGTTTTGATGGTTCGCAGTCCTGGCGCTTCGAGGTGACCGATGTTCAGGATGATGCCTATCACATCAAGATGTACTGGCTGACTGCCGATGACAGCGTGCGCTTTCTGAAGGACCTGACCTATTACTTTGTGGTCGGCAAGGATGGTTATGTCAGAAGCTCGGAGATCGAAGACAAGTCGGGCGAGCGTACCTCGCAGCGGATTGCCGGGCCGGGGGAGTACGGGTATATCGATAATATCCAGCCGGTGAAGCTGGAGCGGCCGGAGTGGGTGGATACGCCGCTGGGCAGATATGAAGTGAACGAGATTATTGTCTAATAGCGCTGTTGATCGCTCACCGGTTGGCGGCACTATGGAGCTGACCACGGTGAATTTTGTCAGTGACTCGGTGCCATTCGGTTATGTCATGCAACGCAACAGCGCCGCAATTGATTTGCCGCTGACCGAGGTGCTGGATTTTGCCAGCAAGCTGACGCCGATTAACGGCACTTACCATTCCCTGGTCGAGTATTTTCTGGCGCGGGCGGAGAAGCAGTCTGTCAATGACGGCAACCTGATTATCAAGGATCGCTAACTGGCGTCGGTCAAGGCGTGCCTTACATCAACCACGCCAGGCCGCTGCGCACTGCCTCCCGCGCATTGACGGTAATCAAATCCCCATGGGCGAGAATCACGCGCTCGAACGGCCACTCGAATAATTGCTCGATACTCTGCCGCGCCTTGCGCCGATTCAGATACACCATGCGCAACAGCGGGTGCCAGCCGACCTTGCCGAAGATGCCGCCGGCTTGCAGGTACCAGCGAGTCGGAGCGTGATCGCAATGGCTGAAATTCTCGACCAGATCGCAGCTGATCAGAGTTTTGCTGGCCGGGTGATAGAACAAGGTTTCATTCAGCATCGAGCCTTGCACGGTGAGCGGCAGTAACTCGCCCTGCCAGTCCGGATGTGGCACGTCTGACAGCACGGCATCGAACTTCAGATCCTTACGTTTACGCTGCAACTTTTCCGGGCCATGCAACAGGGCGTCGGGGAAGGCGGCTTTGGCATCGGCTGCGTAAACATGATGAAACAGGTTCGGGCAGATAATGTGGCGCACCGGGCCGATCGCTTCGATCTCGCGGCGCAGCTCATCAGACACCGGCACCGGGGAGTGCAGCACCAGCGCGCCGGAAGCCAACCGGATCACCGTCATGCGGGTGCCAAGATGCAAGCCAATAAAGCGATGCGGGATGCTGGTCACCCAGAGGTCCGGTGCAACGGAATGCAGTTCGGCCATAGCTTTTCTCCGGTTATTGCAGCGCTTTTTCAATCATCGGCAGACGATCCTGACCGAAAAACATTTCGCCATCCACATATACGGTCGGCGCGCCGAAGGCGCCGCGTGCCGCCGCTTCTTCGGTGTTGGTTTTCAGCATTCCCTTTACCGTTTCATCGCTGCATTTCGTCAGCAGGGCATTGGCATCGAAGCCGGCTTTCGCCAGCACATCTGCCACCACTTCCGGCTGGCCCATGTTCCGCTCGTCTACCCAGATGGCCTTGAAAACCGTCTGCAGATAATCATCAAAACGTGGATCATCCTGCAGCGCCACGGCGCCACGCATCAACGTCATGGTGTTGATCGGAAAGAACGGATTGAACTTCATCGGCACGCCGTAGTGTTGTGCATAGCGCTGGAAGTCGATCAGCATGTAGCGTCCCTTGGCCGGGTTCATTGCCGGCGACTGGTTGCCGGTGGCCTTGAACAGGGCGCCAAGCAGCATCGGCCGCCACACCAGTTTCGCGTTATGCCTTGCCGCCAGCGCCGGCAGCTGGGTCCAGGCCAGATAGGTCGCCGGGCTGCCGAAGTCGAAGTAACACTCAATGGTTTTACTCATGATGAAGCCCTTTTCATAAGGTATCGGTCTCTTATCCCAATAGTAGATGTAGTCCGCCGCCGGTTATGACAGTCACCAACAGCAGGCGACCTACACCCCATTTCAGCTTAAGCAGCGCAAACAGGGCGCCAGCAAGAAGAATCAGCGAAAGCAGGTTGATCGATTCTGCCACGGGCAAATTCAGGCTGATGCCTGCAACGTTGGTGGGCACATGCATCGCGAACAACACGTGGCTGGCAAACCACAACGCGAGGCTGGCGATCACACCAAGCACCGCCGCCGTAATCCCGCGCAAGGCGCCGGCGATAGCGGTGTTGTGACGCAACCTTTCCACATGGGGCGCGCCGGCAAAAACAAAAATAAAGCAGGGCACAAACACCGCCCAGGTTGTCACCAGTGAACCGAGCAGAGCCGCCACCGGGGCAGAGAATGGCGCCGCATCACGAAACGCCGCCATAAAGCCGACAAACTGCACCACCTGAATCAAGGGCCCCGGTGTGCTTTCTGCCATACCCAGACCATCCAGCATTTCACCGGGCAGCAACCACTGATAGACATCAACGGCCTGCTGGGCAATATAGGCCAGCACCGAATAGGCGCCGCCAAAGGTGACCACGGCAACCTTGCTGAAGAATAATGCTTCACTGACCAGCACATGATCGCTGCCGAGCGTTGGCCACATTAATAACAACGGCAACACCCAGATGGCGCAGCCGATCACTGCCACGCGCAGGGTTCCTGCCATACTGACCGACTCCGGTCGCCAGCTGTCAGCGGGCGCCAGAGAGCTGCCCAACCATGCTGGCCGCTGCTTCGACCACCACCAACCGGTGAGGGCAGTGGCGGCAATGATCAGCGGGAAGGGCAGATCAAGTACCGCAATCGCAACAAAGGAAATCGTGGCAATAGCGGCAAGCGGGCGCGTTATCAGTGCTTTACCGGCAATTTTTTTCACCGCCAGCAACACCAGCGCCAGTACCGCCGCTTTCAGGCCAAAGAACAGCGCGGCCACCAGAGCGACATCCAGCAGATAGGCATACAGGAATGACAGCGCAAGAATGGCAAAAAAACCAGGCAGGATAAACAGGATGCCGGCGATCAGGCCGCCGCGTACGCCGTGCAACAACCAACCAAGATAAGTGGCAAGCTGCTGGGCTTCCGGGCCCGGGAGCAGCATGCAAAAGTTAAGTGCGTGCATGAACCGCTGTTCGTCGACCCAGCGCTTTTCTTCCACCACGATGCGATGCATCACCGCAATCTGACCGGCGGGACCGCCGAAAGATAACAATGCCACACGTAGCCAGACGTGGAAGGCTTCTCGCAGTGAAGGCGAAGAACCTGTCATGCAATCCCTCCTGCGCGGCCGGAAAATCTTTCGCCGTCGATCGACGGCTCCTACAAATGTCTGGCGACAATATCACCGGCGGCACGAATATGCTCACGCATCCACCACTCGGCACGTTCGCCGTCACGCTCGCAGATGGCGGTGACAATCATATGATGCTGCTCGTGCGAGCGACGGAAATCTTCCGGCTGATACCAGTGAAAGGCACCGTGATTAACGATCGGCAGGGTCAGGGCGTCGCGGGCAATTTTTTTCAGCAGGGCACTGTCGGCGAGTTTGAGCAGGGTGACATGAAAATCCCGGTTCATGTCTCGCCAGAGGCCATAGTCGTGCTGTGCATGCTGGCCACTGGCAAGCAGGGCGTCGCCGTTATCCAGAATCGCCCGCAGACGTTGCTGCTCCGCATCACTCAAACCGCGCTCCGCCAGCAGCCGACAGCCCAGTCCTTCCATAGCCGCACGCACCCGGAACGAAATCAGGATATCGCGAACGGTGAACTGGCGAACCCGATAGCCGCGGTTGGCGGCGTAGTCGAGCAGGCCATCTTCCGCCAGCGAGCGCAGCGCTTCCCGAATCGGCGTGCGGGAAACGTGCAGCTCTTCGGCCAAAGCGATTTCCTGCATCCGTGCACCCGGGGCAAAATCGCCGCGCAGGATCCGTTCGCGCAAGGTATCGGCGACGGACTGGCTGCGGGTGCGCGCGTCTTGCATCAGATCACTTCCCGACCACGGACCGGGCGATGATCTCTTTCATGATCTCGCTGGTGCCACCGTAAATACGCTGGATGCGGGCATCCACGTAGTCACGGGAAATCGGGTATTCCTGCATGTAGCCATAACCGCCGAACAGCTGCAGACACTCGTCCGCCACCTTGCCCTGCAGCTCGGTGGTGGTGAGCTTGGCAATCGAGGCATTCACCGTGCTCAGCTTGCCCTCGTCATATTCGTTGGTGCACTGAGTAGTGAAAGCACGATTGACGGCGATCTGCGCCTGCAACTCGGCGAGTTTGAAGCGAGTGTTCTGGAACTGCGATACCGACACGCCAAACGCCTTGCGCTCCTGCACATAGACCACGGTGCGCTCGAGCATGCCTTCGCAGGCGGCGACAGCACCCAGCGCCAGGATCAGACGCTCGCGCGGCAGCTCGTTCATCAGGTTGGCAAAGCCACGGCCTTCGCCACCGAGAATTTCTTCAGCACCAACGCGAACATTTTCAAAGAACAGCTCGGAGGTATCGGCGCAGTGGTGGCCCATCTTTTCCAGATTGCGGCCGCGGGCAAAACCCGGCAGCGAAGTGTCAACGGTGAACAGGGTAATGCCCTTCGAGCCGGCATTGGGATCAGTCTTGCAGGCCAGCACGATCACATCGCAATGCTGGCCATTGGTGATAAAGGTTTTCTGGCCATTGATAACGTAATCATTGCCGTCTTTTTCGGCGCGGGTCTTCATGCCCTGCAGATCGGAGCCGGCACCCGGCTCGGTCATGCCAATCGCACCAACCGCCTCACCGGTCACCATCTTCGGCAACCATTTCTGCTTCTGCTCTTCCGTACCCAGATGCAGGATATAGGGCGCAACGATGTCGGAATGCACAGACAGGTTCGACGCCATGCCACCAAAGCCGGCACGTGATGCTTCTTCAACGACAATGGCAGACAAGCGGAAGCTGGCACCAAAGCCGCCATATTGTTCCGGCACGTCGACACAGAGAAAACCGTTCTCGCCCAACTTGCTCCAGACTTCCCGCGGCAGGATTTCTTCCTTCTCCCACTGGGCATAGTGGGGGGCGATTTCCTTCTCCATAAACTTGCGGACGTTTTCGCGGAACAGGTCGATTTCGGCCTGATCGAGTTGTACTGCCTGACTCATCGGATTCTCCAGGGGATCGGCCGCCGGGATGGCGAGGTGGCGGTATTGTATACATCTTTTCGGGGAAGGGAGGACCAGCGGGTCACCGCCCCAATAACTCCCGGGCAATAATCTCCTTCATGATCTCGCTGGTGCCCCCGTAAATCCGCTGACCCCGGGCATCCACATAGGCCCGCGAAATCGGATACTCCTTCATGTAGCCATAGCCGCCGAACATCTGCAGGCAGACATCCACCAGCTCGCCCTGGACCTCGGATGACACCAGCTTGGCGATCGACACATCCGCGGTGCCGAGCTCAGCCCGGCTCTGACGGTCGATACACTGGCGCACGAATGCGCGCAGCACCTCGACCCGGGCATGCAGCTCCGCCAGTCTGAAGCGGGTGTTCTGAAACTGTGCCACCGACACGCCAAAAGCCTTGCGCTCCTGCACATAGGCCAGCGTATCCTGCAACACGGCGTCGCAGGCACCGAGCGCGGCGATGGCAAAGCTCAATCGCTCGCGCGGCAGCTCATTCATCAGGCAGGCAAAGCCCTGACCTTCACCACCGAGCAAGGCATCCTCACCGACTTCAACATTCTCGAAGAACAACTCTGCGGTGTCGGCGATGTTCTGCCCCAGCTTGTCCAGCTTGCGGCCGCGACTGAAACCTGGAGTATCCGCGCCAACCAGAAACAGACTGATGCCTTTGGCACCGGCGTCCGGATCGGTTTTCATGGCGACGATAATCAGGTCGGCGTGAATGCCGTTGGTAATAAAGGTCTTCTGCCCATTCAGGCGCCAGCCGCCGGCAATTTTCTCGGCGCGGCCGCGAATAGCCTTCAGGTCGGAGCCGGCGGACGGCTCGGTCATGGCGATGGCGCCAACAATATCCCCGCTGATCATGCCGGGCAGCCAGCGCTGCCGCTGACTGTCGGTGCCAAGATCCATGACATAGGGAATCGCGACTTCATTGTGGGCCGCCACAGCGGAGGCAAGGCCGGCAAATCCGGCTGCAGAAATGGTCTGGATAATGCAGGCGGCCGCAGCATACCCGGCCTCGGCACCAGCGAAAGCTTGCGCTGCGTCAGCGCCGAGAAACCCCTGGGCGCCAAGCTGTCGCCAGAGTTCGCGCGGCATGATGCCGGCGCGCTCCCACTGGTGGTAATGGGGAGCAATATCGCGGACAAGGAAACGCCGGAGCTGATCCTCTAGCAGGTTCAGCTCCGGCGTCGGGTGTGGCTGGCGCATGCACGTCTCCCTGATGAAGACGCACCAATCAAACCTTAAGCGGGTTCGATCGTCACCGGCGTCTTCAGCGAGTTGCTGACGAAGCAATGCCGGTGAGCGCTTTCATGAAAACGCTTCAGGGTTGCCTCATCCACCTCTTCATCAAATACCACCTTCGGATGCAGGACGATCTTCGTGATCGCCATGTAGCCTTCGGCATTCTTGTCAACCGTGCCTTCCGGACGGTCGATATAGCTGATCACTTTCTTCTTTGCTTTGGCAGCAATAGCGAGGAAGGTCAGCATGTGACAGCTGGCCGTGGCGGCTACCACCGCCTCGTCCGGGTTGACCCGCTGGGCACTGCCGCCATAGCTGGTGGATGCCGATGCCGGCACCACCTCACCACCCGGGAAGGTCCATTCATGATCCCGGTTGTAATGTTCGTAGTCGAACTCCACCCCGCGCTGCAGATGCCAGCTCACTGTCGGCTGGAAGGTACTCATGGTCCACTCCTTCATTTTTAGTCTGTGGATACCATGATCGGATTTTCATATCAGCGCAACCATGTCACAGATCAAGTTTCACTGGCTGCGGAGGAAATGTTTTCGGTCAGGCAGCGCTCGATATGGGCCAGTACCGTCGGCGCATAGAGCAGGGCGCAGTGGCCGAGATAGGGCACATGGATATTCCGGGCGTTGCCACCGAGCACCGGGCTGGAGGCCGGCAGGACAAAATTATCCATATTCGAATAGATCGAATAGAACTGCGCGCCACCCGGGGTCGGATCAAGCGCGTTCAGCTCATTGAGGAAATCGCTTTGATAACGCATCTGGAAGGCCGCGCCCATGGCCGGGAAAAGGGCAGCGATACGTGAGCCTGCATGCGGCGAGCCGAGTGTGATCACCCGATCGAGCTTGCCGGCCAGGCCGAGGTGATGCAGGGCATAACGGGTCAGCGGGCCGCCCATGCTGTGGCAAACCAGATGGGCCTTGTCGGCGCCGGTGGCGGCAAGAATGCGATCAACGTGGTCGGTGACCTGCTGCGCCAGCTTGCGGGCATCAATGGTCGGCGGGGTGTAGCTGACCGCATAAACATTGGCCCAGCCGCGCTGCTTCAGACGCCACTGCAGGGTCAGGAAGTTGGCGGCGTTGCCACCATAACCGTGGACCAGAATGATCGGGGTCTCGCCCTGCACCCGAGTCCGCACCGGCGAAGCATCATGGACCAGCCGCAGCGGATAGCTGACCACCAGCAGGCTGATCGCCAGCCACTCGGTAAATACTCCCCATAGCCCTGGCAACAACAGCACTTCATTACTCTGCGCCGGCACCTGTGAGGTCTCGGGAAAATTGCGCCGATCGTAGTACCACATGGCGTACATCGACAGGGTCTGGAAGGCAGTGATCGACATTATCGTGCCGAGCAGCAACAGAATCAGGTCAAGCATGGATCAGGTCCCCCGATAAACAGCCACCGAAACTAGGGGGTTTCGGCGAATGAGTCAAAGCCCCTCTTGTATCAAGGCCTGATCATTGTGGTCACGGCTATCAGCCGGGGGCAGGGCTGATAGCCGTCGCGCGGGGCAGAACTCAGGCCAGCTGCTGCTGCCGCAGCCAATCCCGGCAGACGCCCACTGCTTCCGCCAGCTTGTCGTTCTGACCGAAATAGTAGTGGTTGGCTCCCTGCACTTCCCTCAGGGTTTTGTTGGCATGGCGAAAGGCATCGAACAGCCGGTGGGTATGGCTCGGTGTACAGGCATCATCCGCCGTGTTGCCGATCACCAAGGCCGGCACGCTAATGCGCGGCGCGGCCGTCAGGCCGTTGGCGTTGGAATGATCAAAGCTCCACTGGCTCATCCAGCCACGCAGGGTATTGAAACGCGCCAGCGCCACCGGGCCATTGTTGACGGTGCGTGGCTCGCCGAGATAACACCAGCCCGGTTTGCGTTCGTTCGGGTCCACCGACGGATCCAGCCAGCGCACATCGCACATGGTGCGATGGACGATAAAGCCGAACTCTTCCTGATGCTGGCCCTGACGGCGGAAATCTTCCAGCCGCTGCTGCACGGTCGCGGTGATACGGCGATTCCGGGCAATCTGTTCGGCGCGGAAATGCTCGATAAAATCAGCGCTGTAGGCCGGCTGGTTCGGGCAGGCCGGATCATAGATATCGAGGGCGATGTTGCGCTTGCCCGGATCAGTCTCGTCGAGCAACGAAGGGTCCAGCCACTCGGTCAGGGTAATTGCCCGCGACACGTGCGCCGCCAGCAGCATGATGCCGTCTGCGGGAATCAGTTTGCGGGCGGTGAGATCGTAAGGGTCGCCGGCCGGAGTATGGGTCACACGCGGATCTTCCGCTTCGGCCTGATAGAACATCGACAGCGAACCACCACCGGACCAGCCGGCCAGAATGACTTTGTCATAGCCGAGCCGCTCTTTCGCATCGCGGATGCAGGCGCCAAGATCCGCCACCACCTTTTCCATGATCAGCGCCGCATCGGCGCCGCGATAACGGCTATTGCAATAAATGACATGGAAGCCGGCTTTGGCCAGCGCCGACACCATCGGCAAATAGGCGCCGCCACCCACCGGGTGCATAAACACAATGACCGATTTTGACGGCTGATTTTTCGGCCGCAGCAGGTGCGCTTCCAGTGCCACCATGTCCATCGGCCCGGCATAGGTGTCCTTGAATTCCGATTTCTCGGCAAAGGCCACCATATAGGGAATGCGTTCGTACTCGAATTTTTCCGCGCTCATCAATCAGACCTTGCCGTGTTTGGGCAGATCAACTTTCAGTTTCGAAAAATCAGCCTTGCTGGTGTCGAGGCCACGCATTTCCAACGCGGTACCGAACCTGGCCTGTTTGCGCGCCAGGGTTTTCTCGGTCCAGGCCTTCATCACCTCATCAACGTTGGACTTGTCCTTTTCGACGATGGCGTTGTAGTTCTTGTCCTTGATGGTGATCTCTACCTGAATGCCGTTCGGGTCGTACATATAGATCGAGTGGATCATGTCGTGGTCGATCGGCCCGAAGCAGGGACGGCCGGCCTTGTTGATGCGGCGCCGCCAGGCTTTCAGTTCTTCCTCGGTATCCACCTCGAAGGCCAGATGCAGGTCGAAGGCATGTTTGGGCCGGAACATCAGCTCGTCGGCATCGTCCGGGGAATCGAAGAAGGCAACGAAGTTGCCGTCCGCCATCTGGAAGAACAGGTGCATGTAATCCACCTTGCGACCGGTGCCCGGCTCCTCGTCGAACACCATCGCCAGGGTCAGCGGCAGGCCCAGCACCTCCTCGTAGAACCAGCGCGTCTGCGCCGCATCACGGCAGCGAAACGCCAGATGATGGATATGCTTGAGCGGCTTGAGGGCCGGGGCCGGATCGGTCGGGGAGGACGGCTGGCTCATGGTCTTGCTCCAGATTGCATACAATTTGCGTCAGTCTAGCCGCGGCAATGGGCATCAACAAGGACATCGACTGACCATTTGCATACAGTTTGCGGATAATCCGGCCAAGCCCGCGGCCGGCAGGCAGGGTGCAGCCGGCCGCCGCCGGTGGCACAATCCCGGCTCCTGTGAGGTATTCGGACAACCCATGAAAGACAGCGTCATCATCAATGAGGTCGGCCTGCGCGACGGCCTGCAGAATCAGCCGAAGCATGTTTCCACCGACGACAAGGCGCGCATGGCCGAGCTGCTGGTGGCGGCCGGGCTGAAGTACATCGAGCCGGTCAGCTTTGTCAGTCCAAAGGCCGTGCCGCAGATGGCCGATGCCGCCGAACTGACCCGGCGCCTGCCGCAACGCGACGATCTGCATTACACCGCGCTGATCCCCAACCTGCGCGGCTACCAGCTGGCCCGCGACAACGGTTACCGCACCGTGGGCTTGGTGCTGTCCACCACCGACACCTTCAACCAGCGCAACCTGAACATGTCGCTGGCCCAGGCCATCGACAGTTGCCGCAGCATTATCGAGGCCGCGCGCGCCGATGGCGTCGCTACCCGCACCTATATTTCCGGCGCCTTTGCCTGCCCCTATGACGGCACCACGCCGGTGGACGTGACGCTCGATCTGACCCGGCAGATGATCGACGCCGGCAGCGACGAGATCGCCATCGCCGACACCATCGGCGCCGGTAATCCGCAACAGATGAAAGACATCATGGCGCCGCTGATCCAGCAGTACGGCGCGGAAAAATTCTTTATCCATCTGCATGACACCCGTGGTCTGGCGTCGGCACTGGCATGGGCTGCCTGCGATCTCGGTGTGCGCAAATTCGATGCTTCTGTTGGCGGGCTTGGTGGTTGTCCGTTCGCCCCCGGGGCCACCGGCAACGTCGCCACCGAAGATCTGGTGTATTTGTTTGAATCGGTCGGCCTGCATACCGGCATTGATATTCAGGCATTGCGCGAGGTGATTGCTCTGGCGTCACGGGCCACCGAGCGAGCGCTGGGCGGCAAGATCATCCGCTGGATGGAATCGCAAGAAGCGCGAGGCCGGCCTTGTGATCTGACTTCAGGGTGATGCTGCTCAAATAAAAAAGGCGGGCTTCAAGCCCGCCTTTTTTATCCGGATCTCAAGCCCCGCGATTGATCCCGTGGAAAAAGATGAAATACGCGGCTGCGCCAATGATCAGCCATTTCAGCACGTAGTACAGGGTACGGTTGGTCTTCTTCAGGTTTTTGGTCTGAATCCGTACCAGATAAATATAGCTGAACAGTCTGTTCAATACGCCCAGCTTTTCGCCCACATCGTTCTGTGAGGCCGACGCCGCCACGGCAATTTTCTTGAAGAAGCGGTTCACCACCTCGGCGAACTTCCACTTGAACGGCCGCTCGACATCACAGAACAGGATAATCCGGTTCTTGTCGGTGCGGTTATGCGCAGAGTGAATAAAGGTTTCATCAAACACCACGCCTTCGCCGTCACGCCAGGAATAGTCCTCGCCATCAACGGTAATAAAGCAGTTGTTATCATTCGGGGTAATCAGGCCGAGGTGGTAGCGCAGCGAACCGGCAAACGGATCACGATGCGCGGTCAAACGACCGCCCGCTGGCAGCATGGCAAACATGGCCGCGTTCAGGGACGGGATGCGATTCACCAGCTCCACAGTTTTTGGACACAGGGTCTCCGCTGACGGCAGCATGTCGCCATACCACTTCAGGTAGAAACGCTTCCAGCCGGACTTGAAGAACGAATGAAATGCCAGATCGCTATGGCCATGGGCGGCGCGGATATGGCCTTCATCAAACAGCGCTGCCGCTTCATCACGGATGGTTTCCCAGTTGTCCTGCAGCAACTTCAGATCCGGGAAGTTCTCCAGCTCGATAAACGGCTTGTTCGGTACCGCTGAGGTGGCGTACACAAAGCAGTTATACGGCGCCATGATGGTCGAGTGATCCAGCAGCTGGCGCTGGAACTTGTGCCGCACCTTGCCGCGAAAGTGGACATAGGTGCCGGTGAGGATGAAGGTGTAAAGCACCAGAAACTTGGGTGCCAGAAGCGCCATCGCGTTCATATCTGCAGGCTCCTGCCGGAATCGAAAGGGCAGATTCTAGAGGCTTGGCGGGCAGCCTGCAGGGATTTTTCCCGCGCCGGCGATCAGCGGCGCTTTTCCAGCTCCCTGATCCGTCGCTCCACCAGTGCCAGCTCATCGGCCAGACTTTTCCGGTATGGGCTTGCCAGCGCCTGATTGCCAACGTCCCGACGCAGGCCATCACGACGGATTTCAAGCTGCCGCAGGGTCATGCGCTCGCCGAAACTGAGGCCAGTATTTTTGCCGCGCTTGCGCTTCGGCGGCTCGATCCCGGCAATCCGGGCCATGGCATTAACCCGGCGCTGTAGCTCGGCGCCACCGTCATCGCTACCGATTACACCGATCTCCGGCAGATCCAGCGGCTCGCTGTGGTCGTCACAGGGCCGGTTGGCAAACAGAGGAATCCCGTCCGCGCCCTGACAGCGGTACAGAGTATCCGCGCCAACCGGCGTCAATGACGACAGAACGAGCAGGATCGTAATGGTGGGATATCGAAGCATGACCGGAACCTCCGCATAGAGAGGGGGTCATGCTCGGCAATAATTCGCGACGCGGCGATGCCCGTGCGCCTCAGTTGCCGTCAGTGCGAACTGGGCAAGCTTGTCAGTTTTCGACGCCTGACTCTGAGGGCGCCACCAGTCGGCACCAGCTGACACCAATGATGATGCCGATCAGGGCACCGCCGCCGTTGGCCATGAGATCGAGCCATTCCATCGAACGGGTGGCGGTCAGATAGCCCTGCGCCAACTCGGCCAGCGCGCCACTCAGGGTGGCGATCAGCCACAGCAACCAGGGTGGTGACTGACGCCAGCCCAGCGCCAACAGCAACGCCACGGTCAGGTAGCCGAGAAAGTGGCCGATCTTGTCGTTGAACCAGGACATATCAAACTGGCGCAGCTCATCGGCCGGCCACAGGCTGCCAATCCAGATCAGCGCGATCGCCAGCACCGCCAGCACCCGCCAGAGGGTTATCCAGCGCGTCCACGCCATCAGGCGGCGTCCCCGCGCAGCGCCTGAACCCGTTCACGCAGGTCGGCAGCACTGACCTGATCCGCCGGTACCGGCGCACCGACCACCAGTGACACCCGCGACCAGAATCGCCGCGGCGGCTTGGTCAGCGCCTTGCCATCCTTGTGACTGAACACGCTGCCCCACAGGCCCTGCAATGCCATCGGGATCACCGGCACCGGGTTGCTGGCAATGATTTTCTCGATGCCGTTCTTGAACTCATCAATCTCTCCGTCGCTGGTCAGCTTGCCCTCGGGAAAGATACAGACGACTTCTCCGCCATCAAGTTCCTCTTTCACCCGCTCGAATGCGCGGGCGTAGATTTCCGGATTGCGGGTTTTCGAATCAATCGGAATGGTCTTGCCGGTGCGGAAGATGTAATTCAGCACCGGTAGTTCATAGATCGGCTTGAACATGACAAAGCGCACTGGCCGGCGAATGGCGCCAGCCAGCAGCAGCGCATCGACATAGCTGACATGGTTGCAGACCAGCACACAGGGGCCGTCATCGGGAATCTGTTCCAGCCCGCGCAGCTTCACCCGGTACAGGGTCCGGGTCAGCAGCCAGATGATCAGGCGAATGACAAACTCCGGCACCAGCGTGTAGATAAAGCAGGCCACCACCACATTGGCCAGCGCCAGAATCAGGAAGAACTGCGGGATGGTTACCTCAAGCACGCCCACCAGCACGATGGCGGTGGCCGCCGACAGCACCATCAGCAGGGCATTGAGAATATTGTTGGCGGCAATAATGCGCGACAGGTGCTGCGGGTTGGAGCGCGACTGGACAATGGCGAACAGTGGCACGATGTAGAAGCCACCAAATACACCAATGCCAAGCAGATCGATCATCACCCGAATGCCGGCCGGCTCCGCCAGCAGCGCGGCAATGTCGACCTGATCCAGCCCGGCCATGCCCTGATAGGAAAAGAACAGGTCGATGCCAAACAGGGACAGGCCGATGGAGCCGATTGGCACCAACCCCAGCTCAACCCGGCGGCCGGAGAATTTTTCACACAGGAACGAGCCCAGGCCGATACCGATGGAAAATGTCGCCAGCAACAAGGCATAGAGTCCTTCCGTGCCGTGCAGGTAATCATCGACATAGACTTTCAGCTGGGTGGTATAGGCCGCGCCGAGAAACCAGAACCAGGAAATGCCCAGCACGCTCATCCACACTGAACGCACTTCTCTGGCGGAACGCAGGATATCCAGCGTCTCCGAAAAAAGATTCCAGTTCATCTTCAGGGTCGGGTCCGCCGGCGGTGCCGACGGAATCTTGCGCGCGGCAAAATAGCCGAGCGCGGCGAGGGCAATAACCGCCACCGGCGCCAGCCATTCCGGTGTGCCGTCCATTTTCAGAATTACCCCGGAAATCGAACCGAGCAGAATGGCGAGGAAAGTACCCATCTCTACCAGCGCGTTACCGGATACCAGCTCTTCCTGCTTTAGATGCTGAGGAATAATCGAATACTTGATCGGGCCGAAAAATGTCGACTGCAAGCCCATGCAGAACAGCACCGCGAGCAGGAAGTAGACGGCATCGAAAAAGAAGCCGGCCGCGCCGACGCCCATAATCAGAATCTCGGCAAACTTGATCCGTCGCACCAGCATGGATTTTTCATACTTGTCGGCAATCTGTCCGGCCAGTGCCGAGAACAGGAAGAACGGCACGATAAACAGCGCCAGACCAACATTGTTCAGAGTGTTAACGCTGGCACCTGCGACAACGCCGGAGGCAATCAACAGAATCAGCGCCTGCCGAAAGACATTGTCATTGAAAGCGCCGAGAAACTGGGTGGCGAAGAACGGGCCAAAACGGCGGGACGCCAGCAGTTGCGACAAGCTTCGTTTCATAACGCGATCCTCAGGCGGCCAACCAGCCAGCGAGATAATGGGTGACGAGGGACTCTACCAGAGCTTTTTCACGAACACTGCTGACCACGTCGAGTTTGCCGGTCACCGCCAGCAGGCAGACCCCGTGGACGCCACTCCAGATCGCCCGCGCCGCCAGTTGCCGCGCCGACGGTGCCCGGGTTGGGGCGAGCAATTGCAGCTGTTGTTCAAGCAGGGCAAACAATCGCTCGCTGTGGGCCTGATACCAGGCCGGCACTTCAGCGCCTTCAGCCATAACGTGTTCAAACAGCAGCCTCCAGCGCGGCGACTCCTGCTGCGCCAGTTGTAGATAGGCCAGCGCCATGGCGAGCAGGGCTTTCTCCGGGGTTTTCTTCGCGGCGGCTTTGTCCATCGCCGCCGCCAGCGTGTCGAGGGTGCGGGCGTTGGCGTGCAGAATCAGGTCATCGCGGTTTTCGAACAGGTGGTAGAGCATGCCCGGCGCATAACCGATCTGCCGGGCAACGCTGCGGGCGGAAACGGCATGCACACCATCGCGCTCCGCTATTTCCAGCACCGCTGCCACGGCCAGATCCTGCAACTCTTCCCGCGAATGCTGATTACGCCGCGCCATAACCCGGTTCCGGATTGCCGTTTTCAGAAGCGGACATCATAGAGGGGGCATCACCGGCTTGCCCAGCCTCGGCACGCAATCGGGCCAGCACCGCTTCAGCGCGACGCTTTTTGCCGTCGAGCAATCCGGCTTCCTGCAGGCGCTCATCCAGACCCTTGCCGCTGGCCTCCTGTTGCAGCTCACGGCTTGCCTGCCATTCCAGCCGGGCGCGTTGCTGGCGTGACTGAATCCGGTCCAGCGTTGCCCGGCTGGCATCAAGCCGCTCAGCCAGACCACTGCTGGCACCGCTCAATCGCCGCGAGCTGCGATGCAGCCGATCCGCCACTCGCGTTACCGCCTGCTGCTGACGCAGCTCCACCAAAGTATCCCCGGCCTCACGGATAAACTGGCGAAACTCCTGTTCCCGTTGTATCAGCTCGGCAATCTGCTCACGGCACTGCAGGCTGCGACCCTCCAGCTCGGCAACGCGCTCGGCAGTTTCCAGCGCCAGTACATCATTCTGCATTGCCAGCGCTTCGCGGGCGCAATGTTCATATTTGCCAAGCGCCTGCTGATGCTGCTGAAGCTGTTTTTCCTGCAGCATCCGCTCGGCCATCAGCGCAGCCAGATCGCGCCGGGCGCTGATCAGGCTCTGCTCGGTATCAAACAGCTGCTGGTCAAGCAGCGCCAGCCCGTTGGCATCCAGAATGGCCTCACTACCGGCGCGGACCTGGCCGCGAAACAGGGTAAACAGTCGAGTGATCGTGGTCATGATGTTCTCCTTATTCAACGACGGAATCAGTCAGCGAACTCTTTCAATAGCCGCTCAGCCTTGGCTTCGCTGATGCGGTTGATCATGCGTTTGGCTTCATGGTCATCACGGATGGTTTTCGACAGCGTGATCGACGAGCCAATGGCGAACATCAGGCCCATGCTCAGGTAGCCCTTGACCCAGAGATCGGCGGGCAACCAGAAGATGCCGAGCAGCATCAGACCGAGACTGACGGCAAACGCCGCCTTGACGTAGAACAGCCAGCCGGAGGAATGGCGGGTGGGGGTCAGATCTTCCATGGGTGGTGCCTCTTGTTATTAAACGGTGTTCAGATAATGATCTCCTTCTAAACAGTGTTCAATAAATCGGTTGTAACAGCCTGTGTCTTGAACAGACAAAAGGAGTCAGGGGAGTCAGTCGCGAGGCCGCAACACCCGGGCGGGGTTACCGGCGACCACCGTGCCGGCCGGAACATCCTTGGTGACCACAGAGCCCATGCCAACGACCGCGCCATCGCCGATGCTGACACCATCAACAATGCCGACATTGGCGCCGATCCAGACATCGCGACCAATGCGGATGCCTTTAGACGACACCGGCTGCTCGCGGATCAGGCGGTCCGCCGCCATGCCATGATTGAAAGCATAAAAGGTGCAGCGGGCAGCGATGCGGGAGTGGTCGCCGATGTCGATGCCGGCACGGCCGCCGTCGAGGCTGACGCCATGGTTGATGCTGACATGCTCACCGATCCGGATCGGTCCGTGCAGAAAGCAGTCCGCGGCAATCTGGCTGCCATTGCCAACGACGATGTCACGGCCGGGCTCGGCAAACAGCTTTGCCTCCGGCGCGACGAAACAACCATCACCAAAACGGATCGTTTCCAGCGCCATCAGCTGCTGCTGCAGCTCGCGCTGCCAGGCCTCTGCCCACTCACGCTGAGCCGGTTTCAGCGAGTGATACAGCCACGGCATATAGCTGAGGCGCTGCTTGTGTTGCTCGCGGTATTGGTCGGTCATCTCGGGCCGGGCGGTTTCATGCGGGGGACGGATACCTTAGCATCCCTGTCACATTCACATAAAAACAAACAGGAGGTCATATGACCCGGCTCGTTCTACTTCCCTTTCTCGCTCTGATCGCCACGCTGACCGGCTGCGCAACAGGTGGTGATAACCCCTGGTATGGCGCCAACAAGCAAATGGCAAAGGAACTCGGCCTTGGCGAGTCATCGCAGGCAATTGATGCCCTGAAGCAAGCCCTCAAACTTAGCAGCCAACGAGCTGGTACCACCTTGTCTGCCACCGACGGCTATCGCGATAGTGGTTACCCACTAACTCTGCCGGGCGCGCTGGCGCCGGTGGCAAACACCCTGCGCAAAGCCGGCATGGGTAGCTACCTTGAGAAGGTCGACGCCGCCATGAACCGCGGTGCCGAACAGGCTGCGGCGGAAGCCATACCGGTATTCCAGCAAGCGATCAGCAACATGACCATTCAGGATGCGGTGGATGTAGCCGCTGGCGGGGACAGCGCAGCGACCGACTATTTTCGCGGCCAGACCGAGGCGCAGCTGCGTGCACGCTTCCAGCCAATCATTCGCAGCAACCTGGAGAAAACCGGCTTCTACAGCCAGTACAAGTCGATGCTCGATGCCTACAACGCTCTGCCGCTAACCAGCAAACCGAGCCTGGATATAGAGGCAGACCTGATGAACCAGAGCCTGAATGCCCTGTTTGGCCGGATGGCCGCAGAGGAAAAACTGATTCGCCAGGCTCCGCTGGCGCGCGGCTCGGCAATGATCAACGCCGTGCTCGGGATGCAGAACTGACCTTTCCCACCTGCCTTGTGCGGCGGCGTGCCGCCGCACAAGCCGGGAATAAAACTCTCAGCCCGCCGCTTTCTGCCGGGCACGCATGAAATACCACAGGAACACCAGCGCACAGGCCCCGTCCCAAACGCCATAAGCGGAGTAGAACAGCGCCACCATCAGGTCCTGCTCGAACAATGCCGGTAACCGCTCGCCGTAATGGATGGTCCAATGCACCCAGCGCAGATCAAACAACATCTTCTCCGCCGCAAACACCAGCAGCAACCACGGCACCTTGTCCCACACCGGTGCCACGGCAATATAGGCCAGCCCCCACAGGGCAATGATCACCACCCCGGGCCAGCTGAAGAACAACGGGTCCTGCGCTGCCAGCAGATCGCCGTTCAGAAACGGCGTCAGAAAACCCAGCAGAGTCAGGTTCACCAGACCAATCAAAATAATGACGTTTCTTTCAGTCATGACAGCTCCGCATGTCGGTCACAGCCAAGCAGGTGATCGTTCACCATGCCAATCGCCTGCATCATCGCATAAACAATAGTCGGCCCGACAAAGCGGAAACCGCGCTTCTTCATATCCTTGCTGATCGCCACCGCGGTCGGTGTCTGCGCCGGCACCTCCTTCATGCTGGCGAATCGGTTCACCACCGGCCGGCCATCAACAAAGCCCCAGATATAGCGATCAAAACTGCCAAACTCCTTCTGCACCGCCAGAAAGGCCTGAGCATTGGTCACGGTTGAATCCACTTTCAGACGATTGCGGACAATGCCGGGATTGCGCAACAGCTTCTCGATCCGCGCCGGGGTAAAACGCGCCACCTTGGCCGGGTCAAAGCCGTTAAACGCCTCCCGGTAGTTGTCGCGTTTTTTCAGGATGGTGATCCAGCTCAAGCCGGCCTGCGCCCCCTCCAGCGTCAGGAACTCAAACAAGGTGTGCTCGTCATGCACCGGCACGCCCCATTCATGATCGTGGTAATGCTGGTAAAGCGGGTCTTCCCCGCACCAGGGACAACGGGCCATACAGAACTCCCTCAAAAGCAGACCGACGAAGAATGCGCCGCAACCGAAGTTGGCACAATGCAGCCGATGATGGTTGTCAGGACCTCCCGGGACTGTGTGAGGCATGGATGCCGAACGCAAGCCCCCAGGGATGGGTTCACGGCGGGTCCCGGGAGGTCCTGACAACCATCATCGGCGTCTCGAAGCCAGAAGCTGTCGATCACCCGCAGATACAGCAAATGTCCGCTATCCCCGCTATACTCCGCGGCTGATTTTTCAGCCGTTTCCGGGACACCTCGCATGTCGGACACACCGAAGACTGATACCCGCACTTTCCAGGGCCTGATCCTGGCCCTGCAGCAATACTGGGCCGAACAGGGCTGCGTCATTATCCAGCCACTGGATATGGAAGTCGGCGCCGGCACCTTCCACCCGGCCACCTTCCTGCGCGCCATCGGCCCGGAAATCTGGAACAGCGCCTATGTGCAGCCCTCGCGCCGCCCCACCGACGGCCGCTACGGCGAGAACCCGAACCGCCTGCAGCACTATTACCAGTTCCAAGTGGTGCTGAAACCCAGCCCGGACAACATCCAGGACCTGTACCTCGGCTCCCTGCGCCGGCTCGGCATCGACACCAGCGTGCATGACATCCGCTTCGTCGAAGACAACTGGGAATCACCGACACTGGGCGCCTGGGGCCTTGGCTGGGAAGTCTGGCTGAACGGCATGGAAGTCACCCAGTTCACCTACTTCCAGCAAGTCGGCGGCATCAACTGCTACCCGGTCACCGGCGAGATCACCTACGGCCTCGAGCGTATCGCCATGTACCTGCAGGGCGTCGATTCGGTCTACGACCTGATCTGGTCCGATGGTCCGTTCGGCAAGGTCACCTACGGTGATGTCTTCCACCAGAACGAAGTGGAGATGTCGACGTTCAATTTTGAGCACGCCAACACCGCCATGCTGTTCGGTCACTTTGACGATTTCGAGCGCGAGAGCAAGGCACTGATTGCCGCCGGCCTGCCGTTGCCGGCTTATGAATATGTGCTGAAGGCATCGCACACCTTCAACCTGCTGGATGCCCGCAAGGCGATCTCGGTCACCGAGCGTCAGCGCTTCATTCTGCGCGTACGCGAACTGGCCCGTGCCGTGGCCGAGGCCTATCTGGCCAGCCGTCGCGCCGCCGGCTTCCCGCTGGCTGACGCCACGATTCGCGAAGAAGTGCTGGCCGAGCTGGCAAAACAAGATGCCAAGCAAGACAAGAAAGGAGCCAAGTGATGCAACGCGCAGATCTGTTGATTGAGCTTGGCACTGAAGAGCTGCCGCCGAAGGCGCTGAAAACCCTGTCTGAAGCGTTCGCCGCTGAAACCCTGAAGCAGATGGATGATGCCGGCCTTGAGCACGGCGCGATGAAAATTTTTGCCGCGCCGCGTCGACTGGCGTTTCGCATTGAGCAGGTTGCCGTGGGGCAGCCGGATCGCGACATCGAACGTCGTGGCCCGGCAGTGAAAGCCGCCTTTGATGAAGACGGCCATCCGACCAAGGCTGCACTTGGCTTTGCCCAGTCCGTTGGCCTGAGCATGGACCAGCTGGAAACCGTGGAAACCGAAAAGGGCGCGTGGCTGGTGGCGAAAGTACGCGAGGCCGGCAAGCCGCTGGCCGAGTTGCTGCCGGTGATGCTGGAACAATCACTGCAGCGCCTGCCGATTCCGAAGCGGATGCGCTGGGGCAGTCGCAAGGTGCAGTTTGTTCGCCCTAGCCAGTGGCTGGTGGCACTGCTCGGTGAGCAGGTTCTGAATATCACCTTGCTGGACCAGAAGGCTGGCCGCGAATCCCGTGGCCATCGCTTCCATGCACCCGCGGCGATCAGCCTGAAGGCGCCAGCCGAATACGAAGCCCGTCTGGAAAAAGAAGGCTTTGTCATTGCCGACTTCGACCGTCGCCGCGAGATGATCCGCGAACAGGCTGTGGCCGCCGGTAAGAAAGAGGGCGGTGTCACCTCCATTGATGTCGATTTGCTGGACGAAGTCACCGCACTGGTGGAATGGCCGGTGGCGATGGTCGGGCACTTTGAAGAAGAGTTTCTGCGCGTGCCGCAGGAAGCCCTGATCACCACGATGGAATCGAACCAGAAATATTTCCCGGTGTTGGACGGGCAGGGCAAACTGAAAAATGCCTTTGTGTTTATCAGCAATCTGGATTCGAAAGATTCACAGGTGGTGATTTCCGGCAACGAAAAGGTGGTGCGCCCACGCCTGGCTGATGCTGCATTTTTCTATGATCTCGACCGCAAGAAAACACTGGCACAACATGCCGAGCCGCTGGAGAAGGTGGTATTCCAGCAACAGCTGGGCAGTGTTGCTGACAAGGGTCGTCGGATTGCAAAACTGGCCGGCGTAATCGCCGAACAGATTGGTGGCAGCAAGGCGCTGGCCGAGCAAGCCGGCGTGCTGGCCAAGGCTGACCTTGCCTCTGCCATGGTTTACGAGTTCGATACCATGCAGGGCGTGATGGGCTATTACCTGGCACAGCACGAAGGCCTCGACAACGAAATTGCCGAAGCCATGCGCGAGCAGTATCTGCCGCGTTTCTCTGGCGATGTGTTGCCGCAGACAAAAACCGGTATGGCGGTGGCGATTGCCGACAAGCTCGACACCCTGGTTGGTATTTTCGGTATCGGACAGAAGCCGACCGGCGACAAGGACCCGTACGCACTGCGTCGTGCCACACTCGGCATCCTGCGAATCATCATTGGCCAGAAACTGCCGCTGGATATGGCCACGCTGGTCGAGGCCTCACTGGCGACGTTCGGCGCCACCCTGAAAGACAGCGCCAGCGTGCGTGGCGATGTGCTTGAGTTTATCCAGGGCCGTTACCGCGCCATGTATCAGGAGCAGGGCATCGACACCCCTGTGATCCTGTCTGTCCTCGCCGTGAACCCGACCCGCCCGCTGGATGTCGAACAGCGCATTCAGGCCGTTGCCGCTTTCCGCGCTCGCCCGGAGGCCGCCGCATTGGCCGCTGCCAACAAGCGGGTCGGCAATATTCTCGGCAAGCTCAGCGGCCCGGCGCCGGAATCGGTCAGCGAAGCCGCCCTGCAGCAGGATGAAGAGCGTGCGCTGTTCACCTCGTTGCAACAGGCGATCAAGGATATTGGTCCACAAGGGCAAACGCAGGATTACGCTGCCGTGCTCGGTCGACTGGCCGCCTTGCGGGAGCCGGTGGACGCCTTCTTCGACAAGGTCATGGTGATGGCCGACGATGAGGCGTTGCGCAGTAACCGTCTGGCGATGCTGGCCAGGTTGCGCGGTCTGTTCCTGCAGGTGGCGGATATTTCCGAGCTGGGCTGACGGCCTTATTAACTCCGTAGGAGCGGTCGATCGACCGCGATTGTTGTCAGGTAATCGCGGCCGGTCGGCCGCTCCTACAATGGGCGAGGCAGGATTAAGTACGTGTCTTTAACGGAAAGCTCCACACGAAAATTCTCTTTCTCCATCGCACTGTGCAGCTTGCTGTTCTTCTTGCTCTATAACCTGATGGGCATCATCCACAGCCTGGTCTGTCTGCTGGTGGCACCGTTCCAGTCTTTCGAGCAACGCTACCGCTTTGTCAATCACTGGACCCGCGCCACCATGTGGCTGCTGCGCCATCTGAACGGCGTCCGAGTGGAGGTGGAAGGGCTGGAAAACATTCCGCGCAATCAGGCCGTAGTGGTGATGGCCAACCATCAAAGTCAGTGGGAAACCTTTTACCTGCAACTGCTGATTGCGCCGCAGGCCACTATCCTGAAACGGGAGCTGCTCTGGGTGCCTTTCTTCGGCTGGGCGCTGGCACTGCTGAAGCCGATTGCGATCAATCGCAGCAAAAGCTCACAGGCAATCAAGACAGTATTGCGGGTCGGCAAGCAGCGGCTGGATGCCGGCATCAGCGTGGTGATCTATCCGGAAGGCACGCGCCAGGCGCCCGGCACCCTCGGTCGCTTCAATGGCGGCGGTGCGTCGCTTGCGGTCCATGCCGGCGTGGCGGTGTTACCGGTGGTGCATAACTCCGGTGACTGCTGGCCGGCGCGATCCATCAAGCGCTATCCCGGCACCATTCGGCTGATTATCGGCCAGCCCATCGACACCGCAGGCCGTGATGTCAGATCAGTATCATCGGAAGCGGCCGACTGGATTCAGCACCATTATCCGCAGTGAGCTGCGTAGCCGGCCTGAACCGGTTTATTTCCCGCTTTTTTGCTACGACGGTTTACCTGGTCATGCAGCTTGTTTATAACAACCGGCGGGCAATGAATAACTGACGCCGGATCCGTGCACGTTCCCGCAGCACCCGTTTCCGGCGCCGGGTGTCAGGGAGGACACCAATGACCGTTCAAATCGTGGAAGGCCATGCATTCCACGCCGATCTGCCGAAAGGGCGGGCCTCCGGCACCATCACCATTGATCACCTCGGCATCCGCTTCGAGCGCGATGGCAAGGGCGTGACCCTGCCGATTCGTGGCACCGTTGCCTCGCTTGGCGGCGCCAGCGACCGGCTGGTGTTTTTCGCTCACCCCGATTACCCCGGCTGGCAGCTTTACACTTCGGACCGTGCGGTACTGAACAATCCATTACTGCAGCGCGATGCCGCGGTTGGCAAGCAGCTGCGCGGCGCCAGGGTACGGCGCTGGTTCAACTGGTCGGTGTTTATTGGTGTCACCGCAGCGATCATTTTGCTGCCGCTGTCACTGCTGTTTTCCATGGATACCCTGACCGGCATTATCGCGCCGAAACTGCCGGCCAGCTGGGAAGAAAATATCGGCGAGAGCGCCTTTGCCCAGTACCGCATCAATGCCGACCTGATCGAATCCGATGAGATCGACAAGGCACTGGCAGCGCTGACCGATCCTCTGGTCAACGCTGTTGGCTCTGATCGTTATCAGTTCCGCATTCATATCATTCAGGATCCGGAGCTGAATGCCTTCGCTCTTCCCGGCGGCTATATCGCGCTTAACTCGGGGCTGATCCTGCGAGCGGAGTCCGCCAGCGAGGTGCTTGGTGTGCTGGCCCATGAAATTGCCCATGTGACGCGCCAGCATGGCGTCCGTCAGATCATGGGGCATGCCGGCATTCTCCTCACCGTACAGGCACTGGTCGGTGACGTCAGCGGTATCATGGCCACCGTTGCCGCGGCCACGCCCTTGTTACTGTCGCAAAGTTATTCGCGTGGCTTTGAGTCGGAAGCGGATGAGTACGGCTTCCGTTACCTGTCACAGGCACAGCTCGATCCGAATGGACTGGTCAGCTTCTTCGAGAAGATTCTCGAAGAGGAAAAGAAGCGACTGGAGAAGATCGAGGATGAGGATACCCGTACGCTGATGACGTCCGCCGGGGCCCTGCTCAGCTCTCATCCTGCCACCGAAAAACGGATAGAGAAAATGCAGGAGCTGGCTCGGGACGCCGGCGCGGGCAGCCTGTCGCTGGAGGCTGAATTTCTTGCCCTGCAGGCGCTGGTTCGTCAGGCCGTGGCGGACAGTGAGAGCAGCGAAGATCAGACAGAAACAGATAACGAATAACACACACCGGGGGAGTGACTCACCATGCAGGCAGAAATAAAAGGGGGCAGCGCCTTCTCTTACGTCGAGATTGATCTCGAACCAGGAGAGAGCGTGATCACGGAATCGGATGCCATGTCGAGCATGGACGCCCGGCTCGAACTCAAGGCCATTCTCAACGGCGGATTCTGGCGCGCGCTGCTGCGCAAGTTTCTCGGTGGCGAAACCTTCTTCGTCAGCCGCTTCAGCAATCAAACCGATAGCAAGGCACGGCTCACCATCGTCCAGCCAACGCCAGGCGAAGTGAAGTGCGAGGAGCTGAACGGCGGCAGTCTGTTTCTTCAACCCGGCGCTTTTCTTGCCTGCGAGGAAACGGTATCGCTGGGGTTGCAGTGGGCCGGGCTGGTCTCATGGATTGCCGGCGAGGGATTGTTCCGGTTGGTGGTCAGCGGTCAAGGCAAGGTCTGGTATGGCGCCTACGGTGCACTGCTGACCCGGGAAATCGATGGTGAGTTTATCGTCGATAGCGGCCACCTGGTGGCCTACGACCCGACCATTAAATTGCGGCTGCAGCTGGCCGCCGGTCTGTTCTCCAGTTTCTTCGGCGGCGAAGGTCTGGTGACGCGCGTGCAGGGCAAGGGCAGGGTGGTGATTCAAACCCGTTCCATTGGCGGACTGACCAGCTGGGTCAACCCGAAACTGTACTGATCGGCGACGAGGATAATGGCCATGGATATCACCTTACTGCATCGTCCCGGCAATACTGCAGCGCGTCTGACGCTGGCTGCCGGCGAAACCTGCACGGCGGAAGCCGGCGCCATGATTGCCATGAGTGGCAACATGGATATCGAAACCACCACCCACCAGAAGGGCAAGGGCGGTTTGCTCAAGGCGATGAAGCGCATGCTTGGCGGCGAATCGCTTTTCCTTAACCATTTCACACCGAAAGACGGTGAAGGCGATCTGATTCTCGGCACCACCCTCGCCGGTGACATGATGACCTTCAATCTCGACAACGAAAGCCTGATCGTTCAGGGCGGATCTTTTCTGTGCTGCGAACACGGCATTGATGTCGATATGGGCTGGCAGGGATTCAAGTCGATCGTTTCCGGAGAAAGCATTTTCTGGCTGAACCTGAAGGGTAAAGGTCAGGTGGTGCTAAGTTCTTTCGGCGCGATTTACCCGGTCGAAGTCGATGGCGAATACATCGTCGATACCGGCCACATTGTCGCCTTCAATGAAACACTGGATTTCACCATTACCAAAGCCGGCAGCAGCTGGCTGCATTCTTTTCTTGGTGGCGAAGGGCTGGTGTGCAAATTCCGCGGCAAGGGCACGGTCTGGTGCCAATCCCATAATCCGGTCAGCTTCGGCTGGGCCCTGTCTTCGGGCCTGAAAGCCCGCAAGGCCTGAGAGGAGACGCCGACATGACTGCCTTATTCAATATCCGTATGCATCACTCACTCGACGCCGCCCAGATCAGCGAAGCCGCCGTGCATTTCGCCAAGCTGTTCAAGATTGAACCGGAGAAAGCGGAACAGCTTTTGCACAAGGCCCCGGTGGTAATTCGCAAGGGCGCCAGTGAGGAAATGGCCGGCAAGATCGGTACCGCCTTGCAGAAGCTGGGTATCACTATTTCGCTGGAGCCGGTTGCTGATGCGGCGGCAACGGCTGCGGCGCCAGCGCCTGTTGCAGCGCCGGAAGCAACACCTGAAGCTGAACAATCCGCCGGCCATGCCGTAAACGATGGCGGCACCGTTGTCAGTCCGCCGGATCATCCCGGTTATCCATTCCGCATTGAGGGCCGTCCGGATTTCAGTTTTCTGACCGTGATGGTGCCCGGCGAGCAGATGCTGAAAGTGGAAGCCTCGGCGATGGCCACCATGGACACCAACGTCGAGATGAAAACAAAAATGCGCGGCGGCCTTAGCCGTCTGCTCACCGGCGAGTCGATTTTCATCAACGAGTTTCATGCTCGCGGTGGTGCCGGCGAAGTCGGTGTGGCACCCGGTGCGCCCGGTGACATGGGCCATGTCTATCTGGATGGTAATGTCATTTATCTGCAGAACTCGGCGTTCGTTGCCTGCGGCCCGAAGGTGGAAATCGAAACCAAATGGCAGGGCCTGACCAAAGGCTTCTTCTCCGGCGAAAGCCTGTTCCTGATCCGCGCCGTGGGCCAGGGCGACCTCTGGTTCAACACCTACGGGGCGATGATCGAGATCGATGTCGATGGCGAGTACGTGGTCGACACCGGCAATATCGTCGCCTTTACCGAAGGCCTCGAGTACAAGGTGTCTAAAGTCGGCGGCTACAAATCACTGTTCTTCTCCGGCGAAGGTTTTGTCTGCCGCTTCAGCGGCAAGGGCAAGGTCTGGATCCAGACTCGCGGTGTCCAGGCGCTGCTGACCTGGGTGCATCCGTTCCGGCCGGTGAAGAAGCGCGGTTAATGCGCGCAGACTGGGACCAGACCTGAAAACAAAAAGCCGGCATTTCGCCGGCTTTTTGTTTATGCGCCTGAACCATCAGATATCAAGGTTCGACACGTACAACGCATTGCTCTCGATAAACTCACGGCGCGGCTCGACATCGTCACCCATCAAACAGGTAAAGATCTGATCCGCCGCGATGGCGTCCTCGATGGTGACCTTGAGCATACGCCGCACTTCCGGGTCCATGGTGGTTTCCCACAGCTGCTCCGGGTTCATCTCACCCAGACCCTTATAGCGCTGGATGCCGGTGCCTTTGCGAGCCTGAGCCATCAGCCACTCCAGCACCTCGTCAAAGGCCGCGACCGGCTTGCGGGTCTCGTTACGCTGCACGCTGGCATCCGCGGCCAGCAGGCCTTCCAGCTTCTCGCCGAGGGTCTTGATCTTCAGGTAGTCCGGTGAGGCGATAAAGTCGACACTGATCCGGTAGTCGCGGTGTACGCCGTGAGCGAGTGCTCGCACACTTGGCAGGTACCATTCCCGCTCGGGATCCTTTACCGCGGCCACTTCATAACGGTGGATATCGTCAGCTGCTTCGTTGGCCATGGTGTTCAGGCGCTTGCACCAGTCATCCATGAAGGCCTGATCGGTGAGCTTGTCCTCGCTCAGGGTCGGCAGGTAAATCAGCTGCTCGAGCACGGTGGCCGGGAACACCCGCGACTGACGATCAACGATCTTCATCACGCTGCGGTATTCGTTAATCAAAGCTTCGAGACGTTCGCCAGTAATCGGCGGTGCATCATTGCCAGGATGCAGGGCGGTGTTCTCCAGAGCGATCGAGGTCAGGTATTCCTCCAGCGCCGGGTCATCCTTGATGTAGGTTTCCTGCTTGCCTTTCTTGACCTTGTACAGCGGCGGCTGGGCGATATAGATGTAGCCGCGCTCGATCAGCTCCGGCAGCTGACGGAAGAAGAAGGTCAGCAGCAGGGTGCGGATGTGGGAGCCGTCGACGTCGGCGTCAGTCATGATAATGATGCGGTGGTAGCGCAGCTTGGCGATGTTGTACTCATCACGGCCGATGCCGCAGCCCAGCGCGGTGATCAGGGTGCCGACCTCGGCAGAAGACAGCATCTTGTCGAAGCGGGCCTTCTCGACGTTCAGGATCTTGCCTTTCAGCGGCAGGATCGCCTGATTCTTGCGGTTACGGCCCTGCTTGGCAGAACCGCCCGCCGAGTCACCCTCGACAATGTAGAGTTCGGACAGGGCCGGGTCTTTCTCCTGGCAGTCCGCCAGTTTGCCGGGCAGGCCGGCGATATCCAGCGCGCCCTTGCGGCGGGTCATCTCGCGGGCGCGGCGGGCAGCATCGCGGGCACGGGCGGCATCAATGATTTTCTGGACGATCTGCTTGGCCTCGGCCGGGTTTTCCAGCAGGTAGTCGCTGAACAGGTCGGCCATGGTCGATTCCACCGCCGGCTTCACTTCCGAGGACACCAGTTTGTCCTTGGTCTGGCTGGAGAACTTGGGGTCCGGTACTTTGACAGAGACCACTGCCGTCAGGCCTTCGCGGGCATCGTCCCCGGTGGTGGCAACCTTTTCCTTCTTCAGGAAGCCCTCATTTTCCATGTAGCTGTTCAACGTCCGGGTCAGGGCGGCACGGAAGCCAGCCAGATGGGTGCCGCCATCGCGCTGGGGAATATTGTTGGTAAAGCAGAGGATGTTCTCGTTGTAGGAGTCGTTCCACTGCAGCGCCACTTCCACGCCAATGCCGTCTTCACGGTCGAACTGGAAATGGAACACCTTGTTGAGCGGGGTCTTGTTGCCATTCAGGTAGGTCACGAAGGCAGACAAGCCGCCCTCAAACTCGAACAGGTCTTCCTGGCCACTGCGCTCGTCCTTCAGGTGAATGCGGACACCGGAGTTCAGGAACGACAGCTCGCGCAGGCGCTTGGCGAGGATATCGTAGTGAAATTCGATATTGGTGAAGGTCGCCGGGGAAGGGCGGAAACGTATGGCGGTGCCGGTACCCTGGGTTTCTCCGACCACGGCCAGCGGTGCATCCGGCACACCATGACGGTAAATCTGTTCATGGACCTTGCCGGCCCGGCGGATCGTCAGCTTGAGCTCTTCCGACAAGGCGTTGACCACTGACACGCCGACGCCATGCAACCCGCCGGAGACCTTGTAAGTGTTGTCATCGAACTTACCGCCGGCGTGAAGCACGGTCATGATGACCTCGGCCGCAGAGACGCCTTCTTCCGGATGCATGCCGGTGGGAATGCCACGGCCGTTATCGGTAACGGTGACACTCTCATCCGGGTGGATGATGACATTGATCTCAGAACAGAAGCCGGCCAACGCCTCATCGATGGAGTTATCCACCACCTCGAACACCATATGGTGCAGGCCGGTGCCGTCGTCGGTATCACCGATGTACATGCCGGGGCGTTTGCGCACCGCATCCAGACCCTTGAGGACCTTGATACTGGAGGAATCGTAGCTCGTCTGCTCTGTCATGGAGTGTTTCCCTTACCTGAATATCAAATGGCTCCGGTGTCAGATGCCCGGAGTCCCTTATCCCTGCTACACCTTTCTCAGGGTGCCATGTTCCACGTGGAACACTGTGTAATCCGTTTCCTTGCCCAGTGGGGCCAGTGCCGGGTCCAGCGAAGTGACAATCACCTGCCGGCTAACCCTGATGACCGCACTCATTACCCGGTCTGCGTTATCCCGATCCAGCTCAGAGGTCAGGTCATCCACCAACATCAGGCAATCCCGACCGGCCAGCTCCCGGATCAACCGTACCTGCGCCATCACCAGGGCGTAGGCAACGATCTTTTGCTGCCCTCGGCTGAATACCTCGCGAACCGAACCTTCCTCGCTGCTAAGCAACAGATCGGCGCGATGCGCACCTTTCCCGGTAAAGCCCCGACGAACATCCTGCTCAACCGTTGCGGCCAACACGGCAGCGATATCTTCCCCGGCTGCCCAGCCCGAATGCAGGGCCAGTCCCACCGCTGGTACAGCCCCGGAGAAGGCCGATAACTCCTCCTCGAAAAGCCGTATCAGCAACGGCAGATGGCGTCGGCGCAAGGCGTCGATTCTAGCAGAACTCTCGGCAACCTGCCGGTCCCAAACGACCAGTTCACGCAGCTTCAGAGCGGGCCTTTTCAGCAGGCGATTACGCTGATCCACCGCCCCCCGAAGACGCCGCCACTCTTCGATAAATTCGTGTTCCACGTGGAACATGGCCCAGTCCAGATAACGACGACGGGCAGACGATCCACCCTCAACCAGCTCCACTGTGCCAGGATGAAGGACCTGCACCGGGAACAATCGGGCGATATCGCTTAGCCCGGAAACCCGCTCACCATCCAGTCTGGCATCGACCAGAGACTGACGATCTCGTTTGATCCCGACACGGCGATTGCCCTGATCGGAACCGATCTCGGCAAACAGGGTGCAGTCGGTATTGTCCGCCATGACCAGACTCGATAACCGGGAGGTACGGAAACTGCGGCCGGCTCCAAGCAGATAAATAGCCTCTAGCAGGCTGGTTTTACCGGACCCGTTTTCCCCGGTAACAACGGTGACGGCCGGGTCTGGCACGAAGCTCTGGTCGCGATAATTACGGAATTGGTGAAGATGGAAACGCTGCAGCATCAGGAGGAGGGCAGGGGCGGGACCCTGGCAGGCCCCGCCCACAGTGGAGAAATCAGAGGCGCATCGGCATGACAACATACAGCGCCTGGCGAGCGGTCGGATCCGCCACCAGCGCCGAACTATTACTGTCACCCAACTGCAACTCCACCGCATCACCGTGCATGGCGTTCAGCACTTCGAGCAGATAGCTGACATTGAAACCAATCTCCAGCGCTGCACCGGTGTAGTCCACGGACACTTCTTCTTCCGCTTCTTCCTGCTCCGGGTTATTGGCCTGAATGCGCAAGCTGCCTTCCGCCAGCTGCACCCGGATGCCACGATACTTTTCATTGGACAGAATGGCGACCCGGCCAAGCGCCTGCTTGAGGGTCTCGCGGTCAGCATTGACCAGACGATCGCATTTCTTCGGAATCACCCGGTCGTACTCCGGGAACTTGCCGTCCACCAGCTTCGAGGTAAAGGTGATATCCCCGGCGACAACCCGGACGTGGTTCTTGCCAACAATCACCTCGACTTCGCCGGCCGCGTCGCCCAGCAGTCTGGCCAGCTCCATCACGCCCTTGCGCGGCAGGATGACCTGAGCCTGATCCTTGATCGCTTCCAGCTCGGCATCACACATGGCCAGGCGATGACCATCAGTGGCCACGGTACGCAGGCGGCCCGGACGCAGCTCGAACAGCATGCCATTCAGGTAATAACGCACATCTTGCTGGGCCATGGAAAAAGCGGTGCGATCAATCAGCTGGCGCAGGGCACCCGGGGCAATGGCGAAAGCAGAACCTTCGGTCTTCTCTTCCAGATTCGGAAACTCGCTGGCCGGCAGGGTCGCCAGGGTAAAACGGCTGCGTCCCGACTTTATCAGTAAGCGCTCACCATCAATCTCGAAGCGGATATCCGCCTCTGCCGGCAGGCTCTTGCAGATATCCACCAGCTTGCGTGCCGGTACCGTGGTTTCACCGTCACGGATCTCGCCGCCGATTCCCAGCCGGGCCACCAGCTCCAGCTCCAGATCGGTGCCAGTCATGGATAGCTTGTCCCCGGAGACTTCGAGCAGGACATTCGACAGCACCGGCAGGGTCTGCCGGCGCTCGACCACCGAGGCTACCTGCTGCAGCGGCTTGAGCAACTGTTCGCGATTGATGCTGAATTTCATGATCCCTTCCCGTCTCCGGTTTTCTTGTTAAGAGGTGAGAGTGCGCAACAGATTCTGATAATCCCGTTCCACATCCGCATCCGATTCCCGTAGTTTTCCGATGTTCTTGCAGCCATGCATGATCGTGGTGTGATCACGGCCGCCGAACGCATCGGCAATTTCCGGATAACTGTGGCTGGTCAATTCCTTCGCCAGCGCCATGGCCACCTGACGCGGGCGACTGATGGACCGGCTGCGCCGCGCCGACAACATGTCATTCAACTTGATGTTGTAGTACTCCGCCACCACTCGCTGAATATTATCGATACTGATTTGTCTGGCATGACTAGCCAGCAGATCTTTCAGGGCATCGCGGACCAGGTTGATATCGACCACGGCACCGCTCAGGCGCACATGGGCAATCACCCTTTTCAGCGCTCCTTCCAGCTCACGAACATTGGAGCGGATTCGCTGGGCAATAAAAAAGGCTGCTTCACTGGGCAGCTCGATCTTCGCTTCTTCGGCCTTCTTTTTCAGAATGGCCACCCGGGTTTCCAGCTCCGGCGGTTCCAGCGGCTGCGACAACCCCCAGCCAAACCGTGACTTGAGCCGGTCCTCCAGACCATCAATCTCCTTTGGGTACTTGTCGCAAGTCATGATCACCTGCTGACCGTTCTCAATCAGGGAATTGAAGGTGTGGAAAAACTCTTCCTGGGATTGCTCCTTACCGGCAAAAAACTGGATGTCGTCAATCAGCAGGGCATCCAGTGACCGGTAAAAACGCTTGAACTGATCAATGGTCTTGTTACGCAGGGCACTGACCATGTCCTGTACAAAGCGCTCACTGTGCAGGTACACCACCCGGGCATTCGGCTTGCGCTGCAGGATGGCGTTGCCAACGGCATGCATCAGATGGGTCTTACCCAGACCGACACCGCCGTAAAACAGCAGCGGGTTATAGCCCTGAGTACCCGGATTCTCTGAGGCCTGCTGAGCTGCAGCGAAGGCCATCCGGTTCGACTTGCCTTCGACGAAGTTATCGAAGGTATAGCTGGTGATCAGGTTGGAGCGGTGCTGATGCGCAGGAGCCTCTGTGGCGGCCTCCTGACTGATCTGCACCGGAACCGCCACGGTATCAGCCCTGACCCGTGGCGCCTGGGTGCCGAGCACCACTTCGGTGACCGACCGTGACGATCCCACCTCGAGCTCAATCTTCGGCGCACCGGTGCTGTCGAGGTCACCCATCAGCTCACAGATCAGCTCCAGATACTTGTCCCGTACCCAGTCAACGACAAAGCGGTTCGGGGCAAAAAGGGTCAAGCTGCGACCGTCGGACGCGGCAACGACCTGCAGCGGACGGATCCACATATTGAACTGCTGGGACGGCAATTCGTCCTCGAGACGCGATAAACAGCGATGCCACAGTTCTTCAGACACGTCTCAAAGCCTTGCCGGGAAAACCAAAGAAGCAGGCATTCTATACCCTGTTTTACCCCCCCGGCCAGCGAACAAAACCCGCTTTTCCACATGTGGATAAGACTGTGAGTAATCCGCTCTGAGCTCTGGGAGTGAAGGGTGGAGAAAACCACCTTCCGGGGAACATGCTGATTTCATCCCCGGTTCCACGGGCCTTGTCCGCCCTGTTTTCAGCCCTCCTCCGCAGGGTTGTGAATAACATATCTATATGAATTTATTAGATAAATATGGATTATCCACAGATATCGGCTTCCCTTATAACAAGCAATAACAAAAAAAGAATTTAAATACCTTTTAATACTTATTGACCCCTGAAGAACCGCAAAACCTCTGCATTGACAACGCTCTGAGGTCTGCCTAGAATTGCCGCCCTTCGCATTACCAGAATCTGTGAGACCGACGATGAAACGTACTTTTCAACCCAGCAACATTCGCCGCAAGCGTACCCATGGCTTCCGTGCCCGCATGGCGACTGCCAATGGCCGTGCTGTGCTGAACCGTCGTCGTGCCAAGGGCCGCAAGCGCCTCTGCGTCTAACGCGCCTGATCGCGACTGCCGCCCCTGACGGGGCGGCAGAAAGACCGCCGAGATCCCCCGCTTGCGGTCGCCGTTATGACATCCTCCAGCACTACCTCCAGTACCAGCCGATTTCCCCGTCAGCACCGCCTGCTTTCTCCATCCGAGTTCAAACCCCTGTTTGACCAGCCCCAATGGCGTGCCAGCAGTCAGCATTTCCTGTTATTGGTGACAGAAAACGGCCTCGCCGCTCCGCGGCTCGGGATTGTTATCGGCAAGCGCAGGGTAAAACGGGCAGTGGACCGCAATTTACTGCGCCGATTGATACGTGAGTCGTTCCGCCATCGCAGCGCCGATCTGACCGGCCTGGATATTGTTGTGCTGGTCCGCGCCGACCTGCGCCGACCTGACAAACGTCTGATTGCCGAAGAGCTGGGTAAAGTCTGGGCCAAGCTGCTTGCCAAGCGTGCCACGGACTGAGAAACTGCCGGCCGCTTTTCTCGCCGATATGTTGAATCCGCTATGGAAATCCAGCGTGCCCTCGTTCTGACCGCGATTGCCGTGGTTACCTACATGATGATCCTTGCCTGGCAGCGTGATTACGTCCAGGTTCAACCGGTATCTGACGCTCCTGCGACCGAGCAGGTTATCGCCGAGCTGCCGGCCGCCAATGACGCGGTGCCGGATGCCGGTGAGATTCCCTCGGTGACAGCGCCGGCCGTTGAGACGGCAACGGCTGATGTGGTTGCCCCGGCAGCTCTGGATAGCAACCGCGTCATCACCGTCAGCACGGACGTGTTCCAGTTGGAAATTGACCGTCTTGGTGGCGACATCATTCGTCTCGCCCTGCCACAGTATCCTCTCCATGCTGAAACCCCTGACCAGCCGTTTCTGCTGATGCAGCGCGGTGAAGCACGCAAATACCTGGTTCAGAGCGGGCTGGTCGGTCCAAATGGCACCGATACCGCAGCCGGCCGACCGACCTGGCAGGCCAGCCAAAGCAGCTATCGGCTGGATGATCGTGACCACGAGCTGAATGTTGACCTGACCCTGCAGCAGGAAGGCGGCGTTAGCCTGGTCAAACGCTACACCTTTGAACGCGGCAGCTACCTGATCCGGGTATCTCATGTTGTCCGCAATAACGGCTCTGAACCATGGCAGGGCGCGCTGTACGGCCAGATCCGTCGTGATGCCAGCGATGACCCGAGCGCCGCGACGGGCGGGTTTGTGCCGATGCCGACCTATCTGGGCGCAGCCTATTGGTCCAGCGAAGCGTCTTACAACAAGCTGCCGTTCAAGGACATCAAGGAAGAGTCGATGAAAACGGCTCAGGATGGCGGCTGGATTGCCATGATCCAGCATTACTTTGTCACCGCCTGGGTCCCGGACCGCCTGCAGAATCACACCTATTCTGCTACCTGGCTGTCTGCCAGCGATGAATACCTGCTGCGCTTTGTTTCCCCGGTGGCCAGCGTATCGCCGGGCACCGAACGGGTACTTTATAGCGAGCTGTACACCGGACCGAAACAGCAGGACGTGCTTGAGTCGATCAGCCCCGGTCTGAACATGACCGTGGATTACGGTTGGCTATGGTTTATTGCCCAGCCGATTTTTGCCCTGCTGATTTTCCTGCAGAGCGGCCAGATCACCCTGTTTGGCAATGTCATCGATATTGGCATGGGGGTGGGTAACTGGGGCGTTGCGATTATCCTGTTGACCCTGATTATCAAGGCGCTGTTCTTCAAGCTGTCGGCATCGAGCTACCGGTCGATGGCGAAGATGCGCAAAGTTGCCCCGGAAATGACCCGCATCCGCGAGCAGTACAAGGACGATCGTCAGAAACAGCAGATGGAAACCATGAAGCTGTTTCAGGAACAGAAGATCAATCCGCTTGGCGGCTGCCTGCCAGTGCTGGTGCAGATGCCGGTATTTATCGCCCTGTATTACACCCTGCTGGAATCGGTGGAACTGCGTCAGGCGACTTTCCTGTACCTGAATGATCTGTCAGTGATGGACCCCTGGTTTATCCTGCCGTTGCTGATGGGAGCCTCGATGTGGTTCCAGATGAAGCTGAACCCGGCGCCGGCGGATCCGACTCAGGCTCAGGTGATGAAATGGATGCCGGTAATCTTCAGCGTGTTCATGTTGTGGATGCCGTCCGGTCTGGTGCTGTACTGGCTGACCAATAACCTGCTCTCCATCGCTCAGCAATGGGTGATCACCCGCAAGATCGAAAGTGAATAATTTGCCGCCCCTCCCCCTGACGGGGGAGGGGAACAACCTCCAGTAATCGCTTCGTTCCCACCGTTCCGGTCTGTAGACTTTCCGCCATGACCGACACCCAAGACACAATCGTTGCTGTTGCCACTGCTCCCGGGAAAGGTGGTATTGGTGTAATTCGCCTGTCCGGACCGGCGGCATCGGACATTGCTGCACAGGTATTGCGCTCAGGATTATCACTGACCCCTCGGCATGCCCATTTCTCGGCATTTATGGATACCAGTGGCGAACAGATCGACGAAGGACTGGCGCTGTTTTTTCCCGGGCCAAACTCGTTTACCGGCGAAGACGTTGTAGAACTGCAGGGCCACGGTGGCCCGGTGATTCTCGATCAGATTGTTCGTACCTGCATCAGCCACGGCGCCCGGCAGGCGCGCGCCGGTGAGTTTTCCCTGCGCGCATTTCTCAACGACCGTATTGACCTGACTCAGGCCGAAGCCATCGCGGATCTTATTGATGCCGGCAGCGAAGCGGCCGCCCGTGCTGCCATGCACTCCCTTCAGGGGGAGTTCTCGCGGGAGGTCAATCAGCTGGTTGAAGCCCTGATCCAGTTGCGCATCTATGTTGAGGCAGCGATTGATTTTCCCGAAGAGGAAATTGATTTTCTCAGTGACGGCAAAGTCAAAGCGGATCTGCAGCAACTGATTAGCCAGCTGGAAAATGTGCTGACAGTAGCCAGACAGGGAAGACTTCTGCGAGAAGGCATGACCGTGGTGATTGCCGGCCGTCCGAATGCAGGCAAGTCGTCGCTGCTGAATGCTCTCGCAGGTCACGATGCGGCCATCGTAACCGACATTGCCGGCACCACCCGGGATGTGCTTCGGGAAACCATCCAGATTGACGGCCTGCCGATCAATGTGATCGATACAGCCGGGCTTCGTGAATCACCCGATCAGGTGGAAAGGGAAGGCATTCGTCGCGCCTGGGCAGAAATTGAAAAGGCCGACCTGCTACTGGTATTGGCAGACATCACGGAAACGCCAGAGCGAATTGAAAAGCTTGCCGATATTCTGCCCGATGAGGATCAACGATTGTCGGCGTTGGCTGTTCCGGTGCTGCTGGTGCTGAACAAACGGGATCTGCAGACGACGGCAGAATTGCCGAAGAGCCGCTATGACACGCTGGCGATCTCGGCAAAAACCGGTGCCGGGTTGGCGCAGTTGCGTCAGGTGCTGAAACATCGGGTTGGCTATCAGCATAGCGGCGAAAGCAGATTTTCCGCTCGCCGTCGTCATCTGACAGCATTGCAATCAGCACTGGCTTCATTGCAACAGGGAGACAGCCAGCTGCAGCAACATCGTGCCGGTGAACTGCTGGCAGAGGATCTGCGTGCTGCGCAACAGGCGCTGGAAGAAATAACCGGAGCATTCAGTGCAGATGATTTGCTGGGAAGAATCTTCTCCAGTTTCTGCATTGGCAAATAGACTGTTCAAGGCGGATTAAAAAAGCCCGGCGTCGCGTTGGGGGAGGGGGAGTGCGACGCCGGGAAAAGTCCAACAACAGACTCAGCGATTAGCCACTTCTTTGTTATCGCTGCATTCCGCTCTGGCCGAATCCATACGGCAGCGGATATTACGCAGTAGCGACATCATTTCCTTGCTGTAAACACCTTGGTCAGTCAGTTCAATGCGCGCATCGCGCATCATCTCGTCGTAGCGAATCCGGTCGTCATCAGAAATGGTAATCCACCACTTCGGATCGACTTCCTTCTGTGCGGTATTGATTACCCGCATGGCTTGATCGAAAACGGTAGTGGCGAAGTACTTCCGGGACCAGGCGGCGAACTCCTGATTGAACTTTCCCTCGCGCGCAATCACCTGCATGGTTAACTGGCCAAGGGTGTAGTCGATAATGCCGCCGTCCGGCTCCATGCCTTTGTAGAGCTCCAGTGCGCTATAGGCCAGCACCGGGGCAAAACAGATATCAACACTATGATTGTTGAAGCGACCGGCAAAGTTGGTGATATCGGACATCACCGGTGACATACCCACCCGCGATGCCATTTTCCCCTGAGCTTCGTCATAGGACATCACAGCAATGGATTTGCCAGCCAGCGCATTAACGTTGTTGATGGCCTGATCCTTGACGAAAAGGTAGGCGGCGCCCATCGGGCCGACACCCAGCACTTCGAATGAACCCTGTTTCAGATTCGGAGTGATCTTGTCATTGCCACTGGCGATCACCTGGATCACGGTACGCAGCGCATCATAGTTCGGCACCGCACCGATGGAATCCAGGCTGCCAGTGAAGTTGTTGAACTGGCGGCCACGAATTCCCGTCAGTACTGCGGCATCACACTGCGATGCTTTCAGGTCTTCCGCAGCAATGCTTTCATCGGTGTAGACCTTGAGATTAAGCTTGTAACCATGGGCGGATGCCGCGGTGGCATAGTCGCGCATGATGTTGTACTGGTCACCGGCAGTGCCGATGATGTCAAACACACAGATGGTACGCTCCTGCGCCTCGGCCTGAAGCGTGATGGCAAGTGGCGCAAGCAGTGCTGCGGTTAGGGCGATAATTTTTCGGGTAAACATTGTCATTCTCCTGAGTCCGGGGAAAGGTTGCCTGCTGGTTACAGCAGGTCGTCAATATCAATGGCGCTGGAATTCTTCGGAGCGTCATCCCAGAAGGTGCCGAGGCCGCGGAACGGAGTACGTTGCCCGGTGGCATCTGCCCACATCCGATGCGACACGCCGAGAATCAGCTCTCCGGCGATGGCATCCAGCAAGGCATACTCCTTGTTCAGGTTTTTATTGTTGGCAGCAAACTCACGGATGCCTTTACGAAGCTGGGCCTGATCATCAACGCCATAGGCGGAAATGACATACAGAGCGCTGGCCAGACGAACGCCCTTCTGGAAGCCGAGCCGGGTCGAATTCTCCAGCTCCGCCCAGGCATTAGCGCCCTCCGGTGCAAGCATCGGCAGAATGTTCCATAGCGCAGCGCGCGTACCCTGCGGTACACCCCACCATTTCTCGTTATCCAGACAAGCTGCACCGCGCTCAACCTTGGCTGCAACGTCACGGGGAATACCGACAGCCGTTTCGGCGGTGGCATCATTAAGCAGCGACTGGACCCCGGCGATCAGACCCACCATCCACACCAGCTCATCAAAATCGCTGCGCAGACGTGGACAGCTGCCATCGACCGGCTCGCCGTACACCATGACGGTGCGGCGGTAGGCCTCATACAGACGACGAGCGGCCTGCTCCGCATGTGCTTTTTGCTCGGAGCGGGCATCCTGCGCTTCGGTAACATCACCGCGTTTCATGGCGCGCATGTAGCGCAGCTCGGCATCCAGTGCTTTTTGCTCCGAACAGGTAGCGGCGGAGACAAAAACCAGTGGCGCCAGCTTGTCCGGCTTCGAGCCGACTTCACCGAAAGACATCAGAAGCGGCGTCAGTGACTCGCCGGTGGCACAGGCCATGCCGACGTCCCGATAGGTCATCAGGTGAGGGACCATCTCCGCCTTGCTGTAACTGACCAGAACATCTCCCGTTCCCTTGTAAACAACGGTGCAACCGGAGACGAAGGTGCTGACCAGCACCAGCAGGCCGCTCAGTCTGATATGTTTTGAGAATTTCATGATCTTTCCCTTCCATTCATGAGAGTGACGGCCGGCTTAGCGCTTAACTGAGCCGGACAGTACATTCAGAATTACCTCGCCCATGGGCAGAGTAAGTTCTACGTCAGCATTGAGTACTCCTGCCGCGGACAGGTTAACCAGAGAAACAATTGCTGTTTCATTGGCGAGCGCCACGCTCATCCGGCCATCGTCGATAAACTCGACATCGCCACTGACGTTAGCGGTAAAGCCATAACTCCGCTGGTTATGCTCAAGCTGTGTGGGCACACCAAGAACGCGGGCAACGGCACTAAGGCGCGGCGCATCGATGTAGCCGTTCAGAGTTGCCAGAAAGCGAGGGCCATCAACGCCTTCAACAATCCATCCCTCACCGAATCCGGACTCGCCTGGGTCGCACTGCCGCAACGGCGCCGACTCCGCCGGAGCTGGCGCGACCGGATTGCTTCGCGCATCGCACTCGTAACGGATGCGCATAATCAGTTCGCCACTGTCAGTTGGGTCGGCGGTGGTAATCGGCTCCGAGGTGGTCTCTGCGTATGCGACAAAGCTGGTGGTCATCAGTGCGGTCGGGTGGAGGTAGACAAGAATGCCACCGTTAGCAGCGACATCTGCGGGGAGAGGAGCGCGGGCGACGGCAGCGGCCTCAGTTGCATCAAGAAATCCGACGATTTCCCCGCCCAGAGCGCCAGTGGTATATACATAGGTATCCTCAGGGCAGGTATCACCAACCGGGCAGCCAATATTGGCTTCCGCTACCTGACCGCCTACGTCAGTCACTGTTACCCGACCACTGTTTTTGAGGTAGTCCGGATCAGCCACAGCATTCTCTTCACCGATATCGCGTCGACCATTGCTGTTGACGTCTGCGGTGGGCAAATTCGACAGCTTGGTCAGCACCGAAGAGTTGACCGGGCCACCGCGGAAAAATATTTCCATGTCCTGACCGCCGCCATCCAGTGCCGGCGCGGTTGCCAGTGAGGTGGACAGCAACCGGGTTCTCAGCGGCAGGCCATTTGCAGAACAGATCGCTGCTGCCGGATTGCAGGCGGAAGAAGAGGCATCGCCATTGGAGCGCAGGGTGTATCGATACAGCGAGCCTTCGGTCCACGGCTGATCCGGAGTGAACAGAACCTCGCGATCGCGCACTTCAAGACGACCCTCAACGCTGGCGATGGTGGCTTCCGTTGCATCCACTTCTTCCACCAGGAAAGTACTGCCAGCAACAATGCTGGCTGGATCCATGACCTGTGAGAAGCTGACCTGAATGCTGCGATCCGCCGGCATCACCGGCAGCGGAAGCCGATCATCGGTGGTCTGGCTGCCGTCACAACGGCCGACATTATTGTTGGCCAGATCCCGTCCGACAGTTGCACAGGGAAAACCCGGATAGGTTTGCAGTGCCAGTGGTGAAGCAGGCTGACTGGCAGCGTAGGACGGCATGGTAAACGACAGGGTCTGTGCCGGCAGCGGGTTACCACTGAGGTCGGTAATGCCATCAAGCAGATTGATGTCGTAATCAGAACCGTAATTGAGCGGCAGGGTGACAATCACAGAAACACCGTCCTGACGGATCTGCTCCGGTACAACCGCAATGGTGTCTTCGTTAACGGTGATGTTATTCAGCAACGAAAGGGGGTCCACCGCTTCGTTGAAGTTGATCACGACCGGCTCGCCCGGGCGATGGCTGCTGGCCAGTTGGTCCGGCATCCACGACTGCACAAAGGGTGCATCCATGTCCATTGCCGGCGCTGGTGCGGCCAGCTGATCGGCATAGGCCTCCATGCGGAAGCTCAGTACACCGAACGCTGTTTCCAGACCAAGCACTTCTGACTCGACCACTGTCAATGCATCGGAAACCAGCACACCGTTTTCGACAATGCCCTGGCCGACCAGCTCAAGATGCAGCACGTCCTGATTGAAGGAGGAATTTGCTACCGCATTGCCGGTGGTAATGGCGACATCCATAAACACGCGAATCTGTCGCGGCGCGCGCGGCGAGGTGCTGTAGGGATTCGGTAACAGGTAACCGGTGGCATCGGAAATAAACTGCACCACCACATCGCCGGAGTTGAAGCCGGCCGGAATCTGGCCGCCAATGCGGACAACCAGCTCATCACCCGTCAGCATGCTGCCGCGGGCAATACGCAGTGGCGTCGCAACCGGATAGTTCGGCACGAAGGCAAGCTCGGCAAAAACGTCACCGGATTGCTGCGACTGGGTTTCTTCACCGAGCAGGGTGGCAATCACCGGCACCAGATTCACCGGCTGGCCGGTCAGCTCGGACGGCAAGCCGCTGGCCGGTGCCTGCAGCGCCAGCACTTCGGTCGGACCGCTGGGCAGTGGCGAGAAAGTGAAGCTGTCACTGCCATCAAACGCCAGCTCAAGTGCGGCGCCATAACGGCTGGTCAGCTGATCGGACAGGGTAACGGTATAACTGCTGCCCGACTGCAGATCTTCCACCGGATCAACCGTGAGGAAATGACCTTTGGCCAGCACAATCGCCGGCACCAGCTGATCCTGATCATCCTTCAACATCAGGGTGTCGCCGTAGCGCACGCTGGCCACATCAATCGGCTGGCTGAACTGAAAACGCAGCGTGCTGAAATCCAGAATTGGCAGCTCGGCGTCATCCGGGAACATCCGCGTTACCGCGAACAGATCGTCGCTAACTTGCAGCGAGCGCGGTCCTTTTGCGGCCAGCGAAGTGGTGAACGAGAAGCCACCGTCCGGCAGGACAATCTGACCTTTGGCGCTGTTCAGGTTGAGCAGCTCAACGGTGTAGGTGACGCCGGGGGCGAGTGGATCAACGGGACGCAGGACGATACTGCGATCATCGCTGCCCGGTGCAACACTGATCTCCACCGGTACCGGCGTGGTGTCCTGCATCAACCGGATCATGCTGTCATCCAGAGCCAGCGGATCTGCCACCGGGTCAGAGAGACGAACAACAATGGGTGCCCGTGTCGATACACCGCGCTGATCTGCATCGGGGTAGGTATAGAACACGTCGCCGCCACGACCGGGAAATACCACGGTCTGCTTGTCGCCACCACAGCCGACCACAGTCAGCGATGCTGCCAGTAGCAAGGCGAATCGGGTTTTCATCATTTTATTGTTCATGGCCGCTCTCCTCAGAATTTCAGCGTGAAGGAACCACTGAAGACATGAACATCACCGCCAGCGGTAACGTCTTCCTGGTAGGGCTGGTTATCCGGCGTGGTGCCGGTGAGGCTGAAATCGCGATCTTTCAGGTGGTGATACTGATAGCCGAAGTCGAGTTGTACTGGCCATGCCAGCACCGGCGGATTCTTCAGCAACAGCGAGCCGCCGAGGCCGAGGATGTACTTGTCGTTGTCCAGATAGTTCACTTCATCAGAGTTATCGTTCTCCAGTGGCGACTCTTCAAAAGCAATACCAGAGGTCAGCGTCAGTGACTCATTCCACTGGTACTGCACACCGATGCGTGGAATAACGATGTCCTTGAAGCGCAGGTCGGATTGATCCTTGACGGTATCCTTCTGGAGCTGATCTTCCAGACGCGACCATTGCTGGAACTCGGCGGTGGCGCCGACGCGGAACTTGCCGAACTGATACTGGGCGCCGGCGGTAATGATCTCCGGGGTGAAGCCGGAAATGGTGCTGATCACCAGGTCCAGACCCGGATCCGGAATGGTTCCCGGAATGACGGCATTGGCGGCGACATTGGTTTCGCCCTTGGCATAACCCTTGTAAACGATGGCAGTATCGAGCTTGTCCATCCAGCAGGGCGAGCGCGAGCACAGCGTTTCACCAGCATTCATGTTGACGGCAAGAATCGGCACCATGACGGGCTCAGCAGCGACTTCAATGTTCTCTCGTTCGGTGTTGCCGGCCAGATCACTTTGTGTGGTCATGGTGGCATCGGCATGCAGGGTAACGCGGATAGAAGCACCGACATCAATGCCACGCCAGACATTGGTGCCGGCGCCGAGATTCAGAAACAGCGGCTGGCGACCATAGTTGAAGAATTGTCCTTCATTGGCGGTGCCGGACTGGAACGCCATCATTTCCTTGCCGAACTTTTCTACTCCGGCCATGAAGCCGAACATGATCGGATGGTCATACTTGGTCAGGAACGACAGATCCTTTTTCATGCCGATCAGGACCTGTTGTGACGGTGTATCATCAAGTACGTCGCCAGTGCGCGTCGGTGCGTTAGTGCCACCATGGCTTTCAACTTCCAGCGACGGCTCCGCATGAAACAGACCGCCAGTCAGTTCGCCGCGGGTGTCACGGGCCAGCCAGGCCGGGTTGTAATAGGTTGCCGATACCTGATTGTTGAATAGCGACAGGGACTGGGCCGAGGCAATATCCGACGGCAGGATGCCGAAGGTTGTTGCCGTATTGCTCATGCCAGCATGGGCAATACTACCTACCGAGGCCATGGATGCGATCAATGCTGCAAGCGGAATCCGGGCGAACTGTTTCATAATAGTTACTCCGTTCATTTCTGGTTGTTCTTGTCAGCCCGGAATTCCGGTTACTGACAGGATTGTTGTTATCTGCCCGAGACTTCCTGCAACTTCGGACAGCGTCCACCGGCCCCCCGGTGAATTCGTTTCCCTACCCGACCTGCCGGCCTCTGGTGTGGGAAAAAAAAGCCGTGCACAAGGCGTGTACGGCTCTGGAAACAACGCCAATAAACGCGTTGTGTGTGCTCTTTATCTGAGTAGCACCTCGCCGCCTTGCAGCAACGCTCCGTCATACCAGGCGTTGCTGATCTCGACGTAGCTACCCGGCGCCAGGCCATTCAGAAATTCAGTTGTGTCGGTATTTGCGCAGGGGAAAAGCGGCAAATCCGATTGCGCCAGACACAGCCCGGCTTCGATCAAAGTAATGACACCATCGACGGTTTTAATCCGGAGGCTGTCGGCACTGGCGGCATTAAACGGAATGCCGGCGACAGAGAAGGTTCCGCTGACGGAGTTAACGGCAGATATCTCGCCGTGAAGAAGAATGTCCTGTTTGGCAGCAGAGTCATCTATCTGTGCGGAGGTGACAAAAAGTTGGCCGAGGCTGTCAGTGAATGCAGAAATGGAAATCCGCGCACCATCGGAGAAGTTTCCGGTATTGGCGGCGCCGGGAATAATCAGGGCGGTCTGGCCCAACACCGAAATCACATCGCCGAGGATGTGGTCGATAGGCGCTTCAATGCGTACCAGAGGGTCACGCGACGACAGACGAGTTGCCGTGATCACGCCGTTAGCGGTATCGAGTACGCCGTCCACTTCAACCCGGGCGCCAAGCGCCAGATCACGCAAGGTGTTGACGCCGGTCGCCAGCAAACCTTCAAGATGAACGAGCTGGCCATCCAGACTGATGGTCAGCGGCAGTAACTGAATATCGGTAATGACACCGTCGAATGCAGCAGGGATCTGTGCCGGCACTGAAGCTTTGCTGGAGAAAAGGCCCAGCCCTTCCGGCTGGCAGATCAAGCGGTGCGCCGTTTGCAAACGCTCATCGCTGAGAAAAGTAGTGCTCGCGGAAGCCTGTATCACCACCTTGCTGCCATTGCTCAGGCCGGCATGGCAGTTTTCCAGAGCAATTCCATCGAGACTGATGCGTTGATTGCGGATGCGGAAACCGCTGGCATCCAGATCGCTAATCCGACCGACAATTTGCCAGTCGAGTGGGGCGTCACCAAGCAGGCTCAGGCGAGTGGCGCGAACCGAACCGAAGCTGTTCGGCATGCCGGCGACCGCCACCAGATCACCCGGCTGCAACAGAGCAGGATCGTCACCCGGTACGGACAGCAGGGTGTCGGCTGTAGTAAACACTGGCTGGCCGAGAACGGTCAGCGGCGCCACGCTGGTGACCGGGCCAATCACCTGATGCCAGGCGTCAATGGCAATGGCAGTCCCTTGCATAAGATCGTCGCTGGCATCCTCGGCCAGCAGGTATTCCAGTGTGATGCCGAGCGGCAGCCCCTGGCCCTCGGCATTAACCGAATTGGCGGCCACCGGTCGGCCATCGAGGCGAACAATCGCGTCCTCGGCAATCGGGAAGTGGCGGTTGCCACCAACCCAGATCGAACCATAGCCGGAAGCGGTGCCGCTGCCGGAACCACCGATGCCGCCTTCGGCAACCTCATCGCCACCACGGGGTTCGCCGCTTGACGGTGAGCGGGTTGCATCCGGGTTGCCGCAGGCGGCCAGTATCAGACTGGCCAGACTCAGGCAGGCGGGCAGGATCAGGCGCGGGCTCATCGTTCGCCCTCCTGATCTTCGAAATAGTAGATGCCAAGGCCGGCGCGAACCTTGCCGGTGCCGGGAATACCCGGGTTGATATCGCGGTCGTGATGGCGCAACCAGCGATCGAATTCCACCAGCACCTCGTGGCCGCGCTCGGACACCATCCGATGCAGCTCATCAAGGCACTCCTGCGGCAGGTTGTCGTAAGACACCTTTAGCTGGAAGCGTGAGTCGTTGGCCGGGGCATTAAGGTTATGGGAAATGGTTTCGGCCAGATCGCCAACGTCGGTGCCCATGATCTTCATGATCTGCGTTTCATCCTTGCTCGGCACATAGGCCTTCTTCATCAGGTAGATACGACGACCTGCGTCCATCTTGACGATGCCGGCCTGGCGCAATTCGTCGAGCACCGCCCGCGGGGTGAGATCACCACCGACATCTCCGACCAGACTGGTAAAGGAGGCCGGGCCTTCAAACTTCAGCGCCTGCGGTTCGTGATCACTGGTCAGGTAGGACGGGTTTGAACACCAGGTCGAAATCACCCGGGCAGCACGATGAAAGGTGTTACCCAGCTCACGATCGGCCAGCGCTGGCTCGCGCTTGATCCGCAGCACTTCCTTGCGCGACAGGCCAGTGACCAGCGCCACCCGGCTGACGGTCTGTTTGCGGCCCTTGATGGTGAAATCCCTGTCCGCCACCTCGACAAACACCTGCCGCGCGATCTGATCGAAGGTCGCGTAGGTGATCTTGTTGGCCAGCAGTACGCGCACGATCGGGCGTAGCAGTCGGGCCAGAGCAAGGAGGACGGTGTTGATCACTCTATCGTTCATAATTGGGAAAATAATCCCAAATAATGTTTCGATCAAGCAGGCACGAGCGTACCCCGACGAGTGGTATCAGAAGATAGAATGAGGATGGCTCAGAAACTGATCCGGGTTGTCGGTTCTATCTATATGATTAAAAAGGAAATATTTTGGAGCTGCGGCGGGACGTCAGTTGCCGGTATTTTTTCGGCAAAGACAAACAGACCCCTGCCGATTTCCGTCGGCAGGGGAGAACAAAAAAGTCAGGGGTTGGTCAGGACGGCGTTAAACCCGGTCGAGCAACTGTTCCAGCTCATCCAGCGCATCGCCGGTATAGACAGCAAGACGCTGCATGCTTGGCAGGGTGTCACGGCAGCCGGTGTAGCCGAAGTTGAGTGAATCGGCATAGCTCAGGCAGGTGATGTTGAGGGCGCCGCCATGGGCAATCAGCGACACCGGATACATGGCCTCTAACCGGGCCCCCTGGAAGTACAGCGCTTCGCGCGGGCCGGGCACATTCGAGATGGTGACGTTGAACACCGGCCGGGCGCGGCCGCCCAGACCAGTAGCCAGCTGCAGCATGTAGGGCGCCATCAACAGCATGGTGTACTGGGTCAGGGTGCTGCGTGGCAGGGTCTGCAGGTGTTCCTTGGCGCTGCGGGTCGAGGCCTTGATCGCTTCCAGCCGGCGCAGCGGATCGGCCACATCGGTGGCCAGACTGGCAATCATAAAACTGATCGAGGTGCCGGTACCCTGATCATCGGCGGCGCGAATATTCACCGGGATGCCGGCGGTGAGCGGGTCGGCGGGCAGGGCGTTCTGCTCTTTCAGGAAGCGACGCAGGGCAGTGCTGCACAGGTACAGGACCACGTCGTTGAGCGAGGCATCGGCCTGATTGGCCAGCTCGCGCAGCGCCGACATGTTGTATTGCTGGGTAGCAAACCGACGCTGCGGTGTGACCCGCTTGTTCAGCACCGATGGCGGCCCGGCAAAGGGCCCGACCAGCGGGCTGCCTTGCTCGTGGCGCACCAGCTTGCCCAGTGCCCCGGCCAGTTTCGGCACAGTTTTCAGCTGGCTGCGAAGGGTCTCAATGGCCGCCTCCAGACCATGGGCCTCGTGCGCCGGGTCGCCGCCAATCAGCTTGACCCGCTCTGGTCGTACCGTCCACGGTGGCGGCATATCAAGGGCATTGGGATCATTCGACAGCACCCGCTGCAACAGGCGCATGCCGCTGATGCCGTCAATCAGCGAGTGGTGCATCTTGGTGTAGAGAGCGAAGCGGTTATTCTCCAGCCCTTCAATGATGTGGCTCTCCCACAGCGGTCGATTGAAATCGAGTGGATGGCTGTGCAGGCGCGAGATCAGTATGCCAAGTTCACGTTCGCCGCCGGGCTTGGGCAGCGCCGAGTGGCGGACGTGGTAGTCGAGATCAAGATCGTTGTCGATCTTCCAGGCCGGGGTCAGGGTGCGGCCGATCTTGCCGGGATTGAGCAGCTTGTGATTCCACGGCGGAGCGAAATCCCGGCCAACCTTCATCCGCGCAACCAGATCACGCAGGAAGGTATCCGGCGCCCCGTCCGGCAGGGAGAAAATCTGCAGGTTGCCGACATGCATCGGGGTGTCATCGGATTCCACCGCCAACCAGGCGGCGTCGAGGGTCTTCATGCGCTTCATGTGCAGTCCCGAGTCAGTGGCCGTGTGCCGGACAGCTCTGATACCGGCACGATGCATGCAGCTTAGCGGTTGATCGGCGAAATGAAAATTTTTCCGCACAGGCAAACGGTAACAGATTCCGCTGGTATCCTTGTCACCACATTGCTCACGGATATGACCATGTTCAGACGTACCAAGATTGTTGCCACCATCGGCCCGGCCAGTTCCCCCGAGGCCATGCTCGACCGGCTGATTACCGCCGGCGTGAACGTGTTCCGGCTCAACTTCTCCCATGGCAGTGCCGACGACCATCGTCAGGTTGCCGCCCGTATCCGTGCGGCAGCGGACCAGCAGCAGCGCACGGTGGCGATTCTGGCCGACCTGCAGGGGCCGAAGATCCGCATTGGCCGGTTTCGCGATGGCCCGGTGGTGCTCAGGCACGGCCAGCCGTTTGTGCTGGATGCCGGTATGGATGAACTGGCCGGCGAGGTCGACCGGGTCGGAATTACCTATAAAGAGCTGGTCTCTGATTGCCGCGTGGGTGACACCCTGCTGCTGGATGACGGCCTGATTGAAATGCGGGTCGATGAGATCCGTGACAATGCCTTGCATTGCACCGTGACCGTTGGCGGCAAGCTGTCGAACAACAAGGGCGTGAATCGCAAGGGCGGCGGCCTGACCGCGCCGGCCCTGACGGAAAAGGATCTGGCCGACATCATCATTGCTGCGGATATGGGCGTCGATTATCTGGCGCTGTCATTTCCGCGGGATGCGGCTGATGTTGATCTGGCCCGCGAGCGTTACCGTGCCGCCGGAGGTGAGGGTGGCATTATTGCCAAGATTGAGCGGGCAGAGGCGGTCAGCAATACCGCGGTGCTTGATGACATTATCTGTGCCTCTGACGGTGTCATGGTGGCGCGTGGTGATCTCGCCGTGGAAATCGGCGATGCCGAGCTGGTCGGTGTGCAGAAGCATATTATCCAGCGCGCCCGCGACCTTGATCGCTTTGTGATTACGGCAACGCAGATGATGGAGTCGATGATTCACAGCCCGCAGCCGACCCGGGCGGAAGTGTCGGATGTGGCCAATGCCGTGCTTGATGGCACCGACGCGGTGATGCTGTCGGCAGAGACCGCCGTGGGCGATCACCCGGAAGCCACCGTGCGCGCCATGCACCGCATCATCATGGGTGCAGAGCGCACCTATCAGACCCATATGTTGAAAGCACGACCGATGGCGGATCAGGAAAAAATCGACGAAGCCATCGCCGGGGCGGCCATGGCGGTGGCCAATCATCTTGATCGGGTCAAGGCCATCATCAGCATGACGGAAACCGGCAACACCCCAAGAATGATGTCGCGGATTCGTTCCGGCCTGCCGATCTTTGCCTTCACGCCGCACGCGCATACGCGGCGCAAGCTGGCGATCTATCGCGGTGTCGAAACGGTGCACTTCGACAGCGCCGCGATTCACCCGGATGAGATTAATGCCCGCGCCGTCGAGTTGCTGGTGCAGATGCAGGTGGCCGGTCCCGGCGACCGCGTTATTCTCACCAAGGGTGATTACCTTGCCGTCCATGGCGGTACCAACACCCTGAAAATTGTCGAAATCAACCAGGAATCGTGATGAGTGATGCAGAGCAACGCTACCAGCAGTTTATCGAGCAGATCGCCGGCAAGGATGAGCTGTTCGTCCTCAGTGACGGTGAGTCCTTTGCCCTGCTGAACAGTGATGGCGAAGAGTGCCTGCCACTGTGGGCCGATGCCGATTCTGCCCAGCAATGGAGCAACGACCCGGCACTGGTGCCGCGGGCAATCACCATGGACGTCTGGTTCGAGCGCTGGGTGCCAGGGCTGACCGGCGACAATATCCAGGTGGCGGTGAACCCGGGTGAGTCCGGCGACGCCGTGGTGCTCAGTGCCGAAGAGCTGGCCGATGCCATGCAGGCCGGTGATGGCTGATATCCTGCCGTTCCGCAAACCTGCAGCAAAAAAGAAGGGGCTGTGCCAGCACGGCTTCCATCAATGGCAGGTTTGCAAGGAACAGCGCTTTGACGTCAAACAGGGCCGGCTGCTGACGGTGCTGCGTTGCAGCCGCTGCGGGCTGGAAAAAGTGGAGGCCCGTTGACCTTCTTCTCGACTGCAGCGGAGCAGGATCCTGTGGTGTCCTGCCGTCCCCATTGTGGTGCCTGCTGCATTGCTCCTTCGATCAGCTCGCCGCTACCGGGCATGCCGGACGGCAAGCCTGCCGGTATGGCCTGTCTCCATCTTGATCAACAGATGCGCTGCCGGATCTTTGCTGATCCGGCCAGGCCGGCGGTGTGTGACTCGCTTCAGCCGCGCTGGTCCATGTGTGGTGATGGCCCGCGGGCAGCCTCGATGAATCTTGCGGAGCTCGAACGGCTGACCATGCCCTGAAAGGTTGTTGCGCGGCCGCGCTGGCGGTACAAAGGAAGACCGCGAGCCACCGGACAGTCGTGATGAGCAGCTATCGCACCGAGAAGGATTCGCTTGGCGAAGTGCGTGTTCCCGCCGACGCCCTGTGGGGCGCCCAGACCCAGCGTGCCATAGATAACTTCCGCATCGCCCGCCCGTTACCAAACCGGTTTATCCGCAGCGTCGCGCTGATCAAGGTCACCGCTGCGGAAGTGAATCAGGCGCTTGGCCTGTTACCGACCGACAAGGGAGCGGCGATTGCCAAAGCCGGATCGCGTATTGCCGACGGCGAGTTCGCGGACCAGTTTCCGGTCGACGTTTTCCAGACCGGCTCCGGCACCTCCACCAATATGAACGTCAACGAAGTGATCGCCCACCTGTGTCAGCAAGGAGGCACAACGGTCAGCGCCAACGACGACGTCAATCTCGGCCAAAGCAGCAACGACACCATCCCCAGTGCCATTCATGTCAGTGCCGTGCTGGCGCTGGTGCAGCAATTGCTGCCGGCGCTGCGGCAACTCAACGACACCATTCGAAGTCGTGCAGTTGAGCTGGCAGAGCAGGTCAAACCCGGCCGCACCCACCTGATGGATGCCATGCCGATTACTTTCGGTCAGCAACTGACAGGCTGGTCGGTGCAGCTGGAACATGCCGAGGGCAAGCTGACCGGCGCCCTGCATGGTCTGCTGCGCCTGCCGCAGGGCGGCACCGCGGTGGGCACCGGGGTGAACTGCCACCCGCAATTTGCTGAACGTTTCTGTTCGCACCTGAGCGAAAAGACCGGCCAGCATTTCCAGCCGATGGATTCCTTTTTTGCCGGCCAGGGTGCCATTGACCGGCCGCTGGCCTTGTCCTCGGCGCTGCGCGGACTCGCGGTGGTGCTGATGAAAATCTGCAACGATCTGCGCTGGATGAATTCCGGGCCGCAGCATGGCCTCGCCGAGATCATGTTGCCGGCAGTGCAGCCGGGCTCATCGATCATGCCCGGCAAGGTCAACCCGGTGATCTGCGAATCGGTCTGCATGGTGGCCGCGCAGGTCATGGGGCTGGACCAGGCCAACGCCATCGCCGCCCAGAGCGGCAATTTCGAGCTTAACGTGATGTTGCCGCTGGTAGCGGATAACCTGCTTGGCATGATTGCCATGCTCGCCAATGGCATGGCCATGCTCGATCAACGAGCGATGCGGGGATTTCGGGTAAATAGTGAGCATCTGGCCGAAACCATCAATAAAAACCCGATTCTGGTGACAGCCCTGAACCCGTTGATCGGCTACAACGCCGCAGCGGAGATCGCCAAGGAGGCGTTTCGCAGTGGCCGGCCGGTGATCGACGTGGCCTGTGAGAAGACCGATCTGTCCCGTGAGCAACTTGAAAAGCTGCTTGATCCGGTCAAACTCACCCGCGGCGGTACCGAATTCTGACGGCGGCTTACCGGCCGCCGGCCCGTTACGGAACCAACAATACCAACAGAGGACTCGATCATGGATCTGAGCATCACCCGCACCCCGTCGGCCTATTCTTCGCCGCTGCTGATCAACAGCATTCTTGAAGCCGGCGTGCGCAGCGCACCGGATCAGGAAATTGTCTACGCCGGCAAGCTGCGCATGACCTACCGTGATCTGGGCGAGCGGGTACGGCGACTGGCGGAGGCGCTGAGCAACCTCGGCGTCAAGCCGGGCGATACCGTGGCGGTGATGGACTGGGACAGCCATCGCTATCTGGAATGCTTTTTTGCCATTCCGATGATGGGCGCGGTGCTGCACACCGTGAATGTGCGGCTGTCGTCGGAACAGATTCTTTACACCATCAATCACGCCAAAGACGACGTCATTCTGGTTAATCGCGAATTCCTGCCGATTCTTGATGCCATCAAGGATCGTATCGAGCCGGTGAAAAAGTACGTATTGCTGGACGACGGTGATGGCCCGCAGGACAGCAAGATTGACGTTGCCGGCGAATATGAAAGTCTGCTGAAAGCGGCCAGCAGCGATTACTCTTTCCCTGATCTCGACGAGAACACCCGCGCCACCACCTTCTACACCACCGGCACCACCGGCCTGCCGAAGGGCGTGTATTTCAGCCATCGTCAGCTGGTGCTGCACACCTATGCCGGCCGCGCGGCACTGGGCGGCAGCGGTCATGGCAAATTCAACGCCAGCGACATTTATATGCCGATCACGCCGATGTTCCATGTCCACGCCTGGGGCATTCCCTACATGGCCACCATGATGGGCGTGAAGCAGGTCTACCCGGGCCGTTATGAGCCGGCCACGCTGCTGAAGCTGCTGGTCACCGAGAAAGTGACTTTCTCCCATTGTGTGCCGACCATCATTCAGATGTTGCTCGGCGCGGAAGCGGCGAAGAGCGTCGACCTGAAAGGCTGGAAGGTGATCATCGGCGGTTCCGCCTTGCCGGCGGCGCTGGCCCGTGGCGCACTGGAGCGTGGCATCGATATCTACACCGGCTACGGCATGAGCGAAACCTGCCCGCTGATGACGCTGGCGCTGTTGCCGCCGGAGCTGGAGAAGGCCGATCTGGACACCCAGGTGCAGTACCGCACCATGACCGGCCGACCGGTGCCAATGGTGCAGATCCGTATCGTTGACGAAAACATGAACGACGTGCCGCACGACGGCAAAGCCCAGGGTGAAGTGGTGGCGCGCGCGCCCTGGCTGACTCAGGGTTACCTGCACGATAAGGACAATTCGGAGAATCTCTGGCATGGCGGCTGGCTGCACACCGGCGATATCGCCACCATGAGTGCGGATGGCTGGCTGAAAATCGCTGATCGTATCAAGGACGTGATCAAGACCGGCGGTGAATGGGTATCGTCGATCGACCTCGAAGGTCTGGTGCTGCAGCATCCGGGTGTTGCCGAATGCGCGGTGATCGGCGTGCCGGACGAAAAATGGGGTGAGCGACCGCTGGCGCTGGTGGTGAAAAAGCCGGGCGCAGAAGCGGACGAGAAAGGCATCAAGGATCTGGTCATGGATTACGCCAACAAGGGCGTGATCTCGAAGTACGGCGTGCCGGACCGGGTCAAGTTTGTCGATGCGCTGCCGCGCACCAGCGTCGGCAAGCTCGACAAGAAACTGATGCGCGCTGACATGGCGGGCTGATCCTTCTGACAACTGTAGGAGCGATCGACCGATCGCGATTGCTACGAGACGATCGCGGCCGGTCGATCGCTCCTACAGCCAGCCTCACATTTCTTGCACAAACCCCTGTGCATAATCCGGAACCGTTATTATTCCTGCCGGTCATGAAAGGGGCCGGCAGTTCATTGTCCGTGCCCGATGGGTATTGTCACGCAGGAGTCACACAATGAAGCAGGGCGCCTTTCTCGCGGCAGTGGTTATCGTCACGTTGGTGGTCATCGCCTTCTGGCAATTTGGTGGCGCCGGCGTTGGCGAGCGACAGCGGCCCCCGCAGATCGTCAATGTCGAATTGCCGCGCAGCGCAACCCTGCAGCGCCAGGTGGAGGCAGTCGGCTCTGCCCGGGCCCAGCAATCCGTCACCGTGACCAGTCAGGTGGACGGCCGGGTGGTGCGAATCGGCATGAAGGAAGGCGCCCGGGTCAAGGCAGGCGACCTGCTGGTGGCACTGGATGACCGTACCGCTCAGGCCGATCTCGCCAGCGCTGAAGCGGCGCTGGCGGATGCCCGTGCCGCCTGGCAGCGGGCCACCCGGTTGCAGGATACCCGTGCCGTATCAGAAGCCGAAGTCGATCGCCTGCGCGCCGCGCTGCAGGCTGCCGAAGCGCAGCAGAAATCTGCTGCGGCGCGACTTTCCTATCACCTTATTCGAGCGCCTTTCTCTGGCATCGTCGGCTTGCGTCAGATTGAAGTTGGCAGCTATGTCCGGGCCGGTGATCTGCTTACTACGCTCGATGATACCGACCGGCTGGAAGTGCAGTTCACGGTGCCGGAGCGATATCTGGCTTCGCTGGCGGTGGGTCAGCCGGTCATTGCCCGCAGTGACAGTTGGCCGGAGCGCGAATTCCCCGGTCGGGTGGCCCAGCTTGATAGTCGGGTCGATCCGGTGAATCGCGCCATCACCATCAAGGCACTGCTCGACAACAGGGAGCAGCTGTTGCGCCCTGGCCAGTTTCTGCAAGTGGCGCTGTCGGTGGGCGAGCAGCAGGCGCTGATGATTCCCGAGCAGGCGATTCTGACGCAAGGCGCCACCAGCTTTGCCTTTGTCGTCAGCGACGACAAGGCCGAGCGCCGTGAACTGGTGCTTGGCACGCGTCAGCAGGGTTGGGTGGAAGTCCGCAGTGGCATCGTAGCCAGTGAGCCGGTGGTGATTACCGGTCATACCCGGCTTGGTGGTGGTGCACCGGTGCAGGTGGTGGAAGATGCCGATGCGCTGGTGCCGGAAACCGCCGGAGCCTTCAAAGATCAGGAGGGCTGAGCCATGGTGCTCTCCGATATTTCGATCAAGCGACCGGTTTTTGCCACGGTTATCTCGCTACTGATTGTGGTGTTCGGGTTGAGTGGCCTGCTGAAGTTACCGGTGCGTGAATACCCGGACATTGATCCGCCGGAAGTGTCTGTTTCGGTGGAGTACCGTGGTGCTGCGCCGGAAGTCATCGACACCCAGATTATTCAGGTGATCGAGGGTGCCATCAGTGGCGTCGAAGGCGTCGAGCGTATTGAGTCCCGCAGTCGCATCGGTTCCGCGCGCACTTCGATTGAGTTCAGTCTCGACCGCGATGTCGATGCCGCCGCCAACGATGTTCGCGATGCGGTATCGCGGGTACTTGGCAGTCTGCCAGAAGATGCCGAGCCGCCAGTCATCGCCAAAACCGACGCCGATGCCCGGCCGATTATCTGGGTGACCCTGACCAGTTCGGCGCTGGCGCCAGAAGAACTTACCGATTTTGCCGAGCGAAATCTGGTGGATCGTTTCTCGGTACTGGATGGCGTCGCCGATGTTTTTATTGGCGGCGAGCGTCGTTACGCCATGCGTATCTGGCTGGATCGTCGGCGCATGGCGGCGCATCAAGTCACCGTTACCGATATTGAGCAGACCCTGCGGGCAAACAACGTTGAGCTACCGGCCGGCAAGGTGGAGTCCGCCAGCCGCGACTTCACCGTGCGCGCGGATAACCGGTTGTCTGATGTCGAACAGTTCCGGCAGTTGGTGATTCGCCGTGACGGCGAACACCTGATCCGACTGGGCGATCTGGCGGATGTCGAGCTCGGCGTCGAAAATCGCGACACCGTGTTGCGGGCCAACGGTGAGGTCGCCATCGGTCTTGGCATTATTCGTCAGTCCAAGGCCAACACCGTCAGCGTTTCCAATCTGGTTCAGGCCGAGATTGATGAGGTGCGGCAAACCCTGCCCTCGGACATTGCACTTGGCGTCAATTATGACGAATCGATTTTTATCCGGGCATCGATCAAGGAAGTGCTGATCACGCTGGCCATTGCGGTGGTGCTGGTGATTCTGGTGATCTGGGTGTTCCTCGGCAGCCTGCGTGCCACGCTGATCCCGGCGGTGACTATTCCGGTGTCAGTGATCGGCGCTTTTGCCGGCCTCGCCATGCTCGGGTTCTCCCTTAACGTGTTGACCCTGCTGGCGCTGATTCTGGCCATCGGTCTGGTGGTGGATGATGCCATCGTCATGCTGGAGAACGTCCAGCGGCGCATGGATGAAGGTGAGAAGCCTTTGGTGGCGGCATTTCTCGGCGCTCGTCAGGTGGCGTTCGCCATCGTCGCAACCACGCTGACGCTGGTGGCGGTATTTGTACCCATCTCGTTTATGGGTGGTGATGTTGGCCGATTGTTCAGTGAGTTTGGTTTTACTTTGGCGGCGGCAGTGGTGGTGTCCAGCGTGGTGGCGCTGTCGCTGGCCCCGATGCTGTGTTCGCGCTGGCTGAAACCACACACGAAAAACGCTGATGCCAACTGGATAGACCGGCAACTGGCGGCAATGGCAAAGCATTATCACAGTGCACTGCAGTACACCCTGCAACATCCGGCGCCAGTGCTATCCATCGCCATTGCCGGCTGCTTGCTGGCGGCGTTTGCCTGGGGGCAAATTCCCAGAGAGCTGGCGCCGACCGAGGATCGTGGCGTGTTTATTGTTCCGGCCACCGCTCCGCAGGGCGCCACCGCCAACTACACCCAGCATCATGCTGGCAAAGTAGAACAAACCCTGTTGCCACTGATGGAAAGTGGTGAGGCGGAACGGATCCTGTCGATCGTTGGTTTTCGCGGCCAGGTGACCAATGCCTTTACCATCGTTCGCCTGAAAGACTGGGGTGAGCGTGATCGTCGTCAGCAGGATATTGTCAGCGAAGTTCAGCGCCAGTTGCCGCAGATTCCCGGTCTGCGCACGGTGGCAGTGAATCCGCCGGGGCTTGGTCAAAGCGCGTTCAATCAGGCTCTCGAAGTGGTTGTGTCTGGTCCTGACTACGCCTCGGCGGTGCTCTGGAGCGAAGCATTGCTGGCAGAGCTGGAAAAAAACCCGGGCATGTTCGGCGCCACCACCGATTATGATGAAACCCAGCCGCAACTGAATATTGAACTGTTGCGTGATCGCGCGGCGGATCTGGGCATTGATGCCGAGACCGTGGGCCAGGCCCTGCAGGCCATGCTGGCGTCACTGGTGGCGACCACCTATGTCGATCGTGGCCGCGAGTACGATGTGATGCTCGAAGCCATGCCGGCAGACCGGGCGACACCACAGGACCTCAACAATATTTACCTGCGTGCCGGCAGTGGTGATCTGGTCGCGCTGTCCAGTGTGGTGAATCTGCAGGAGCAGGGTGCGTCACCGGAGTTGCGCCGGGTCGGCCGACTGCCGTCCGTGACCCTGTCGGCGTCGCTGGCAGAAGGTTATGACCTTGGCTCGGCAATCCGCTTTGTCGAAAATGCAGCTCGCGATACGCTGCCGGCGGAGGCGCGGATCGGTTACAAGGGGCTGGCCGAGGAGTTTCAGTCTGCTTCGGCGGCGATCTACATTACCTTTGTATTGGCGATCGTCATTGTCTTTCTGGTATTGGCCGCCCAGTTTGAAAGCTGGATTCATCCGTTGATCATTATGCTGACGGTGCCGCTGGCGATTGCCGGTGCGGTGATTGCCATCCGCCTGAGTGGTACCTCCATGAACGTCTACAGCCAGATCGGCATGATCATGCTGGTCGGATTGATGGCCAAGAACGGTATTCTGATTGTCGAGTTTGCCAATCAGTTGCGTGATGAAGGCCGTAACGTTCGTGACGCGATTATCGAAGGCGCCACGGTGCGGTTCCGTCCGGTACTGATGACAGGTATCTCCACCATCTTTGGCGCCCTGCCGCTGGTGTTTGCCAGTGGCGCCGGTGCCGAAAGTCGTATTTCCATCGGCATGGTGATTATTGGCGGACTGCTGTTCGCCACCGTGCTGACCCTGTTTATCATTCCGCTGCTGTACAACTGGCTGGCCGGTTATGCATCATCAGCCAACGCCATTGCCCAGCGACTGGAACGGGAGCTGCCTCAGGGTGAAGCCCACTGATTACACCATTATCCGCAGCCGGCGCCGCTCCCTTGAGCTGCGCCTGTATCCGGACCGTCGCATCGAAGTACGGGTGCCAATGCGCACCAGCGAGCACGATATCAGCAGTTTCATTGCCAGCAAGTCCGGGTGGCTGCAAAGGCGATTATCGGCATTGCCGGAATCGGCAGAAAAGCCGGCGCTGAAATTCTGTCACGGTGAAGGACACCTGTTTCTTGGTGAGCGTTATCCGTTATCCCTGAATATCGCTCGGCGTAGTATGACGGTGCTGAGCGATGGCTGTATCGAGATGTTGTTACCGGTACCGGACGATGAACAACGGGTCGCGCTGCAACTGTCACGCTGGTACCGCGCTCAGGCCGAGACCCTCTATAACCGGATCATAGATCAGCACTTCGGGTTTTTTGCTGAACGCGGTCACACCCGCCCGTCGCTGCGTATTCGCAGCATGAAAAGCCGCTGGGGCAGTCTGTCCAGTCGCGGCTATATCAACCTCAATGCCGAGCTGATCAAGACGCCGCTACGCAGTATCGAGTACGTGGTGATTCACGAGCTTTGCCATCTTGAGCACATGAACCACGGCCCGGGCTTCCGCCGGCTGCTGTCACAACGCCTTCCGGACTGGGAGCAGCGCAAGCACGAACTGAATCTGTCACCGCTAATCTGATAGGCTGGTATCAGTCTGTACAGGGGATGTGCGATGAACAGAATGATCTGGCGCAGGCTGTGCCTGACCATATGGCTGTTGGCGATGTCGTTGCTGGCGCTGGCGGCAACTCAGGAAAGCCTGACCGGCAAGGCGGTGGTGGTTGATCTTGATGGCGTTGTTGGTCCGGCCACAGTGGACCACGTTCGCCGCACCATTGCCGATGCCGGGAATGATGGCGCGGCGCTGGTGATCCTGCGCATGGACACGCCCGGTGGCCTCGATAGCAGCATGCGCGCGCTGGTAAAGGACATTCTCGCCGCGCCGGTGCCGGTGGTGACCTGGGTGGCGCCGGCCGGTTCACGGGCCGCCAGTGCCGGCACTTATATCCTGTTTGCCAGTCATGGCGCCGCCATGGCGTCATCCACCCATCTTGGCGCGGCCACCCCGGTAACCATGGGAGGCATGCCGGGCAGCACGGAGCCGGCGCAAAAACCCGAAGACGGCAAGCAGGATGAGGAAGGCAAGCGTCGCGGCGGCAGCGCCATGGAACGCAAGATGCTGGAGGATGCCGTCTCCTACATTCGCAACCTCGCCGAGCACCATGGCCGTAATCCGGACTGGGCAGAGCAGGCGGTACGCGAAGGTCGCACCCTGACGGCTGACGAAGCACTGGAGCGCGGCGTAATAGACATCATGGCCGATGATATTCCGACTTTGCTGGCCCGCTTGCATGGCCGTGAAGTGAGGATGGCTTCCGGAAAAATGGCCCTCGACACTACCGAGCTTGCGGTTGTCGAGCGCGCTGCAGATTGGCGCACCAAACTGCTCAGCACCATCACCAACCCCAATGTTGCCTATTTTCTGATGCTGATCGGCTTTTACGGGCTGATCTTCGAGCTGTCCAACCCGGGGCAGATCTATCCAGGTGTCATCGGTGTCATCTGTCTGGTGTTGGCACTTTACGCATTTCAGGTATTGCCGGTGAACTATGCCGGTCTTGCCCTGATTATTCTCGGCATGGCCTTCATGATCGCGGAGGCATTTGTTCCCAGTTTTGGTGTGCTCGGGCTTGGCGGGGTGGTGGCCTTTGTGGTCGGTTCTGTGATCCTGCTGGATGATGAGCATCTGGCCATATCATTACCGATGATTGCCAGTACCGCGCTGGTATCTCTGGGCTTCCTGGTCTGGGTACTGGGACGCTTGCTGCGTATTCGTAAACGGCCGGCGTTGGCGGGCATGGAAGAGTTGCTTGATATGGAAGCAATCGCCACGGAGCCTTTTGACAGCGAAGGCTGGGTTCGTGTCCACGGCGAAACCTGGCGGGCGCGAAGCCGTACCCCGGTGCAGGCCGGCGCCCATCTCCAGGTTACTGCAGTTGACGGCCTCACACTTGAAGTGACGCCGAAACAATCACCACAACAGGGAGAATGACGATGACAGCATTACTGGCTCCACTGGTTTTTATTATTGTGTTGCTGGCGATGGCGATCCGGATTATTCCGGAGTACCAGCGCGGCGTGGTGTTTTTTCTTGGCCGCTTTCAGGGAGTAAAAGGGCCGGGCCTAGTGATCATCATCCCTGGCATTCAACAGATGACCCGGGTTGATCTGCGGGTGATCACTCTGGATGTACCAAGTCAGGATCTGATTTCCAAAGATAACGTCACCGTCAAGGTCAATGCGGTGTTGTACTTCCGCGTGGTGGATCCGCAGAAAGCCATCATTCAGGTGGAGGATTACTACAACGCCACCAGCCAGATCTCCCAGACCACGCTGAGATCCGTACTGGGCAAGCATGACCTCGATGAAATGCTGTCGGAGCGCGACAAACTCAATGTCGATATCCAGAGCATTATCGATACCCAGACCGATGCCTGGGGGATCAAGGTAACTAACGTCGAGATCAAACACATAGATCTGAATGAAAACATGATTCGCGCCATTGCCCGTCAGGCGGAAGCGGAGCGGGAACGTCGCGCCAAAATCATTAACGCCGAAGGTGAGCTGCAAGCGGCGCAGAAGCTGGTGGAGGCCGCCGATATCATCAACACCAATCCGGCTGCCTTGCAGTTGCGTTACCTGCAGACCATGAATGACATGGCCGGCAAGAACACCTCGACATTGATCTTCCCGTTACCGATTGATTTGCTCAAGCAGTTCGCTGGGAAGTAGTGATCCTTGCAGGAGCGATCGACCGATCGCGAAGCCCCTTTTCGCGGCCGATCGGCCGCTCCTGCAGATGGTTCAGCGTTTGCTGAGGGGGTCGTTTTCGAACCGGATGCCGGCCCAGCCGTCGCGCATAAAGCGGCGGATATTGCCATGGTCGGTGGCGTCGGGAAATTTCAGCACATCATCACGGTAGAAGCTGCCGAAACAGGCCAGCGTGCTGTCCTCATCCAGCTGGTTCAGGCGAGCGAAGGCAAAGATCCGGCAGGAGCCGGCGTTGGTGCCGGCGGCATTCCACAGGGCGTCATCGCCAATGCCGTTATGAAAGCCGCTGGGGGTGTAATCATAGTGCTCGCCAATTACCGTCATCACCTCGTCAAACGCGATGCTCTCCGGTGATTGATGAATGCGCTGCAGCAGGGCGTCCAGTGAGTTCATGTCAGTTCCAGAGGTAGCTGGTTCGGCCGGCAGTAGAGGCGATCAAGCCGGTGGCGTCAACCGCCATATCGGCATTGACCAGCAGCGGTGTGCTGGTAACACTGCATCGGGAAACTGCCAGAGGAAAAGCGCATGTCGAGCCTGTCTGATCCACGAGTGTTTTTCGCCGCCGAGCGCACCCTGCTGGCGTGGAACCGTACCGGTCTGGCCCTGATTGCCTTTGGCTTTGTTATTGAACGTGCCGGCATGCTGGTGGCGCTGCTGCTACCGGCCAACGCCGGCGGCCTGAGTCCGGTCTTCACGCTATGGCTCGGCATTCTCTTTATCCTGCTCGGATCACTGGTTTCGGTGTTGTCGACGCTGCAACACCGGGCGGTGCTGCGCACCCTCAACCCTGAAGAGATTCCGCGCGGCTATCGTACCGACTGGGCCATGCTGGTGAATCTGCTGGTGGCCCTGCTTGGCATGTTGCTGGCGGGCTGGCTGCTGGTGACCGCACTCTGAACTGATTCGGGCAGGGCGATGGATTCTGTTTCGCAGATGGCTTTAGGTGCGGCCGTATCGGTGGCGGTGGTCGGCCGACGCATGCCGGTATGGAAGGCGGCCGCCATTGGCGCGGCGTTCGGCACCCTGCCGGATCTCGACGTGGTCATCGACTACGGCGATCCGATCCGCAACATGACGTTTCACCGCGCCGAGAGCCATGCGCTGTTCTGGCTGACACTGTTCTCGCCAATGGCCGCCTGGCTGATGACGCGACTGACCGTCGTGACGGGCAGCTTCCGGCTCTGGTGGCTGAACATCTGGCTGATTCTGATTACCCACACCTTGCTGGATGCCATGACCGTGTATGGCACCCAGCTGTTGCTGCCATTCAGTGACACACCACTGGGCATGGCCAGCATCTTTATCATTGATCCGCTGTACACCCTGCCGTTGCTGGCGGGTCTGTTCTGGGCAATCCGCTGGCGCGGCCAGCGCGGCCTGAATGCCAATCGCAACGGCCTGATCATCAGCACCCTGTACCTGTGCTGGACGGTGCTGGCGCAGCAGCACGTGATCGCTGTGGCGGAAGATTCACTGCTGGCCGGTGGTGTTGAAGGGCAGCAGAAACTGGTCACGCCGACACCGTTTAACAGCCTGATCTGGCGAGTGCTGGTGATCACCCCGGACGGTTATGCGGAAGGCTTCTATTCGCTGCTGGATGGCGACAAACCGATAAGGTTCGATCACTTTCCCGGCGGCATGAATCTGTACGAGGCGCTGCAGGATAACTGGGAAACTGCTCGCATCGCCTGGTTCAGCCGCGGCTTCTTTGCCATGCGTGAACAGGATGGTGAGATACGGATTACCGATCTGCGCATGGGCCAGGAGCCAGCCTATGTGTTCGGTTTTGCGGTGGCCCGACGTGATCCGGCGGGGCTGCAGCCGATAGCGCCTCTTGCCCGTCGCTCCCGGGCAGATATCGGCACAGGCCTGGACTGGCTCGGGCGCCGCTTGCTGGATGCCGATACGCCGCCGCTACATCGTCTTGCTCCCCCCGCGCTGACCGAACCGCGTTAGCCGCCCCTGACCGCTCGCGCAAGCTGACCCGCGGGTCAGGACAAGTGCCGCCTGTGTTGATCTGGTTAGATGCTGACCAGCTCAGACAGGGACGGCCTGCCCATGGAACCGAAACACTTCGTCAAACTGCTTGTTGCCTTGCTGGTGGTGCCGGCGGCCATCGCCTTGTTGCTGCGAGAACCGGACGCTGGCGCGATCGCCAAACCTGCTCCGCAGCCAACTCTGATAACCGAAGCGGAAAAAAATCTTCCGGCGGATGCTGCGGCAACGCCAGTCGTTGCGGCGGGTCAACCCGTGCCGCTGTCGGAGTGGGCCGCAGATGCGGATCTCAGTGATGACCCGGCAGAAGACCTGTCACCGGAATCACTGGCGGCGCTACGCGAAGCGCTGCTGGAAGGGGCTGTGTCACGTGACGATCTCGCCCGGGACCGTCCGGAGGTGCTGGCCGCGTTGCAACAGCAGGGGCCGCTGGATGTTGTCGCCGAGCAACGCCAGCGCCTTGAGGATCTCAGCATTCGGCTGGATCAGCAGCATCAGGATGTTTCCTCCCAGCTTGCTGATCTCCAGCAGGCTATCAGCAGTCCTGCCGCCAGCAGTGCCGACTGGCCGGAAGCGGAAAGCTCACTCGGGGCGCTTGAAGCCCTGCAGGCAGATATCGAGCAGGCGCAACGCCTGACGTCACTGCAGCGCAGTCAGCTTGCGCGCCAGCACCCACAAAACTAACGATAAAAACGGGAGAGTCACATGACACGCTATCTGATCGTCGCCTGGAGCCTGCTTGCCGGCACGGCCTTTGCGATTACGCCGGAACAACTGGCACAGCATTGGGCGCCACGCATCTATCACGACACCAATTCCAGTTATGGCTACGAAGCGGAATACATTACCCGCGTGGACTATGACGGCAACTGGAACAGCAACGATAATTGGGAAAATCTTTACCAGTACGCCAAGCCGTCTTACCTGTACTACAAGGTATCGGAAACGGCGACCCACTATTTCATCATCTATGGCGCTTTCCATCCGCGCGATGACGGACCGGAATATCTCTGGCCGGTGCCCACCGACAAGCACGAGAATGATTTTGAAGGGGCCGTGTTCATGATTCGCAAGGACGGTTCCGACTATGGCCAGTTTATTGCCATGGAAACCATGGCACATAACCAGTTCTATCAGTATTCGAATCTGGCGTTGCAGGAAGCTCATGACGATATCGATGGTTCGGTGCCACTTTACGGTCACCGGCCGAAAATTTTCATTCAGGCCAATGGCGCAGCACCGTCAAACGGTCATGCCTGGCATGCCTGTGACAGCAACTGCAGCAGTGCACCGGGTGGTGATGGCATCGTTTACTACTATGGTGGTGTGGCGGAGGTGCCAAATGGCGGCAGCGGCAACTACAGCCGTCAGTTTTCCTACGATCTGATCAGTCTCGATACGCTTTGGGAAAAGCGCTATGACGTCAACAATCTGCCGTTTGTTTTCTGGGGCACGCTTGGTGGTGACAGCATCAGCGCTGCCGGTGAGCGCTTGCAGGCCAACGCCGCCAATTTGCCCTGGACCTGGGATGACAGCGCCCAGTACGTCTATTCCGGCGATGGTCCGACCTGGGTGGGTGATTTCAATGCCGACGCACCACATATGATTGATACCCACTTCGGCAATGTCACCAGCTTCGGCAGCTTCTCGCGCTACTACCTGCGCAATGATCATTACAACTGCTCAGTCGATTTGCTGGAGGCGTCAAGCCAGAGCAATCGTGATCCATGGGGTGGCAAAAGCGATATCTATGTCGAAGGCTACGCCAATGGCCAGCCGTTCTGGAGTGAATCACTGTTTAAGAAAGATGGTGCCAATGTCGGTACTTTCTACGCCACCTGGATGGGCGCTTATGATGCCACCACGCGTAGTTACAACGGTGTCACTCGTCGTCGTTATCTGAACGTGCCGGCAAATCAGAACGTCACTTTCGAGTTCCGGGTCTACGATTCCGATACCGGTGGCGATGACTACATGGGTAGCATCAGTCGTCAGCTCAAGGCCGGCCAGTACGTCAGCGGCTATCGCGAAGCCACCAGCAATGGCGACGCCAGGCTGAGCTACTCTGTCAGCTGCGTGCGCTGACAGTTATTCAGGCAAAAAAAACCCCGCGGCAGCGGGGTTTTCTTTAGTCAGTCAAGGCTGATCAGGCCTTGTTGACGTTGGCAGCCTGCGGGCCTTTCGGACCCTGCTGAATGTCATAGGAAACCTTTTGACCTTCCGCAAGAGTCTTGAAGCCGTTGCCCTGAATGGCGCTGAAATGTACGAATACGTCCGCACCGCCCTCGTCCTGGGTGATGAAGCCAAACCCTTTGGATTCGTTAAACCATTTCACGGTACCTGTTGCCATTGTGACTTACCTCGAGTGTTCCGATATCGATATCGATGATGTTTTTTGCATGCAGGCCGAGGGAGGGTTGAACGGGGAGAACTGCGCGAAAGGCACTACCAGATCCACCGCTGCTCAAGCCGCAGCAACTTCGACTCTACGGCAGTTTTTCGGCCCGCGCCAGTTTTTTTGCGGCTGCGGGCCGGGCCGTGAAAGACAGGTAAATCAGCGTATCCCGGCGGCCACTTCCAGCTCATGAATGCCGTTTTCGAGGTAGTCGAGCAGGCGCTGCATGGACGGCAGGGTGCGGCGGCAACCAATCAGTCCGAACTCCAGCTGATCGACGTAACTGGTCAGGGTAATGTTCAGGGCTATGCGGTCCAGCACGATTGATACCGGGTACATGCCTTCCAGTCGTGCACCATTCCAGTACAGCGGCTCCTTCGGCCCGGGGACGTTGGAAATCACCACGTTAAAGGCCTGCAGTTTCGGCGCCATGCCGGTCAGCAGGTTGATGCCGGTGGGCGCCAGCATTAAAGCAGTGAAGTTGAGAATTTCTGCCGGTGTCATCTGCCGGTAACGGCATTTCGCTTCCTCCACCGATGCCTTGATCACCCGTAACCGATTGGCCGGGTCGGCAATGTGGGTGCCGAGGTTGGCAAGAATGGTGGCAATCTGATTGCCCTCGACGCTGTCGTCCTGACGCAGGGAGACCGGCACCATGGCGATCAATGGCTGGTTCGGCAGGGCGTTCTGGGAAATCAGGTAATCGCGCAGGGCGCTGCCGCATATGGCCAGCACGATGTCGTTCAGGGTGCAGTCGAATTTCTTCGCGATGTGCTTGATCCGGGCCATGGAATAGGACTGGGCGGCAAAGCGACGGCTGCCGGTAATGCGCTCGTTCAGCACACAATGCGGGGCCTGGAAAATCGACACATAGTCCGGGTCGTTCTTGGCTTTCTGGCTGACCTTGTAAACCTCCCGGGCCAGCGCCGGCACCGTGGCGATCTGTTTCGACAGCCCGGCGGTGAGCTGGGCCAGTCCGCTGACCGCTTCAACCGGATTGCTCGGCATGCCCGGCCGGCGCTTGCGCGGCGGCGTGGCCCAGACCGGCGGCAGATCGCGGATATTCGGGTCCGGCGACAGGGCGCGCATGCCCAGACGCATGGCCGAGATACCATCCACCAGTGAATGGTGGATCTTGGTGTACATGGCAAACCGGCGCCCGCGGATGCCCTCGATCAGGTGGGCCTCCCAAAGCGGTCGCTCGCGGTCCAGCAAATTGGAATGTTCCGCCGACACCAGCGCCAGCAACTCACGGATCCGGCCCGGCTTGGGCAACGCCTCATGGCGGAAGTGGGCATCGATATCGAACTGCTTGTCCTCGGTCCAGACCGGCTGGCCGAAGCGGCTGCCCAGGCGCTGGTTGAAGGGAGCCACGGGGCAGCAGTAATCGCGCATTTGCGCCGCCAGCTCGCTGACGTATTTGGGGCCGGCGTCCTCCGGGTAGGAGAACAGTTGCAGGCCGGCCACATGCATGGGCTGCTGGCGTCGTTCAAGAAAAAGGAATAACTGGTCCACCGGGCCAAGAGCCTTCACTGCACGTTCTCCTTGTTTTCTGGTCCATTGTAGGAGCGGCTGATCAGCCGCGAAGACTTTCGCCGTCGGCCGACGGCTCCTACGATTTCAATGCTTGCCGCGCCACTTCTTCATCGATGTCGACATACCGGTGGCCTTGGCAAGGAAGTCCCAGACCGGCATCGGCAGGCCGCCCTTCATCAGGTCGATATGTTTGACGATCATCGGCGCCTGCACCAGCGGAGCACGCTGGCGCATACCGTCGAGAATGGCACGTACCACCTTCTCCGGCGACAGCATCGGTGACAGCAGCGGCGACTTCACGCCATCGAACATGCCGGTATCGATGTAACTGGGGCAGACCGTGGTGACGCTGACATGGTTCAGTCCCCGCTCCTTCAGCTCCAGCCGCAGGGACTCGGAGAAGCCCAGCACCGCCCATTTGCTTGCTGCGTAGGTGCTGCCGTAGGGCAGGCCGACGTAGGAGCTGGCGCTGGCGATATTGACCAGATGGCCACGCGGGCTCTGGATCAGATCCTCGAAAAAGGTGTGGGTCAGGGCCATCAGGCCGGTGGCGTTGATCTGGAAGGTGTTCAGGTGGTCCTTGATGTCGACCTGCTCGAACTCACCGCCAAACACCACCCCGGCATTGTTGATCAGCACATCGATGGGCCCATGGGCCTTGTGCAGGCGCTCGCGGAAGGCGTTGAAGGTGCCGAGCTTGCTGACATCCAGCACCATGGCGTGGGCGTTGTGACCGTGCCGGCGAATCCGGTCGCGGACCTCTTCAGCGGCCTCCTTGCGGCGGGCGGTGACAATCACCTCGGCGCCTTGCTGGGCCAGCTTCTCGGCCATCAGGGCGCCGATGCCGGTGCCGGCGCCGGTGATCAGGATTCTCAGTCCGGAAAAATGGGGCATGATGCGGGCTCGATGTCAGGTTCACGGGGAAACCGGGAGCTTAGCGGGTATGAGCGGGTATGGCGACGTTCCGGCTGAGACAATTGGAGTCCGGCGTCACCGCGAGTATTCTGGAAAGCCGACAGTACCGATATCAACAAAGCGCTGTCACGGAATCAGGGAGAGATCATCCGACCATGTCTGCTTGCCGCTGGTGGTTGCTATTGCTTTTCGGTTGCTGGGGCATGCCCCTGCTGGCAGCTGTGGAAGCGGGTCCTTCCCTTGGTCACGAGATGCTTGCGCCGCATGTCGACTACTGGTGTGACGGCAGTGGCGAGAGCACCCTGGACGACGCCCTTCAGGCGCAGTTAACTCCGCTGAAGGCCAAGCAGATTGCCTTCAGCTACCGGTCAGACGCCTGCTGGTTCCGCTTCCGCCTGCGCAACAGCGCGGAGATCGATCACGAGGTGCTGCTGACGGTCGACTATGCCCTGCTCGACCATGTCGACCTGTACGGTGTTAACAGGGAGCAGCTGCGGCACTGGCAGCTCGGCGACATGGCCGCCTTTCACAATCGGCCGCTGGCGCTGCGTAGCGCCACGGTGCCGCTTTTCCTGCCGGCACTGAGCGAGACCGAATACTGGCTGCGAGTCAAAAGCACCAGCTCCATGACGGTGCCGCTCACCGTTGCCAGCCGTGATGCGTTCATCGAGCACCATGTTAACAACGACTGGCTGCTTGGCGTTTTCTACGGCATCGGTTTCGGTCTGTTCTGTTATCACCTGGTGTTGTGGGCTGCCGCCAGAGAGCGCATCTACCGGTTTTATGTGGTTCATGTCGGTGCCAGTCTGGTGTACCTCGCCACCTTGCAGGGGATCAGCCAGCGGCTGTGGCCGGAGGGGCAGACCTTCCCTGATAACTTTCCCTATGTTGTTGGTTATATTTCGCTGATATCCGGCGTGCTGTTTGCCCGCGACTTTCTTGAAACCGGCAAGTGGTCACGCCTTGATCTGCTGCTCAGGGGGCTGGTGGCGGCGCTGTCCGTCATGGTGGTGTTGCAGATTATTCTGCCGCCCGGCTCCGTCACCCGGTACATGGGCATCATGGTGTTGCTGACCATGGCGATTCTGATGATTACCGGTTTCTACAGTTGGTACCGTGGTCGTGGTCAGGCGCGAATTTTTGTAGTGGCGTGGGGCACATTCCTCGCCATGATCGGGTTGCTTGCCTTCAACGTTTACGGGCTGGTGATCGAGCTGCCGATTCTGCTGACCCTGCATGGTGTCCATATCGGTATTGTTCTGCAGCAAGTGTTGCTGTCGCTGGGTCTTGCGGCACGCCTCAGTGCACTGAAGAAAGAATCGTTGATGCATGAACAGGAAATCGTCCGCGCTCAGGCAGAAAGCGCCGCCAAGGGCGATTTCCTCGCCCGCATGAGCCACGAGATTCGCACACCGATGAATGCGGTGCTGGCATTGACGGAGTTACTGTCGAGTACACGTCTGGATGAACGACAGAAGAATTATGTCACCACCATCAGCAGTGCCGGGGAAAGCCTGCTTAGTGTTATCAATGACGTGCTGGATTACTCGAAAATTGCTGCCGGGAAACTGCAACTCGAACAGCGCAGCATGAATCTGCATCGTGTGCTGGAAGACTGCCTGACCATCATGTCTGCCAGTGCCGAACAGAAAGGCCTGCGCATGCATCGGGATTTTGACGATAACCTGCCGCAGTGGGTGCGCGGTGATCCGGTACGACTGAAACAGGTGCTGCTCAACCTGCTCAGCAATGCCATCAAGTTTACCGAGCAGGGCAGCGTCACCCTTAGTGTTTATGCAGAACTGCGCAGCGAGCAGCAGATTCGCCTGAAAGTGGAGGTGCGTGACACCGGCATTGGCATGGCGCGGGAGCAAGTCCGCGAGCTGTTCCGCTCCTTCCAGCAGGCCGATAGCTCAACGTCCCGGAAATATGGCGGCACCGGTCTTGGCCTTGCCATCTCCAAGCAGCTGGTGGAGTTGATGGGTGGCGTCATTGAAGTGGACAGTCTGCCGGGCGTCGGTTCGCGATTCCACTTCGCAGTCTGGTTGCCCATTAGCGAGCCACCGGCCAGTCGAGGCGATCTGCCGCAGGTATCGTTGCAGGGCTTGCGCGTGCTGGTGGTGGAAGACAATACCGTCAATCAGATGGTGATTGGCGCGCTACTGAATGAACTTGAGGTTGGTGCACGTATTGTTGGTTCCGGCGAAGAAGCGCTGACGGTGCTGGCAGAGGACCCGGGTTGCTGCGACCTGATCCTGATGGACTGCGAAATGCCTGGCATGGACGGTTACGAAACCACAGGCCGTATCCGGCATATGAAGAACGGATCACAGAAACTGCCGATCATCGCCTTGACCGCACATGCATTGGCCGAGCATCGGGAGAAATGTCTGGCCGCGGGCATGGATGACCATCTGGCCAAACCGTTGACGTTATCCAGTCTGCAGCTGGCGCTTGGGCGCTGGAAGGACAGCAAACGGCCGGCCTGATCAGCCGGCCCTTGCTGTTGTCAGGCAGAAAAGCCCGGGTTGCGAACCGGTTGACGTAATAGCGTGGCAGGCGGGTGCATACTAAACCCCGGATGTCAGCCCCCTGATCGCTGGATAACAAGGAGCAGAGCCATGCGTAAAATGATAATTGCCGCCACGGCGATGGTGGCCGGCGCCGCTCAGAGCGCACCACTGGTGGATATTTACGGTGGTCTGTACACCGGTCAGACAGCATTGTCCGGCGTGCTCAACAGCGGCACCGGTGACGCCGACCTTGAGGACGACCTCGGTTATGACGATAGCCGCCAGACGGTGGTCTATCTTGGTCTTGAGCATGCGGTGCCGGTGCTGCCGAATCTGCGTCTCAAGCACGCAACCCTGTCGGATGAAGCGCGTGGCCAGGTGCAGAACGCCTTCACTTTCGACGGCCAGGTTTTTCTCGCGACTACCAATGTCGTCAGTAGTTTCGATCTCGATTACACCGACCTGACGCTTTATTACTCTCCGCTCGACAATGTGGTGAAGATTGATCTTGGCCTCACTGCCCGCCAGATCGAGGGTGATTTCGTCATTGAAGAAGATGGCAACCCGGCGAATCGGGGTGAAGAAAATATCAGCCAGCTTATTCCGATGCTGCATGTCGGCGCTTATGGCAAGTTACCGCTGACCGGATTCTATGCCACCGGTGAAGTTAACGTGGTCGGCTACGATGGCGATAACATTGCCGATGTCCGTGCCGGCATTGGCTGGGTTTCGGATTTCATGCTGGGAGTGGAGCTCGGTTACAGCCAGCTGTCTCTGGATGTCGATGTCGATGACGTTGTTGCCGATCTTGAAGTGGGCGGGCCTTATCTGGCGCTATCGCTGAATTTCTGAGAGCAATAAAAAAAGGGGAGGCAGATGCCTCCCCTTTTTTGTGGTCACCGGATTACTGCTCCAGCGCAAACAGCTCTTTTTTCAGTTGCATGGTTGAGCGAGTCGGCTTCAGGCAGGCCTCTGCATGCGCTCTGGCACGCGGCAGCATGCGCTCGAAGTAGAAATCCGCGGTAGCCAGCTTGGCCTCGTAGAATTCCTTCGGCTCGTTGCCGCCGTTTTGCAGCTTGTCCTGTGCGACCGCTGCCTGCAGTGCCCAGAAGTACGCCATCATCGCGTAGCCGGAATACATCAGGAAGTCGTGGCTGGCGGTGCTGACCATGTCACGATCCTTTGCCGCCACCAGCATGATGCGGGTAGTCAGGTAGTTCCACTGCGCTGCGATTTTCAGCAGCTTCCAGGCATACGGGCGCAGTGTGCTGTTGCCCATATTGCTGGTGCCAAAAGACACCAGCTTCTGGCTGAATTCACGCACACACTTGCCCTTGGTGGACAGCAGTACCTTGCGGCCGAGCAGGTCGAGAGCCTGAATGCCGGTGGTGCCTTCGTACAGCGTGGAGATGCGGGCATCGCGGGCAATCTGCTCCATGCCATGCTCACGGATATAGCCGTGGCCACCGTAAACCTGCATACCGATGTTGGCCGCTTCCAGACCCATCTCGGTGAGGAAGCCTTTCAGGATCGGTGTCAGGAAACCGAGCTTGTCGTCCCAGTAGTCGTACTTCTTCATGTCGTTTTCGAGCAGGCCGCTGATCATCTTGTCAGCGTACTGGGCACCGTAATACAGCATGGCGCGACCGCCTTCGGCGATGGCTTTCTGGGTCAGCAGCATGCGGCGCACGTCACCATGGTGAACGATGGCGTCGGCAATGGATTCCGGATCTTTCTTGCCAGACAGGGCGCGCATCGAGCGACGATCCAGCGCGTACGGCACCGAACCCTGATAGGACAGCTCGGCATGGCAGATGCCCTGCATGGCGGTACCGATACGGGCCGAGTTCATGAACGTGAACATGGCTTCCAGGCCCTTGTTCGGCTCGGCAATCATAAAGCCGGTGGCACCATCAAAATTCATCACGCAGGTGGCGGAGGCCTTGATGCCCATCTTGTGTTCGATCGAACCGCAGCTGACACCGTGCGGCTCGCCGATTTTGCCCGGCAGATACTTCGGCACGATAAACAGGGAGATACCACGGGTGCCCGCCGGTGCATCCGGCAGACGCGCCAGCACGATGTGAATAATGTTTTCGGTCAGGTCATGCTCGCCGGAGGAAATGAAAATCTTGGTGCCGGTGATTTTGTAGCTGCCATCCGCCTGCGGCTCGGCTTTGGTTTTCATCTGACCAAGGTCGGTGCCGCAATGCGGCTCGGTCAGACACATGGTGCCGCCCCAGCGACCTTCGGTCAGCGGTACCAGATATTCCTGCTTCTGCGCTTCGCTGCCGTGCATCATGATGGTGTTCATGGCGCCCAGCGACAGGCCCGGATACATCGAGAACGACCAGTTCGCGGTGCCCATCATTTCCTGCTTGAACAGGCCCAGCGACATCGGCAAGCCCTGACCGCCGTACTCGACCGGGTGCGACAAACCCTGCCAGCCACCGGCAACGTAATCGTCGTAGGCCTCCTTGAAACCTTTCGGCGTGGTGACCTTGCCGTTATCAAAGTGGCAGCCTTCCTCGTCGCCGGACTGATACAGCGGCGCAATGGTGTTTTCACACAGCTTGGCCATCTCCGAGATGATTGCCTCGACCATGTCCGGGGTCGCTTCGCCACCGTTTGGCAGGGCCTTGTAATGGCTCTCGAAGTCGAACACTTCGTTCATCAGGAAACGCATGTCACGGACGGGGGCCTTGTACTGGGGCATAAATCACCTCGAAAAAAGTCGGCTTCGGTGGGAATCAGTTAACAGCTGTTCCCGATGGCGGCGATTTATAGCGGAACGGGCGGGGCGAAGCTTTGACCTGAAAAACCGGCAGGGCGGGCGCTAGTGGGAATCGCGCCCTCAATCCCGCGGCAGGCGAATGCCGACCTGATCGACACGGGCGCCGTCCATGCTGCGCACCCGCAGGCGCAGGCCGCCGACGCGGAGCACATCGCCGACCACCGGTTGGCCGATGCGCCGGCGAAACAGCGCGTCCAGAGTCAACTTGCTGATGCTGTTATCGTCCAGCTGGACGCCGTAGGCGAGGGCAAGGTCAGCGACATGGACATCACCGCGCACGGTGAAATCGCCATAGAAACGTTTGATGGATGGCGTTACGGTCTGGCACAGCGCCGCCAGTGACGGCTCGTCATTCAATGGTGCCAGCCAGGCAACGTGGTCGCCGGCACTGACCAGGCTGGCACTGTCCTGCAGCTGATCTTCGCCGCGCAGAATCAGCAGCGGCCGGGCATCACCCACCGCCAGTGAAGCCAGTGTCTTGCCTTCCGCCCGGGCGCCGGATTCAACCACAAACTGGATCAGATGCAGATGGCCGCCACCTTGCCAGGCCGATACCTGCAACGGTTTCGGCAGCAGCGGCAGCGACACCCGCAGCAGCCGCGCCAGCAGGCCCATGCTGCTGCCCTGCAGCAACAGCGAGGCCAGCACCACGATCAGGGTGACATCGAACAGCAGTCGGGTCTGGCTGATACCGGCCAGCAGCGGAAACATGGCCAGCACGATCGGCACCGCGCCGCGCAGGCCGGTCCAGGACACGAACAGCTTTTCCCGCCAGTCGAAATGAAACGGCAGCAGACACACCCATACCGCCAGCGGCCGGGCAATAAACATCAGAAACAGGGCAATGATGATCGCTTCCTTGCCATGCACGCCAAGCGCCGACGGCGTCACCAGCAAGCCAAGCAACAGGAACATGCCGGACTGCGCCAGCCAGGCCATCGAGTCCATCGGTTGCAGCACGTCATCACCGGCGCCGCCGCGACGATTGCCGGCAATCAGCCCGGCCAGATACACCGCCAGAAAACCGGAGCCGCCAAGCGCGTTGGTGGCGGCAAAAACGCTGGCGCCACCGGTGCACAACAGCAGCGCATGCAGGCCCTCCTTGCTGCGCACCCGCGACAGCAACTCCGCCAGCATGGCCCCGAGACCGACACCGAGCAGGGCGCCAACGCCGAACTGCTGCACCAGTGCCAGCAGGCTTTCCCGGCCGAGCCCGACCCCCGGCGTGGTGAGCACCTCGATCAGCAGCACGGTAATAAAGATCGCCATCGGATCGTTCAGACCGGACTCGACTTCCAGTGTGCTCGCCACCCGTTCATTCAGGGTCACACCGGTGCCCTTGATCAGATTGAACACCGCCGCCGCATCGGTGGAGCCGATAATGCCGCCGAGCAGCAGGCCGATGCGCCAGTCCAGATCCATCAGCCAGGTGGCAAAGGCACCGACCAGCCCGGCACTCAGGGCAACCCCCAGCGTCGCCAGTGTCAGTGCCGGCTTCAGGCCAACGCGGAAGGTGGAAAGACGGGTGCGCAGGCCGCCGTCGAGCAGAATGATGGCCAGCGCGATGTTCGAGACCAGATAGGCCAGCTCGAAATCGTTGAACTGGATACCGCCAATGCCGTCCTCGCCTGCGATCATGCCGACCAGCAGAAACACCAGCAGCGACGGCACGCCAAAGCGCAAGCTCAGCGAGCCGAGCAGCAGGCCGACAAACAGCAGGCCGGCGCCAATCAGCAGTGTCAGGTTGAGAGCGTCCAAAAGGAGAGTTCCCGGTTAAAGCAGCAGTATACGCAGGAAAGTCCGGCCACTATAGGCGGTGATCTGAGAGCGCTTGGGCAGGTGCGTACCAATACTGTGGCATCGAACAGACAAAGCTTCTGTTGCACTGGTATCAGGATAGTCATTCCTTGAGCTGGGACGGGTTATCAAATAAGATAACCCGCAGATAATGTAATGATCTGGACAGTGACATTTCATCCTGGTGTTGCCGACCAGCTTCTCGACATGCCAGCAGGGATTCAGGCACGAATGATCCGCCTGCTGGAAGTAATGGAACACCATGGCCCCAACCTTGGCGCTCCCCATACCAAGTCGATGGGAGGTGGGCTGTTCGAAATCAGGGCGAAGGCAAAGGAAGGCATCGGACGCGGGCTGTTCTGCTACGCCGACGGTCGTTGCATCCATGTGCTGGTTGTCTTCGTCAAAAAAAGTCAGAAGACACCGGGACACATGCTGTCACTGGCGAGATCAAGAATGCGGGAGGTTACCGGCCATGAGTGAACTTGCGAGGCTCAAAAAGAAAGCCCTCACCAATCCTGCAGTGAAACGGGAATATGAAGCGCTGGAGGACGAGTTCGCAGTTATTGAAATGTTGCTTGCGATGCGTGCAGCCGCCGGCCTCACGCAGAGTGAGCTGGCCGTCCGATTGGGGACGCAGAAAAGCAACATCAGCCGGCTGGAAAACGGCCGCTCCAATCCCAGCTGGGCCACTTTGCAGAAATATGCGGCAGCGTGCGGATTCCACCTGCAGCTGGACGCAACCCCGTTGGCACGGTCATGAATTCAGGTCTTTGACTGGTGCTGATTGCGCCACCTCCGCTTGGTAATCTGTTTCCATGTCGCTATGATGTTTTGACGTTATAACGCCAGAATGTTCTTCACAGGACCCATCATGAGCGAACCGCTGAAGCGCTCCACCATTTACTTCGACGCCGCCCTGCATACAGCCCTGCGGCTCAAGGCTGCGCATAGCCACCGCAGCGTTTCCGAGATCGTCAACGACGCGGTGCGGGCAGCGCTGGCGGAGGATCAGGAAGACCTCAGTGCTTTCGAGGACCGGGTCGCCGAGCCGACCATCAGCTACGAGGCCTTGCTTAACGACCTCAAGGCGCATGGCAAGATATAAGCTCGTTGTCCGCCGCTCGGTGGCGAAAGATCTGCGATCCCTGCCGCAGGCGGACGTCGCCCGGATTCTGGTGCGCATCGAAGCCCTGCAGATGGATCCGCGGCCGCCCGGCTGCGAAAAGCTCTCCGGCCTGGAGCGCTACCGCATTCGTCAGGGCGTCTATCGCATCCTCTATGAAATCGCCGATGAGGTGCTGACCGTGGTGGTGGTCAAGGTCGGGCATCGGCGCGAGGTGTATCGATAACCCCGGCACGAATCTTTAATTTCCCCGCCGCCCGCGTATACTACGCGCCCTTTGCTCAAAATCTGAGCAGAATTAGTGTCGTTGGGCGCCTCTGCCCACTATATATAGTGTCCTGTCAGGTCGAGAGCCGATGGATTTCGCGCAACGTTTCGATGTCATTGTCATTGGTGGTGGCCACGCCGGTACCGAAGCCGCGCTGGCGGCTGCGCGTATGGGTGCGGCAACGCTGCTGCTGACCCACAACATCGAAACCCTCGGCCAGATGAGCTGCAACCCGGCCATCGGCGGTATCGGCAAGAGCCATCTGGTGAAAGAGATCGATGCGCTGGGCGGCGCCATGGCCCGCGCCACCGACCGCGCCGGTATCCAGTTCCGCGTGCTCAACGCCCGCAAGGGCCCGGCGGTACGCGCCACCCGCGCCCAGGCCGACCGCATTCTCTACAAGGCGGCGATCCGCGGCATGCTGGAAAACCAGCCGAACCTGACCATCTTCCAGCAGGCGGTGGACGATTTGATCATGGATGGCGAGCGCTGCGTCGGCGCCGTCACCAATATGGGCCTGCGCTTCCACGCCCGCGCCGTGGTGCTGACCGCCGGCACCTTCCTCGGCGGCCGCATCCATATCGGCCTCGACAACCACAGCGGTGGTCGCGCCGGTGATCCGCCGTCTATTGCCCTAGCCAAGCGTCTGCGCGAATTGCCGCTGCGGGTCGAGCGCCTGAAAACCGGCACGCCGCCGCGCATTGATGGCAAGAGCGTCGACTTCTCGGTAATGGAAAAGCAGTGGGGCGACACGCCGATCCCGGTGATGAGCTATATCGGCAGTGCCGACGAGCATCCCGAGCAGACCTGCTGCTACATCACCCACACCAATGAGCGCACCCACGACATTATCCGTTCCGGGTTTGATCGCTCGCCGATGTTTACCGGCGTCATCGAAGGCACCGGGCCGCGTTACTGCCCGAGCATCGAGGACAAGGTCAATCGCTACGCCGACAAGACCAACCACCAGATTTTTGTCGAGCCGGAAGGCCTGACCACCCACGAGTTGTATCCGAACGGCATCTCCACTTCATTGCCGTTTGATATCCAGCTGGCCGCCGTGCGTTCGATTCGTGGTTTTGAAAACGCCCACATCACCCGGCCCGGTTACGCGATTGAATACGATTACTTCAATCCGCAGGATCTCAAGCACTCGCTGGAAACCAAGCACGTGCCCGGCCTGTTCTTTGCCGGCCAGATCAACGGCACCACCGGTTACGAAGAAGCCGGTGCCCAGGGCCTACTGGCGGGCATCAACGCTGCGCTGTTGGCAAGTGATCGCGAACCCTGGAGCCCGCGCCGCGAAGAGGCTTACATCGGTGTGCTGGTGGATGACCTGATCACCCTCGGCACCCGCGAGCCGTACCGCATGTTTACCAGCCGCGCTGAGTACCGCTTGCTGCTGCGCGAAGACAATGCTGATTTGCGCCTGACTGAAAAAGGCCGCGAGCTCGGTCTGGTTGATGATCAGCGCTGGAGTGTTTTCTGCGCCAAGCGCGAAGGCATGGAGCGCGAACAGACGCGCCTGAAAACCAGCTGGATCCAGCCCGGCACCGACAAGGCGGAAAAGGTCAACGCGCTGCTCGACAAACCGATCAGCCACGAATACAGCCTGCTTGATCTGCTGCGTCGCCCGGAAGTGGAATACCTGCCGCTGATGCAGGCTGCCGGGTTTGAACCGGAAGCACCGGCGGTGGCCGAGCAGGTGGAAATTCTCGCCAAGTACGCCGGCTATATTGATCGTCAGGCCGACGAAGTGGAAAAACTGCGCGCCAGCGAAAACACTGCACTGCCAGCGGATTTTGATTACGCCATTGTCAGTGGCCTGTCGAATGAACTGCGGCAGAAGTTGCAGGACATCCGCCCGCAGACACTGGGCCAGGCCAGCCGCATTTCCGGCATGACCCCGGCGGCGATTTCGCTTTTGCGGATTTACCTGAAAAAACACAGCGCCGGGCGCCAGGTTAAAGCATGAATCTGGAAAGAATGCTTGCCGATGGTGCACGCACCCTCGGCATCGAACTCTCGTCGGCGCAGCAACAGCAGCTGCTCGACTATGTCGGGCTGCTGAATAAATGGAACAAGGCCTACAACCTGACCGCCGTGCGCGAGCCGGCCGAGATGGTGGTACGCCATTTGCTAGATTCGCTCAGTGTGCTGCCGCACGTACAAGCCACTGAAATAGTTGATGTCGGCACCGGGGCCGGCATTCCGGGGATCCCGCTGGCGATTGCCCTGCCGGCGTTGAAGGTGACCTTGCTGGACAGCAACGGCAAGAAAACCCGTTTTGCCAAGCAGGCCGCACTTGAGCTCGGATTGGCCAATGTCGAGGTTGTGCAGGCCCGGGCAGAGCAGTACCGTAATGCCTCACCTCAGGTGATCAGCCGGGCCTTTGCCTCGTTGCCGGACATGCTCGACGTCGCCGGCCACTTGCTGGCCCCCGGTGGTCGCATGCTGGCGATGAAAGCGGCGCTCACCGATGTGGAAATGGCCGGCGTGCAAGCGCCATGGAAAGCCGAGCGAATTGCATTGACGGTGCCGGGGCTCGATGAGCGCCGGCAACTGATTATTCTGACGCGCAACGTTGCATAACGTTGAATAAGGAGACGAGTTTGTGACCACGGTGTTCGCAGTCGCCAACCAGAAAGGAGGTGTGGGTAAAACCACATCCAGCGTCAACCTGGCCGCCTCGCTGGCCGCTACCCGCAAGCGGGTGCTGCTGATCGACAGCGATCCCCAGGGCAATGCCACCTCCGGCTCCGGCGTCGACAAACACGGCGTTGAGCACACCATTTACGACGTGCTGATGGACGAAGTGGAAATCGAGCACGCCATTGTCAAAACCCCGGAAGCCAGCGGGTTTGATCTGATCGCCGCCAACGAAGACCTGACCGCCGCCGAAGTCCAGATGCTCGATTTGAAGCTGAAGGAATTCCGCCTGCGTAACGCGCTGGCGCGGATCAAGAACAAGTACGATTACATCCTGATCGACTGCCCGCCATCGCTGAACATGCTGACGGTGAACGCACTGACCGCTGCCGATTCGGTGATCGTGCCGCTGCAGTGCGAATACTACGCACTGGAAGGTCTGACCGCGCTGATCAACACCATCGAAAAAATCCGCACAGTGCTGAACCCGAAACTGCATATCGGCGGCATCCTGCGCACCATGTACGACCCGCGCATCAGCCTGTCGAACGATGTTTCCAACCAGTTGATCCAGCATTTCGGGGAAAAGGTGTACCGCACCATCATCCCGCGCAACGTGCGGCTGGCGGAAGCGCCCAGCCACGGCGCGCCGGTAATTACCTATGACGCCAAATCCCGTGGCGCCATCAGCTACCTTGCCCTGGCCGGCGAGATCCTGCGCCGCGAGCAAGCCCTGCAACAGCAGGAAGCCGCCAAGGCCTGAAATAAATTCGAGGAAATATGGACATGGCAGTGAAAAAGAAACGGGGACTCAGCAAAGGACTGGATGCACTGCTCGGCAGCGCCATGCCACCCCGTGAAGAAGTCAGCCTGCACGACGACGGCCTTGAAGTAACCACCCCGGCCAGCGCAAGCCAACCGGCCCGCGACGGCGAACTGCGCCGCCTGCCGGTAGAGCTGCTGCAGCGTGGCCGTTACCAGCCGCGCCGTGACATGTCGCCGGAAGCCCTCGAAGAGCTGGCGGAATCGATCAAGGCCCAGGGCGTGATGCAGCCGATCGTGGTGCGCCCGATCAGCGACACCCGCTACGAAATCATCGCCGGTGAACGCCGCTGGCGCGCCGCGCAAATGGCCGGCTTGCCGACCATCCCGGCCGTCATCCGTGAAGTCACGGACGAAGCCGCCATCGCCATGGCGCTGATCGAAAACATCCAGCGCGAAGACCTGAACCCGATGGAAGAGGCGTTCGCCCTGGCGCGCCTGAAAGACGAATTCGAACTGACCCACCAGCAAGTGGCCGACGCCGTAGGCAAATCCCGCGCCATGGTCACCAACCTGCTGCGCCTGATCTCGCTTGAAGAAGAAGTGAAAAAGTTGCTCGAGCATGGCGATCTGGAAATGGGCCATGCCCGCGCCCTGCTGGCACTGGGGGGCGACAAGCAGATCGCCGCCGCCCGCACCGTCGTCGCCAAGGGCCTGTCGGTACGCCAGACCGAAGCGCTGGTACGCGACTACGAGAAAGAAAAGCCGGTAAAGGAAATCGTCCGCGAAGACCCGAACGTGCGCCAGCTGGTCAGCGACATCTCCGACCGCATCGGCGCGCCGGTGCAACTACGCCAGGAGAAGGGCGGCAAGGGCAAGCTGGTGATCAGCTATAACAGTCTGGATGAGCTGGATGGGATTTTGGCCCACATCAAGTAGGAGCGGTCGACCGACCGCGAACAAAAACGCCCCGAAAGGGGCGTTTTTGCGTTCTGGGGCCTGTAAACACCGCTGATGGCAATATAGAGGCATTCCAATAGCCTGATAAATCGGGTTATTTTGCTGGGAGATGCATGCAGGCGCAGAGTTATATCGACGCGTCGAATGAATAAACTGTTACGTGTCCAATCGGAGGTAAATATGAGCACATATCCTCAACGTGTCGCAGACAACATATTGCCTCTATCGTTGGCTGGAACACTTCCTGAAGCATTTAAAGAGTGGTATTTCACTGAGAATATGGAGGATCACGAAATAGCAGAAGAGGACTGCGAGCTATGTGATCAGGAGCAGCTTAGGTACCACTTTGAGATACAAAACCGGCATACCAATCAACGCTTGTGGGTCGGATCAAGCTGCATTTTAAAGTTCCAGGTTCAGGTCTTTGACAATGGCGCTTTACTAGATGCAAAAGGTTCAGCTAAAAAGCTTGAAGATCTTAAAAAGAAGATGAGGCTTGAGTCTTGTATTAAGGCGCTCAGAAAGCTGACCACCTCAGAAGACAACGACATACTCTCCAACGCTCTAGATTTTTACCTAAAAAACAAGTGCCTGACTCCGAAGTTTGCATTTGTTGTATTTTGGCGTTTGAACAGCAACAAAATTGACCACAGCCCCTCATTCTTCAAGGTTGGCTTGAAAAAAGATAAATATAAGAGAGATTTAGCGCAGATGCCTCTGGATCGAGTTCATATGATCTGGCCTGCGCTATCAAGTAGCCAGCGAAAGCTGGCAATATCATATGGACATTCGGCACCTGGCAACACCTAGTATCAAGTTTGAACCGCGA
>JAGLCJ010000012.1 GCA_023146255.1 Alcanivoracaceae bacterium
TACCGTCAGCGCGCCGCCCTGGCTGATGTTGCCATCAGCGGTGCCGTTCAAAGTGGTGTAGCTGCCACCGGTGAAGTTCAGTGCACCGCCCGCGTCGGCGGTCAGGGTGCCGGCATTCCCGCCCACGTTCAGGGCGTTAGTGTCGGTAATGCTGGCAGAGGTAAAGCTGCCGCCCGAGTTCACCAGAGACACGGTGCCAAAATCATTGGTGCTGGTGCTCAGGTCAGCGGTAATGGCGGAAAATGCGGTAAGAGTGGTGGTGCCGGAAACCGTCAGCGCGCCGCTCTGGGTGATGTTGCCATTGGACTGCGCATTCAGGGTGGCATAGCTGCCGCCAGTCAGATCCAGCACACCGCCATCCGCGCGAGCGGTCAGCGTACCGACGTCACCGCCGATGGTCAGGGCCGTGCTGTCGCGGACAGAGGCGCTGGTAAAGCTGCCGGTTCCGCCAAATACGACATTGTTGAAGTCGTTGGTGGCATTAGCCAGCGACACAGTGATCGCGTTGGTATCGGCATTCAGGTTGGTTTGCCCGGAAACAATGACCGAGTTCAGGCCGGAAGAGTGGCCAATGTTGCCCGCCGCAGTGATATCCAGGCTGCCGGCGCCAACATTGCCAAGCGTTACGCTGCTGCCACTGGTCAGGCTGACGGCAGCGGCCGAGTTCAACGAGACACCGGCCAGATTGATCAGGCCATCGGCATCAAAGCTGATGGTGCCGGCGCCGCTGGTATTGATGGAGAAGCTGAACAGGCCGGGATTGGTGATGGTTCCATTCCCGCCAGGAATGGCGGTGCTGTCGGCGGTAAAGCTGATCGAATTGCCTGCCGCCAGAGTAATGTCGTCAGAGTTCAGGAACTCGATCTGACCAGCCTCCAGCACGATCGACGCACCAGCGCCATTGATCACGTCAACGCCTACCGTATCCGTTGCACCGCCATCGGCAAAATTGATGGTCGGCACATTGCCGTCCAGAGTGCCGCCGGTATTGACGATTTGCAGCACTTCCGGATCCAGCAGCAGGGTGCCGAGGGTGCCGTAGGCTGCGGTCAGGTCAACGCTGCCGTAAAAACCCAGGTTCTGCTTGCCAGAAACTTCAGCAAAACCACCATCGCCTCCGTTGGCTCCGCCGGTAGCGCTCAGGCCGCCGTAGAACCGGGTGACTTCATCGGCCCAGACGATAATGCGACCACCGTCACCATTGTTGATGGCATCAGCGGTCAGCGTGGCATCACCAACGAAGGTGCGCGAAGCATTGCGCACATCCGCGTTGCCGCCCTGATAGTCACCGCCGACCAGAATCTGACCGCCACCATTGACGCCCGATGCGTCAATCACGGCACCGTTATCAATGCCGACCTGGTCGCCCAGCACCTGAACGCTGCCACCCTGACCCAGAGCACCGGAAGTAGCCTGAATGCTACCGGATACCAGCGTGGTGGCATCGCTGTCGATCACGACATTGCCGCCATCGCCCTGTGTGCCCGACACATCAATTGCACCGGAATGATTCAGGGAACCGCCGCTAGCGGTCAGGAACACCTGACCGTCGCGCTCTTCAACACCGGTCGCCTCAATGACACCATCGTTGTTGACGACGGTGGCAGCAAGATCACCGGCCGCACTGGCGGTCATGTAAACACGACCACCTTCGGCATAAATCAGGTTGTGGTTTGACACCAGACCATCGACGACCGCGCTATCCACTTCCAGACGAATCAGGCCATCGCCGGTGAAATCCATGGCGATACGATCGCCGGAAGCGAGCGCCACGGAACCAAGACGGGCACTGATAATGCCTTCGTTAATGGCCTGACGGCCGAACAGGGCAACATAGCCGCCGTCCGCAGCAACCAGTTCACCCTGGTTGATTACATCGCCGCCAGCGCCTTCGAACAGGTAGTTACCGGCAAGGAAATCCGCATCTGCCATGTCCAGCGTGGAGGCAACGAGGCCAGCTGCATCAACACGCGCACCCGGCGCAAACAGAATGCCGGACTGGTTGATCAGGAAAACGTGGCCACCGGCATTGATGGAACCGAAAATATTCGAGGGGTTATCCCCCACCACCCGGTTCAACACCATGTCGCTGCGATTCTGCAGGAAGTTGACCGTGTTACCGGAAGCGATACTGAAATCGTCCCAGTTGATCACCAGATTCGAGGAATGCTGGTCAACAGTCAGCGAGTCCGTATCACGGAAGATGTCTGCATCACCATGGGTAATATCTTCCCCTGTGGGGAGATCCACCGCATAGGCACTCATGCTGAGTGACAGGGCCAGCAGGGTCGGCGCCGTCAGCGCCTTCAGGTGGCGGTTAGCAGAGAGAAGGGTTTCCATCTTCCGTTTCATGGCATTTGCCTCTTTTTGGCTGTCAGCCGACGCAATGTCGGAAATCCGTGACAGCGCAGTTTTTCTTGAAATCGTTGTTTTGTTCGTTACCGCAATGATCAGAACCAGTAGATCATTTGCAGCCAGTAATTCACTTTGCTGTCGTCTGGCTGATCAACAACTGATTCACGGTCCGCCAGTCGTGTTGCCACGGTCAGATCTGCATAGAAAGAATTGCCGGCAGTAACTCGCATACCCGCACCGACACCATTCCGTGTCCAGCTGTCATCGCCGTTAATGGCCAGGGTGGAGTTGATCTGGGAGCTGCCCATATCGAACAGACCGTAAACTTCGGCACGATTCAGCCAGCCATAGCGCTCCGCCAGACTCGGCAGCTCACGGCGTAGCTCGGATTGAAGAATCAGCGCGGTATCACCCAGCGCTTCGGAGGGGCGATAGGCGCGAACGGCCTGCGGGCCGCCCAGACTCATGCGCTCTGAAGTATCCAGATCGTCGGCACTGAACTGACCATCAAAACGAATGCTGGCGCTCCACAGAGGCGCCAGTCGCTGAATGCGCTGGGCAGAGAAGTTCAGCAGGGTGAACTTGCCGTCAAAGCGTGTCTCGCCGGGCACTGTCGAGCCACCGTCTTCCGGGGTCACGTCGGACAGGCCAACACGCAAGGACGCGGCATAGGTGCTGACAGCGCCGCCACGGAAATCATCGCGATAGTCGCCAACCACGCCGAGGTCGACAATGTTCAGCACATAGTCGGCCTCTTCGATCACCGGCACGATAAACGACGCGCCAAAATCACGAACGAAGTTCCGGTTCTCGAACGCCAGCCGACCGGTGAAGTTGCGATCGCGGCTACGAACAAAAGCATGCGAACCATACAGGCTGATGGTGGTGGCAGTGTTTTCGATTTCGAGGTTCGCAAACTCTTCGCCCAGCTCGGAAAGCAAATGGGAGAAGCTCAGGCCAACGCGCGATGCCGGTGTGAAAATCGGCATTTCATAACGCAGCGCGCCGTAGAAAGTGTCGCCGCTGTCGGAAAGCATCGGCCGGAACGTAAAGCGATCGCCGACATTGAAAACATTGTTGATGCCGGCAACCATGCCGAGACGATGTTCGCCGGTAACCGGGGAACCAAAGTTGTTGTAGTCCACCGAGAAATCAAAAGTCCCTTCATCAATGATGTTCAACACCACATCAGAGGTACCGGTGCGCTCGCCCGGGCGCAATGCCACTTCCGCACGCAGGCCCGGCAGGTCATTCAGCAGTAGCGCGCCATATTCCAGATCAGCTTCGTTGATAATGCCGGTACTTTCGAGACGCGCCATGTGTGCACGCACGCGCTCTTCCGATATTGGTGAATCGCCCTGAACCCGAATGGCGCCGAGCACGCCTTCCAGCACTGCAATACTGACTTCGCCATTTTCAACGGCCTGCTCCGGCACATAGGCACGGGCAACGATGTAACCTGCATCACGGTAATGTTTGGTGATGCGCGAGGTGGCTTCCAACAGCTGGGTGAAGGTGATGGTGCCGCGAATATCACCGAGCAGCGCTGCCAGATCCGCAGCGGGGAAAACGGTATTGCCGCGGAAGGTGAACTGGCTGACATCGAACTTGCGATCGGCAACGGCACGCATCGGCGGTTCGTCAGGAATGTCAAAGCGGAGCTCGGGGGCAGGACGGAGTGTATCCGGGCGATCTTGTTCAAGTTGGCGTTGTTCTGCGCCCGGATCTAGAAGCGGAGTGTCAGCAGCATGAGATTGTAATGACATCATCAGCAGGACTGACAAAGCCCCGACCGACAAAGGCCGCTTCATTGAATGGTTACGCATTGATCCCCCGAAGGCAGGCACGATGGCCTGCCTCACTAGTCCGATAACACATCACGGGAGGGAACAGGGGCTTCAGGAGTACGGAAATATCCTTCTCTCTGCCCTTCCCGGACATCACTTCCTTTGGCTTACCGTCTGGCAAATATCCCCACCAGACTGCACTGCCGTACCATACGAGCGTCGAACAGTACCCTAAAAATGAGAACCCTATCAACCTTTAGCATGAACCCAGGTCTCACCAATAGCGTGAACCCACACCGAGATGGTCAGCCATACGTCCTGCCAGACATTCGGGTTTGTGGCACACTAACGCCCTGGCGGGCTTGCCCGACAATCCAATAACGCACCAAGGCATTGTTTTAAATGAGAAATATTGGAATCAAAGGCATTCTGCTGATCGCCCTTACTGTGGCACTGGCGTCGCCCTCCACAGCTCAGCCGCCCACCCCCGCACCAATAACAGACCAGGCGCAGAACAACCGCCCCTACCTGCTGGTATTCCCGGTGCTCGTGCTCGGGATTATTGGTGCACTGGTGATCATTACCCGGAAAAAGTGAGCAAGCCGCAGGGCAACAGGCAGGCTTGGCCTATGGCTGTCGCCAACCCGCTCCTGCAATAGAATTCAGCAAAAAAAGGGGCGCCAATTCAGGCGCCCCTTTTTTTGCTCCCGGAATGTTTCCCGGCGCTTATTCGAACGGGTGTCGCAACACAATGGTTTCATTGCGATCCGGGCCGGTGGAGATGATGTCGATTGGCGCCCCGGTCACTTCTTCGATGCGCTTGATGTAGGCTCGCGCATTGGCCGGCAGATCCGCCACCGACTTGGCGCCAACGGTGGATTCGCTCCAGCCCGGCATGTCTTCGTATACCGGCTCCATCAAGGCGTAGGAATCGGCGTCCCAGGCCGCAGAAATCACGTCGCCGTCGGCAGTGCGATAACCGACACAGATCGAGACGATATCCAGACCATCAAGGACGTCCAGCTTGGTCAGACACAGACCGCTGATCGAGTTGATCTGGATGGCGCGGCGCAGTGCCACCGCATCAAACCAGCCACAACGGCGGGCACGGCCGGTGGTGGAACCGAACTCGTGCCCCCGCTCGGCAAGACGACGGCCGACATCATCAAACAGCTCGGTCGGGAACGGACCGGAGCCGACCCGGGTGGTGTAGGCCTTGGTGATACCGAGCACATAGTCGAGATACAGCGGACCAAAACCGGAGCCGGTGGCCGTGCCGCCGGCGGTGGTGTTGGAGCTGGTGACGAACGGGTAGGTGCCGTGGTCGATGTCGAGCAGGGTGCCCTGCGCGCCTTCGAACATGATGTTCTCACCACGCATGCGGGTGTCATGCAGGATGGTGGTGACATCTGACACCATCGGCCGCAGCTCTTCGCCAAAGGCGATGGTTTCATCCAGCGTCTGCTGGAAATCCACCGGATCGGCGTTGTAGTAATTGCGCAGCACGAAGTTGTGATAGTCGAGCATTTCACCAAGTTTGGCGGCAAACCGTTCGCGCTGGTAAATATCGCCCAGACGCACACCGCGACGCGCGGCCTTGTCTTCATAGGCCGGGCCGATGCCGCGACCGGTGGTGCCAATCTTGGCCTCACCGCGGGCTTTTTCCCGGGCCTGATCCAGCGCCACATGCACCGGCAGAATCAGCGGGCAGGCCGGTGACAGACGCAGACGCTCGCGTACCGGCACGCCATTGGCTTCCAGACCGCGAATTTCTTTCATCAACGCATCCGGCGCCAGCACCACACCGTTACCGATCAGGCACAGCACGTTTTCGCGCAGGATGCCCGACGGAATCAGGTGCAGCACGGTTTTCTTGCCGTCGATAACCAGGGTATGGCCGGCATTGTGACCGCCCTGAAAACGGGCCACGCAGGCCACCTGTTCAGTTAGCAGGTCAACGATCTTGCCCTTGCCTTCATCACCCCACTGGGTGCCGAGAATTACAACGTTCTTTCCCATGGCCTGTTTGTCGTCACGGTTGGTGGATTAAAAGGATTCAAGCGTCCATTTGCCGGACTGGTTTACCAGCCGGCGATGACAGTTCAGTGCTTTAGCGTCGTTGTCGGCGCCGGGCAGTGTTACCAGCACGGTTTCTCCGGCGGCGCGCAGTCGATTCACTTCAGCGGCAAAACCGGCATCAAGCCAGTCGCCTTGGGCGAGAATTCCCTGCGTCAGCGCCCCACTGCGACCATCGGCAAGCAGCCGCAGATCAGCACTGAAACCAGTGGCCGGACGGGCGCGACCAAACACTTCACCGATATGATCGTAGCGGCCGCCTTTGGCCACCGCTTCACTGTTGCCGTCAACGTAGGCCGCAAACAGTGCGCCGGTGTGATAGTGATAACCGCGCAATTCCCCGGCATCGATATGCAACTGCACCGCCGGATAACGGCTTTCAACAAATGCTGCCAGCGCCGCCAGCTCATCTATGGCGCCCAGTGCCTCGGCACCAAACGGTGCCAACTCGGCGCGGGCGCGATCCAGCACGGCAGAGCCGCCAGCCAGCCACGGCAGCGCCGCCAGCGCATCGCGTAATTCCGTGGTCAGTGCCAGCTCGGAGAGAAATGCGTCAAGCTCATCGCGCGCCTTGCGCAGATAAATATCTGACAGCGCTGCTTCGTCTTCGGCCGACAAACCGGCGCGACGTACCAGCGCCCGATAAATACCGACATGGCCGAGATCCAGTGTCACCGGCGCCACGCCAGCTAACGCCAGCGTATCGAGCAGCAGGGCAACCACTTCGGCATCGCTTTGCACGCCGGCATGGCCAAACAATTCCACGCCGATCTGGTAGGGCGTACGCGAGCCGCCCGGCTGGCAGCGGGTGCGCACGGCGGTGCTGCAATAGCAAAGGCGGGTCGGCGCACTGCGACGCAGACTGTGCGCATCAATGCGCGCCACCTGCGGAGTAATATCGGGACGGATGCCCATCAGTCGACCGGTCTGCTGGTCGGTGAGCTTGAAGGTTTCGCGCTCGAGATCGCGGCCGGTGCCGTTGAGCAGCGAATCGAGAAATTCGATCAGCGGCGGAAATACCAGCTGGTAGCCCCAGCGGCCGAACAGATCCAACAGCTCGCGGCGCAGCTGCTCAATCGCCGCCGCGCGCTCAGGCAGAATTTCCTCGACGCCGTCGGGGAGCAGCCACTGTTCTTCGCGATTCATGCCTGTCCGTTCTTCAGTAACCAGAGAAAGAAAGCACCGGCCAGCATGGCCACGGTACCCATGGTTCGCAGGGTGCGGTCGTCGAGACGGGCCAGCATCGCCGCCACGTCACGGATACGCCCCGGAGCGAGAGCCAGTGTCATGCCCTCGATGACGGCCACCAGACACAGCGCCATGGCCAGCAAACCCCAGTTCATCCCGTCCACCCTGTCATAAAAAAGCCGGGCGCCTGTTCAGCCAGGCGGCCCGGCGCGCGGATTGTAGCACCGGAAGGCGCCGGGTCACACCGGCTCGGCGCCATCCATTTGACCGACGGTCAACGACCGCCGGAGGAGCGTTTCAGGTAGCGGAAGAAATCGCTGTCCGGCTCCAGCACCAGCAGATCTTCCGGGTTACCGAGGCTGGCGCGGTAGGCTTCCAGACTGCGATAAAAGCGGAAGAACTCGGCGTCGCGACCAAACGCCTTGGCGTAGATCGAGGCCGCCTCGGCATCGCCGCCGCCGCGCAGGATCTGGGCGTCGCGGTAGGCTTCGGCCATGATCACCGTGGCCTGACGATCGGCATCGGCGCGGATACCTTCGGCATCCTCACGACCCTTGGCGCGGTGACCGGCAGCATCGCGGGCCCGTTCGGCACGCATCCGGTCAAATACCCGGCCACGCACTTCTTCCGGCCAGTCGACCCGCTTGACGCGAATATCGATAACCTCGATGCCCATATCTTCCAGCGTGCGCTCGTTAACCGTCTGCGCCACCTGGTTCATCACCGTTTCCCGTTCACCGGCCACCACCTCATTGACGGTGCGCTTGGAGAACTCGTCACGCAGGGCCTGCTGGACCCGGCCATCAACACGCTGCTGGGCCTCGGCCTGAATGCGCATGCTGTCGGTACTGCCGCTACCCAGCGTGGTGACGTAGCGCTGCACGTCAGCAATCCGCCAGATCACGAACGAGTCGACGTTCAGCACCTTCTTTTCCGAGGTCAGGAACGGCTGGGTCGGTACGTCATGGGTCAGCACCCGGCCGTCAACGCGTATCACCGACTGCAGGAACGGCAGCTTGCCGTAGATGCCCGGCTGGATATCGCTCTTGATGATCTTGCCGAACTGCTTCAACACCGCCTTTTCAGTTTCATTGACGACGTAGTAGGACTCCGAGCCGATCACCAGCACCAGAGCAACGAAAGCGAGGAATAATGTGCTTCTTTGTGACATCAGCGGATCTCCCTTGTGCGGCTGCCGTAGCCGGTCTGCGGGCTCTCACTTGCCGATGAGGATTTGGGCGCTGCCACACCGCTGTCGCTGGTGCCGGGCGCCGCCTGGGCACGGCTTTCCTTTTGCTGACGGATCATTTGATCCAGCGGCAGATAGAGCATGTTGTTGCCGGACTTGGTATCGATCAGCACCTTACTGGCACCACTCATGACCTGCTCGATCGTTTCCAGATAGAGACGATCACGGGTTACCGCAGGAGCGCGACGATACTCGGTCAGCAGGGCCTCAAAGCGCTGGGCGTCACCTTCTGCACGAGCCACCACCTGCTCCTTGTAGGCCTGCGCCTCTTCTCGCAAACGGCGGGCCCGGCCACTGGCATCCGGAATCACACCATTGGCATAGGTCTGGGCTTCGTTGCGGAAGCGCTCTTCATCTTCCTTGGCGCGTGCCACATCATCGAATGCATCACGCACGGCTTCCGGCGCGGCGGTGCGGTCCAGAATCAGCTCGACGATCAGCAGGCCGGTGTTATAGCGATCCAGATATTCCTGCAGCCGGGCACGGACATCGGCGCCGATTCGTTCGCGCTCCTCGATCAGCACCTGATCCATGGTCGAGGCACCCACCACCTGACGCAGGGCACTTTCGACGGCATGCTTGAGTACCGCTTCAGAGTCAGCGACACGCAGCACGTAGGTCTGGGCATCCACCACGCGATACTGCACCTTCAGATTGACGCCAACGATATTGGTATCACGGGTCAGCATCTCTTCCTTGACGCTGTGTTCGCGCACCTGATCCACATTGACCCGACGGAAAGTTTCCACCGGCGGCCAGTGCCAGTTCAGACCGGGCCCCAAAGTGCGATCGAACTTACCGAAGCTCAGCACCACGGCACGGTCCTGCTGCTGGACCGTAAAGGCGCCCCAGAACAGGTACAACAGCACCAGCGCCACCAGCACGATGGCGATGACAGACGCGCCGCCACCACTGCCACCGCCGCCTTTGCCGCCAAACAGCCCGGAAAACTTGCCCCGCAGGTTCTTCAGCACTTCGTCCAGATCCGGCGGACCTTGATCACCGCCACCACCCCAGGGATCTCGGGGCTTGTTTCCGCCAGGTTCATTCCAGGCCATTGAATTCTCCGCTTTTCGCGCTTAGTGAGAGGCTTCGGGATTGTAGGAAGGCGTATTTTCCCCTGCAACCTCAGGGGGAACCGTGAAGATGTCTTGCTCTTCGAGCTGTGCTTCCCGCAAAAGCCGCAGGAAGTGTACCCGGTTCAGGCGCACTCTGAGCAGAAGATTGCCTTCAGCATCATTTTGTTCGGCCAGAACTTCGCCGGCTTCATGCAGCCGTGCCCGCAATCGACCCGCCGCCACCGGCGGCAGACGAATCCAGCGATCAACCCAGTCCGCCGCCAGCCGCTCGGCCATGGCCTGATGCAAGAGCTCGATACCATCGCCGGTCACCGCCGACAGCCATACCCGAATCACCCTGCCCTCGTCATCACGGTCGATCCGCGGCGGCGTGTCGAGCATATCGATCTTGTTATAAACATGCAGGAAAGGAACGGCATCTGCGCCGATCTCCTCCAAAACCGCCTCTACTGCGGCAATATTCTCATCGCGCTCATCACTGGCTGCGTCGGTGACATGCAGCAGCAGGCTGGCACTGAGCGTCTCTTCCAGTGTGGCGCGGAATGCCTGCACCAGCCGGTGCGGCAGGTGCCGGATAAAGCCCACCGTATCGGCCAGAATGGTCGGCCCGACACCGGGGATACGAACCTTGCGCAGGGTCGGGTCAAGGGTCGCGAACAGCTGGTCGGCGACGTAGACGTCGGCATTGGTCAGCCGATTGAACAGCGTCGACTTGCCGGCGTTGGTATAGCCGACCAGCGACACCAGCGGTGTTTCCGCCCGCTCCCGGGCACGGCGACCCTGAGCGCGCTGGCTGCGCACCTTGTCGAGCCGGGCCTCAATGGCGCGAACGCGCTCACGCACCAGGCGACGGTCGGTTTCCAGCTGGGTTTCACCCGGACCGCGCAGGCCGATACCGCCTTTTTGCCGCTCAAGGTGAGTCCAGCCGCGCACCAGTCTGGTCTGCATATGGCGCAGCTGCGCCAGCTCGACCTGCAAGCGGCCCTCGTGGGTGCGAGCGCGCTGGGCAAAAATATCCAGAATCAGACCGGTGCGATCGAGCACCCGGGTTTTTACCACCCGCTCGATATTGCGCTCCTGAGCCGGGGTCAGGGCGTGGTTGAACAGCACCACGTCGATTTCATGCTCGGCGACCAGGCCGGCAATTTCCTCGGCCTTGCCGGAACCGACATAGAGGGCCGCATCGGGCCGATCACGGCGGCCGGTCACTTCCAGAATCGGCAGCACACCACTGGAGGAGACCAGGTGGTGAAACTCATCAAGATCCTCACGGCCGGCGCCGTCGGGCAAATCGATATGTACCAGCAGCGCCCGCTCGCCGACATCAGTACGGGTGGCTTCGGCACGGTCAAACAGATCCATCAATAGCCCTCAGCACAAAAAGCCACGCAATGCGTGGCTTTTTGCAAGTTCAGTGATCCGCTGTACGGGGAATCAGTCAGCGTCGTAATCGTCATCCGCCGGCAGGCCGTTTGCACCGGCCACGGGCGCAGTGGTGCGCGGATTGCGCGCCGGAACGACGGTGGAAATCGCATGCTTGTATACCATCTGGCTGACGGCATTCTTCAGCAACACCACGTATTGGTCAAAGGATTCAATCTGGCCCTGCAGCTTGATGCCGTTGACGAGGAAAATGGAAACCGGAATACGCTCTTTCCGCAGGGCGTTCAGGAAAGGGTCTTGTAGCGAGTGCCCTTTTGACATGGCGGTAACTCCTTGGATGATCCTGAAAAAGTGGGCGCCCAGCAGTTCGGGCAAGTCATAGCAAAACCTTGGATCAGCGCAGCTATTGGCTTCCGCGCCTGCTGCTTGGGTTCAACTAAACACCGAATCCAGCAAGGGCGCAAGCCGGCTTTCCAGCCGCTCTATCAGGTCGGGGGCGTCACTGTCGAACCACTCCAGATCCGGCCAACCGCGCAACCAGGTGAACTGGCGTTTGGCCAACTGGCGAGTGGCGATAATGCCGCGCTCGACCATCTCTTCATATCCGCACCGGCCATCCAGATAATCCCAGACCTGACGATAACCGACTGCCTTGATCGCCGGCAGTTCCCGGTGCAGATCCGCACGTTGCCTCAGCTTCTCCACTTCTGCCACCAGACCTTGCTCAAGCATGGCGTGAAAGCGGATGGCGATACGCTCGTGCAGCAGCGCCCTTGATGCCGGCGCCAGTGCGAAACAGTTCGCAGTATAGGGAAACGCTGGCAAGCCGCCGCTCTCCGTGTCCGACAATGCAACAGATTGCTGGCGACGATGCAGGGCCGACAGTGGCTCACCGCTGATCCGGTAGACCTCCAGCGCCCGCTGCAACCGCTGGCCGTCATTCGGCTTCAGCCGGGCGGCAGTTTCCGGGTCGACCTCGGCAAGCAGTCGATGCACCTCCGGCCAGCCGTGCTCGCGGGCGATAGCGTCGATTCCCGCCCGGACCTGCGGGTCTGCCGCCGGCAGGTCGGCCAGCCCCTGCTGCAGAGCCTTGAAATACAACATGGTGCCGCCGACCAGCAGCGGCACCCGGCCAGCGGCATGGATGTCGGCGATCTCACGCAGCGCATCTTCGCGAAAGCGTGCTGCGGAATAGGGTTCCGCCGGATCCAGAAAGCCAAGTAACCGATGCGGTGCCTTCGCCAGCACCTCCGGCTCGGGCCGGGCAGCGCCGATTTCCAGCCCCTGATACACCAACGCAGAATCGACGTTAATGATCTCCAGCGGTAAGCGCTGGACCAGCTCAACGGCGGCGCCGGTCTTGCCAGAGCAAGTTGGCCCCATCAGGAACACCACCGGCTTCAATGCTGCCATCCTAACGGCCCCGCATGAACAGGCGGTCAAGATCCTTCAGTGACATCTGGGTCCAGGTCGGCCGGCCGTGATTGCACTGGCCGCTGCGCTCGGTGGCCTCCATATCGCGCAACAACGCATTCATTTCGGCAATGGTCAGGCGACGATTGGCACGCACACTGCCATGACAGGCCATGGTCGATAACAATTCATCCAGCACCGATTCGATCCGGCTGCTGTTGCCGTGAGTGAGCAAATCAGACAACACATCACGGACCAGCGCTTCGTGATTGGCATCGCGCATCAGCGCCGGCACTTCGCGTACGCTCAGGGTTTCCGGACCGGCGCGCTCAATCACAAAACCGAGCCGCTCGAATACTTCCGGCGATTGCTCGGCAAAATCCGCTTCGCGAGTGGATACCGCCATCGACAACGGCACCAGCAATGGCTGGCTGCGCACCTTGTCTTCCGCCCAGGCCGACTTCAGACGCTCATAGGTAATCCGTTCGTGGGCTGCGTGCATGTCCACCAGCACCATGCCTTCAGTGTTCTCGGCGAGAATAAAAATGCCATGCAACTGGGCAATGGCGAAACCCAGCGGCGGCGCCACATCGTCGGCCGCCTGCGCCATGGCCGGGGCAGAAAAAGACGGCGCGGACTCGGCAATGCGTGGCCGGACCAGATCGGCATATTGCGCTGCCTGGGTCATACCTTCGCCGGAGAAGGACGGGCGCGACGCCATCGGCGTACCGAGTGCCAGACCGGATTGTTCGGACAACACCGGCGTCGACGCAGCAACGGATTCCTGCATCGCGCCACGCTCCGCTGCCGACTGCTCGCCGCCAGGACGCACATCCGCAATGGCGCGATGCAACGACCGATACAGAAAATCATGCACCATGCGCTGCTCACGGAAACGCACTTCATGTTTGGTCGGGTGCACATTGACGTCGACCTGAGCCGGATCCAGCTCAAAAAACAATACATAGGCCGGGTGACGACCATGGTAGAGCACATCCTGATAGGCCTGACGCACCGCATGGCTGACCACACGATCGCGAATCACCCTGCCGTTGACGAAGAAATACTGCAGATCCGATTGCGCCCGGGAGAAAGTCGGCAAGCCAAGCCAGCCATGCAACCGCAACCCGCCATGCTCGATATCCACGGTAATCGATTGTTCCATAAAGGCACTGCCACACAGGCGGGCAATACGCTGGGCCCGGTGGGCATCGCTGGTGGCCGCCGGCAACTGGTGCACCACCTTCTGGTTATGCACCAGACGAAATGCGGTGCTGAACTCGCTCAGGGCAATGCGCCGGAATACTTCTTCAAGATGATTGAATTCGGTTTTCTCGGCGCGCAGAAAACGGCGCCGCGCTGGCGTATTGAAAAACAGGTCGCGCATTTCCACCGTGGTGCCACGTGGATGCGCCGCCGGTTGCACCTGTGCGGCCATATCGCGCCCCTCCACCGACACTTGCCAACCTTCCGGATTGTCGGCCACATTCGAGGTCAGAGTCAGACGCGATACCGAACTGATTGCCGCCAGCGCTTCACCGCGAAAGCCGAGCGAACCGATGGCTTCCAGATCATCGAGCGTGCGGATCTTGCTGGTGGCGTGCCGCGACAGCGCCAGCGGCAGATCATCGGCGCCAATGCCACTGCCATTATCGCGCACCCGGACCAGCTTGACGCCGCCCTGCTCCGCATCCACCTGAATCTGGTCAGCGCCGGCATCCAGGGCGTTCTCCAACAGTTCCTTGAGCACGGATGCCGGCCGCTCGACCACCTCACCGGCGGCGATCTGGTTGGCAAGACGCGGATCCAGCAACTGAATGCGAGACACAGGGTTCCCCGATTGAAAACAAAGAAGACAAAAAGAACCGGCTTCAGCCCGGCGGAATTTTCAGCACCTGACCGGCGCGGATGGAATCGCCACGCAGCTTGTTATGCTCACGCAACGAGTTCTCCGAGACCGAATAACGCCGGGCAATGGAAGACAAGGTTTCACCGCTGGCAATCTGATGTGTCGCTGGCCGCGAGCCGCCACCTTTTCGGCGTTGCTCCGCATACCAGGTTTCCGGCTGCGGATGCATCTCGAAATACTTGTTCAAGCCGTTGACGATGGCCTTGACCATTTTTTCCTGATGCGCGCTGCTGCGCAGATTTTTTTCCTCAGTGCGATTGGAAATAAACCCGGTTTCCACCAGTAGCGACACCATGCTCGGCTCTTTCAGTACCGCAAAGCCGGCCTGCTCCACCTTGGTACGATCGCCATGCAACTTGACCACCTGGCCCATTTCTTCAAGCATCATCCTTCCCAGTACCATGCTGTGCGCGAGGGAGCCGGAAGTGGTCATATCTGCCAGCACATTCAAAAGCGAATTATTTTCCCGCTCTTCCTGATACACCCCGGCGACCCGGTCAGAGTCGTTGGCGATGCGCGCCAGATAGCTGGCCTTGGCACTGGTGGAACCACGATGGGACAGGGCAAAAATCGAGGCGCCGTGGGCACGCGAGTCAGTAAAGGCATCGGCGTGAACTGACAGAAATACATCGGCATTATGTTTATCGGCAGCAATCCGGCGGCGATCCGCCAGCGGCACATAATAGTCCCCGGTACGAATCAGGACTGCGCGCATGCCGGGCTGCTTGTTGATGTGGTCAGCAAGACGACGGGAAATCTGCAGCACCACATCTTTTTCCCGAGTCCCGCTCGGGCCAATGGCGCCCGGATCCTGACCGCCATGCCCCGGATCAATGGCAACAATCATTGGCCTGCCACTCGGCCGGGTCTCACCCATCACCACCGGGGCCGGGGCTGTGGTGGCGACCTTGTCGCTTTCCGGGTCAAGATCGTTGAGCAGATCCACCACCAGTCGCCAGCCATTGTCGTCCGCTGGTGGCAGCATGATGGTTTTCGGTCGTTGTGCGCTGTGCAAATCCAGCACCACCCGCACCTTATCGGCAGCATGCTGGCCGGTGCGAATTTCACGAATCGGGGTGTTACCAAGGTCCAGCGTGGCGAAATTGAATTCGAGGCTGGCGCCGCTCAGATCGACAACGATGCGATCCGGATTGCTGAGCTTGTCGACAGTGTGCTCAAGCGGGCCCTGCAGATCAAAAACCAGACGGGTGAAATCTGGCGCCTTGCTCATCCGCACCGAGTCGATACGCTGGGTCGCAAACACCGCACTGCACCAGCAGCACAGCATCACCAGCAGCATTCGAACTGACCACTTCATCATGCCTGTGCGGACTCCGGGAAGTTCAGTGTTGCTTCACGGCCGCCGGCAGATGGCGTCAGTGTCACAACCAGTGTCGGCTTCGGCAGCGCCGCGCCGGCCCGTTGCGGCCACTCTACCAGACAGAGTGCATTTTCGTCGAAATAGTCGCGGCCGCCGATCATCTCCAGCTCTTCGGCATCGGCCAGCCGATACAGATCAAAGTGGTAGATCGGCCGATCATCAACTCGATACGGCTCGACGATAGTGTAAGTCGGGCTTTTGACCGCACCGACATGACCGAGCGCGCGCAACCAGCCGCGTACCAGCGTGGTTTTGCCGGCACCAAGATCACCCTGCAGCCAGACCACCCCGTTGTTAACCCGTTCTGCCAACGCCGCACCGAGCGCCTCGGTAGCATCATCATCGGCAAGCCAAAGCGTTTCTGTCGTCACCCGTCGATTCCATTGATGATGCCATTAAGTAGACGCCGTACATGCGGCATCAGATCGGTCGCCAGCAGGCCGCGCTCACCCTGATGCAGTACTGCGCGATCCGCCGCCATGGCGTGCACCAGCGCACCGAACCGGGCGGCATCAAACGGCGCCAGTCCCTGCGCCAGCAGCGCGCCGATAATGCCGGACAGGACATCGCCCATGCCACCGCTGGCCATACCTGGATTACCGGCCTGCACCAGCGCCAGCCCGCTGCTCGGCCCGGCAATCAGCGTGCCCGGCCCCTTCAGCAACACCGTCGACTGATAGCGGCCGGCGAGAGCCCGCACTGCGGTGAACCGATCCTCCTGCACCTCGGCGGTGCTGCCATCGAGCAGCCGCGCTGCCTCACCCGGATGCGGCGTCAGCACCGCCGCCGAGCCCCATTGGAGCTGGTGACTGCTGATCAGGTTCAACGCATCAGCATCCAGCACCAGCGGCAGGTGGCTGGCCAGCACCGCCCGCAGTAACGCCAGCCCCCAGACGTCCTGACCCAGACCGGGGCCACACACCACCACGCTGGCACGAGCCAGCAACGGCGCCAGATCACTGTCCTGCTCGATCCCGCGCACCATGATTTCCGGGCGCCGACTGATCAGCGCACTGACGTGGGCCGGCCGGGTGGCAACGCTGGTCAGCCCGGCACCGCTGCGTGCCGCCGCCTCGGCGGCCAGCATCACCGCGCCGGCATAGCCATGATTGCCACCGACCACCAGCACATGACCATGATCGCCCTTGTGGGCATCGCGGCGACGGCGCGGCAGCAGCAACGGCAAATCCTGCAACTGTACGCGCTGACAATCCGCCTCCAGCGACTGCTGGATCTCCGCCGGAATCGCCAGATCCTCGAAATACAGCTGCCCGCACAGCGCCGGCCCGGCTCCGGTCAACAGGCCGCGCTTCATGCCAACAAAGGTGACAGTGACATCGGCACGCACCGCAGCTCCCGACGCAGCGCCGGTGTCGGCACTCAGCCCGGAAGGGATATCCAGTGCCAACAGCGGCAGACCGGACTGGTTCATGGTGTCGATCAGCACCGCCTGCCCGGCACGCACCGGACCGCTCAGGCCAGTGCCGAGCAGGCCGTCCACAATCAGGTCGTGGTTGCTGAAGTCCGGCCGGATCTGGCTCAGCACGGTCACCGGCACGCCATCGTCCAGCGCCCGCTCCGCCATGGTGCGGGCATCGCCCTTCAATTCGCCGGGCCCAAGCGTGGCATACACCTGTGGCTGCAACCCGGCGCGCAGCGCCAGCAGCGCCACCACATAGCCGTCGCCACCATTATTGCCCGCACCGCAGACAATCGCCGGCTGCCGGCAATCCGGCCAGTGTTCCTGCAAACGCCGGAACGCTGCCTCGCCAGCACGGATCATCAGCGTTTCACCGGCGATACCGGCCTGCTCGATGGCGCGGCGATCGAGCTCGCGCACCCCGGCGGCGTTATGCAGCATCTGCGGAAACTCTTTGGCTGGCATATTTGCACCCCTCGTGAATGGCGACGATTATAGCCCTCCCTGCCGACAAGCTCATGGCCTTCCGTGGACCTCATCGAACTGGCATCGCAGATCAAGCACTGGGGCCGTGAACTCGGCTTCCAGCAGGTTGGCATTGCCGACACCGACCTGAGCCTCGCCGAGCAACGACTGGATGCCTGGCTGGCCGAGGGCCACCAGGCCAGCATGGACTGGATGGCGGCCCACGGTCGCAAACGCAGCCGCCCGGCAGACCTTGAGCCTGGTACCCTGCGGGTGATTTCGCTGCGGATGGACTACCTGCCCGCCGACACCGAAACCATGACCGTGCTGCGCGACCCGAACAAAGCCTACATATCGCGCTACGCGCTGGGCCGCGACTATCACAAACTGATCCGCAAACGCCTCGGCAAACTGGCCGAACAGATTCGTCACGCAGTCAAGGACAGCGAACTGGCCCGCGCGTTCGTCGACAGCGCGCCGGTGATGGAAAAGCCGCTGGCAGAAAAGGCCGGCCTCGGCTGGCAGGGCAAACACACCCTGATCATCAACCGCAACGCCGGCAGCTGGTTTTTCCTTGGCGAAATCTACACCGACCTGCCACTGCCGGTGGACCAACCCGCCAGCAACCACTGCGGCACCTGCAGCGCCTGCATCGACATCTGCCCCACCGCCGCGATCATCGCGCCGTATCAGCTCGACGCCGGCAAATGCATTTCCTATCTCACCATTGAACACAAGGGTTCGATTCCCGTTGAGCTTCGCCCGCTGATCGGCAACCGCATTTTCGGCTGCGACGACTGCCAGCTGGTGTGCCCGTGGAATCGCTTTGCCCGGCATACCGATGAAGGCGATTTCAAGCCGCGCCATGGACTGGATCAGGCTTCGTTGCTGGAGCTGTTTATGTGGAACGAAGACCAGTTTCTGCAGCGCACGGAGGGTTCGCCGATACGGCGCACCGGTTATGCCGGCTGGTTGAGGAACCTGGCGGTGGCACTGGGCAACGGACCGGCGTCCCCGAAGGTGATTGCGGCACTCCAGCAGCGCCTGGGCGACGTCCCGGAGATGGTCGGGGAGCACGTGCAGTGGGCCCTGACAAGGCTGTGCTCGACCGGGGCTTTTCCCCTAGAATGCGCCCATCCTGAAAAGTGAGAGTGTGAGTTATGGGCCGCGCCTACCAGAACCGCAAAGCGTCGATGGCCAAGACCTCGGATATGAAAGCCAAGGTCTACAGCCGCTATGGTCGTGAAATCTATGTCTGCGCCAAGTCCGGAGGTATCGACCCGACCGCCAACCTGACCCTGCGCGGGCTGATCGAACGCGCCAAAAAGGATCAGGTACCGGCCCACGTGATCGAAAAGGCGCTGGACAAGGCCAAAGGCGGCGGCGGCGAGGATTATGCGCCCGCGCGCTATGAGGGTTACGGCCCGGGCAACTGCATGGTAATCGTTGATTGCCTGACCGATAACCCGAACCGCACCTTCGGCGATGTACGCCTTGCCTTCACCAAGACCAAGAGCAAGATCGGCACCCCCGGCGCGGTGGCCCACATGTTCGATCATGCGGCGATTTTCATGTTCGCCCATGATGACGAAGACGCGGTACTGGAAGCGCTGATGGAAGCCGATGTGGACGTTACCGACGTCGAGAGCGAAGACGGCAAGATCACCGTATTCACACCCAACACCGAGTATGCCAAGGCACGTCAGGCCTTACTTGATGCATTTGGCGAGATCGATTTCGAGGTGGATGAAATCCAGTTCATCCCGCATAGCTACACCACCGTCGAAGGCGACGATGTAGCCATGCTGGATAAATTCCTTTCGATGCTCAATGAACTCGATGACGTGCAGAACGTTTATCACAACGTCGAGATGAGCTGATTCCGTCACAGCCAAAACACTGCCGATGCTCGATCGGGACTATGAATCTTCTGATACTGCGAGCATGATGTTCTGCACGGAGTTTTATTAGCAATCACCTCTGGAGGCGACATGGACATCATCAGCCTGTTAATTTTTCTGGCAATCGGCGCTCTGGTAGGCTGGCTGGCCGGCACTATCGTCAAAGGCAAGGGCTTTGGCGTGATCGGCAACATCATTGTCGGCATTGTCGGGTCAGTATTGGGCGGCTTTCTGTTTGGTCTGGTCGGCATTACCACTGGCGGATTACTAGGCTCGATCATTATGGCCACGATCGGCGCGGTTATTCTGCTATACATCATCAGCGTGATTAAGAAGGCCTAGTACAGCCCCTTAAAATATCGTTTCCAATACTCGGCCAAACTTCTGCCTGCCAAAATTTTCCTCGAACTGATCACGGCTCCAGGCTGGGTGCCCCTTGATCATCACCAACGGCACCACGCCGTCGGTGCGGTTCACCAGCTGATCGTGCTGGAACTCGTCGCGGTAGATGCGCTGCACACTGTTGTGGTGATCGAAGCGCTGCAGCGCCTCAGGGTCGATCAGGATCAAGTCAGCCTGATCGCCAACTTCAATCGTGCCGCCTTTAACCCGGAATACCTTTGCCGCGTCGCGGGTCAGGCGTTTGACCATATAGGCGACATCCTTATCGCCACCCTGTGCCGCCAGTTTCAGAGCACGCAGGTTTCCGTCGTAGAACGCCATGTTGGTGAGGTGAGCGCCGCAGTCGTTGAAGCCAGGCAGTAGCAGCGGGTCCATTAACAGTTCACGCACCATGTTCTCGTCACGATTGGCAGACACGGTGTACCAGCTTAGTTCCAGATCGAAGGCGCGGAGCATGCCGAGCATGAAATCGGCTTCGTCCTGCACATCGCTGAAGAATTCGCTGATCACCTGCTGTTCTTCTGCGGAAGTGACAGCACCGCCCCGACCGTTAGCGCTCAACACCCGCTCGAACACCTGCTGGAAATTCATTCCCTGCCAGGACGGCAACGGACACAGATCAATCACCATGTCTGCCAGCGTGCGATTGAAGGCGTAATCCTCAAGGCGCAGCAGGCGTTTCAGGCGGGCCGGGCCAAAGCCGGACTTGCCGTGCATCCACATCGCCTTGAAGCGCTTGATATAGGCCGGATCATCCAGCACCCGGCGACGGCCGGCGCGATCTTCCAGATCGATTTCGTTCAGCGCGCGCAATTCGGGAATTTCTTCCGATAGCGGAGTGACGGCGCCATCGGACCAGACCTTGAACGGCGCCGCCAGTGCCTGCAGGTGGAAATCGCCATTCAGAAAGCGGGAATTCAGTACCCTTGCCAGCAAGCGGCCGAGGCGTACGATTTTTCTGTTCGCCTGCACATCCAGCGCGGCCACCACTGTCGTCGTCAGCGGTTTGCCATGCAGGCGGCCACAACTGAGCAGGAAGGTGCGAATGGTACCGATGGTGCTGTCCTTGGGCGGCGTCGCCTGCCATACCGCGCCGCGGCGGCGCAGCACATCCGTGAGCCGTTTCAGTTCTGCATATTTGGCAAACTGGGTGGGAATGGTTTTGTCGGTGTTGGGTTGATTGGCAAGGTAATGAAATGGCAATGCATCGGTGGACATGCCGGCGTAGCCGTTGTCCAGCGCCTGTTCCAATAGCGATTCCATTCTCAGCAACTCTTCTTCCGTGGGATCCCGGGAAATGCTGTTCTGAAATCCCATCACCTCGATACGCAGCATTGAGTGCGGCAGCAACGCCACCACATTGGGACCAAGGCTGAGCGTATTCAGATGCTGCAGGTATTCACGCGGGCTATGCCAGTCGACTTTGTCCGCAGCGGCACGCAGCACCGATTTCGGAATGTTCTCCACCCGGGCGTAACAATCCACGATCGGGTCGGCGCCATCCTTGCGCTGGGCACCGAAGGCGAGACCGAGGCTGCAATTGGCGATCACCACCGTGGTGGTGCCATGACGCACGGATTCCGGCAGGCCCGGCGCCACTTCCAGCTCCAGATCATAGTGGGTGTGAATATCGAACAGACCGGGCATGGCCCAGCGGCCGTTGCCGTCAATTACCCTGCGCGCCCTGCCGGCATCCAGACTTACGCCACGGGCGGCGATGCGGCCAGCAGCAATGGCAATATCTTCACGCTTCGCTGACGCACCACTGCCATCAAACACGGTGGCGCCCTGAATCAGGTAATCCCACTGCTGCTCACTCATGGCGGCCTCTTCTGTTATTGTTCGGTGAGTTGCGATACCGGTCATGGATATCGCAACAGGCCGACGATATCAATGACAGCTCAATACTGCGTCAGCATTCCGGAGAACAGCATGCGCCCCGACCAATGGCAACGCCGTGGCAGCTTTCACAACCTGAACGGCTTTCAGTTGTTTGTTGTGGATGAGGGCGAACAGGATCAGGACACCATTTTGCTGATCCACGGCTTCCCCACCGCCAGCTGGGACTGGCATCGGATCTGGCCGACACTGCGCCAGCAGTATCGGCTGGTGACAATGGACATGCTCGGTTTCGGCTTTTCCGACAAGCCGGCAGCACATCGTTATGCCATTCACGAACAGGCCGACCTGTTCGAAGCGCTGGTACGAGAACTGGGCCTGACCCGCTTTCACGTATTGGCCCATGATTACGGCGACACCGTCGCCCAGGAGTTGCTGGCGCGACAGAATGCCGGTCAGGGTGCAGGTGAATGGTTATCGGTGTGTTTTCTCAATGGCGGCCTGTTCCCGGAAACCCACCGCGCCCTGCTGACCCAGAAGCTGCTGCTCAGCCCGCTCGGGCCGCTGCTGAACAAACTCTCCAACAAGCGCTCGTTTGATCGCGCCATGTCAAAGGTGTTCGGCCCGGCGACAAAGCCGGATGCGCAGGAGCTGGCCGATTACTGGTCGCTGGTGATGCATAACAACGGCAAGCATATCTTCCATAACCTGATCACCTACATGCGTGACCGGCGCCAGCATCGCGAACGCTGGGTGGCTGCCATTCGCGACGCGAAGATACCGGTGGCACTGATCAACGGTTCCGCAGACCCGGTATCCGGCGCGCACATGGTGGCGCGATTCCGCGAACTTGAACTGCCACTGACCTATCTGGCGGAGCTGCCGGAGATTGGCCACTACCCGCAGATGGAAGCGGCAGATCAGGTGGCAGACAGATATCTCGAGTTCATGCATCAGGTACTGGATGCTGAAAAGCGCCTGCTTCCAGAAAGTTGATCGTCTGCCGGATCACATCGTCATCCTTCATCAGGAACGGATGACTGACAGGCAGCACGATAAAATCTTTCATCCCTTCGAGCCGGGCATTATCGATCGACACCTTGCCGTCATCATCACCGGGAATCAGCGTTGACAGAATCAGGTTGATGGAACGGTTGCCGGCAATCACACCAACCTCAAGATCCGTCGCACCAAGACGCACCGGCACGGCATCCTTATCCGTTCCCAGCTGCTGGCCTGCAGGGCCATTCAGCCACTGAAACGGCGGCATGCCGCCCAGTTTGTCTACCACTTCACTGCCACCGTTCGGCGGACCAAGCATGACCACCCGGCCGAACCGCAGCTCCGCATCAACTGCTGACATTGCATGCAGCTGGCGCACGATAATGCCGCCGAGCGAATGGGTAACAAAGTGCGTTCGCCGGCGCTCAGGGCCGCTGCACGCATGAATGGCGGGCAGCACCTGATCTGCGGCCAACTGCTCGATCGATTGCTCGGTGGACGGGTAGCCAAGGTTGCAGACCTCATAACCTTCCTGCTCCAGAGAGTGCTTCATTTTTTCCATAGAATCCGGAGAGCGCGCCAGACCGTGCAGCAACACCACGAGCTCTGCCTCGCCAGCCTGAGCTGTTAATGGCATAAGCAGGAAGATCAAGAGAGCCCGGAAATTTCCCATTAGAACCTCATCCGCACGAGATTGATCAGCCAGAAAAAATCTGGCTGTTGCCGATGCCGTCAAAAATAAACTGCACCGCCAGCGCCGCCAGCAGAATCCCCATCACCCGGCTAATTACATGCATGCCGGTAACGCCGAGCAATTTGTGGATCTGGCTTGCCAGCATCAGCGACACCAATGTCAACAGCAACACCAGCATTAATGAACCGATGACCACTGCCTGCAGAGTGACATTGCCTTCCGCATCAGCCATCAGCAGAATCGCCGCGCCCATGGCGCCGGGGCCAGCAATCAGCGGCGTGGCGATGGGGAATACCGAGATGTCCTGCTTCGAGGCCGCCTCCTGCTCTTCTTCGTCGGTGGTGGAGACTCCACCGGACTCGCGGGCAAATACCATATCGATACCGATCAACAGCAACAGAATGCCACCGGCTGTACGTAGCGCAGGAAGGGTAATACCGAGGGTATCCAGCAGCCGCTCACCGACTAGCGCAAACAGCACCAGAATCACTGCAGCAATAAAAACGCCGCGCAGCGCCATGGCGCGTTTGTGCTGCTGGCTGGCGTTGGCGGTAAGCGCGGCAAAGATCGCCGCCACATCCAGCGGGCCAATGGTGGCGAAGAATGTGGCGAAGGCAACACTGGCGGTTTCGATCATCAGACGCTCCTTGCCCGACCGGAAACAACTTGTCAGATGCTGAACACTTGCCCGCGGTAATATTTCAGTTCTTCAATCGAATCGCGAATATCGTCCAGTGCCAGATGGGCGCCGGATTTTTTCACACCCTCCAGTACCTCCGGCTTCCAGCGCCGGGCCAGTTCCTTGATGGTGGACACATCCAGATTACGATAATGAAAGTAGGCTTCCAGTTGTGGCATGCCGCGCCAGAGGAAGCGGCGGTCCTGGCAGATGCTGTTACCGCACATCGGTGACATGCCGCGCTCGACCCACTGCTGCAGGAAGTCGATAGTTTCGGCTTCGGCTCGGCGCTCGTCATATTCACTTTGCCGCACCCGGTCGACCAGCCCGGAACCACCATGCTGGTTAGTGTTCCACTCATCCATCTGGCTCAGCACCTCGTCACTCTGGTGTACCGCCAGTACCGGGCCTTCAGCGAGGATATTGAGCTGGGCATCAGTGACGATGGTGGCGATTTCGATAATCCGGTCGGTGTCCGGATTCAGGCCGGTCATCTCCAGATCAATCCAGATCAGGTTGTCACGCTTGTTGTTCATTTCAGTCCCGTCAGTTTGGCGGAAATATCCCAGAGTCTTTCCGCAGCATCGTGGTTTCGCGCCGCCCGGCTCGGGGTTTTCTCACGGCAGTTTTCGAAATAGCTTCCATTGGCTTTACCACCAACATCGCCGCTGGCAAGCCAGATTGAAGTGCGGGCACCCTGCTTCGGTGAAATCAGAAACCACCGCAGTACCTTGCTGAAAGTTTTTTCCAGCCAGTTCCGCTCCGGCCAGATATTAGTGGACACTGCACCGGGGTGCAGGCAGTTGGCGTGAATACCATCCGCCGCCACTCGCGCGGCCAGCGCCTTGGTGAACAGGATATTGGCAAGCTTCGACTGGGCGTAGGAACGCAACACAAAATAGCCGCGCTCAAGCTGAAGATTGTCCCAGTGCATCTTGCCGGCGACATGGGCGCCGGAGGCCACCGTGATCACCCGGCCTTTCGCCGCGCGCAACGCCGGCAGCAACAGATTGGTGAGCAGAAACGGGCCGAGGTGGTTAACTGCAAAGGTCATCTCAAAACCATCGGCGCTGAGCTCACGCTTCATGTTGGCGAGGCCGGCATTGTTGATCAGCACATCAATCGACGGATGTTTTGCCATCACTTCCGCCGCCGCCCGGCGCACCGAAGCCAGCGAGGCCAGATCAATCTGGACAAACGCCAGCGACGCCTCGGGGTGCTGCTGACGTATTTCCGCCATGGCCGCTTCGGCGGCATCCGGCCGGCGGCAGGCCAGAATGACGGTGGCACCCATGCCGGCCAGCGTGCTGGCGGCGACCTTGCCAATACCACTGTTGGCACCGGTAATCAGAACGGTTTTGCCTTGCATCGCCATGGCGCCCATGCGGTTCTCCCGGGTGATGACACTTGCCGCACTGTAGCGCGAAGTGCCGGCCGGCCCAAGCGTCGCTTCGCCGACATTGTGTCGGCGACGCTCTGCGGCTATGTTGCCGGCCATGAGCAAACGCAATCTCAGCCGCCGCCAGCAATGGCGCATCGACAAGATCCAGGAAGAACGCCTCGCCCGGGCGACGAAGCGTGCTGCCCGTGAAGATGATGCACCATCCGATGCCTTTGGCACCGAGCAGCACGGTCTGGTCACTACCCACTATGGCCAGCAGGTGATTGTCAGCAATGAGCAGGGCGAGTCATTCCGCTGTCATTTCCGCGCCACGCTTGAACAGCTGGTGGTCGGCGACCGGGTGCTGTTCCAGCCGCCACTGAACGAAGGCACCGGGGTTGTCACGGCGATTGTCCCGCGGCAAACCGTGCTGCGCCGGCCTGACCAGTACGGCAACCTGAAGCCGGTGGCCGCCAATGTCGACTTGATGCTGGTGGTGTTCGCACCGCAGCCGACCCCGTCGTCGGTGCTGCTGGACCGTTATCTGGTGGCCGCCGAGCTGAGCGATATCCGGCCACTGCTGGTGCTGAACAAGGCCGACCTGATCAACGACAGCGATCGTGAACAGATCGCCGCACTGTGCGCGCTGTATCGACGCATCGGCTACACCGTGCTGGAAGTTTCGGCCACCGCCGGCGATGGCTTGCAGCCGCTGTTTCAGGCGCTGGCAGGACACACCTCGGTGTTTGTCGGCCAATCCGGGGTTGGCAAGTCGTCGCTGGTGAACGCGCTGCTGCCGGCCGCGGCGCTGGAAGTCAGTGAGCTATCGACACGATCCGGCCTCGGTCAGCACACCACGGTCACCGCCCGGCTGTTCCACCTGCCCGGCGGCGGCCGCCTGATCGATTCCCCTGGGGTGCGCGAATTCGGCCTCTGGCATATCAGTGAAGCGGAGCTGCTCAGCGGCTACTGTGATCTGGCGCCGCTGGCCGGGCACTGCAAGTTCCGCAATTGCTCGCATCGCCATGAACCCGGCTGTGCCCTGCGTCTGGGCGCGGAGCAGGGCAACATCAGCGCCGAACGCCTGGAGAATTTCTACCGCATCGCCGATACCCTCGATGAAGAAGGCCGCGAACGTTACTGAGCTGACTTGCTGCAGGAGCGGCCGATCGGTCGCGATTCTTTCGCCGTCGGTCGACGGCTCCTGCAAGAGACCGGCCTGCTCCGCTGCAGCGCTCCGATTGAAAAATCAGGCTAGAATGCACCCTCTGAACCACAGGACCCGAGATCATGAGCAGTCCCCTGCCCCTGCTGCTGGAACCGCAGACCCTGGCCGAGCGACTTGGTGAATCCGATCTGCTGATTGTCGATCTGGGCAAGTCGCAGGTGTACCAGCAGGCCCATATCCCCGGCGCCGTGCACCTCGATTTCCGCGCCTTGCAGAAAGGCACTCAGCCGGCCCCCGGGCTGCTGCCGGACAAGGGCTCGCTGGAGGCGCTGTTCAGCGATCTCGGCCTGACCCCGAATACCCATGTGGTGGCCTGCGACGACGAAGGCGGTGGCTGGGCCGGTCGTCTGCTGTGGGTGCTGGAAAGTATCGGCCATCAACGCTACTCCTGGCTGAACGGCGGCATTCACGCCTGGCTTGCTGAAGGCCTGCCGACCGACATGCAAAGTCACGAACGCACGGCCACGGAATACCGGATCGAACGCATTCTCGATCACACCGACATTTCGTTGCAGGAACTTATGCAGCGACTGAATGATCCGAAACTCGCCATCTGGGATGCCCGCTCGGAAGAGGAATATTCCGGCGTACGTGCTTTTGCCCAGAAAGCAGGCCATATTCCCGGCGCCGTGCATTACGAGTGGACTGAGCCGATGGATCGCAGCCGGCATTTGCGCATTCGCGATCTCGATGCGGTACGCAATGAAATGGCGGCCCGAGGCCTGAGCGCTGACAAGGAAATTATTGTCCATTGCCAAACCCATCACCGCTCCAGCTACAGCTGGCTGGTGGGCAAATTACTGGGGCTGAACGTTCGCGCCTATGCCGGCTCCTGGTCCGAATGGGGTAACCATCCTGATACACCGGTGGAAAAATCCTGAACCCGCTGCTCTGAAAAACTCACTACCCTGCATACTGAATGAGGCTTGCTGTGAATCCGTTTCTTGAAAAACTGTTTGGCCTGCTGCAACTGATCCTGCCGCATCACCTGATCTCCCGTGCTGTGGGTGCGCTGGCGCGCAGCGAAACGCCGTGGATCAAGACCACCTTCATCAACGTGTTTCTGAAGCAGTTCAACATCAACATGCAGGAAGCCGAAGTTGAAGACCCGGATCAGTATCCGACCTTCAACGCCTTTTTTACCCGCGCCCTGAAAGACGGCATGCGGCCGATATGCGCTGACAAGGACGCCATTGTTTCGCCGGCGGATGGCGCCATCAGCCAGCTGGGCCGCATTCGTGGCTCTGACGTACTGCAGGCCAAGGGCCAGTATTTTTCCCTGTATGAACTGGTCGGCGGCGATCAGGAACTGGCCAGCGAATTTATCAACGGCCATTTCGCCACCGTGTATCTTTCACCGAAGGATTACCACCGCGTACATATGCCGCTTTCCGGCACGCTACGGGAAATGATTTATGTGCCGGGCCGGTTGTTCTCGGTAAATCAGGCCACCACCCGGCAGATTCCGGATCTGTTTGCCCGTAACGAGCGTGCCGTGTGTGTGTTCGACAGCGAGCAGGGCCCGTTCGTGGTGATTCTGGTTGGCGCCATGATTGTCGCCGGTATCGAAACGGTTTTTGCCGGTCAGGTGACGCCGCTGGCACGCACGGTAACGCGCACTCGCTACCCGGCACGCGATGCCATTCGCCTGGAAAAAGGTGATGAGCTGGGCCGCTTCCTGCTTGGCTCCACCGCTATTCTGCTGTTCCCGGAAGGCAAGGCAGAATTCCTGCAGGGCCTGACCAGTGACAGCCCGGTACAGATGGGTCAGAAGATCGGCACGTTGAAATAATTCAGGACGCCGCGGGCGCGTCCTGCTCACCAAGCAGACGCGCCGCCTGATCGGCAATCAGTTTCTGGTAACGCTGCGCCAACTGTTCGATCGGCTGCAACCGCACCGTCTCCCCTTCCGAGAGTACGTTCAGGCAACGCTCGCCATGAAACAGCAGGCGGGTGTCGAGCTCATAGCGCACCATTTCCGATTCCGGCACGTGCACTCTCCCGGGCAAGCCGGCAAGGCAGAGCGCCCAACTGTGGGCAAGATCGCTACCAGTGGTGACCAGCAACTTGAATTCCAGTGGCGTACGACCCTGCTCCTTGCGCTGCTCGCTGACATCGCGTGCCAGACGACGAAACAGGGTGCCCGCGCAAAGCGCCTGAAAGCAGGCTTCGGCCCGGGTCTCACCAGTGATGGTCAGCGACGCCTCTTCGCCAAGCACTTGCTGCACCCTGCCGCCATAAACCTCAGCCACCTGATGCAACAGAGCGCCATAATCTTCCAACAGGTCACGGACCATGTCGGTGGTAAAGCGCTGCTTGATCCGGTCAAAGTTGACGATGCCAATGCGCAGCCAGGCCCGTGGTGCTTCGCTGGTCTGGTTCATGGTCAGCACCGGCACCAGATCCGCTTCCAGTATTTCATCCTCGGCCGCGGGCTCCGGTTCCGGCTCAGCCCGCAGCCGTCGCCACGCCAGCTCAATCAGCAGGCGCAGGCCCAGCAGACTCAGCGCCACCAGCACAAAGCGGGTTTCCAGTTTGCGGCCACGCTCGGCATCCACCGGGTTTGGCCAAATCACCGCCGTGCCAACCAGCGTCTGGTCATCAATTCGCACCGGCCGGCTCACCGACATGCCCGGTGCGGCGCTGTCCCCGGCGCTGGCCAGCACACTATTGGCGTGGTTACGGATTTCAACTCGGGCGACCAGATCCAGATCCGCAGTCTGTGACGCCATGACATTGAGGCTAACCAGATTGCCGGAAGCCAGATACTCCGCCGCACTGGTCGCCAGCTGCTGGGCCAGCGCCTCGGCGGATTGCCGCTGGCTCTGCTCCATCGCCATGCGCGAGTGCTCAAGAAAATAAACGCCGACCACCACCGCCATCAGCAGCATCAGCATCAGCTCACGAATCAGCTGCTGTTCCTGTTGCCACCAGTTGCGCCAGTCGATCCTGTCTGCGGGCATGCCCGACCCTCCGATTATGGCGCGCAGTATAGCAGCAGCACCCGGCGCGGCACGCTATACTGTGCGCCACGTTACGAGGAGACCGGCTGTGCGCGAGATTATTCTGATTCAGGTAACCGGTGGCGACCGGCCCGGCTTGACCGCTGCCTTTACCCGCATCCTCGCCCTGTATCAGCTGAATATCCTCGATATTGGCCAGGCGGTGATCCATGACTCGCTGTCGCTCGGCATCCTGATCGAAGTGCCCCCGGGCCGGGAAACCTCACCGGTACTCAAAGACCTGCTGTTCGAAGCCCATAAGCTGAATATCTCGGTCCGGTTCCGGCCGATTGATCATGATCGCTACGAGGACTGGGTATCCGGTCAGGGCAAGGACCGCTATATCATTACCCTGCTGGCGCGCAAAATTACTGCCGAACAGCTTAGCGATGTGACTGCGGTGGTGGCGCAAAACCGGCTCAATATCGACAGCATCAATCGCCTGTCCGGTCGCGTCCATCTCGAAGGCGAAGGCGTCGATGAGGACGCCCGCGCCTGCATTGAAGTGTCTGTACGTGGCGAGCCGGCCAGCAGCGAAGCCATGCGTGCCGAGTTCCTGCGCATCGCCAATGAGCGCAATGTCGATATCGCCTTCCAGAAAGACACCGCCTTCCGCCGTAACCGCAGACTGGTGGCGTTTGATATGGACTCGACCCTGATTGAGTCGGAAGTGATTGACGAACTGGCCCGAGAGGCTGGTGTTGGCGAGCAGGTATCGGAAATTACCGAGCGGGCCATGCGTGGCGAGCTGGATTTCAACGAAAGCTTCCGTCGTCGGGTCGCCCTGCTCGAAGGTCTCGACGAGGCCGCACTGGAACGGGTGCGGTCACGCCTGAAACTGACTGAAGGCGCTGAGCGCCTGATCGCCACCCTGAAAGCTCTGGGTTACCGTACCGCCATTCTGTCTGGCGGCTTTACCTGGTTTGGCAAGTACCTGCAGCAGCGCCTTGGCATTGATCATGTCCATGCCAATGAGCTGGAGATCGAAAACGGCAAGGTCACCGGCCGGGTTGCCGGGCAGATCGTCAATGGTCAGCGCAAGGCAGAACTGTTGCGGGAAATCGCCGCTCAGGAAGGCATCAGTCTGGAGCAGGTGATTGCGGTGGGCGATGGCGCCAACGATCTGCCCATGCTCGGCATTGCCGGGCTGGGCATTGCCTTTCGGGCCAAGCCGCTGGTCAAGGAAACCGCCAAGCAGGCGATCTCCACACTGGGTCTGGACGGTATTCTGTATCTGATTGGAGTGCGCGACCGGGATCAGGCTGAGCTGCTGGCGTCCGGCGGCGCCGAATAACGGGCCGCTGTACTTACTCGCCTTCGGCGATCTGAATCTGCCCCACCGGCGGCTGCATGTAAAAGCCCTGCAGAAAATTCACCCCACCCATGGTCCAGAGCGTCTGCATCTGGCTCGCCGTTTCCACAAAACCCACCATGACTTTCTTGCCGCGGCCGGACGCAGTACTGATCAACCTGGCAAACTTGTCCTTGCTGTCCTTGTTGCCAAGATCCTGCGTATAGCTGCCATCAAACTTGACCATGTCCACCGGCACATGATCGAACAGCTTGAAAGGCTCCTGCGCGCCGGCAAACCGACTGACCGACACCTTGCAGCCAAGCTGATGGATCTTTGCCGAGAAATCCGCAGCCTGCTTGAGATGATTGGTGATATCCACCTCCGAAAACTGGAAGGTAACCAGCTGGCCCGGCATCTTCGAAGCCTTGATCGCCTTGCCGATCCAGTCGGCGAGGCCCGCGTCCTGCAAGGAGAACCCGCTAAGGTTAATCAGCAGATACACTTCCCCGGGCAATGCCGCAGCAGCCTTGATGGCATTGAGCAATACCCAGCGATCAATCTTGCCGGCCATGCCCAGCTCGCCGGCCACCGGCATAAACTGCGCCGGCTGCAGGATCGTGCCGTCTGCCTGTGGCAAATGCACAAATACTTCGAAGAAGTGATTGCTGTCATCTTCCAGGTTCATGATCGCCTGATACTGCAACCCGAGCGCGCCCTTCTCCAGCGCACCACGCAGCACCAGCGCCACGGCTTCGGACGACCCTGCCTCAACATCATCCATCGGGCTATGCACATAAATTGCGTTGCCCTTACCCTTGCTTTCTTCGCGGGCACGAACACAGCACTCCAGCGCCTTGTTAATTGCTGACTGCGCCGAGCGGGTATCGTCTGTTACAAAGGCCACGCCAACAGATGCAGAAACCTGCAGGGTTCTTGACGCCACCACTGGCATCATCTTCTCAATCGCCGCGCGGATCACTTCTGCCTGGTCGCCGCCGACCTCACGATCGTTGACATTAACGAGTACCGCAAAATCTTCACCGCCGATACGAGAGTAGTGCGCATCACTACCGAACTTGCTCTTGATCAGCTCTGCCATCTGTCGCAGAAGCTCATCTGCACCATCCAGACCCACGGCGCTCTGGTGTACTTCATAATCATCAATGCGAATCAGCGACAATGCATACATGTGACCACTTCGCACTGCGTCCGCCAGCGCCTTGTCGACACGCTCCAGGAACCAGCCACGGTTATACAAACCGGTCACCTGATCAATCTGGCTCATTTCCTGCAGCTTTTCCTGCAACGCACTTTCATCCACTTCCGGTGAGCGGATCACAATCTGGGTACAGGCCTCACCGTCATAGGTCGAGGCGGAGAACACGAATACTGCGTCGAACTCCTTGCCATCTGCGCCAATGCCCTTGCATTCAAGTTCATTGGTCTGATTCTCATTCTGAGCCCGGCTGCGCAATAGCTTCTTCAGTTTCTCGTGATCAGATGCGGACACCATATCCATAATCGGCATGCCGGCCAGATCATCGGAACTGTCGTAGCCAAACTTCTCGAGGTAGACCTCATTGGCATGGATATGCATACCGTCAACAACATAGGCGATAGCATCACGACTCTGATCCATTAATACCGACAAACGCTTCTCGGCATCATGCAACGCCAACTGGCTATGCTGCAGCTCCTTGCGAAGGGACAGGTATTCGATCTGCCGCTCAATCAACAGCATGAGAAGATCTTTCTCGCTGGTCGGCGCAACCATGCGCGCGCCGGCATTCATGGCATCTGCCATTACCGAGGGAGAAAAATCATCCACCAGCACAATCATCGGCAGAGCCTTGCCGAGTCGATGCAGATGGGAGAGGATTTTCTTGTAGTCGCAGTTGCCGACCTGGGGGCGACAGACCACCAGCTCCCAGCTACCACTCTTCACGGCGCGAATGAAGTCATCTTCACTGAGAGCAATTTCGGCACGGGTAACCTTGCCGGCATTGCGCAGCAAGTTCATCAGCTGTTCGGCTTCGTCCTGAGAATCGTGGACGATCAGCAGCCTTACATGTTCAAGCGTGTAACTCATTCAAATCCGCCGGAAAAGGCGACACCCTGCCGCCAGCAACACATATTAAAGCCGGAATATCCCTGATGAAGTGAAGCCCGCCGTCAGAGGCTCGTCCAGATGGAATCGAAGTCCTCACCACTGTCCTTGTCGTCGGGTTCTGCTACGGCCGCGCTGCCCCCGGACTGCACGACTCGGAATTCATACTGGCCAAAACTGGCAGTGCCGTTCACCTTGCGGTGGAAAGTCACCCGTTGGCTCTCATTGTTGGCAACCATATCAACCTTGCCACCCGCCTGAAAGCCTACCGTCGGCACCAGCAGAGTGGCAGGCTGACCAATAGCATGCAGGGCCGGCAACAGCAGCGCGCGCATGAAGTTACCGGCGTCACCGGTCTTGCGCAATGCTCTGGCGGCGGATGGTGTCGCCCGTGGGGCGAGCAACTCCACACCAAACTGGGCACCCTGATGAGCCAGCTGCTTCACCCAGCGTACTACACCTATCGCCCATTCATTCTGACCCAGTTCACGCACGCCGACTAATTCGCCAGTGCGCAATGCCGCCGGGCTGCCACCCACCCATTCGAGGCAATAGCCTCCCGGGCTGGAGTTGATCTTCTGGCAGGTAAAGTGCTCAAGAGCGGCCTTTGCCTCTTTGCTATCCTGTTGCTGGCGCAGCTGACTGGTAATGCCGCTGATGTCGATGGCATCCATCATGTCCTCGGACATCTTGTGGCCGCCGCCATCAAATGCTTTTGACCAGGCATCATCATCCTGAGGCAGATTACTGCCACCTCTTGCCCGACCGGCAAGAAACGGGTTTTCGACCGCCCCCTGTGCCAGCACCTGTAACTCGCTACCACGGATCATTTTTTCAAAATCCATGCCGCCGGAAAGATGGCTGTGCAAAGCCGACAGGCCGAGGCAGATGTCGATCGGACCGGTCTGGCCAACCCGGCGGAATGAGCGTTCCGCGAGGGCGCCCCAGGCCTGCTGCAAATGCACCAGCATGTTGTCGGGGATGCCATCCGGCACCGAGAACCCTTCACGCTTGCCCCCGGTAATGACGGAAGCGATATCAGTGACCAGATCCTTCGAATCAATATAGCGACTGTTTTCCGCCGCGACCGAGGCATGGGTACGATAAGTCGGTGGCCGATCCACCTGCAGGTCGAATACAAACAGATCGGAATCGGAGCCGGCCGGTTTGATATCAATCAGCGAACTCCACTCCTCGGTAGCCCGATACAACGCTGCAATTTCCTGCTGACGCAGTTGGTTGGGTTTGGCTGTAGAGAGCAACAGAGCGCGGCCGTAAGCCTCTTTGACGGTACTGGTTTCGATATCCTTGAAATCAGAATCCTTGACCTCGACGCCTTCCAGCCGATTCATTTCCGCCAGCAGGAACAACTGGTGCAGCTCAAGCCAGAGATGGCGCGGGGTCGGAAAATACAGCTGGTAGCTGCGCACCAGATTATCGGTCTGGGCGCTGATGGCTCGGTGAATCGCGGTCGCCACCAGACTCTTGCCATCACGCTCATTGAGGCGGCGAACACCTCGCACCGCCACCAGCTTGTAACCGGCAGCAAGATGGGTTTGCAGGGCCTGCGCCAGACTGGCAACACGGCGCGCCTTGTCCGGCAACACCAGAGATTGATTCAGGTAGTGTTTACCGAGCGCACGACAGACATGCAGGACCACTGGACGAATGATTTCCAGCAACAGGAAGCGCTGCGGCGTCGGCACCTGAAAACGGTTCAACTCCTGCACGTACTGATAGAGCTGACGCGAGGTCTCGCCCATGTTCATCAGCGGCAGTTCATTGACCCAGATTTGCAGCTTTTTCGGCTGATCACTGCCAATCGTCAGGTACTGGAGATCCTGCTCGGGGAGCTTCAGCCGGATTTTCTGTGCGGATTGCTCCATGCCAACCGGTTCCTCAGTTGAGGTAGCGATGCCAACGCCCGGGCATCCTGCTCAGGCAATCTATTAATAAAGCATGACAAGCGCTTGATTTATTTTGCTTTGTGAGCGAAGTCACGACTTTAAGCCATTGGCCGATGTTTTGTAAATCAACCTGACACCGGCAGCGCGGTCTTGCCGGCGGCGCCCGGCTCCTCGCGAACCAGCCGGGGCAAAAGATACCCGGGCAGGCGCCGGTGCAGCTCTGTCATCAGCAGCGCCGCCCGGGCATCGCTGACGGCGAAATGCGCAGCACCAGCGACCCGGTCCAGCTGGTGCAGGTAATAAGGAAGGACACCGACCTCGAAAAGACGTTCACTCAGGGCCGCCAGCTGCCCGGCATCGTCATTGACGCCGCGCAGCAGCACCGACTGGTTCAGCAACAGCACGCCGCTCCGGCGCAGGGCTGCCAGCGCCTCGGCCACCGCCTGATCCAGCTCCGCCGCATGATTGGCGTGCACCACCATCACCGGCTTCAGTCGCGACGAGGCCAACATTGATAGCAAGCCCTCACTTACTCGCTCCGGCATCACCACCGGCAGGCGGCTGTGGATGCGCAGCCGGCGGATATGCGGGATTGCTTCCAGCGCCGCGAGCAGCTCACGCAGCCGTCGGTCGGTGACGCTGAGCGGATCGCCACCACTGAGGATGACCTCGCTGATATCACTCTGCCCGGCCAACCATTCGAGTGCGGCGCCGAGGCGTTCGCGGGTCGGCATATGCTCGTTATAGGGAAAGTGACGACGGAAGCAGTAACGGCAATGCACGGCACAGGCGCCCGTCACCATCAGCAGCACCCGGCCCTGATATTTATGCAGGATCCCCGGCACCGGGGTGTGATCCGCCTCCTCCAGCGGGTCCTCGTTAAAGCCCGGGACCTGTTCCAGCTCTTCCGCCCGGCTCAGCACCTGATGCAACAGCGGGTCAAACGGATCGCCCGGGCGAATGCGACGGGCATAGCTGCGCGGCACTTTCAACGGAAAGTCACGGGCCGCGGCCAGCGCCGCCGGCAGACTGGCCGGATCCAGCTCCAGCAACCGCAACAATTCAGCCGGGTCGGTAATGATATCGGCAGCGCTGCCGTCCCAGTCGCTAGGCGGCAACGTCTGCGCTATGATTGCGCGCTCTTTCAAGGGATCCGACCCTGCAACAGGTGACTAATGGCCAACTATTCTACCAACGATTTCAAAGCCGGTCTGAAAGTAATGCTCGACGGCGACCCCTGCGCCATCCTCGAGAATGAATACGTCAAACCGGGCAAAGGGCAAGCCTTCAACCGGGTGCGCCTGCGTAACCTGAAGAATGGCAAGGTCTGGGAACGTACTTTCCGCTCCGGCGATTCGCTGGAAGGCGCTGACGTTGTCGATCAGGAGATGCAGTTCCTGTATAGCGACGGCGAGTTCTGGCACTTCATGCACCCGACCACCTTCGAACAGCTGGCCGCCGGCGAAGCCGCCGTTGCCGACGCCGCCAAGTGGCTGAAGGAAGAAGACAGCTGCCAGGTCACCTTGTGGAATGGCGTGCCGCTGGTGGTTTACCCGCCGAACTTTGTCGAACTGGAAATCATCGAGACCGATCCGGGCGTCAAAGGCGACACCGCAGGCAGCGGTGGCAAGCCGGCCAAGCTGACAACCGGCGCTGTGGTCCGTGTGCCGCTGTTCGTCCAGACTGGCGAGATCGTCAAGGTCGACACCCGCTCCGGCGAGTACGTCGGCCGCATCAAGGATTGATCGATGACAGACTGGCGCCCGGCCACGGCTCGCGAAGCCCTCGCCGCCCGCGCCGGTCTGCTTGCTTATGTTCGTGCGTTCTTTGCCGAACGCGATATTCTCGAAGTCGAAACCCCCTGTCTGGCACGCTACGGCGTCACCGATCTGCATATCCAATGCATTGAAGTTCCCGGTTACGGCTTTCTGCAATCTTCCCCCGAATACCATATGAAACGTCTGCTCGCCGCCGGCAGCGGTGCGATCTGGCAGATCAGCCGGGTGTTTCGCCATGGCGAAGCCGGGCGCCGACATAACCCCGAGTTCAGTTTGCTGGAATGGTATCGGCCCGGGTTTTCTCTGGATCAGTTGATTGATGAATGCGTGGCGTTGCTGTCGCCGTTGCTCAATCCAGCCTCGGTTGCGCGTTATCACTTCCGCGATGTGTTTCGAGAGCACACCGGGCTGGACCCGCTTACCGCATCCGCCGCCGAACTAGCGCAGCGTGCGCAACAGAATGGCGCCCCTTCCGAGCTCGACAAACCGGCATTGGTAGATTGGCTGATGGCTACTGTGGTCGAGCCGGCACTGACAAAGGACCAACTGGTAATAATTGATGAATTTCCCGGCTGGGCGGCCGCTCTGGCGCGCAAACATCAGGATGACGACGGCGAATGGGTAGCGCAGCGCTTCGAAATCTATTTTGCCGGCTATGAACTCGCCAACGGCTACCACGAGCTTACCGATGCCGCCGAGCAGTCGGCACGCTTTCAACAGGATCGCCAGTTACGCCAGCAACATGGTCTGCGCGACATGGCTCCCGACTCATGCTTGCTGGATGCATTACAGCAGGGCTTGCCGGATTGCAGTGGTGTCGCCATCGGCCTGGACCGGGTGCTGATGGCGCAGCTTGGCGTCGACGATATCCGCATCCTGCTTAGCTTTCCTGCCGACCGAGCCTGAGCATCGGCGGGATCGCACCCGCTTTATATGTGAGTGGGATGACAATAGAGCGTTCAGGAGAGAGGCTGGTCAGCGATCGTTCTCGTCGACATCCTCCCAGACCTCCCCATTTTCTACAAAGCAGCGCACTGTCGTATTGTCGTCCTCGGAAACAATGAAAGCTTCCAGGTTTTCCGCGCCGACCGCATCGAATAGCAGCATAAGGGATTCGATAAATGCCGGCGCATCCTCATCAAGAAAATACCCTAGCGAAACACGACCACCCTTTATCTCTATGGATTCGACGCGATAGAAGCCTCCCGGATAATCTTCCAGGATGTCCGCGATTTGTTCAGCAACTGCCGGAAGCGCTTCAAAGGGCGCCTCATCAATATCATCGCTTTCGGCCTGCTCGACATAGCCTTTCAGCGGCTCCGGTGCAGGCCAGTCAAACTTCAGAACCACATTAGCCTCACTCACAATCAAGCTCCATGAATGATTCGGGGGACGTAAAAAGGGTCCTTTTCAGGGGGAAGCTCCTTGTAATATTTACTTCCTTTCTCCGGACTCCACCTCTCCTTGTCGCCAGGATCAACCCACTGCCAGAAGTCATCCACATGCTTGATTCCGGTGGGTTCTGACAGCAGACATGACAACTCCAGAAGTTTTTCGTGGCGCCATTCCAGCTTGGCCGCCGGCATCTTTTTGATGATCTTCTCGGAAACCTTGCTCGCGATATTGCCGTCATATTCCCTTAAATTAGCAACCACATTACGGAGATTTATCTGGTCAATATTCTCATGTGAAACAAGATAAGGCTCTCCAAAAAAAATTGGATGGAGGCTCCTATAGGCCTGAACAAAGTGCATCATGAAGTGATTTGACAAACAATCTCCACTCTCGTCACTCTCATATCCATATATCCAGGACTGAAAGCCACTCCACCAGCTCGACACAAACTTATGAGGTAACTTTGGATAGGGCAAAGTAAAGCCAAGCACTTCATAATTGCCATCGACAAACTTGTCGCCATACACAAATTTTTTCAGATCGACTGCTTTATCAATCCCCCACAATCTGACTTGCTCATGTGGGTCATCCAAAGTTGTTGCGAAACCTCCGGCGTAGTTAGATATGGCAAGAGACAAGCTATCTTCAAAACTTCTGCCTTCTTTCTTGCTCGCATAATCCCTCCCCAGGCGGCTGGCATAATCCAGAAGCCTATCCGTCCACACCCGCTCACTTTGATAAGGAGAAAAATTCCACGGCCTCACGCCATCATGGATATCGCCACCATTCTCGTAAGAAAACTCATCTCCCAAAAAGCTTTTCCGGAGTTTTTCTATATATGACTTTGAAAACCATTTCTTCAGGTCTTTTACTTCAACTTTCCACTCCGCTTCCCTAGCCTCAATCCATGCCGGATCATTGATATCTACGGGATTCAATGTCGCCTTACTCATTGTTCCATCTCCGCCAGAAGCCTCCTGATAGTCTCCAGTCCATCCTGCTCAACCTGCGATATCCTCGAGATCATTCGCTAAACGGTTCAATGCCAGCCCAGACAGACGAGCCTCACCCATATAGCCATTTGCTCCGCGCACCTGCGCTTTGCGGCAAGAGGATTACTCCCCACTCCAAGCAAATCCTTCTTCATATTCGCACTCTGACTGCCCTCGACTATATCAAGTTATAGCCGGTGCACCTTGCGGATGATGTATGCGGTATCCACACCACAGGCGCCACGCTTGAAACCAGTCTGGGAGCGCTGGAAGCACCATTCAAAGCCAGTCACTACTGCCCTCACACACCTTTCAAAGCCCATATGATTTCTCCATGTAGCGGCACTATAACTATCGGCACGAGATATAAATATTTTCAACAGATCACTAGAGCATCTGACGAAGTTTCCCCGGCGCCATGCCTGTCCAACGCTTGAAAGCACGATTAAACGCACTCTGCTCGGAAAAACCGAGCAGCAAGGCAATATCACTCAACCCCAAGCCAGGGTCCTGCAGATACTGCCGGGCCAGCTGTTCGCGATTGCGATCCAACCACTGTTGCCAACTCAGCCCGTGTTTTGCCAATCGGCGCTGCAACGTTCTCGGCGCCAGATGCAAAACTGAGGCAGCCCGCTCCAGAGTTGCCTCACCATCCGCCAGCAAACGCAGCAGCACCTGCTGCAGGGCACGATCAAAATCATCAGAACCGGGCAAGGCCCGCAGCAGCGCTTCGGCTTGACGGTCGAGCAGTGCCTTCAGTCCCGGGTCCGCATGCGGCATGCGGATCTGCAAATAGCTGAGCGGGAAACGCACCCGGATGTGGCTGTCGTTATCCTGCACCGGACACTGAAAGAACTGCTCATAGGCCGCCCGGCGCGCTGCGGACAGCGGATGGGCAAAACTGACCAGCGTCGGCGACGGTGGGTCTGGCACCTGATTGCGCATAAAGGTGATCAGCGCAGCGATCGCCACGCCATCACCATCCTGACCGAGCTCTGCAGTCTGCTTGGCCCAGCGCATCTCGATCTGGTCCCCCAGACCGGTCAGCTCGGCCAGACCGACGCCATAAAACAGCTTCTCGTAGCGCTGATAGGCAAGCATGGCCTCGCCAAGGGTGTCGGTGGCTAGCACCAGATAGCCGAGCACGCCGACATGGCGTGGCTGAACCATGGCGCCGATAGCCAGCTCCGGTGCCGGCTCCTCGCCGGCCAGCGCCATGCCGGTGGACAGCAACTCACACCAAACCGGCAGCGGCACAACATCATCGGCCGCCCAGCGACTCAGCCGGGCACGCAGCTCCGCCGCGGCAAAACCGCGCAGGTCGAGCCAGTCGTGCAACAGTCCGGTCCAGGCGCCGGTGACTCGCATCAGGGTAGTCATGGCTAATATTTCGCCCGAAAAGGCGTCAATTGTCAAAATTACGGCCTATAGGGTCAATCCTTAGACAGGGGCGGACGGCAGAATGGTGTTATTGCGGTTGGACAGGAAATCGCCGTCGGTCGACGGCTCCTACAGTTCGCGGAGTGCGCTATGAAACTGATCGAGATGATGCGTGACATGATTGAGCAAAGTGGCCTGCTCGCGCTGTGGCAACAGGTCGCACCCTGGCTGGCACTGGATCTACGCCAACTTATCTTCGTTATCGCCACGCCGTTTTTTGTTGGCGTGGCGGTGTGGGAATACCGCCGCATTCGCCATGATCCCAGTCGCATGAATGTGACTGAAGCCTTTCGCAACTTCATGCTCGGCGCCGGTTATCAGGTGACCGAATTACTGTTCGCCGGAATTATCGCCTTCCCGGTGTTTGCCTTTGCCTTCCACCACCGCCTGTTCGATATCGAACTGACCTGGCTGACCGCGCTGGCAACCTTTATCGGTGTCGAGTTCTGTTTTTACTGGATGCATCGCGCCGGCCATCGGGTGCGCTGGTTCTGGGCCGGCCATGTAGTGCACCACTCCTCTGAGCGGATGAACTTTTCCACCGCCATGCGCCAGAACGCCACCAACATTTTCAACGGCAACTGGCTGTTCTATGTGCCGCTGGCCTTGATCGGTCTGAACCCGGTGTGGATCGGCGTCGCCTTTGCCCTGTCGCTGGTATACCAGTTCTTTATTCACACCACGCTGGTGGACAAGCTGCACCCTGCAATTGAATTTATCTTCAACACGCCGAGCCATCACCGCGTTCATCACGGCAAGAATCCGGACTGCATCGATACCAACTATGGCGGCGTGCTGATTATCTGGGATCGCCTGTTCGGCACTTTTGTCCGCGAAGAGGACAAGGGCAAGATCGAATACGGGATTACCCGGCCGCCGCGCTCAAACAACCTGATTCACCTGTGGACCCACGAATATCAGGACATGTTTCGCGATATGGCCAGGCCAGGCCCGCTGCTGTCACGCCTGAAGCATCTGTGGATGCCGCCGGAGTGGCAGCGCAGCGAGCCGGAAACAATCACGACGCGCGACGCGCCGTCTCCTCAATAAGCGAAGCAATTTTCGGCAGGGCCTGATCGGGCAGATCATGGCCCATACCGCGAATCAGTTCGAAGCGTGCGCCAGGAATGGCTTTTGCTGACTCGCGACCGCTGGCAGGACGAATCAGCGGATCTTCGCTGCCATGAATCACCGTCGCCGGCACACGAATCTTTTTCAGCTCGTGACGGAATGCGCCGGTGGACAGCACCGCCATCAACTGCTGACGAACACCACGCGGATGCAAGCCGCGCTCCCAGCTCTGCCGGAACATCTGCTCCGCCAGTGCATCACTGGTCGGCATCGAGCCACCCAGCGTACGCATCATCCAGCGACCGAAGTCGACAAACTGATCCGCGTTCTCGATTTTTACACGCGGCCCGACCAGCGCCTTCAGCGCCGATGGCTTCGGCGGCGCCAGCGGCCAACGGGTATTCGGGCTGGACATGATTGAGGTCAGGCTGCGTACTCGCTCGGGTCGACGGGCACTCATCAGCTGGCTGATCATGCCACCCATGGACGCGCCGACCATATGGGCGCGATCAATTTCCAGCGCATCCATCAGGCCAACTGTATCGGCGACCATGTCGTGCAGGTTATAGGCCGCCCGCACTGGCAGGCCAAGGAAATAGCGCAGCACTGCGGCGGCAGGGTCGTGCTGGGACGGCGCCCGCAGCTTGGTCGACAGACCGACGTCTCGGTTATCAAAACGAATCACCCGGTAGCCCTTCTCGGCCAGCGCATCCAGCAGCGGCTCCGGCCAGAACACCATCTGCGCCGACAGCCCCATGACAAAAATGATGGGCTCACCCTGCTCCGGCCCGCGCGCCTCATAAAAAAGCTCGATGCCATTGCTGCTGACGGTGCCGGTTGTCGGTGTCATGAATCGATTCCATGGTGTAAGGTCGGCCCGATTGATAACCGCGGCGCCGGGGGGACGCAACCATCATGGCAACAATTGGCCTGAAAAGATTTCGTTTGATCCTGTTTATCCTCTTTGCTCTCGGCCTGATAGCCCTGCTCGGTGCCGGCTACTGGCTGAAAGGTCGCTATTGGCTGGACGACTGGCGGGTGGCACAGCAGCTGAGCCATGCGGTCGACCGGGTCGAAGCTGTGCAGGCGCCGCTGAGCGAATTCATCCAGCGCACCGGATTCCGGCCAAACAGCCCGCTGGATGCACGTCTGGATGAGGGCTTGCTGCAGGGCGATGCGGTTATCGACGATATCCGCTTCGGTCAGTCTGCGCTGCTGACCGTGACATTTCGCAGCGCATCACGCCAACTGCAAGGCCACACACTGATCTTTATTCCGGAAGAAACCAGTTCCGGGAAATGGCGATGGCGCTGCGATGAAGGCTCGTTACCGGCCGAACTGCGACCGGCACGCTGCCGCAGCAATGATGCGGTGGCCAGACAAAGCATGCCGGTCAGCCCGCAAATGCCGAGCATTCCGACACCGGTTCGCGAAGCGGTCGACAAGCAGTTCGATCCTTTGACGCAACGCGCTGCCACCGTCCGCAGCGTGCTCGAAGACAAGATCGAAAGCAGCAAGGACATTCGCCTGAAGGTGAACCAGTTTTTGCTGGAGACCGGGCAGCTGCCCATCAGCAACCGGCAGATCAATCTGCCTGAAGCGCACAAACTGGCCGACCGCCATTTTCGTCGCATAGGGCTCGATAACAGCGGCGCCATCGTTTATGAATTCGGCGATGGTATCGCCGGCATGGAAGGACACAGGTTCATGCTGGTACCCACCGGATTCCCCGGCGTCTGGCGCTGCCAGACTGCACTGCCGGAAGATCATGTGCCGTCACTGTGCAGCAAGCAGGTGCTTTGAAGAAACTCGCCTGTTTCAGTAAAGCAGGCGTGAGAACGGCAGGAACTCGACCGGTGCGCCGGTCGAAACCGTCCGCCCGGCAGGCACCCGCGCCAATCCTTCCGACCAGCAGGCGGAACTGAGCATCCCGGAGCTCTGGTTCGGGTGTGCTTCAAGCGCGCCGTCAGCATTGATTCTGACCCGCAGGTATTCTTCACGCTTTCCGGCCTTGCCAACCTCGAACGCAGCCGGCAACGAATACCAGACAGGGGCAGGCGCAATCACACCACGACAACGATCCAGCAGTGGCTTCACCAGCAACAAAAATGTCACCAGTACCGCAGCCGGGTTACCCGGCAAACCAAGAAAAAGATTGTCCCCCGCCATGCCAAAAGCAAATGGCTTGCCCGGCTTGATTGCCACCTTCCACAAATCAATGCGACCGAGTGCCGCCACCGCATCGCGGACGTGATCTTCCTCGCCCACCGACACACCGCCGGTGCTGATGACCACCTGTGCCGATTGCGCTGCCAGCTCAAGCGCCTCCCGGGTCGCCGCCGCGCTGTCAGCAACAATGCCCGAATCGACCACATCGCAGCCGAGCTGCTGCAACAAGGTGGTCAGCAGCGTGCTGTTGGAGTTATAGATTTTCCCGGGCAATGGCTTCTCCCCGGGGGCTTGCAGTTCGCTGCCGGTGGTCAGCAGCGCGACACGCAGACGCTGATGCACCGGCACCTCGGCCAAACCGAGAGAGGCGATCAAGCCCAGATGCCAGGGAGTGAGTACGGTGCCGGCGGTCAGCACCGTTGCGCCAACCTGCACATCCTGACCACGACGGCGAATATTGGCGCCGGCCTTTGCCGCCGGCAATGACACCGAATCACCTTTGGCAACACAGTCTTCCTGCATCACCACGGTATCGGCACCGGCGGGTACTGCGGCGCCGGTAAAAATTCGTGCTGCGCTGGCTGGCGCCAGCGGCGTTGGCATCATCCCGGCCGTGACGCGATCACTGATCGGCAATGACCGACTGGCATCACTGCTGCGTAATGCATAGCCATCAACCGCACTGTTATCAGCCGGCGGCACATCCATCGGACTGATCAGATCCATCGCCAGCACCCGGCCGGTCGCCGCCGTCAGGGCAACCACTTCCTGCGCGCACAAACACGCCGACTGCGACTGCAATCTGGCAATGGCATCGGCAACACTGATCATGCCGATTGGCCTTTCTTCTGTACCAGACCGACAAAGTTGCAGGGACGCTGACGGCTGTCCAGCTGTGGCGCAATGATCCGGTCCCAACCGGTGGCACAGGCATTGTTGGAGCCGGGCAGGCAGAAGATCACGGTGTGATTGGCCACCCCCGCCAACGCCCGTGACTGGATGGTGGAAGTGCCTATGTCTTCCAGCGACACCTGACGGAACAGTTCACCAAAGCCCTCGATCGGCTTGTCGAATAACGGACGCAGTGCCTCCGGCGTGCTGTCACGGGCGGAAAACCCGGTGCCCCCCGTGACCACGATCGCCTGTACTTGAGCATCGACAATCCATGCTGACACGACTGCGCGCAGGGCATAGATATCATCAGGCACCAGATCCCGTGCAATCAGCTGATGGCCGGCCTGCTGCAGCCTCGCCACCAACAGATCGCCGGAACTGTCAGTGGCGGCGGTACGGGTATCGCTGACCGTCAGCACAGCAATGCGCAACGGAGTAAAGACAGATTCGGCCTGTGCCATGGGATTGCCCGTGCGATTAGCGGATGAAGGCCTGAATTCTGGCCAGCCTGTGCGGTGATGTGCAAGTCGGATTGTCGCTGACCGGTTTTGTCGTGATACTGACTGTCAGTCGGCCAACGACAGACAATAACAACAGGGAAGGAGGGACCATGCTGCGCCCACTGGCCATCGCACTGTATATCGCCAACTTCGCCTGGCTGTGGCTCAGTGGCGCCAGCCTGCCAGACCCGGTGGCGGTGCACTTCAATGCGTTCGGCTTTGCCGACGGCCATAGCAGTATTGTTCAACACATGATCACCATGTCACTGGTGATTGCGTTGCTGGCATTGCTTGGTCTGGCCATGCCCTGGGTCATCCGGCGCACGCCTGCGCGCTGGCTTTCCATGCCCGGCGTTGACCTCAACCGTCTGCCAAGGGAGAGGGTCAATGCCCTGATGGACCGCTTCAGCCATGGCTTTGCCGTGGTCATGGCGCTGTTTCTGCTCTGGATACAGTGGCTGACCGTGAGCGCCAACCAGCTGGTGCCGGCACGGCTCGATCTCGGTCTGCTGTATATCGGCATGGCCCTGATGATGCTGGCGATGGTCGCCCTGACCGTTGATGTGATTCTGGCTTTCCGTCGCGCCGACCGCGCCTGACACCCCGCCTTGACAGTTACTGACAGGCCGTAGCCTTGCCCTGCGGCCCGGCGTAGATTCCCTGTATACCCAGATTCACCCGAGGATCACGCCGTGAATAACATGCAAGCCGCCCAGCACAAAGCCGCCCAATTGCCCCGTTTCCCGCAACGCCATCTGGAGCACATTCCCGGCGATTACGGCTGGCCGCTGTTCGGTCACACCTTCGAGTTCCTGCGTGATTTTCAGGGGCTGGTGAACCGTGGCGCGGCCCAGTACGGCCCGGTGTTCAAGGGCAACATCTTTTTCCAGCGCGGCCTGACCATGCTCGGCCCGGAGGCCAACGAGTTCGTTCTGCGCGATCAGGCCCATGTGTTTTCCAGCCGTGCGGCCTGGAATCCGATGCTCGACAAGCTGTTCACCAACGGCCTGATGATGCGCGACTTCGCCGACCACAAGCTGCATCGGCGGCTACTGCAGCAGGCCTTCAAGAAGCCGGCGCTGTCCAGCTACATGACCAGCATGAATCCGCACATCGCCCGCGGCCTCAGCCGCTGGCCGACCGGCAAGGAATTCAGTTTCTTCGACGCGATCAAGTCACTGCTGCTGGATGTCGGCGCAGAAACCTTCCTCGGTCTGGAAATGGGACCGGAAGCGAAACAGGTCAACGAAGCATTCGTTGCCGAAGTCGACGCCTCGCTGGCGGTGCTGCGGGTCGAGATTCCCGGCACCACCTGGTATCGCGGCATGAAGGGCCGGCGCTTCCTCGAGAAGTTCATGACCGACCTGATTCCACAGAAGCGCGCCAGCAACGGCACCGATTTCTTCTCCGAACTGTGCCGCGCCGTTGATGAAGAAGGCGAGCTGACCCTGAGCGACCAGGACATCATGAACCACATGATCTTCCTGCTGTTCGCTGCCCACGACACCACCACCAGCACCTTGAGCTCGATCATTCATGCGCTGGCGCGCAACCCCGAGTGGCAGGACCGCCTGCGCGAGGAGTTCCGCGCACTGGGCAAGGATCATCTTGATTACGATGATCTCGATAAACTGGAAAGCACCACCTGGGTGTTCAAGGAAGCACTGCGCATGTATCCGCCGCTGCCGACCATTCCGCGCCGGGCGGTGGAGGACACCGAGTTCAACGGCATTCGCATTCCGAAGAACACCCTGGTCAGCATCGTCCCGCTGCATACCCACTATATGGAAGAGTTCTGGAGCAACCCGACCCGGTTTGATCCGGAGCGCTTCTCGCCAGCGCGGGCGGAAGACAAGAAGCACTTCTATCAGTGGGTGCCGTTTGGCGGCGGCCACCACAAGTGCATCGGCCTCAACTTTGCCGAGCTGCAATCGAAGATCTTTCTGTTCCACTTCCTGCGCGATTATCAGGTATCAGTGCGTCCCGGCTACGAGGCGCCTTACCAGCTGGTGCCGCTGGCGATGCCGAAAGACGGCCTGCCGGTCACCATCCGCAAGCTGTAGGAGCTGTCGACCGACGGCGAAGGCTTCTCGCGGCCGATCGGCCGCTCCTGCCGCAGGTGGCGTTGCTGTAGCGCCAACGGCGATGCCTTCACCGCAAGCCCTCTGCTGCTATACTGCGGCGTCATTCGATGCCGCAGATACCCTGTCATGAAATATGCCATTCTCCCGGTCACCCGGTTCGAACAGAACTGCTCTATCCTGCAGTGCGAGGAAACCGGCAATCTTGCCGTGGTGGATCCGGGCGGCGATGTTGAACGCATCATTGATGCGCTGCAGCAAATCGGCGGCAAGGTGGAAAAAATTCTCGTCACCCATGCCCATATTGATCATGCCGGCGCGGTCGCCGATCTTGCCGAGCGCCTCGGCTTGCCGATCGAAGGCCCGCAGCGTGAAGACAGTTTCTGGATTGATATGCTGCCGCAGCAATCGCAGATGTTCGGTTTCCCGCCAGCGCGCACCTTCACGCCAACCCGCTGGCTCGAACACGGTGACAGTGTCAGCATCGGCAATACCCGGCTTGATGTGTTGCACTGCCCGGGCCACACTCCAGGCCATGTGGTGTTTGTCGAGCCGCAATCACGGCTGGCAATAGTTGGTGACGTGCTGTTTGCCGGCTCCATTGGTCGCAGTGATTTTCCCCGCGGCAACCACGAAGAACTGGTACGCTCGATTCGCGAGCGCCTGTTTCCGCTTGGCGATGACATCGGTTTTATTCCCGGCCACGGGCCCATGTCCACCTTTGGTCAGGAGCGGCAGACCAACCCGTTTGTCAGTGACCATCGCGGCTAACGACTACCAGATCAGGGAGAGACTCCATGCGCATCATGATGATTCTGCTTGTCGGCACACTACTCAGTGCCTGCCAGAGCGCCAACTCCAGCCTGCCGCCGGCCTGCACCCTGAAACCCGAGTCGGGCAAATGCCGGGCCGCCCACACCCGCTACTGGTTTGATGCCGACAGCGGAAGCTGCCGGGCCTTTATCTGGGGTGGATGCGAGGGGGTGGTGCCGTTTGAAACACTGGAGCAATGCCAGCAAACCTGCCCAGTCGATGTGGATGCGGACGCAAGCACAGAGCAGACGCCGGCACCACTGACACGGCCGATGCGCGGCTACTGACACACAACTGTCATGATCGGCGCGGAAGCTGTCGCCCCCGCGGCCCTGTGGAGATTCCCATGCGTACCATCCTGATCCTGCTGACCCTGATGACGCTGGCAGCCTGTGCCCGCAGCCCGGACATCAAGCTCTACGAGGGTGCCGACCTGCCCGCGGAAAAATTGCTGCTGGTGGATGTGCCGGTGGAGCTGGAAATCGTTGTCATCAATGAGCGACGAGTTGAAGGCATCAACAAGCTGTTCAGCCTCGGCGACCGCACCCTGCACCTGCAGCCGGGCGAGTACCGGATCATTGCCTACTACAAGAATCTGTTTGAACTGCCCGGCAACAATCATGAAGTGGTGAAGTCCGACCCGGTGCTATATCGCATCAGCGGCGCAGCAGGCAGCCGTCATCGGCTCAGCTTTGATGAGCCGGCAGATGTCGATGAGGCGCGCACGATGGCAAAGAACTTTGCCGGCTACAGCCTGAATCTGGCCACCGCGGAACAACGTCCGACCGAAGCCAGCGGCATGATGCTGAGTCAGGGCTTTCTGACGATCCAGTCCGCGCCGGAAGCCGCCAGTGTCAGCAGCGTTGCGCCGGAAACTGACAGCGGCCTGAGCCATATCGATCTGCTCAAGGCCAGCTGGCAAAACGCTACGGCGGAAGAGCGCCGGGCGTTTCTGCGCTGGATTGCGGAAAAGCCAGCCACTTCGCCGTGACATCAAGTGGGTCAGACTTTCCTGACGAATTCCGATTTCAGCTTCATCGCGCCGATGCCGTCGATCTTGCAATCGATGTCGTGGTCGCCATCCACCAGACGGATGTTCTTCACTTTGGTACCCACTTTCACTACCAGTGATGAACCTTTTACTTTCAGATCCTTGATCACCGTTACGGTATCGCCATCGGCCAACACGGTGCCGTTGGCATCACGAATCACCCGCTCATCCTCTGCCGACGCAGGCGCGGCATCTGCCGACCATTCGTGGCCGCATTCAGGGCAGACCAGCATGGCGCCGTCTTCGTAGGTAAAGCCGGAGCCGCAGCTCGGGCAGGCAGGTAGTGCACTCATCGGCAGCTCCGCAGCATCAATTCAGGCGCGCATCATGCCAGAGCAGGCCGCCCATGACATTGATGCCAGTCAGTTCACCTGACAGGTCGGTGTGCCGGCACGCCAGGCCAGCACATTGGCAACCACACCGTCGAGCAGGCGCTGCCGGCACTCGCGACTGATCCAGGCGTTGTGCGGCGTGATGATCAGATTCGGTATGGCCGGATCAAGCAGCGGATGATCCGCCGGCGGCGGTTCGACACTGAGCACATCCAGCGCTGCGCCACCGAGCTGCCCGCCAAGCAGTGCCCGCTTCAGCGCAGCTTCATCCACAAGCCCGCCACGGGCGGTGTTGATCAGCAGTGCCCCCGGCTTCATGGCGGCAAGAAAATCATCATTGACCAGCTGCTGCGTGCCGGGATCAAGCGGGCAGTGCAGCGACACCACATCACTTTGCTGCAGCAGCGTTTTCAACGGCACCCGGTCTGCTTGCGCGGCGACGCCGCTGCGCAGGCTGTCACTGACCAGCACGGTCATGCCGAATGCCTCCGCCAGCCGTGCCACCTCCCGACCAAGCACGCCATAGCCAATGATGCCGAGAGTTTTCCCGGCCAGCTCCATCACCGGCCGGTGCATCAGACAGAACATCGGTGAGCGCGACCACTCTCCTTTACGGACATCCTCCGCATACTCATGCCAACGCGTTGCCAGCCCCAGCAGCAGTGCCATCACATGCTGGGCCAGACTGGCGGCGGCATAGTCGCGGACATTGCAGACCGCCACACCGTGCTGGCGCGCCGCCTGCAAATCGACATTATTGGTGCCGGTGGCAGACACGCAGATCAACTTCAGTGCCGGCAACGCCGCCATGGCAACGGCATCGATCACCACCTTGTTGGTCACCGCCACCTCGGCGTCTTTCAGTCGCTCGAGCACCTGAGCTGGCAGCGTGCGGTCATATAACTGCCATGCCGGCAAACTGGCCCGCAAACCGTCCAGCGCCAGATCCTCCGGATGCAGGGTATCGAGATCGAGAACCACGCCGCGCATTGTTTCCTCCATCGCTACAGGACCACGCTCAGTCGAAGGCCTGATCATAGCAGTCAGTGCTGATTGGTAATGACCCGGACCTGCCCTGCGGGCTACCATTTGCCCCATGGCAGCGCTGAAACTGATCACCTTTGATCTGGACAACACCCTCTGGCCGGTGGATGAAGTGATCCGCCGGGCGGACCGGCGCTGTGCCGACTGGATTGCCGAGCGCTACCCGGAAGCCGCTGCCCACATGAACCGCGCCACCATGATCCGGATCCGCGACCAGCTGCTGCGCGACAAACCCGGTTATGTCCACAACCTCACCACCCTGCGCCGTGACGCACTGGCCCAGGGTTTCCGTGAGGCCGGCTATTGCACCAACGAAGCGGCCAAGCTGGCCGACCAGAGCTTCCGGGTTTTTCATGATGCCCGCAACGAAGTGGTATTTTTTCCCGGGGCCCTGGAGGTACTGGAGATGCTGGCCGACAGTTATCAGCTCGGCGCCCTCAGCAATGGCAACGCTGATCTGAAAAAAATCGGCATCCATGAACTGTTCGATTTCCACCACTCGGCGGAGTCCGTTGGCCGCCGCAAGCCAGAACCGGATATGTTTCTGGCGGCGTTGAAGTCCGCCGGGGTGAGTGCCAATCAGGCTGTCCATGTCGGTGATCATCCAGAGGAAGACATTCAGGCTGCACGCCTTCAGGGCTTTCATGCCGTCTGGGCCAACCTGCTCGATCAGAGCTGGCCGGATCATCTTGATCAACACCCGCACCGCATTCATAACCTGCACGAACTCAGCGACCTGCTGACGATGATTGATGGCTGATCCACGCACCCTCGCCCTGACTCGCATGCTTGATGACATCGAGGCGGAGCTGCGCTCGCTCGGCAGTTGGTCCGGGCAGCCGCCGGACGAGCAGGCCTTCGCCAGCAGCATGCCGTTCTTTGCCGACCAAATGCGTTTCGAGGAATGGCTGCAGTGGGTTCTGGTGGCACGCTTTCGCGCTCTGCTTGACGGCGACCTGCCGCTGCCAGAGCGATGCCAGATTGCACCGATGGCCGAGGAAGCCTTGCTGCTTCCCGGCCAGGATGTCAGCCGCGTGCTGGCCCTGCTGCACCAACTCGACGCCCTGTTCAGCGACGATCAGACATTCTGAATCAGGCTTTTTGAGTCCCGCTGCGGCGAGGCGTACTATCAAACTCCCCCTCACGGATCAGACAGGGAGATCGCCATGACCGCTTCCGCCTTTGGCAACGACAGTCTCGGCACCGCCGCCACGCTGGATGTTGATGGCCAGACATATCACTACTTCTCCCTGCCGGCGCTGGCGTCACAGGGTTGGGGCAGCCTTGAGCGCCTGCCTTTTTCCCTGAAAGTCCTGCTGGAAAACCTGTTGCGCTTTGAGGATGGCATCAGCGTCAGCAAGGACGATATTCGCGCGCTGGTGAAATGGACCGAAACCCGCACCTCTGATCGGGAAATCGCCTTCCGCCCGGCACGCGTGCTGATGCAGGACTTCACCGGTGTTCCCGGGGTGGTCGATCTTGCCGCCATGCGTGATGCCATTGCCGCCGCCGGCGGTGATCCACAGCGTATCAATCCATTGACGCCGGTGGATCTTGTTATCGATCACTCGGTGATGGTGGACCGGTTTGGTGACGCTTCTGCTTTTACCGATAACGTCCGCATCGAATATGAACGTAACCACGAACGCTACCAGTTCCTGCGCTGGGGCCAGCGCGCGTTCCGCAATTTCCGCGTGGTGCCCCCAGGCACTGGCATCTGTCACCAGGTCAATCTGGAATATCTGGCCCGCAGCGTCTGGTCGGAAGAAAAAAATGGTGAACACTGGGCCTATCCCGACACGCTGGTCGGCACCGACTCCCACACCACCATGATCAATGCACTTGGCGTGCTTGGCTGGGGTGTTGGTGGCATCGAAGCGGAAGCAGCCATGCTCGGCCAACCGGTATCCATGTTGATTCCGGAAGTGATCGGCTTTCGCCTGACCGGAAAATTGCGCGAGGGCGTGACCGCCACCGATCTGGTCCTGACGGTCACCGAGATGTTGCGCAAGCGTGGTGTGGTCGGAAAGTTTGTCGAGTTCTGCGGCGACGGCCTCAGCGATCTGTCACTGGCGGATCGTGCCACCATCGCCAACATGGCACCGGAGTATGGCGCCACTTGCGGCTTCTTCCCGATCGACGAACGCACCATGGAATACCTGACACTATCCGGTCGGGATGGCAGCACCATCGCGCTGGTCGAAGCCTACAGCAAGGCACAGGGGCTGTGGCGTGAGCCGGGCATGACAGAGCCGGTATTTACCGACCTGCTGTCACTGGATCTGGACTCCGTCGAGGCAAGCCTCGCCGGGCCAAAACGACCACAGGACCGCGTGGCATTGAGCAAGGTTGCAGCCACCTTTGCCCATCTGGAAAGCAAGCAGATACCGGTTCGCGACGTCGCCGCCATGCAAAGCGAAGGCGGCATTCAACCGGAGGTGGCGCACACGCCTGGCGAAGTCAGCATCGTCATTGAAGACCAAACCCATCGGCTGCGGCATGGCGACGTCGTCATCGCTGCTATTACCTCATGCACCAACACCTCCAATCCGTCAGTGATGCTGGCTGCCGGCCTGTTGGCCAGAAAAGCTCTGGCGAAAGGTTTGCGACGCAAGCCCTGGGTGAAGACATCGCTGGCACCTGGCTCGAAAGTGGTCACCGAGTATCTGGCCAAATCCGGGCTGCAGTCCGATCTCGATGCGCTGGGCTTCCAGCTGGTGGGTTATGGCTGCACCACCTGTATCGGTAACTCCGGGCCGCTGCCTGATGTAATTGAACGTGCAGTTCATGACGGCGATCTGATGGTTGCATCAGTGCTATCAGGCAACCGGAATTTTGAAGGTCGCGTCCACCAGAGTGTCAAAACCAATTGGCTTGCCTCGCCACCACTGGTGGTTGCTTACGCGCTGGCCGGCTCGGTAAAGATCGATCTGAGCAAGGACCCGATCTGTCGCGACGCGAATGGCAAACCGGTTTACCTGCGCGACATCTGGCCAAGCAATGCCGAAATACAAATGGCGCTGAAGCATGTTACCGGCGACATGTTCCGCAGCCAGTATGCCTCGGTATTTGATGGCGATGCGGACTGGCAGGCAATGCCAATACCGCAGGCAGATACCTATGAATGGAAAGATGATTCGACCTATATCCAGCACCCGCCGTATTTCCACGGCCTGACTAAAGTGCCGCCGGCACTGACCGGCATCAGCGGCGCTCGCATTCTGGCACTGTTCGGTGATTCCATTACCACCGACCATATTTCACCGGCCGGCAGCATTCAGGCCGACAGCCCCGCTGGTCACTATCTGCAAAGCCATGGTGTCAAGCCGAAGGATTTCAATTCCTATGGTTCGCGACGCGGCAATCATGAAGTCATGATGCGCGGGACTTTTGCCAATATCCGCATCAGGAACGAGATGGTGCCGGGTACGGAAGGTGGAATAACCAAGCATATGCCACAGGGAGAGGTACTGCCGATTTATGGCGCAGCGATGCGCTACATCAAGGATGGCATCCCGACGGTGGTGATTGCCGGCAAGGAATACGGCACCGGTTCGTCACGCGACTGGGCCGCCAAGGGCACCAATCTTCTTGGCGTGCGGGCGGTGATTGCAGAGAGCTTCGAGCGGATTCATCGTTCGAACCTGATCGGCATGGGAATTCTGCCGCTGCAGTTTCCCGGCGGCGTTGATCGGTCGACACTGAAGCTCGATGGCAGCGAGGAGATCGACCTGCCGGATCTGCTCAATGATCTGGTGCCGCACGGAGTAACCCGGGTAATCGTCCGCCGTGATGGCAAGGAGCAAACCTTTGCTGCGCTGGTGCGACTGGATACGGCGATGGAGGTGGAATATTTCCGCCATGGCGGGATTTTGCATTATGTGTTGCGGCAGATGATGTAGCTTCGTTCGCTTGAGTAAGCGAGTTTGGCAGTGGACGTCCCGGACTGACCACCTGTCAGGGTTGGCCGGGACACGCCGTGAATACATCCCTGTAGGCTCGCGTGCGACATCCCTGTCGCACACGGTCCCGGCCAACCCTGACAGGCGTTCAGTCCTCGCATTGTGCTTCTTAAAGCCGTCGAAAAAAGTCTGGAAGAAATTCGATGTGAGGCCAGAGCGGGCGTTGAGACTTTCCGGGACTGTGTGAGACATGGATGTCGAACACAAGCCTACAGGGACGTATTCACGGCGTGTCCCGGAAAGTCTCAACGCCCGCTCTGGCCGGAGAAGTTCACTGCCGCACGTATTCTCCTGCGATACCCAAATCCAACTCTCCAACCACTCACAACCAATCAGGGCAACAACAACTCCAAGGTATTTCCGGCACTGTAACGCGCCTTCATCGCAGTCAAATGCTCCAGCGCCTCCCCTCGCAAGTACGGCGCCTCAAGGCAGACAATCTGGTAAATACCCTGACGCAACAGAGTCCGGTCCAGCTCCTCGTCGCGCCGGTCCGCCGGCACCATGCTGTGGACGAAGCCGGCCCAGGACGCCGCCATCACCCAGGTGTTCACCAGCAGCGCCTGCATCTCCTCGTTGCCGACTTCAATCAACTTCACCGCCCGCAGGCCCTCATAGACCTGCAGGCCCTGGGCCAGACTGCGGCGGACGAAATCGCTGTAGCTGGCGCGCAGGCGCTCATCCTGATTAAGCAGATGGGCCATGTCGCGGTGCAGGAAACGGGCCCCCCACATGCTCTGCAGGATCGACTCGAAATAGCCGACCTTGTCCTGCCAGGTCAGCGGCCGATCCGGTGGCACCTGCAAGAACGCCTCCACCGTGGCCTGATAGCGCTCAAACAGGGCAAAGACGATGTCGCCCTTGTTGCGGAAGTGGTAATACAGATTGCCCGGCGAGATGCCCAGCGCCTCGGCGATATGGTTGGTGGTGACATTGCGCTCGCCAAGCCGGTTGAACAGCTCGAGACTGGTGGCGAGGATGCGCTCTTTCGTACTGGTCATATCGGGCCAGAAATCCTGTTCAATGCGAGCTGAAGCCAACCATCAGGCAGCGGGGATTGACAGTTAGAGTAATTGCTCTAAAAATCGATCGTCAAGCACATCAGGAGAACAACCATGGTCGCCGACGTCCAGGCCCTGCACAGCCAGAGCGAAGAAATCACCCGGATGGAGAAGGTATTCCAGGCCCAGAAGGCCGCCTTCAGCCGCCACCCCTACCCGACCGCGGAAGAGCGGATAGATCACCTGAACCGGCTGCGGCCGCTGCTGGTGAAGTATCAGGACGAGATCTGCGCCGCCCTGAACAGCGACTTCGGTGCCCGCTCGGCGGATGAGACCAAGCTGGCCGAGATCATGACCAGTCTCGAAGGCATCAAGTACTACGCCAAGAACCTGCGCAAGTGGATGAAACCGCAGAAGCGCAAGATCGGCGCCGCCCAGTGGCCCGGTTCGGCCATGGTCACCTATCAGCCTGTCGGTGTGGTCGGCATTATTTCGCCGTGGAACTACCCCATGTATCTGGCCCTTGGCCCGATGGTCGGTGCGCTGGCCGCCGGCAACCGGGTGATGATCAAGATGAGCGAATCGACCCCGGCCAGCGGTGAGCTGCTGAAGAAAATTCTTGCCGAGGTCTACAGCGAGGATCATGTCGCCGTGTTCAACGGTGAAGTGGATGTCGGCGCCGCGTTCTCGAAGCTGCCGTTCGACCATCTGCTGTTTACCGGTGCCACCTCCATCGGCCGTCATGTCATGCGCGCTGCCGCGGAGAATCTGACGCCGGTGACACTGGAGCTGGGTGGCAAAAGCCCCTGCATCGTCAGCGATGATTTCCCGATCCGTGAAGCGGTGGAACGTATCGCATTTGGCAAATGCTTCAACGCTGGCCAGACCTGCGTAGCGCCGGATTACGTCATGCTTCCGAAAGGCAAGACCGATGAATTTGTGGCCGCCTTCAAGGCGCAGATCGGCCAGATGTATCCGACCATGGTTAACAATCCGGATCTGACCTCGGTGGTCAACGAGCGTCAGCACAAGCGGCTGGTCGGTTATATCGAAGATGCCCGACAGAAAGGCGCCACACTGGTGGAAGTGAACCCGGCCGGCGAAGACTTCAGCCAGTCACGCAAGATTCCTTTTACGCTGGTCATGAATGTCAGCGACGACATGAAAATCACCCAGGATGAAATTTTCGGTCCGCTGATGATCGTCATGGAGTATGACTCGCTGCAGCAGGCGATCGACTACATCAATGCCCGGCCGCGGCCGCTGGCCCTGTATTACTTTGACTGGAACAGCGAGCGCGCCCGTCAGGTGCTGAATAACACTCACTCCGGCTGCGCCGCCCTCAACGACACCATGACTCAGGTTGGCGTTGATGATATTCCGTTTGGTGGTGTCGGTCCGTCGGGCATGGGTCATTACCATGGCTTCGAAGGCTTCCTGACCTTCTCCAACACCAAGGGTGTGTTCCGTCGCGGTCGTATCAACCCGACCAAAAATGTTCTGCCGCCGTTCGGCCGCGGCATGCACAAGTTCATCTACAAGCACCTGATGAAGTGAGGCACGGATGAGCGAATCCCTGACCCTCGGCCGGCGCGAGTTTCTTCGCGCCGGCCTGTTTGGTTCCGCCCTGCTTGCCGGCGGCGCCGGAGTTGCCTCACTGAGCGGCTGCAGCGCACCGATGAGCGCAGCAGACGGCTATCTGCACCTGCGTCCGGCCGACCTCGAACTGCTGACACCGCTGGTACCGGTCATTCTTGCCGGCGCCTTGCCCAACGGTGAGGCGGATGTACAACGCGCACTGAAACGCCTCGACACGCTTTTCGACAGCCCCAGTCGGGGCAGCCGTGAAGCGCTGTTCAAACTGTACGACGTGCTGCAGCTGGGTGCATTTCGCTGGTGGGTGATGGATGCCTGGGCGCACCCGGCATCACTAAGCAGCGAGCAGATCGATCAGGGCATGGCCAAGTGGAGCCGCAAACAGAACAGTTTCGCCCGGCTAGCTTTTAACGGTTTGTGCCAGCCGTTGACGATGGCCTGGTACACCGATCCCGAGATTGCCAAAACCACCGGTTACCCGGGCCCGCCGCGCAAGGTGAATGCATGAACGATCTGTCGAAACTGGAAATCCGTGGCGTTCGCGATCCGTGGAAAGAAGGCATTGCCAATGGCTGGTCGGTGATTGATGCCTCGCAATTGAATGAAGATGCCGACCTTGAGGCCGATGTTGTCATCATCGGCTCCGGTGCCGGCGGCGGCGTCAGCGCCGAGATTCTCAGTCAGTCCGGGCTACGCGTCGTCATCATTGAAGCGGCGCGACTGAAAAGCACAGATGAATTCAACATGGACGAAGGCGAAGCCTATCGTGACCTGTATCAGGAAGGCGCTGCTCGCGCCGCCAAGGATGGCAGCATTGCCATTTTGCAGGGCCGTGCCGTTGGCGGCACCACAGTGGTGAACTGGACCTCCAGCTTTCGCACCCCGGAACAGACGCTGTCGTACTGGCAGGACCAATTCGGCGTCAAGGGATTAAGCCGCAGCGAACTCGATCCCTGGTTTGCGAAAATGGAACAGCGGCTGAAAGTCAGCAAATGGGCAATGCCACCAAATGCCAACAACAACGCATTGAAAGTTGGCTGCGAAGCAATGGGCTGGATGTGGAGTGTGATTCCGCGCAACGTCGATGGCTGCTGGAACCTCGGTTACTGCGGCACCGGCTGCCCGACCAATGCCAAACAATCCATGCTGGTCACGACGCTGCCTTCTGCCATGCAGCACGGCGCCACTCTGGTCCATGGCGCCGAAGCGCGCACGCTGGAACATGATGGCAAACGCGTCAGCGCAGTAATTTGTCAGGCTCTGGATGCACGCCGCCAGCCAACCGGAAAAATGGTGCGGGTCCGGGCGAAAACCATTGTTGCCGCAGGCGGCGGCATCAACACGCCGGCATTGCTGATGCGCGCCGGCGTTCCTGATCCGCACCAGCGCCTTGGCAAACGCACCTTCCTGCATCCGACCACGCTGGTGCTGGGTGATTTCGAACAGCGCGTTGACGGCTACTACGGCGCGCCGCAGTCGCTTTACTCGGATCAGTTCACCTGGCGCGACGGCGTCGATGGCGCCATCGGTTACAAGATGGAAGTGATGCCGACCCACCCGGGCCTGCTGACGTCACTGATTGGCGGCTATGGCAGCATGGCGCGAGCACAGGCCGAACGCCTGCCGCATTACGCTGCCGCCATTGCCATGACCCGCGACGGCTTCCATGAACAAAGTCAGGGCGGCAATGTGGAGCTCAGCAAATACGGCGACGCCGTGCTCGATTATGTGCTGAATGACTATGTGCTTGATGGCCTGCGCCACAGCCACCTGACCATGACGGAAATGCTGTTCGCCGCTGGCGCACAGAACGTGCGTCCGGGTCACGGTGATGCACCGTTCTTCAGCAGCTGGCAGGAAGCGAAAAGCGTGATCCCGACGCTGAAGTATGCGCCCGGCCTGACCGGCGCCGGCAGCGCCCATGTCATGGGTGGCTGCACCATGGGCGAGGATCTGAAACATTGCCTGACCGACAGTGACGGCCGCTATCACCATCTGGAGAACCTGTATGTGTTCGACGGTTCGGTGTTGCCAACCAGCCTCGGGGTCAACCCGCAGCTGACCATCTATGGCATCAGCGCCCGCAACGCCACCCGTCTGGCCACCACTCTGCAGGCCTGACCCTAACCGGGTCGGCGGCCTTTCGGTTGCCGGCCCGAGCGGCTATCCTTGCCGCTCTTCCGCTTTCCGTGGAGTTGGCCATGACCAACCGTGTTGTCTATCCCGGCACCTTTGATCCGATCACCAATGGTCACAAGGATCTGATCGAGCGGGCTGCGGCGATGTTCGATGAAGTGATTGTTGCCATTGCCGCCAGCGAAAAAAAGGGGCCGCTGTTCAGTCTGGCCGAGCGGGTTGCGCTGGCAGAGGAATCTCTGGCGCATCTCGATAACATCAAGGTGGTCGGCTTCTCCAAACTGCTGGCCCATTTCTGCGCTGACCAGAATGCCAATATCCTGCTGCGTGGCCTGCGCGCGGTCAGCGACTTCGAGTACGAATTTCAGCTCGCCAATATGAACCGTCAGCTGGCGCCGGATCTGGAAACCGTGTTTCTGACCCCGGCCGAGCACCTTTCCTATATTTCCTCCAGCCTGGTGCGGGAAATTGCCCTGCTGGACGGTGATATCAGCAAATTTGTACCCGCTCCGGTGGCGGCGGCATTGGCCGCCAAACGCGACGCCCGCCGCTGATGTACAGGCGTCGCCAGCCGACGCCTCGCCCCTCTGTCCGATGGACCTCGGCTACAAACATCCGCATTATTCTGCTGCGTAACCATAATGATGCCCGGCCCCGACGCCGGGCCGTCTGGCTGTGGCGAGAACCCACGGCACTGCAAGGAGACAGACTATGAACCGGAATTCATGCGCCCGTCTGGGCGTCGCCCTGCTGCTACTGCTGAGTATCACCGCCCAGGCTCGGCTGCCGGCGGCCGCGATTGCCTCGGCTCACCCACTGGCCACCGAGGCCGGCTTTGAGGTGCTGGATCAGGGCGGCAATGCCTTCGATGCCGCCGTTGCCGTCAGTGCCGCGCTGGCAGTAGTCGAGCCGCACGGTTCCGGTATGGGTGGTGGCGGGTTCTGGTTGCTGCATCAGGCTGATGGCGGTCGCAACATTATGCTAGACGGTCGTGAAGCTGCGCCCGGCGCCGCCAGCCGCGACATGTACCTGGACAATCGTGGGCAGGTGGTTCGCGACTGGGCCATCAATGGCCCAAGTGCCGCCGGCATCCCCGGCCAGCCGGCAGCACTGGCGCATCTGGCCTCACGCTATGGTCGTCTGCCACTGGCCACCAGTCTCGCCCCCGCCATCCGGCTGGCGAAGCAGGGCTTCCCGGTGGAAGAACATTACCGCCGTCTCGCGCTGATGCGTCGTGATGTGCTGAACCGTTCGCCGGAAGCGCGCCGTATTTTTCTCAGCAACGGCGAAGTGCCGGCAGCGGGCCAACTGATTGTCCAGCCTGAACTGGCCGCATTGCTGGAAGCTCTGGCAGAAGATGGCCATGACGGCTTCTACCGTGGTGAGCTGGCGCAGAAGCTGGTTGACGGCGTAGTCGACAACGGTGGTCTCTGGTCACTGGAAGATCTTGCCGGATACAAGGTGGTGGAAAGAGAACCTGTCACCGGGACTTTCCGCGGTGCGAAAATCATCAGCGCTGCACCGCCTTCTTCAGGCGGCGTGGTACTGATTCAGGCGCTGAATATTCTTGAGCGCTTCAACGACGGTCAACCTGATCCGGCCCTGCTGCCGCACCTTGCCATTGAGAGCATGCGCCGTGCGTACCGCGACCGGGCACTACATCTGGGCGATCCGGACTTTGTTGATATGCCAATTGAGCAGTTACTCGACAAGGACTACGCCACCGGGCTGGCCGCTGACATCAAGCTTGACCGCGCAACACCATCATCCAGCCTTGGCAAACCGGTGACCGTTGAGCAGGGCAATCACACCAGCCATTTTTCCATCATTGATCAGGACGGCAACCGGGTTGCTGCCACGCTCAGCATTAATCTGCCGTTTGGTTCCGGCTTTGTAGTGCCCGGCACCGGCCTGTTGCTGAATAACGAGATGGACGACTTTTCTGCCAACCCGGGCGCACCAAACGCCTATGGGCTGATTGGTGGCGAAGCCAATGCCATCGCGCCGGGCAAACGGCCGCTGTCATCAATGACACCGACGTTTATCGAGTGGGACGGAAAAGTTGCGATTCTCGGCACGCCTGGCGGCAGCCGTATCATCAGCATGGTGATGCTGTCGGCACTGGAAGCGCTGGATGGCAAGCCTGCCAAAGACTGGGTGTCGCGGCCGCGCTTCCATCACCAGTATCAGCCCGATATGGTTCAGGCAGAGCCGGACTTTGTTGGCACAGAAGCTGGTAAGTCACTGCTGGTACGCGGTCATCAGATGGAATCGACTGGTCGCCGTTATGGCAACATGCAGGCTGTGTTCTGGGATGGCCGTACCGGCAAGCTGGAAGCAGTAGCCGACCCGCGGGGAATTGGCAGCGGCATAACCCGCCCGATCAATCGCTGAGACAATAAAAAGCCGGCTTTCGCCGGCTTTTTATTTTTCCCCGATCAGGGAATCAATACGTTGATAGTTCCGGAGCAGCCTGGCGAACTGAGATCCTGCGCCAGCAACTCGAACTCGATGGGCGCCACCGCGCCGAGAGTCACCCGATAGCTGTCGGCGTCCAGCACTGCACCTGTGGCACTGCCCTGCAACACATTCAGGGTCCAGTCCAGATTAGGCACCGCATCACTGCAGGGGAACCAGTCCGGCACAGTGAAATCCACGTCTGTTCCGGGCGTGGCCAGCGCACCATTAGGAATAATGATCAAACCATTGTTGCCGGTAAAACCCGCCGTGTCATAGATAACCATATAAGCGCAGAAAGCCTCATCGACCAATGCCAGACAGCTGCTATTGTCCCTCACCTGGACAGTAAAGGAGCGCTCGTCGGAACCACCGGTATCACGCTCTGGAGCGAGGTAATAAACAACGTGCAACCCTGACGCCAATGCCACCTGACGCTGGGTGATCTGTGCAAACGCTCCAGCCAAACCTGAAGTATCCGACACCTGAATCACATTACCCTTCGACCCGGTCAGATCATCGGTGATCTCACGCAAGGCAGTCACATCAACACTGGCACCGATACCGACTGCAAAAAACTGCCGCCCTTCGACATCGTCCTCAATATCTGAATAGGTCTGGGCGGTTGTATTGTGCGTGCCATCGGTAATGAGAATGGCGAATCCGATATCAGCAGTATCGATCAGCACGAAATCTTGCCAGGACTGCCCGGCCGCGAGCACAGCTCCATACAAATTGGTCGACGAGTCGCGCAGAAACGGATCTCTGGGGATGGCATCTATCGCTGCAGTAAGAGCCACCTGATCATCGGTATAGCCTGTTAGCTGCGTCACGCTACCGTCAAAGACGAAAATCGAGACCAGCTGGAAAGGCTGCATGCCATCGACGGCCACTTGAGCTGCCTGCTTGATCACGTCGATGTCGAGAGCAGTGAAGCTGCGGCTGATATCCAGAACCAGCGCCGTACGCAAAGTCAGATTCGTCAGCGGAATGGCTTCCACATGAATGGGGGCTTCCGTAGTGCTGAAAATCTCATTGTCATCGGAATTGAAGAAGCGGAAATCATCAACCGTGGCGCCGGTACGGGCATTGCCATTCAGATCGACAATCCCTACGGTCAGGGAAATCAAAGAAGGCTGAGTGGCCGCCGCTGTCCAGGCGCGCATCTGGAAAGGGCTGTCGCCCAAAGGGATCGCCGTGTTGATGCCGCTGCCACAGAAAACAACCTGAACAGCACCGCTGGCAGTGATCTGAGTCAGGCCATTACTGAAACGGCAGGTCTTCCCCACCGGAGACTGCGTCACCGTAAGAGTGTAGCCGCTATCCAGATTGACCGTTGTGGCAAAAGTGCTGACGCCATTTGCCGTTACCGTCAAGGTTTCGGCACCCAGAGTCACTTCCATTTGTTCTGCGACATCAAGACCACTGACATCAATCTGCGGACTGGCGAACACCAGACCTTCGGTATCGTTGTCTACGCCACAGGCTGACAGAATCATGCATGCCGCAACTACGGCCAGTTTCTTATACTGTTTCATTGTTATCATTCCGTTTGCCCGCTGCTGGTCAGAGCGCCGTCAGATCAGAACCTGTAGAAAGCACCCACCGACGGGCCTTTACGACCGAGGGCATCAAACGGCTCGCCGGTCATCGCCCAGTACTCAACGTTCAGGCCAAGACGCTCGCCGAAGCCCAGATCGAACCCGGCGGCATAACCCAAATCCTGAAGAGTAGCCGACGCATCGTCAAAACTTTCCTTGATGTAGGTATAGCTCAGGCCGACGTACGGCACGAAGCCGCCGAATTGCTTCTGAACACGAAAGAACCCGCCTACAAAGTAGTCATTACGGTATTCCTGCGTGCCCTGCTCTTCCGGTACGACCGTAGCGCCGACGCGCAGCTCCGAAGCGAAGTGATCATTGATCTTGCCGCCCACCCGAATCATCAGATCGCCGGTTTCTTCTTTGCTGTCATCAAAAAAACGGTCATCGCTCTCGATCTGAATGTAACTCAAGGCAATGTAGCCAGGGTAAAAATCATCCGCTACCGACAGCGAAGAAACCCCGCACAACAGTGCACCGGCGGCCAGGGTTGCAATAATTTTGTTCATCTTGTTCTCTCCATCTGCGAGATGAGTGCCGAGCGGTTGGTTTAACCAGCGTTTTCGCGGTTGGCCTTGATCGTTTCACGCTCGTTCTGCAACTGGTCATGCTGCGCCGGGGTGCAGCCCAGGCAACGCAAAAAGGTTGCTCTGGCCGGCGCCTTGACCAGGCTTTCAGAGGTTTCATGAACGTTATTACCGATCAGGCTGAACGGCAGGGTGACGGTAAACAGTCCCAGACCAATCGCAGTACTCAACAACAGGACAGGGCGGGCAAACACGGCATCCGCCACCATTGCGATTTCCCCCGGACGATCACTGTTTGGGTCGAAGGCATGAGCCATCGGCGCCCAACCTGCGAACAGAAAAGTGAAGGCGAGGACCGAGGCCAGGACCGGGCGCTTTGCTCGCAGCATGATGGAACCCTCTGATTGCTTGTTATAGTTAAAGTAGTGCTGCCATTATGGCTTCTAAGTTCTTAATAAACCGGCAATTGCTCACAATCTACACTTTTGATTCCATCGCGGCAACCCATCAGCGTTGACATTCCGGGCAATAGCAGGTCGCCCTCTGTCCATGCCGGGTGGCGCGTAGCCTGATGCCACAAACTGCGCAGGGTTCACCACCACGGCCGTACACCGACAGCGCCTGAGCGAAGTAGCCCGGCTGACCATCAGCACGGGTAAAGTCGCGCAGAGTGGTGCCGCCTGCCTGAATGGCCCGGACCAGCACTTCTCGAATGCTCTGCGCCAGCCGGTCATAGCGGGCCCTGCTGACCCGCCCGGCCTGCCTCGAGGGGTGAATGCCGGCCAGAAACAGGCTTTCCTGCGCATAGATGTTGCCGACCCCGACGACCGTGTGGTTGTCCATGATAAAGGTCTTCACCGACTGCTTGCGGCCAGCGGCTCTGGCCGCCAGCCAGGCGCCATCAAAGTCGGGCCCGAGCGGCTCCGGGCCGAGATGATCGAGCAGGGGGTGATGGTCAGGCGTGGCCGTCCACAGCACCGAGCCAAACCGGCGCGGATCATTGAGGCGCAACAGCTGTCCGCTGCTGAGCTCGATATCAACATGGTCATGCTTGCCCGCAGGCGTCCCCTTCGGCAGTACCCGCAGGCTGCCGGACATGCCCAGATGGATCAGCATCTGTCCGGCCGGCAGATCAATCAGCAGGAACTTTGCCCGGCGGCGGACGGACTTAACCGGTGTCCGGCGCAGATTGATGACCTCCGCCGGTACCGGCCAGCGCAGTTGCGGCTGACGCACCTGAACCCGGACGATGCTGACCCCCTCCAGATGGGGGGCTATTCCACGGCAGGTAGTCTCTACTTCAGGTAGCTCGGGCATAAAAGTGTCACCATCGGCACTGTTTACTGAACGCACATTCGCGCAGAATCACCCACGCTACAAAGACAAACAACGCAGTGGAACCCTCATGAGTCTGAACGGTCTGTTTTCCCCATCCGCCTGGCAGGTGGTGCTGATCATCCTTGCCCTGACGCACGTTACTATTGTCAGTGTCACCGTCTACCTGCATCGCCATTCTGCCCACCGGGCACTGGATCTGCACCCGGCACTGGCACATTTCTTCCGCTTCTGGCTGTGGCTGAGCACCGCCACCAACACCAAAGAGTGGACCTCTATTCACCGCAAGCACCATGCCTTCTGTGAAACTGAAAAAGACCCGCATAGCCCGGTGATCTTCGGTATCAGCAAGGTGCTGCGTGAAGGCGCCGAGCTGTATCAGGCTGAAGCACGCAATCAGGAAACTCTGGACCGATTTGGCGCCGGCACCCCGGACGACTGGATCGAGCGCAACCTGTACAGCCGCTTCCCGAATCTCGGCATCGCCTTTATGGGCGCCATTAACCTTATCTGCTTCGGGCCGATCGGCATCACCATCTGGGCAGTGCAGATGATGTGGATTCCGGTATTTGCTGCCGGCGTCATCAACGGCATTGGCCACTTCTGGGGTTACCGCAACTTCGAGTGTCGTGACGCCTCCCGCAACATTGTCCCGTGGGGCATCCTGATTGGTGGTGAAGAGCTGCATAACAACCATCACACCTACCCGAACTCGGCCAAGCTGTCGGTGCGCCGCTTCGAGTTCGACATGGGCTGGGCCTGGATTCGCCTGTTCGAGAAGCTGCATCTGGCCAAGGTCAATAAAGTGCCGCCCCGGCCAGTGTTTGCCGAGGACAAGAACAGCATTGATATGGATACCCTGCGCGCCCTGATGCAGAACCGCTTCCAGGTGATGGCGCGCTACCGCCGCGAAGTGATCGTGCCGGTATTTCAGGAAGAGAAGGCCCGGGCATCCGAAGCCACTCGGGCATTTTTCCGCCGTGCCGGCGCCCTGCTGCACCGCGAGGACACCCTGATCAATGAAAGCGGCCGGGAGAAACTCGGGCGACTGATGTCAGAGAGTGAAACACTGGCCGCCATCTACCAGTTCCGTCTGCGCCTGCAGGATATCTGGTCACGTACCAGCCAAAACTCTCAGGAGATGGTCGATGCCCTGCGCGCCTGGTGCGCTGAGGCAGAAGCTTCCGGGATCCGCTCACTGGAAGAGTTCTCTGCCAAACTGAAGGCTTACACGGTAGCGCCCAACGCTGCCTGAGGCTGCCGCCCTGTCACCGGCCGCCCTTCGGGCGGCCACAAAAAAGCCCGGCATTGCCGGGCTTTTTTTGTGCCGATCAGCAGGCTCGAAGAGCTTACTTGATCTTGCCTTCCTTATACGGGACGTACTTGCGCAGAACCGGGTCAAACTTGTTCATTTCCAGTTTTTCCGGGTGGTTACGCTTGTTCTTGGTGGTGGTATAAAAGTGACCGGTACCACCAGTAGAAACCAGCTTGATCTTTTCACGAGCGCCGCTCTTGGCCATGACCTGTCTCCTTAGACCTTGATGCCACGGGCACGGACGTCGGTCAGGACCGCATCAATACCCAGCTTGTCGATGATCCGCATGCCCTTCGAGGAGACGCGCAGACGCACAAAACGCTTCTCGGACTCGACCCAGAAGCGGTGGTGGTGCAAATTCGGCTCGAAACGACGCTTGGTCTTGATGTTCGAGTGAGAAACATGGTGGCCCGTAATCGGACGCTTCCCGGTAACCTGGCAAACTCTGGACATTGTCTTGCTCCGACATCGATCACGGGGGAGACGCCCCCGGAAAAGGCGCGTTTTATACCAGAAGGGCACCGGGGGTACAAGCATCCAAAAGCAAATGCCCGATATGACCGACCCGCTACAGCCAGCCGCGCTCCGCCAGCGACACCCAATGGTCGTCGCCAATGACCAGATGATCCAGCACCCGGACATCCACCAGACCCACTGCTTCCACCAGCCGCCGGGTAATGGAGCGATCTGCCTCACTCGGCTCGGCGACGCCGGAGGGGTGATTATGCGCCAGTATCAATGCCGCCGCATTGTGTTCCAGACAACGCCGGACCACCTCCCGCGGATACACCGCTGCGCCGTCAATGGTACCTCGGAACAGCTCTTCGAACGCCACCACCCGGTGCTTGTTGTCGAGAAACAGACAGGCAAATACTTCATGCGGATAGCGGCGCAACTTGGCCAGCAAAAAGCGTCCGGCGTCTTCAGGCCTTGTCAGTGAATGCTCGCGTACCAGCCCGGCCTCAAGATAACGGCGACCAAGCTCCAGCGCCCCCAACAATTGTGCAAGACGGGCATCACCCAGCCCGGATTGCCGCCTTAGCCGTGCCGGCGGCGCATCCAGCAATCCACGCAAACCGCCGCTGCTGGCCAGCAGGTCACGGCCCATATCCACTGCGGTACGACCGCGACTGCCAGTGCGCAGCAAGATCGCCAGCAACTCCGCATCGCTGAGCGCTTCCGCACCGCGCTGCAGAAGTTTTTCCCTCGGCCTCTCGCCGGCCGGCCAGTCACTGATGGCCATATCACCCGCCTGATACATTTAAGACAGGCCACCTTGAACCCGCTCTGTATGTCCGTCTGCCAGCCGATGGCATCAATCGCCGTGGGAGATCAACCCAAAGTGGGCGGTCACTACGCAACCCAGAGCGGCAGTGGTACGCTAGGCACCCTTTTACGTCTTTCGCCTGAAGCGACCCTTCGCCATGGAACGTCTGGTCAACAAGCGCATCCTGCTGGGTGTGACCGGTGGCATTGCCGCCTACAAGAGTGCCGAACTGGTGCGGCGGCTGCAGGATGCCGGCGCCGAAGTGCGCGTGGTCATGACCAGTGGTGCTTGCGAGTTCATCACCCCACTGACCATGCAGGCTCTGTCCGGCAACCCGGTCCACACTACCCTGCTGGACCCGGAAGCAGAGGCCGGCATGGGCCATATCGAACTGGCTCGCTGGGCTGATCTGGTGCTGGTGGCGCCGGCCAGTGCCAATTTCATGGCCCGGCTCGCCTACGGTCACGCCAATGACCTGCTCTCGACCCTGTGTCTGGCCACCAGCGCGCCGATTGCCATTGCCCCGGCAATGAACCAGCAGATGTGGGCCGATCCCGCCACCCAGCGCAATTTGCTGATCCTGCAGGAAAAGGCGATTCACATATTCGGCCCTGCCTCCGGCAGTCAGGCCTGTGGTGACGTTGGCCCCGGGCGGATGCTGGAGCCGGGCGAGATCGCGCTGGCAGCCGCCAATGTCTTCGATCACAAGATGCTGACCGGACGCCACGTGGTGATCACCGCCGGGCCCACGCGCGAAGCCATCGACCCGGTCCGCTATATCACCAACAAGAGCTCCGGCAAGATGGGTTTCGCCCTTGCCGAAGCCGCAGCAGAGGCCGGCGCCCGCGTCACCCTGATTGCCGGCCCGGTAAATCTGCCGACCCCGGCGCGGGTAAAGCGTCAGGATGTCACCCGCGCCCTTGATATGTATGAGGCCTGTCTGGACGTGGTTGCCGCCGGCTGCGACATCTTTATCGCCACCGCTGCAGTGGCCGATTACCGGCCAATGGTTACCGCCGATCACAAGATCAAGAAATCCACTGAAGAAGTGCACCTGACCCTGATCAAGAATCCGGACATTGTTGCGGCCGTTTCTGCCCACCAGAATCGACCGTTCACCGTCGGCTTCGCCGCCGAGACCCGCGATGTCATCAATTACGCTCAGGGCAAACTGGAAAACAAGAAGCTCGACATGATCGCCACCAATGACGTGTCCGGAGAAAACGTTGGCTTTAACAGCGACAACAACGCCGTGACGGTGATCTGGCCGGGTGGCCACAAGGTTCTACCGCTGGCTACAAAACGGCAGATTGCCAAGCAGCTGATCGAGCTGATTGCGATCCGTCAGGGCCGCAAATAAATCAGGAGCAGGAATGGAATTGCAGTTCCGTATTCTCGACCCAAGGCTAGGCCATGAATTTCCGCTGCCGAGCCATGCCACCGGAGGCGCCGCCGGACTTGATCTGCGCGCCATGGTAAAAGAAACGACAGTGATCGCACCCGGTCAGACTCTGCTGTTACCGACCGGCATGGCCATTTATATCGAGGACCCGGGATACGCGGGCTTGATTCTGCCGCGCTCCGGGCTCGGGCATAAACATGGCATCGTGCTGGGCAATCTGGTGGGACTGATTGACGCGGATTATCAGGGCGAGTTGATGGTGTCATGCTGGAACCGTGGCGATCACAGCTTCACCATTGAACCGGGTGACCGCATTGCCCAGCTGGTTATCGTTCCAGTTCAGCAGGTATCCCTGCAGCAGGTCGAAAGTTTCACCGTCACCGATCGTGGCGAGGGCGGCTTTGGTCACAGCGGCCGGCGTTAAGCGCTGGTTAGTGGATTCAGAGGGGGTCAGATAATGAAAAAAAAATCAGCATCACCGGAGGCTGCGCAGGACGACGCCAAACCGGCAAAAGCCAGCAAGCGCTCCGCCAAGTCGAAGATCGGATCAGGCTCGAAGACTGCATCCGGCATGACCCGTTACCTCAGCGGTGCCGTTGCCATCAGTGCGCTGGTGATTGTTGCAGGCAGTCTTGCCATGGGCTGGCTGCAGTTCGGTCGCCATCAGGAAATGAGCGAGCAGCTGCTGGCGCGAACGCTGGCGGACCAGTACACCGCCTTGCTTGGTAATGTGGTGCGTAGTGCAGAAGCCTCCGTGTCCGGCATTGCTGCCAACCCCGAAGTGGACAAGGTTTTTTCCGGGGAAAATCCGTTCGCCGCCAGCACCCTGTCGGCGGCGTTACCTGGCGCCAGAGTCACATTGCTCCCCCCGGGACAGGTATTGCCGCCGGAATCCCTGTCGTTTACGGCACGCGACATTGTTAAACAGGCTCGTGGTGAGGACGGCCCGATTTCTGCGATGGTCCCGGGTTCGCCACCAACCCTGTATGTATCGCGCAGCTCCTCCGCAGGCACCATTGTGTTACTCGAGCAGCCGCTGTCTGATCTCGGCGGATTAATTGCAAAAATGACGCCAGACAATGTTTATGTGGTGCTGAAACAACCGGGAGGGCAGCCTCTTTTCACCAGTGGCAGGGCCGCCAGTGAGGGGCAACTGGCATCGCAGAAAGCAGCCGGCGGCGTGGAAGTACAGATAGTTGTACCGAAAGGCGCACAGGATCCAGGCCTGCTTACCTTGTTCCTGCTGATCGGCATCGGCATGCTGCTGATTGTCACGCTGGTCATTCTCTCGGCTTTTTTTGCCACCACCGCTGCGCTGCGCAAGGATGCAGCATTGCTCACGTATTTCGCTGAAGATCTGGCCGATCACGGCCAGGCATCGCCACGCGGAAAGTTGTCTTTCCCGCCACTGGAAGCGGTGATTTCAAGTCTGCGGAAGTTGGCCGAACTCGGTGGAGCGCCAGGAGCACCGGCAACCCCACGACGTAGCAGTGCCGGTGCAAACAAGGAAGACGAGTTTCGCCTTAGCGCCGCAGATAGCACCCTGTTAACCGACGCGGCTGCCCCAACCATGATTGCGCCCGCCGTCAAAGGCGAGCAGCTACCGGAGTCCATCTTTCGCGAATACGACATCCGCGGCATCGTTGGCGAAACACTGACCGCCGACACCGTCGAGCTACTGGGCCGTGCAATTGGTACCGAAGCACTGCAGGCTGGCCAGCAAACCGTCATTGTTGGCAGGGATGGTCGCCTGCACAGCCCGGAGTTGGCGGAAGCCCTGATTCGTGGCCTGACCAAAAGTGGCCGCGACGTAATCGATATTGGTCCGGCGCCGACGCCGGTGCTTTATTACGCCGCCAAGGTCCTCGACAGCCAATCCGGCGTATCCCTGACCGGCAGTCATAACCCGGCCAATCATAACGGCCTGAAAATTGTCATTGATGGAGTCACCCTCACCGGCGAGCGCATCCGCGGACTGCGCGAGCGCATTGCCCGCGGGGAGCTCGCCAGCGGCGAGGGCAAGGTTCGTCGTCAGGATGTCAGCGGACGCTATATTGATGAAATTGCCCGGGACATCGTCCTCGCGCGGCCGATGAAAGTCGCCGTGGATTGTGGCAACGGCATTGCCGGGCCGGTGGTCGAGCGACTGTTTTCCGTGCTCGGTTGCGAGATCATTCCGCTACATATGAATGTCGACGGCAACTTCCCCGCGCACCACCCGGATACCAGCAAACCGGAGAACTACCGCGACCTGATTGCCGCAGTCAAACAGCAAGGCGCGGATATCGGCATTGCCTTTGATGGCGATGGCGATCGCCTCGGTGTTGTCACACCCACAGGTGAAATCATCTGGCCTGATCGCCTGATGATGCTTTTTGCCCGCGACCTGCTGTCACGCATGCCCGGAGCAGACATTATTTTTGATGTGAAATGCAGTCGCGAGCTGGCCCGGGTTATCAGCCAGAATGGCGGCAGGCCGCTGATGTGGCGCACTGGCCACTCCCTGATCAAGGCCAAACTGAAAGAAACCGGCGCACCTCTGGCCGGTGAAATGAGCGGCCACATTTTCTTTGCCGACCGCTGGCACGGTTTTGATGACGGCGCTTATGCCGCTGCCCGGCTGCTGGAAATCCTGTCGCTGGAGAGCGGCGATGCAGACCAGGTCTTCAGCCAGCTGCGAACCGGCGTGACCACACCGGAGATCAACATCCCATCCACCGACAAGGCCAAGTTCGCGGTAGTCGAAAAGCTGAAAGCGCAGGCCGATAGCTTTGGCGGCTCGGCCAGCACCATCGACGGCCTGCGGGTGGATTTTGAGGATGGCTGGGGTCTGCTGCGAGCGTCCAATACCACTGCTGTACTGGTGGCTCGTTTTGAAGGTCGCGACCAGGCCGCACTCGATCGTATCGCTACACTGTTTCGCGAACAGCTGCAGGCGATTGACCCTTCCCTGAAACTGTCGTTCTGACGGAGCCACCATGGAACATTCCCGCGCAGCGGAAACCGCCCGCGTCCTGATTGAGGCGCTGCCCTACATCCAGCGCTTCTCCGGTAAAACTGTTGTCATCAAGTACGGTGGCAACGCCATGGACTCCGAAGAGCTGCAAAACTCTTTCGCCCGCGATGTGGTGATGATGAAAGCAGTCGGCATGCGCCCGGTGGTCGTACATGGTGGCGGGCCGCAGATCGGCGACCTGCTTGCCCGACTCGGCAAGGAATCAAAGTTCATTCAGGGCATGCGTGTTACCGACAACGAGACCATGGATGTCGTGCAGATGGTGCTCGGCGGTCTGGTCAACAAACAGATCGTCAATCTGATCCATCGCAATGGTGGACGCGCCATTGGTCTGACTGGAAAGGATGGCGAGTTGATTCGCGCACGGAAGATGGTGCTGACCGCCAGCGACATTGAGTCCCCGGAGCTGAAAGCACCGGAAATCATTGATCTCGGCCATGTTGGTGAAGTGAAAGCCATTGATGCCGGTGTTCTCGACATGATGCTGGACAGCGACTTCATTCCGGTTATTGCGCCAATCGGCGTTGATGAGGAAGGTCAGTCTTACAACATCAATGCGGATCTTGTTGCCGGCAAGGTCGCTGAAGTACTGCGCGCAGAGAAGCTGATCCTGCTGACCAATGTCTCCGGCCTGAAAGACAAGGAAGGAAACATTCTCACCGGCCTGTCTGCCGAGCGAGTCAAGGCACTGATTGCCGATGGCACCATCTTCGGCGGCATGCTGCCGAAGATTGATTGCGCCCTGTCTGCAGTGCAGAACGGCGTCGCGTCATCTCACATCATTGATGGCCGGGTCGCGCATGCAGTATTGCTGGAAATTCTGACCGATCGCGGTATCGGTACCCTAATTACAAGAAAATAGGTGAAGCGCGATGAACGAGCAGGCACCGTCCCGCAAGGAACAGATTCTTCAGGCACTGGCGCATATGCTGGAAGCCACGCCCGGTGGTCGCATTACGACTGCAGGTCTGGCTAAAGAGGTTGGCGTTTCGGAAGCGGCACTGTATCGCCACTTCCCGAGCAAGGCGAAGATGTTCGAGGGCCTGATCGGCTTTATCGAAGACAGCATTTTCTCGCGGGTCAATCGCATCACTCAGGAGACACCAGATGCCTTGTCGCAAGTGCGACAGATACTGCATCTGCTACTGGCCTTCACCGAAGGCAACCCGGGCATTACCCGGCTGCTCACCGGCGACGCCCTGACCGGCGAGAATGATCGTCTGCGCCAGCGAATTGAACAGTTCTACAGCCGGGTGGAAAGCCAGCTCAAGCAGGTGCTGCGTGACGCCGAGTTCAAGCAGAACCTGCGCACTCAGGCGTCCCCGGCAATTACCGCAAACCTTTTGCTTGCGGCCACTGAAGGAAGAATCTCACAGTTTGTCCGCTCAGGATTCAAGGACCTCCCGACCCGGGACTGGAACGAACAGTGGGGGTTGTTGCAGGCACTGATCTTCCGCCCGTGACCGGGCGGCGGCTCTTCAGCGCTGCTTCTCGATTTCGCGCAGACGACGAATGATGGGGGCAAACTGCTCGGTGACCGCATCGATGTCCCGCTCGGTATCGGCGATCTTTTCTTCTTGCTCACGGATCTGCCGGGTATAGAGCTCGATATTGGCCTGAATCACTTCCGGCACAGGCTGGCCGACACGCTCCGATTCCGCCGCCTTGGCGACCTCCGCAGCCAACTTGCCATCCAGCTGGGAAATGTTACCGCGCGCGTAGTCTATGGCCAGCTGTAGCGAAGCAATCTGCCTATCACGGGCGCGCTCTGCATCTTCCGGAGTCGGGTACAGTCGCTTGAGCTGGTTGTCTTGCTGGCGCAAGCGCATCTCCTCCTGCATCTTGCGCCGTTCTTCCTCAGGCATGGCAGGCTCCACCACCCGCAACACCCGCCCGCGGTTATCAATAATCTCGTAACCGCTGTAAATGGCCTGTTCCGGCAACACGCTGCTAATCATCAGGCTGCCGTTGGCATTACGGAATCGGTATAGCGCCCCAGGTGGTAGCGCCTCCGGATCCGTCTTGGCGGCTGAGCCCGCCACCGGCGCACGCGCCTCCACCCCGGTCGAAAGAACGGGAAGTGCGAGGGCGATCATAAGAACTACCAGGCCATATCGCATAATCAGATGCCGTACTGGCTACGGTATTGCTGCATCCGCGCCAACTGCTGTTCCTGTGAGGGCTGATTGCCAAGATACTGGATGATATCGGAAAGGCCGACAATACTGCGAACCGGCACACCGAGAACCTGTTCAACTTCCTGAATCGCCGACAGTGCTCCCTGACCCTTTTCCTGTCGGTCCAGCGCCACCAGTACCGCAGCCATGCTTGCCTCGGTCTTTGCAAACAGGGCTGCCACCTCACGAATGGCCGTGCCGGCAGTGATCACATCATCAATGACCAGTACTTTACCCTGCAATGGCGCACCGACCAGCCAGCCACCTTCACCATGGTCCTTGGCTTCCTTGCGGTTGAAGGCCCAGGGCAGGTCCAGACCATGGTGCTCGGCCAGCGCCACCGCCACCGCCGCGACCAGCGGAATGCCCTTGTAGGCTGGGCCGAACAGCATGTCGAACTTCAGGCCGCTGGCAACAATAGCATCGGCGTAATAACGCCCCAGCGCAGCCAGCGCCGCGCCACTGTTGAAGGTACCGGCATTGAAAAAGTACGGGCTTTGGCGTCCGGATTTCAATGTGAAATCGCCAAACTTCAGCGCACCACGTGCCAGTGCAAACTCGATAAATTGCGTTTTGTAGGCTTCCATCTGTTACCAGCCCAGTACCTGTTGTTGCTTCCGGACAATCTCGGCGATGCCCTGTTCCGCCAGCAACAGCATGCTGTTTTGCTGGTCGCGGGTGAAGGGTGCGCCCTCAGCGGTGCCCTGCACCTCAATAAAGCCGGCATGCTGATTCATGACCACGTTCATATCAGTCTCGGCACGGGAATCTTCATCGTAGTCGAGATCCAGCACCGGCACGCCCTTGTACATGCCTACCGAAACAGACGCCACCAGCGCCTGCAACGGGTCGTCCTTGATACGTTTCTTCGCCAGCAGATGGCTGAGCGCGTCGACCAGCGCCACGCAGGCACCGGAGATAGAGGCCGTGCGGGTGCCCCCATCTGCCTGCAGCACATCGCAATCAAGAGTAATGGTGTTCTCGCCAAGCTTGCCGAGGTCCACGGCAGCGCGCAGTGAGCGGCCGATCAGGCGCTGGATTTCCAGCGTCCTGCCACCCTGCTGGCCACGGCTGGCTTCACGCTGATTGCGGGTATGGGTGCTGCGCGGCAGCATGCCATACTCGGCGGTAACCCAGCCCTGCCCCTTGCCCTTGAGAAAGCGCGGCACATTTTCCTCGACGGACGCGGTGCACAGCACTTTGGTATTGCCGAACTCGACCAGCACGCTGCCCTCGGCATAGCGGGTGTACTGACGGGTAAAGGAGATGTCGCGAAGCTGGTCAGGCTGGCGGCCGGAAGGGCGCATGATTCGGTCCTGGGGCAATGGGCGGGCGGCCATTGTAGACCAGAGTGGCTCGCTGCGGGGTGGTGAAAACGTACAGCCTTTGGCGGGAGCTGCTAGAATCGCCGCTTTATGTCATCAGGGATCCACCATGATTCACAGCATGACCGCCTTCGCCCGGGTCGAAAAGCGACTCGATGCGGCCACCCTGATCTGGGAGCTGAAATCGGTTAATCATCGCTATCTTGAGGTCAGTCCAAGGTTGCCGGATGCGTTCCGTGATCTGGAAGGCCCGCTGCGCGAGCAATGCCGCAAGGCGCTCGGTCGCGGCAAGGTGGAAGTCGGGCTGCGTTACCAGCTCAAGGGTGGTGACGGTAATCTGAGTCTGAACGAAGAGCTGGTTCAGCAACTGGCCGTGGCGGCGCGCCGGGTCGGCGACATCATGCTGCATCCGGCACCGGTGGACGTGGCCGAAATCCTGCGCTTCCCGGGTGTGCTGCAGGGCATGGAAACCGACCTTTCCGGCCTCGGCAAGGCCGCGCTGGCGCTGCTGGATGAAGGGCTCAAGGCCCTGGCCGAGGCCCGCGCCCGTGAGGGCGAGATTCTTGCTGGCCTGCTCGAGGAGCGTCTGGCGGGAGTGCTGGTTCAGGTCGAGCGGGTCCGTGCCGCCCTGCCAGGCATTCTCGACAACCTGCGCGACAAGCTGAAAAAGCGCGTCGAGGAGGTTATTGCCAGCCCGGACCCGCAGCGGCTGGAACAGGAAATCGTTATCCTTGCCCAGAAGATGGATGTCGCCGAGGAGCTCGACCGACTGATTGCCCACGTCGGTGAAGTACGCCGCTCCCTGAGTGACGGCGGCCAGATCGGCCGGCGACTCGACTTCCTGATGCAGGAATTGAACCGCGAAGCCAATACACTGGGATCCAAATCCATTGATACCGAAACCACCCAGGCCGCCGTCGAACTCAAGGTGCTGATCGAGCAGATGCGTGAGCAGGTCCAGAACATCGAGTAACCCATGACCATCATCAAAGGCACCCTGTTTATCGTTTCCGCCCCTTCCGGCGCGGGCAAAACCAGCCTGCTGGCGAAACTGCTGGAGCAGACCGAAACCCTGTGTCTGTCGATTTCGCACACTACCCGGCCGATTCGTCCGGGCGAGGTGGACGGGGTCGACTACCACTTTACCGACCGGACCCACTTCATCCGCATGGTCGAGCAAGGCCGTTTTCTTGAGCATGCCGAGGTTTTCGGCAACTTCTATGGCACCTCGGCGGACTGGGTCACCACCACTTTGCGTAGCGGCAAGGACGTGATTCTCGAGATCGACTGGCAAGGTGCCCAGCAGATTCGCCGGCTGGTGCCGGAAACCATCAGCATCTTCATCCTGCCCCCGTCCCTGCCGGTGCTGGCCGAACGCCTGCGCGGCCGCGGTCAGGATGGCGAGGATGTGATCGCCCGCCGGCTGGCCGGCGCCCGCGACGAGATCAGCCATTACGGCGAATATGACTATCTGGTGGTCAACGATGACTTCGACCGGGCGCTGGCCGACATGGCGGCCATCTTCCGGGCCGAGCGCCAGCGTACCGAGCGGCAGATGACCGGCCGCGTCGACCTGCTCAGTGACCTGTTGTCCGGGGATGCCCCGACGCAGTAGAATCGCCGTCCGCTAAAGAGGTGACCTATGGCTCGTGTAACTGTTGAAGACTGCCTGGAAAACATGGAAAACCGCTTCGAGCTGGTTCTGGTAGCGGCTCGCCGCGCCCGTCAGCTGCAGACCGGCGGCAAGGAACCCCGTGTGGCCTGGGAGAATGACAAGCCGAGCGTGGTGGCCCTGCGTGAGATCGCCGAGGGTCTGGTGACCCCGAATTCGATGGACAGCGAAGCGGAAACCCGCCGAGACGCCATTGACGAGCTTGCGCTGCTGACCGAGTCGTTCAGCAACTGAGGATCAGAAGGGATTGTAAAATCCCTTCTTTTTCAATGAGTCATGACGCTTTCTTGAGAAAGCGTCATAGACAAACCGGCACACCGGTCCTAAGCTCCCTAGGGTTGACACACAAACCCTGAAGGCGCGGCTTGGCCACCATCCACAATCTCGTTAAACGCCTGAAAAGTTATCTGGACGACGATCAGATCGCCCGGGTCGTGCGTGCCTACGAGTTTGCCGAGCGCGCCCACGAGGGTCAGTACCGGCGCAGCGGCGACCCCTACATCAGCCACCCGCTGGCAGTCGCCAATATCCTCATCGACATGCACATGGATCACGAGAGCCTGATGGCGGCGATGCTGCATGACGTGCTCGAAGACTGTGGTGTCGGCAAGGAGCAGCTTGCCGCCCAGTTCAGCCCGGAAGTGGCCGAACTGGTTGATGGCGTTTCCAAGATCGCCCAGATCAAATTTGAATCCAAGGCCGAACAGCAAGCAGAAAACCTGCGCAAGATGATGCTCGCCATGACCCGCGATATCCGGGTGATTCTGGTGAAGCTGGCGGATCGCTTGCACAACATGCGCACCCTGCATGTCATGCCGCCGGAAAAGCGTAAGCGCATCGCCCTGGAAACCATGGAAATCTACGCGCCGATTGCCAATCGCCTTGGCATGTACAACATGCGCGTCGAGTACGAAGATCTTGGCTTCAACGCCATCTACCCGATGCGCGCCAGATTGATCGCCAAGGCAGTGAAATCGGCACGCGGCCATCGCAAGGAAATTCTCTCCACCCTGAAATCCAGCATTGAACACTGTCTCGAGCAGGAAGGGATCGAAGCGAGGGTGATCGGTCGCGAAAAGCACCTCTACAGCATCTATATGAAAATGAAAGAGCAGCAAAAAAGTTTTGCTGACATCATGGATGTGTATGGCTTTCGCATTATTGTTGATCGGGTGGACACCTGCTATCGGGTGCTCGGTGCCACGCACAACTATTTCACCCCGATTCCCGGTCGCTTCAAGGATTACATTGCCATTCCGAAGGCAAATGGCTACCAGTCACTGCATACAACATTAAAGGCTCGCTCCGGCTTGCCGCTGGAAATCCAGATCCGCACCGAAGAAATGGAGGCCATGGCCAACAATGGCATTGCCGCACACTGGCTTTATAAAGTGGATGAATCCGAGCCAGGCAGCCCAACCCAGAGCCGTGCGCAATCATGGATGGGCAGGTTGCTGGAAATGCAGCAAAAAGCTGGCGACTCGATGGAGTTCATCGAGAACGTGAAGGTCGACCTGTTTCCGGACGAGGTCTATATTTTCACACCCAAAGGCCAGATCAAGGAATTGCCGGCTGGCGCAACGCCGGTGGATTTTGCCTACGCGGTGCACTCGAAAATTGGTAATACCTGTGTCGCCGCCCGTATTGACGGTCAGCTGGCGGCACTGTCGACACCACTGGAGTCCGGTCAGACGGTGCGCATCATCACTGCGCCGAATGCCACACCGAATCCGGCCTGGCTGAATTTTGTCGTCACCGCCAAGGCTCGCTCGACCATTCGGCATTTTTTGAAAAGCCAGCGTCGCGAGGAATCCGTCGAACTTGGCGAACGCCTGCTGGAAAAAGCGTTATCTGCCTATGGCCGGACCATGAATGAACTGCCTATCGAGCGGGTGGTTGCAGAGCTGGCCACGAATGGCTACGCCTCATTGGATGCCCTGCTCGAAGAGATCGGCATGGGCAACAGGCTTGCGCCACTGGTGGCGCGAAAGCTGATGGGCGAGCGCGAGGAAATCATCGCCGGGGAGGAGCGCAAGCCAATTGCCATTCGCGGCACCGAAGGCCTACTGGTCAGTTATGCCAAGTGCTGTTACCCGCTTCCTGGCGACCACGTCATTGGCCACCTCAGTGCCGGTCGCGGCATTGTTGTCCATCGCGACACCTGCAAGAACGTGCTGGCCGAACTGCGCAACAACCCGGAAAAATGTATCGCCCTGGGCTGGGAGCAGGGCGTCGACCATGAATTCAGCACCGCTCTGCGCATAGAGCTGATCAACAAGAAAGGGGTACTGGCAACGCTGGCCACCTATCTGGCCGAGCTGGGCTCGAATATTGAAACCATCAGCATGGCCGAAAAAGATGCCACACTCACCGTGATCAACGTCACGGTGATGGTCCATAATCGGGTGCATCTTGCGCGTATCATCAAAAGACTGCGGAATCTGTCCAACGTGATCCGGATTCAGCGGCTCTGATTAATCCTGCTTATCTGTCGAGGACTCAGGCAATGCCTAACCGTTCCATTATCTCCACCGAAAAAGCGCCGAAGGCGATCGGCACCTATTCTCAGGCAGTCAAGGTGGGCGATACCGTCTACCTGAGTGGTCAGATTCCGCTCGACCCGAGAACCATGATGCTAGCCACTGGCGATATGGAAGCGCAGATTGTCCGGGTATTCGAGAACCTGAAAGCGGTGTGCGAGGCCGCCGGTGGCAGCCTGCAGCAGATCGTCAAACTGAATATTTTCCTGATTGACCTGAAGCATTTTGCGCTGGTGAATGAAGTCATGGCCCGCTATTTCCAGCAGCCCTATCCGGCGCGCGCCGCGGTGGCGGTGGCCGCCCTGCCGAAAGATGCCCAGGTAGAAATGGACGGCATCATGGTGATTGAGTAACGTCCTTGTCGATACGGCAGTGCTGAACCATGCTAGCTGTTCAGCATTGCCGCGTAGCCCTGACGATAGTCCGGATAAACCAGACGATACTGCCCTTCAGAAATAAACCGGCTACGGATGCGCTTGCCCGGCACAATGTCCGGCTCGAACAGATTCAACGGCTCGCCGGTTTGCTCACTAATCCAGTTGAGCACACTGACATTCAGCGCCGGCTCGGCATCGGTTCCCACCACCACCGGCAGCTGCATGTCTCCACTGAGCCAGCCATCTCCGACTCGCTGCAGTATCCCGACACAATCAATACTGTGGATGCGATTAGTCCACTGCGGGACCGGCGCTGCAGCGCCAGCCCGAATATTCTCTGCCTGCTTTAGCAGCCGCTCCCGGCCCGGTCCGTAGATGCCGGAAAATCTGACCGCCGTTGCCAGTGTGCGCAACGAAATTTCCTGCTCGGCCGCCAGCAGAATACGGCCATTAAAGGCATCCGGTTTCGGCTCGGTATGCTCATCCGGGTCACCACCATGGTCGCCATAGACCGCCGTGCTGGAAACAAAGATAACGGGCGGTAAAGGCTGCTGCCGGGCCAGTGCATCAAGCAACCGCGCCGGGGCCTGCAGATAGGCAGCGCGATAACCCGCTTCATCCCGGCTTCCCGGCGTCATGATGATATAGAGCAGGTCGATCTGGTCCGGCGGCAGCTGCAGCGGATCTGAAGTCAGATCCTGAGAATAAATATCCACCCCGGCAGGACCATCCTGACCGCGACGAATGCCGCTAACCTGATGCCCGGCAGCCAGCCAACCCTGAGCCAGAGGCCGACCCAGATCACCCAGACCGGCGACAAGAATATGCGCCAAAATCTTCTCCCGTCAGCGGTCGAACTTGCTACACTGCGCCATAGTTAATCTCTATTAACCAAGGGCTGACCATGACTCTAACAGAACTTCGCTACCTCGTCGCACTGGCCCGGGAAAAACACTTCGGCCGCGCCGCTGACGTTTGCAACGTCAGCCAGCCTACCCTCAGCGCGGCGATCAAGAAACTGGAAGATCATCTTGGCATGACCCTGTTCGAGCGGCGCCCGCGAGAGGTGCGCGTCACCGCCGAAGCAGAACCGATCATCAATCAGGCCCAGCGCGTACTGGAGCAGGCCGAACTGCTTGAGCAGATGGCCGACAAGCAACGCGATCAACTCAGTGCACCACTGCGAATCGGCGCTATCTTTACCGTCGCGCCCTATCTGTTCCCGGTGATCGTGCCAAAGATTCGCAAAGCGGCGCCGGAAATGCCGCTGTTCATTGAGGAAAACTACACCCACGTGCTGCGCGGCAAACTCGAACGCGGCGAGCTGGATGCGATTATTGTCGCGCTGCCTTTTTCCGGCGGCGGTCTGGTGCGCGCGAAGATGTATGAGGAGTCATTCTCGGTACTGCTTCCGGCCAACCACCCCTGGACCAGTCAGAAGAATATCAAACCCGATCAACTGCTGGATGAAACTCTGCTGTTATTGGGCGAGGGGCATTGCTTTCGCGAACAGGTGCTGGAGCTGTGCCCGGCCATTGATTCACACAAACAGAAAAATCTGGTGCAGATTGAAGGTGGCTCGCTGGAGACGCTGCGCCATATGGTGGCCGGCGGACTCGGCATTACCATTCTGCCGGATTCGGCGCTGCACCATAACAGCTACAGCGAAGACACCTTCGCGGTGCGGCCGTTTATCAAACCTGTTCCGATGCGCACCATCGCACTGGTCTGGCGCGACAGCTTTCCGCGCCCGAAGGCCATAGAAGTTGTGCGTCAGGCCGTGCCGAAGGAAGGGCTGTCGCGGTGACCTCGCTGGCGGAAACGCCGGTAACCCGACTCAAAGGTGCCGGCCCGAAAGTGGCCGAGCGCCTTGGCAAGCTTGGCATAGAGACGGTGGAAGACCTGCTGTTCCACCTGCCGTTTCGCTATGAAGACCGTACCCGCATCGTACCCATCGGCAGCCTGCGTCCAGAGCAGTCCGCCGTCATCGAAGGTGAAGTGCTGCTCAGCGATATCACCTTCGGCAAACGTCGCAGCCTGCTGTGCAAGGTCAGCGACAATACCGGCACCGTCTCGCTGCGCTTCTATCATTTCTCCGCGGCTCAGAAAAACAATCTGGAACGCGGCGCCAGGATTCGCGTTTATGGCGAGGCACGTGTCGGTGCCTCCGGGCTGGAGTTCTATCACCCCGAATATCAGGTGGCGTGGTCATCACTGCCCGCCCTTGAGAAGGCTCTGACGCCGGTGTACCCGACCACTGAAGGCGTCAGCCAGCTATTGCTGCGTAAGATGATGCGAGAGGCGCTTGCTGTACTGCGCCAGCAACCGCCGCGGGACTTGCTGCCGGAATCGGTTTTACAGCAGCAAAGCCTGCCATCACTGCAGCAGGCGCTGCAGAAGCTGCACGCACCGTTACCCGATGATCCGGTAGACCTTCTTTTAGCCGGCGAACATCCCAGCGTCCGCCGACTCGTGGTGGAAGAAATGATCGCTCATCAGCTCGGGATGCTCAGTCGTCGCGCTGGTCAACGTGCCCATGAAGCGCCCGTTTTCAATGCCGATGGCCTGCGCGGCAAACTGCTGGCTTCGCTACCATTTCAGTTGACCGGGGCTCAGCAACGGGTGATCAATGAAATTGATGCCGACCTGCTGATCCCGCATCCGATGTTGCGGCTGGTTCAGGGCGATGTCGGCTCCGGAAAGACGCTGGTGGCTGCCTGTGCCGCATTGTCCGCTATTGCCAGCGGTTACCAGGTCGCACTGATGGCGCCCACCGAAATTCTTGCCGAACAGCACTTTCGCAATTTCAGCCGCTGGCTGCAGCCGCTCGGTCTGGAAGTCAGCTGGCTGGTTGGCAGCCTCGGCGTCAGGGCTCGACGCGAGGCAAACGAAAAGATAAGCAGCGGCGCAGCTCACGTTGTCATCGGCACCCACGCCCTGTTTCAGGACGCCGTTCAGTTTCACCGTCTTGGCCTGACCATTATTGATGAACAACACCGCTTCGGTGTTCATCAGCGCCTTGCCCTTCGTGAAAAGGGCAGGCTCGACAATCAGGTACCACACCAACTGGTGCTGACCGCCACCCCCATTCCGCGAACACTGGCGATGAGCCTGTACGGCGATCTCGACACCTCGGTGATTGACGAGTTGCCCCCCGGCCGTCAGGCCATCGATACCGTGGTCATCAGTGAGGCGCGTCGCCCGCAGGTGATTGAGCGCATTCGTAATGCCTGCCTCGGCAGCGCCCAGGCTTACTGGGTCTGCACCCTGATTGAAGAATCAGAGGCACTGCAGGCCAGCGCCGCAGAAGATACTTGGGCAAAACTGAAAGAGGCGCTGCCGGAACTCACTATCGAGCTGGTGCACGGCCGCCTGAAGCCGAAAGAAAAGGCCGAGCGCATGGCGCGTTTCGCCAACGGCGAGGCACAGTTACTGGTCGCCACCACTGTCATCGAAGTCGGTGTCGATGTACCCAACGCCTCCCTGATGGTGATCGAGAATGCGGAACGGCTCGGGCTGTCGCAGCTGCATCAGCTGCGTGGCCGGGTTGGCCGGGGCAGTGAGAAAAGCTACTGCGTGCTAATGTATGCCACGCCCCTGTCGCATACTGCCCAGCGCCGCCTTGGCGTGATGCGCGACACCACTGACGGCTTTCGCATCGCCGAAGAGGACCTGCGCCTGCGCGGCCCGGGTGAGTGGCTGGGCACCCGGCAAACCGGAGAACTGGCATTTCGCATTGTTGATCTGATGCGTGATGAAGCCCTGATGGAACCGGCCCGTGATATGGCCGAAGCCTTGTTGCGTGATCATCCGCAGCAAGTTGAACCCCTGATCCGTCGCTGGCTCAAAGGCGGCGAAAACTATGCAGACATCTGAGGAGTCTCTGGCATGAACGAAGAAACAGAAACCGGCTGGTCGATTGATCTGGCAGACGGCTGGGAAGGACATGATGACGGTGACACCTCGGTGTTTACCCATCCGGATGGCGTTGGTGTACTGCAAGTCACAGCGATGGAAAGCGAAGCCGACATCACCGAACAGGATCTGAAAACCTTTGCCGGCGAGGCACCGAAGAAGGCGGTAAAGGAAAACTTCCGCAGCAAGCATTTTCGTGGCTTCAGTATCGCCATGCAGGCCGACGGGGAGTACCGCCATACATGGTATCTGGCGGCAAAGAATCTGGCGGTGGTGGTGAGCTATGTCTGCGATGAAGAAGATCGCAGTGAAGAGATGCCGGCAGTCCGGGAGATGGTGAAGTCTCTGGAGCTGATCTGAATCGTTAACAGACCGCAGGAGCTGCCGACCAGCAGCTCCTGCAAACCCTCAATCAATTTTGGCTCGGCCCGCGGCGATACTCTGGGTGCCAACCACAATCATCCGCACCATCACAATCAGATCTTCCATTGCATCCCGACGCTTTTCTTTCGGCAGATCCAGCGCTGTGGCCCCCATGGCAAACACCAGTCGGGTAATAGAACGGGCGACCAGATCCGGACGATAAATACCTGTATTGTTGGCCTTCGCCAATCGCACCAGATCAACACCAAGCTCGTCTTCAAAATAGACCAGCTGCCGTTCTACCGCCGACTTGAAGGCGTCAGAGCCGACCGTGCCCTCGCGCAACAGCAGCTGCATGTATTTCTGCTCGCTCCAGAGCTGCTCCATAAAGGCCTCAACCGAGCTGCGCACAACGCTGCGCCCGCTGATGGCCCGGTGACGGGCCTCGCCAATCACCTGACGCAGGGAGGCGCCGGCCTGCTCAATCAGGGTTACCGCCAGCTCATCGACATCGCGGAAGTGCCGATAGAAGCTGTTTGGCGCAATGCCGGCCTCGCGGGCCACCTCACGCAGACTCAATGTCGAGATACTGCGATTCGGGCCGACCAGCTCCATGGCCGCAGCCATCAGATCTTCTCTCGAAATCACCGCGCGGCGGCCCTGATGGGCGCGCGTAGCCGGCCGTAGCTCGTCGGAGGCAGTCTCACTCATGGTCATCATCCTGTAGCAGCTTGGCCGGATAGTCGGGATGATACTGCTTTTTAAATGCACAAGTGTATAGATTATTATCTATACATCTGTATAATCGCCGGCATGTTGATCCGGAGAACCCCAGAATGATGGCCAGTCAGACCCTCAAGCGCATCGTTGCCCCACTGGTGGACCCGGCGGTATACGACTTCTGGGCGCAAAAGATTTCACCGACGCTGAGCTGGGACCGCTGTCTGGCCCGGATCGAGTCTCGTCATATTGAGGCCCGCGATACCGTCAGCCTGATTCTCAAGCCAAATCGTCAGTTTCAGGGGTTCCAGCCCGGTCAGCATCTGAATGTTACCGTGGAGGTCAACGGCATCCGCCTGACCCGCAGCTACAGCCCGTCGGACACGCTGCGCAGCGATGGCCGCATCCGCCTGACCGTCAAGGCGATCCCGGAGGGCCGGGTTTCCCGGCACCTGGTTCACCACAGCAAGGTCGGAGATGTGCTCGAACTTGGCGCCGCCTTTGGTGACATGACCCTGCCGAAAGAAGCTGCGGCCTGGCTGTTGGTTGCTGCGGGCTCCGGCATCACCCCGATCATGAGCCTGCTGCAGACCCTGTTGCAAAAGCCGCTGGAGCAGCCGGTGGCACTGATCTACTGGGCCCGGACCCGCGCAGACCTGTGCTTCAGTGAAGACCTGCACAGCCTGACCAACCGCGATCCGCTGCTGAAGATCCACACCGTGCTGACTCGGGAAGACCACCGTCTGGCCGATGAACTGGGTGGCCGACCGCGGGAAGCCCTGTTCCGCAATCTGATCCCGGATCTGGAAAGGCGTCGGGTTTACGTTTGCGGCCCTGACGGTTTTGTCACCAGTGTGCGTGGGCTGCTTGAACCGCATGCAGCGCTGTTCCGGGCCGAGTCTTTCAGTCCCGCGCCAGTGGTCACCCGGGCTGGAGCGCCGGTCACCGTCACGCTCAGCAAAAGCAACGTCAGCGTTCAGGTTCCGTCCGGAACGCCGCTGCTGAAAGCGCTGGAAGATAGCGGCCTGAAACCCGCCTACGGTTGCCGTATGGGCATCTGCAACACTTGCTCCTGCCAGAAACAAACTGGCAGCACCACCGATACCCGTAACGGCGCCGTGCAGAACGAGCCGGGCCCCGTGCGCCTGTGCATCAATAGCGCCAACTCTGATCTGACTCTGGAACTCTGATCATGACCTCTTCAATGACCAACGTACTCAACCGCAGCCAGAAAAAGGCAAATCGGCCGAGCGACGAGCAGCTCGCCGCTTTCGGCGCCGAACTGGATGCACTGCGTGAACGCACCCTGTCTGATCTGGGTGAACGCGATGCCCGTTATATCCGTCGTATTGTCGCCGCGGTTCGCTATACCGAAGTGATCGGTCGCGGCCTGCTGTTTTTTGGCCTGTTCCCGCCAGCGTGGATTGTCGGCACCCTGCTGCTCGGCATTTCGAAGATTCTCGACAATATGGAACTCGGTCATAACGTCATGCATGGCCAGTACGACTGGATGAATGACCCGCACCTGAATGGCAAGACCTTCGAGTGGGATCTGGTCGGCACCGGCGATCACTGGCGCAAGACCCACAACTACAGCCACCACACCTACACCAACATCAAGGGTATGGACGAGGATATCGGTTACGGTGTGCTGCGACTGTTTCCGGAGCAGCGCTGGCGGCCGTTTTTCCTCGGCCAGCCGATCTACGCGATTATTTTTGCCTTGCTGTTTCAATGGGGCGTGGCCATTCAGGACCTGCGCTTTGGCAAGTTCTTCAACGGCAAGAAGAGCGGCAAGGAAATGCTGGAGGAAATGAAGCCGTTCCTGAAGAAGACCCGACGCCAGCTGGTCAAGGACTATGTGATCTTCCCGCTACTGGCCGGTCCTTTCTTTGTCCCGGTCATTCTTGGCAACCTGGTTGCCAACGGCATTCGTAACCTGTGGACCTATACCATCATTTTCTGCGGCCATTTCACCGCCGATGTCCAGCTGTTCCCGAAAAGCGTGCTGAAGAACGAAACCCGGGGTCACTGGTACTTTCGACAGATTCGCGGTTCATCCAACCTGACCGGCAGCAAACTGCTGCATGTGATGAGTGGCAACCTCAGCCACCAGATCGAGCATCACCTGTTTCCGGATATTCCGGCACACCGGTATGCCGAGCTGTCGGTGGAAGTGCGGGCGATCTGCCAGCGCTATGGCGTGCACTACAATCGTGGTTCGCTGGTGAGCCAGTTCTCCCAGGTGATCTGGCGTATCCTGCGCTATTCGCTGCCAAGCAGATACGTGCCGATCAACGCCTCCGCCTGACTTCGCTGCGGCGGGCAGAAAACACCCTGCCCGCCTGTCAATTGATATACCTGCCCTGTTCTGACCACTACAAGCCAACCGGACGAAATCGCTGGCAGGTGAAGTCGAGAAAACGCTCGACTCTGCTGGAACAGTCTGCAGACATGGTCACCAGACGAACCCTCCTGTCCTGCTCGCTCTCGCGCTCCTCAAGCAAGCCCTGATCAATCGCTTTCTGCACATACTTAACCGCAGTGCGACGACTGATGTTGGGCATCAGCTCATACAATTCCGTCTTCGCCAGCGGCGCATCCCGCTTCAGCCACATCTGGGTAAAAAGATCGCAGTAGTTCAGATCGTTGAGATCTGTATCAACAAAGCTCCTTGCCCAGAAGCTGTCGATATCAAATATCGCCACGGCAGCCTCGGTGCGACTACCGACATTATAGCGACGACTCATAGTCAGCCCTCCCGGTGGCCGATCATGGTGCATGAAGCATGGCGCCCGGCACTGCAACAGCGCACGACCGCAATCCCGGCCGTTCGCACCCCGGCATTAATATGCTGTTTTGCATGCAATTAAGCAATCTATGCACTTTAACACCCTTTTGGCATAAACCTTGCGTAATTACCCTGCAACGTCATCCACAGACCCGGGTGCAGGGAGACCAGCATGCAGCTAGCCTTATTCAAGACCCTCTGGGGACACCCCGGCTCCGTCAGCGACGGCGCCCTGCTCGCCGCCGAAGCGGGCTTTCAGGGCATCGAGGCACCGGCGCCGCAGGATGATGAAGAGCTGGCCGTCTTCAGGCAAGCGCTGGCGACACACCGGCTCGACTTCATCTGCGAGATCTGCACCACGGGCAGCTACGTGCCGGAACGCCACGCCACCCCGGAACAGCATCTGGCAGATCTCGATAACAAGATCCGCCACGCACTGCCACTGGCACCAAGGTTCTTCAATGTCATGGGCGGCTGCGATGCCTGGCCCGTGGACATTCATGTGGATTTTTTCCGCCGCGCCAAGGCACTGGCTGACAGCCATGGCGTGCTGTGCAGTTTTGAGACCCACCGCGGCCGCTCATTCTTTAATCCGTGGATCACCCGGGATGTGTTGCGTGCCCTGCCGGAGCTGTCGATCACCTGCGACTTCAGTCACTGGGTTGTTGTCTGTGAGCGGCTGATGGACAGCGAGTGGGATGTGATTACCGAAGTGGCGGAACAGGCCCACCATATTCACAGCCGGGTGGGTTATGACCAGGGGCCTCAGGTTCCTCACCCCGCCGCTCCGGAATACGCTGCCGCACTCGCCTCCCATGAGCGCTGCTGGGAAGCAATCTGGTCCTCGCAGAAACGCCGCAGTTACCAGACCAGCACTATGACACCGGAGTTCGGACCAGACGGCTACCTGCATTGCCTGCCCTTTACCAATGCGCCGGTCGCTAACCTCTGGCAAATCAACCAGTGGATTGCGGAACGTCAGCGTCATCATTTTCACGACTGGCTTGAATCATTCCCCGCCCTTCGCCAGGCAAATGCTCTCTGATCAGAGGAGGAAATCATGTCATCCGTTCGAGCCCTGCTACGAGATCCCTCCAGCCTTTGGCCAAACCTGGCCGCAGTGACGTATATCCTGCTGGGCTATTTCGGCGGCTGGTGGGCACTGTTTCAGGAAAACCATTATCTGTTTGCTGTGGGCGTGATCGGCATTGCCCACAGCATGACCATAGCCGCCTATCTGATGCACGATTGCGGCCACAACAGCATCTTCAAGGACACTGAGTTCAATTCCCGGCTGGGCCGCTGGCTGAATGTGATCTGCGGCAGCAACTATGGCACTTACGAAGACATGCGCTACAAGCACATGCGCCACCATGTCGACAACTGCGAGCCGGTCACCTTTGACTACCGCAGCTGGCTCAAGCAACACCCGTTAATCCATAAATCGGTCAACCTGCTTGAGTGGGCCTATATCCCGGCGGTTGAACTGATCATGCACGCGATGCAGATCGCTGCGCCCTTTATCTACGAAGACAAGCGTGATCAGCGCGGCCGAGTCATTCGGGTAACGTTAATCAGGTTCTCCCTGTTCGCCCTGATTATCTGGCTGTCGCCCGTAGCCGCCATCGGCTATCTGCTCGCTTATGTGCTGTTTATCACTTTCCTGCGCTTTATGGATAACTTCCAGCACAGCTATGAGATCTTCTATCGCCTCGGTGATCCGACTTTTGTGCCGCCGCTGAAAGGCAATACGGAGTATGAGCAGAGCCACACCTACAGCAACCTGCTATCGCATCGCTGGCCGTGGCTGAACCTTATCGCCCTGAATTTCTCTTACCACAATGCCCATCACGCCAAACCGACCCTGAGCTGGCACCGCCTGCCTGAACTGCATGCCAGCCTCTACCCGCAGCAATGCCCGCAACAACTGACATTCTGGCCACAGCTGGTTTCCTTCCACCGTCATCGCGTCAACCGCGTGCTGTCGGAACATTACGGTGAGGATGACGTCGTCACCCAGCTGCGCAAGCGGGATGCTGTTGGCGTTAATGCATTGTCTTTCCTGACCGCCTTCTGACGGACAATGACGATGCTGCAGCCTGTCGTGCCCACCCCCGCCCCGGAGCCAACTGTCGCGCCGGCAGTCGCTCTGGTGAGCGAACGGCAATCGCCCGCGGCCGCGTCGCCGGTCAAACGGCGCTGGCTTGAATTCAAGCAGCCGGTGTCGACCCGTAGCAAAGTACTGCTGGGTATTGCCGCGTGGCTGCTGTTCCTGCTTGGCTGGCACCTTGCCGCCACCAGTGGCGGCGAAGCCAATCCGCTATTCCCTTCGCCGGTCAGCGTCTCCGATGCGCTATGGAATCTGTTTGCCGAGCGCGGCTTTCACAGCGATGTACTGGCAAGCCTGCAACGCATTCTCATCAGTTTTGGCCTGGCCGTCGTCGTTGCTGTACCGCTTGGCATTTTGATGGGGGCCTTTCCCGCCATTGAGGCCTTTTTCAGCCCGTTGGTCTCCGCGTTCCGCTACTTGCCCGCGCCGGCCTTTATCCCTCTGCTGCTGATGTGGCTGGGAACCGGCGATACGCAGAAGATTGCTCTTCTTATGCTCGGCGTAATCTGGTTTCTGGTGACCCTGATATGCGATACCGTCAAGCAGACACCGGTCGATTTTATTGAAACCTCACGCACACTCGGCGGGTCACGGCGCAGCATTCTCTGGACCGTGGTCGTGCCATCTTCCCTGCCCGGCATCGTCGATACCTGTCGACAGATGCTGGCTGTCAGCTGGACATATCTGGTCATTGCCGAAATTGTCGCCGCCACTGACGGCATTGGCGCGATGATGATGCGCGCCCGCCGTTTCGTTCATGTCGATGACATCATGGCAGGCATTCTGATTATCGGAGCGCTTGGTCTGCTGTGCGATCTGGCATTTCGAGGCGTTTACTGGCTGATGTTTCCATACCTGCGTCGCCGCTGATTCCCTGAAGACTGATTCCCTGAAGAGGAGTACCACCATGTCACTGTCCGTATCGAGAACCCTGCGCCAGCCACTGCTATGGCTAGCCACAGCAGCAATGCTTTCTGCCTGTGGCAACCCGGATGCTCCGACAGAAAAAGTTCAGGCCGTCGCCGAACCCCCGGCCGCAACGAAGGAATCCGTTCGCGTGTCATTGTTTTCCTGGCCAGGCTACGGTTTCTGGTTTATTGCCAAGGAAAAAAATCTGGTACCAGAACTTGATCTGGATATCCGCATTATTGAGGATCCCTACGAGAGTTTCGGCCTGATGAGCGCCGGACAACTGGATATCACCTCCAGCACCGTTGAGTACGGCCCCATTGCCGTTGACAAGGATGTGCCGGTCAAACTGGTCACCTACACCAACCCTTCCTACGGCACCGACAAGATTATTCTGCGCCCTGAGATTGCCTCACCGGCAGAGCTGGTCGGCAAGAAGATCGCCGTTCTGGAAGGTGGATTGACGCAGATTTTCATGGGCATCTGGCTCGAGGAAAATGGCGTCGCCATTGATCAGGTGGAATTCGTTAATGTCATCATGGATGAAGCCGTCGGCGCCATGCTCGGTGGCGATGTGGCTGCCGGAGAGTTCTGGGAACCCTTTGGCAGCAAGGTGCTGGCCGGCATGCCCGGCGCGCAGGTCGTAGCGACCTCGGCGGAGGAGAAATGGATCAGCACGGCGCTGCTCGGTGACGGCATGTACATGACGTCGGCGCTGCTTGACGAGCGCCCCGAAGCTGCAGCGCTGGCGATGAAAGCCTACTTTGCTGCCGTCGACTGGTGGAAGCAGAACCCGGAAGAAGGCAACAAGATCATTGCTGATGCCATTCAGTTCAGCGTCGACGATGTGGCCATGGTGATTGGCAGCGATGGCCAGATCAACAAGGGCGGTATCTGGGTGTTTGACAAGCAGGAAGCTGGCACCTTCATGGGACTGCTGCCCGGCGAGCTTCCGCTTGGCCTGCGCAGTGGCCAGATTATCGAACACTGGAACACCACCAATGAATGGTGGATCAAGTTTGGTCAGGCTGCCTCAATGCATGACTGGACTTCGGGTGTTGTCACGGCACCTCTGGCCACCGTCCTGAGCGAGAGCGGGCTTATCACGGAGGCACAATGAGCGCAGCGCTGCCGGCTCTTCATAGCGGGCTTGCGGTGGAGCGGCTGGGGAAGATATTCCCCCGCCGCGACGCCAGCGTTATTGCCGTCGAAAATGTCAGCTTCCAGGTTGAGCCTCGGCAGGTGTGTATCCTGTTGGGGCCATCCGGCTGCGGCAAGTCCACAGTGCTTCGCATGATTGCCGGGCTTGAGCATCCCAGCAGCGGCCACATCAACCTGAACGGAAATCCGGTTACCGGGCCAGCCAGAGAGCGTGGCATGGTTTTCCAGGGATACACATCATTCCCCTGGCTGACCGTGCGCGAGAATGTTGCCTACGGCCTGAGGATAAACGGCGATGTTAACGCCATGCGCGAGGGCACCGTTGACTACTATCTTGACCGGGTCGGCCTGAGCCGGTTTGCCGATGCCTGGCCACATCAACTGTCGGGCGGCATGCGCCAGCGCGTCGCACTGGCCCGTGCATTGGCGACATCACCGCAATTGCTATTGATGGATGAACCGTTTGGCGCGCTGGATGCAGAAACCCGCTGGCAGATGCAGGAGCTGTTACTGAGCGTGATTCGAAAGGAAAGAATGACCGTTGTGATGGTGACCCATGATGTTGAAGAGGCACTACTGCTCGGGGACCAGATCGTCTTTCTGTCCAGTCATCCCGGCAGGGTCCGCACCATACTGCACCCACCGTTCAAAGCGGATGATGCCATCTGCACTCGTGAGGCTCTCCGGTCACATCCTGACTATGCCGGCATGGAGCGAGACATTCTGGCGATGATGCACGAGGAAGGCAGCAGGCATTGATAGCCATGGCTTGACGCCTGATCCGAACCGGCATTGATGAACCCTGTGGCAGCAAAGCTGTCTATCGGAGTCTCCGATTTGGGTCACTGAACAGAATCATGCGCTTCCTGAGACCACTGATACTCAGTTTGATCAGACTTGCCCAGGAACACCCCGGGCTATTGGCGGCGTTTGGATTCTGCTCTGGCCTGGCCAGCTTCTTACTGATTGAGCGAAGTGAACAGCTGGCTCAGGGCATTGCCCTGATGATGCTGGTCAGCTGGATATGGCTAACACTGGAACAGACCCTGCGTCAGGGCGTGCTATCGCGCTTCGGACTGGACCTGCCGCCTGCGCTGATACGCTTTGCCACCCAGATGGTGCATCAGGAAAGCTTTTTCTTTGTTCTGCCGTTCTTCCTTGCCGCCACCCACTGGAATACCGGTCAGGCAGCGGTTACCGGGCTGCTCGGCCTGTGCGCACTGGTGACGCTGATTGATCCACTCTACTTCCGCGGCCTGGCGCCACGACGCACTTTGTTTGTGATATTCCACGCGCTGGCCCTGTTTGCCACCCTGCTGGTGGCGCTACCAATCATTGTTCACCTGACTACATCCGAGAGTTTTGTCGCCGCACTGTGCATTTCATTGCTGCTGAGCCTGCCAGGTCTGAAAACACTGTTTCCTGCTGATGCGCTATGGCGAGTTCCGCTCCTTGCCATCATTCTGGGGGCACTGGCATGGGGGACCTGGCTGCTGCGCGAGTGGGTGCCGGGTGTGCCGATGCGCCTTGCCAGCGTGTCAGTAACCCACGAGTTGGATCGCGAACGCCGCATTCCGGGGGCGCCCGTCACTGAGGTGGAGGCCAGCAAGCTGCACTGGGATGGCCTTTATGCCTGGACCGCCATTCGCGTGCCGCGCGGGCTGCGTGAAACCGTTTATCACGTCTGGCGACAAAATGGCGAAGAGGTGGATCGTATTCCCATGACCATCGGCGGCGGTCGCGAGGAGGGTTACAGAGCCTGGAGCCACAAACTGCATTTCCCTGCCGATCCGGTTGGTGATTGGGAAGTGCAAGTCGTGACTGGCACCGGGCAGATGATCGGCATGGTGCGCTTTCAGGTTACTCCCTCACCAGTCCTGTTACCCGGTGAGCTGCCTTTTACGGACGGTTGAGCCAATAGCCCCGCGGCCAATTGTGGTCATGTCTATGAGCCGGTATAACCTGTGATCACTGCAGGCAACCGTTTATCCCACTATGAAAATGATACAGGGCCATATCGACCCGGCATTTCAGGCCGTTGGAAAGGCCTTTCGCGAGCAACTTCAGAAAACCCCGGGCGGCGGCGCAGTTTGTGTTTATCATCACGGTCGCAAGGTGGTTGATCTTTGGGGTGGCGTACGCGATGACCACGGCAATTCGTGGCAGGAAGATACACTCAGCGTCTCCTTCTCCACCACCAAGGGTGTCACAGCAACATTGCTGCATCAGCTGGTGGCCGAAGGCAAGGTGCATTACGACACGCCAGTTGCACATTATTGGCCTGAGTTTGCTGCAAACGGCAAGTCGGCAATAACTGTTCGTGATCTGCTTACCCACCGTGCCGGAATGTACGGCATGCGTGATCTGAAACTGTCATTCGAGGATCTGCTTGACTGGGACAGGGCCTGCACTGCACTCGCTGCTGCGCCAAGTAATCGAGAGAAAGCACCGCATAGCGTTTACCATGCGCTGACCTATGGATGGCTGGTTGGCGAGGTCATTCGTCGTGCAGGGGGTGACTCGATTACCAATCTTGTTCAAGAGAAACTTGCTCGCCCGCTGGCGCTGGATGGTTTTTACATCGGCGTACCCGATAGCGAACATCATCGTGTTGCCACCTTGTTGATGGGCCGACCAGAGGGGGCGCCAAAGCGATCTTCCTCTGCTCGTAACTCACTGAAGAAAAGAATTGGCGGAAACCTGCGCAGTGGTTTGATCACATTGCAACAACGTGGGTTGGCACCCGACTTCTCCCCCTTTGAAGATGCAGTAAGTGTGCGCGGATTTCATCCGCGCAAGCTGGTGACTGCGGAGGGACTACGTGCCGCCATGCCGGCAGTGAACGGGACTTTTACCGCGCGCTCACTGGCACGAATGTATGCTGCATTGGCCAACGGTGGCGAGCTCGACGGCGTACGTATACTGGACGCCGATATGCTACCCGTGATTAGCGCCCAACAGGTTGACACCCTGGACCGGGCATTATTTTCACCGATGCGCTGGCGACTCGGCTATCACCAGCCTTATGTACTGAGTAAGCGCCGACCACGGCAGGCTTTTGGCCACTTCGGCTTTGGCGGATCGGGCGCCTGGGCGGACCCTGCCAGAAATCTTTCAGTGGCACTGACCGTCAACGCCGGCAGCGGCACGCCCTGGGGCGATATGCGAATACTGAAAATTGGCGCTGCCGCTCTGCGCAGCGTTAATCGCTCCGGATAACATTCAATTTCATGAAAAAGAATTATGAAAGAGATAAGTCCAAGTCCGCTTGAATACAAGGCAGCATGAGGCGATAGTGGCAGCCTTCCCCAAGGCAACCTGGACTGTCGCCATGAAAAAGCTGCTACTCGCCGCCTCTATTACCGCCCTCTCCGCCACCGCCATCGCCGAGCACAAGGTACCTGCCAACTACGGCTACCTTGGTCTGCATCTGTCACAGCACTACTTCGATCTGGGCGGCCATATCGCACCACCGGATGTTGAAGAAGGGTTGATGCCTGGCGCCCAGTTCGGTATCCGCTTCAAGGACCAGTGGTCCATTCAGGGCTGGTGGGGCGAGGGCGACATGGACCTGGAGGCAGGTGGTGGCGATGTCAAGTTTACCCACTACTTTATTTCTGCTCGCCATCATTATCAGGACTCCGATTGGCTTGGCTTTGAGCCCTATACCGGCGCCGCCGTTGGCCAGCTTGAAATCGATGGCAATGAAGAAACGCTCGGCGCATTTGAAATGGGCCTGCAGCGTGGCCTGAGCAAGCACTTCGTTCTTGATCTGGGTGCACGCCCAAGTTACAGCTTCGATAACGAACGCTGGGATGGCGAGGTCTATGCCGCCATCAACTTCGTCATCGGTAGCGATAGCTCGGAAAGCGGTGACAATAATCGCCAACCAGCAGAAGTTGTAGAACGTGCCGCCGAGCAGGCTGGACAGAAAGCGTCCGAGGTCGCCGAAGAAGCAAAAGCGGCAGTTGTTGCGGCTATCGATAGCGATGGCGATGGCGTGGCCGATGCACTCGATAAGTGCGCCGACACCAGCGCTGGCGCCAAGGTCGACGAGTCCGGTTGCAATGTTGTATTGACGGAAGATATCCGCGAAACCCTGTATGTACAGTTCAGCACTGCTGGCAGCACAGTGGCGGAGGCTTCGATGGCAGAAATTGGCCGGATTGCCAATCTCATGCGCGAGTTTCCGGATGTCCAACTACTGCTGGAAGGTCACACCGACAGTTCTGGCAGCGCCGACCTGAACCTTCGCCTGTCGCAGCAGCGCGCCGCTGCGGTCAAGCAGGTGCTGATTGATCGTTTCAGTATTGACGGCAGCCGCATCGACACCATCGGCCGCGGAGAAGATGCTCCGGCATTCAGCAACGATACCGCAGAAGGTCGCGCCAAGAACCGCCGTGTCGAGGCAGTTCTTAAAGCACAGCGAACCGTGACTCAGTAACAAAAAAGGGGCCGAAAGGCCCCTTTTTAATCTGTTCCACTTTATACCGCAGCGCCGCTCTGGTGGCGACTGTACTCAACACAGTTACGGCCCCGCTGTTTAGCCCGATACAACATCTTGTCCACTGCATCAATAAACGCTTTCTGGTCGTCTGTGGCTGTCGGCACAATCGTCCCTACGCCAAGACTCACTGTGAGATACGGGTCGGCCTTCGAGCGATGGTGAGGAATCATTTCTTCCAGCACGAGACAGCGGCACTTCTCCGCCACCAGCTCTGCCGCCTCTGCATCCGTCTCCGGCAACACCATAACAAATTCCTCGCCGCCGAAACGGGCAACAAAGTCTCTTGATCGTGACGCCGCCTTGCCAAGCATTCCGGCAACCCGCTTCAGGCATTCATCGCCGGCAGGATGGCCATAATGGTCGTTATATTCCTTGAAATAATCGATATCCAGCATCACCAACGAAAGTGGCCGACCACTGCGACGGGCATTGGCCCATTCGCGCTCCATCACCACATCGAACATACGCCGGTTCGGCACTTCGGTAAGACCATCCCGATAAGACAGCTCCTCCAGTTCGCGCTGCAGTCGCAGCAGTGCCTCTTCATTCTTCTTGCGCTCGCTGATATCGAACATGAAGCCAACCAATGCTTCCACATCACCGTTACCGCCACGCACCACATGGACCACATCGCGAATCCAGACGTAATTACCATCCGCAGTGAGCGCGCGATAGTCCGCTTCATGGTCAATGCCTGACTGTGACTGGGAGACACAGAAGTTCACCACGTAATCACGATCTTCCGGGTGCATCCGCTCGACCCAGTCGTCAATGCCCTTCCAGCTTTCCGGGGTCCAGCCGAGCAGCTCCTCGATCTGCGGTCCGATATAGGTAAAGCTCATCGACTCCCAGTCGATCCGCCAGGGAATTGCCTTGGTGGATTCCAGCAGGGTCTTGTAAAAAGCATCGTTCGGTTCTGATGCATACGGATGAATGGTCATATGGTCCCCGGGTGTGCTGGGTAATTGCCCACGCTGCGGCTTGCAGCCCTGATATAACGAAGATTGTGCCGGGATCGCACTACACCAACAAGGCGAAGCCACCAAACCATATAGATCATGCCCTACCCGCCGACCCGGCCACCCCCTACAATATCCGGCATTGCCCAGCGGGAAGCTTCCATGACCCTTCAGTTCAGCAAGATGCACGGCCTCGGTAATGATTTCATGGTTATCGACGGGGTCCGCCAGAATCTGCCTGCCAGTGACCTGCCGCTGCCGGCGGAGCGGATTCGTGCGCTTGCCGACCGACACTTCGGCATCGGCTTTGACCAGTTGCTGGTAGTACAGCCGGCGTCCGCCCCCGGCGTCGATTTCCGCTACCGGATATTCAATGCCGATGGCTCCGAGGTAAACCAGTGCGGCAATGGCGCCCGCTGCTTCGCCCGCTTTGTCCGCGATCAGGGCCTGACCGACAAGGATTCGATCCGCGTCGAGACTGCTTCCGGCCAGATGACTCTGAATCTGACCGACGATGGTCAGGTCACGGTGGACATGGGCGCGCCGCGCTGGGCGCCGAAGGACATCCCGCTGAAAGCCAGTGAGGAGGCCGAGACCTACTTTATCGTCGCCGGCAAGCAGGCCTTCGAGGTCGGCGCCGTCGGTCTGGGCAATCCGCACTGCGTGCTGCTGGTGGAGAATGTTGATACCGCCCCGGTCGACACCGTCGGCCCGCTGCTGGAGAGCCATCCGGACTTCCCGGAACGGGTCAATGTCGGCTTTATGCAGATCGTCGATCGCGGCCATATCCGCCTGCGGGTGTTCGAACGCGGCTCCGGCGAGACACTGGCCTGCGGCTCGGGCGCCTGTGCTGCGGTGGTGGTGGGTCAGCGGCGCGGTTTCCTCGATGACACCGTGCAGGTGGACCTGCCGGGCGGCGCGCTGTCGATCCGTTATACCGGTGATGGGGGCATTCTGATGACAGGCCCGGCGGCCCACGTCTATGATGGCCGCATTGAGATTTGAGGGGGTTCGAGGATGAGTGAGGAAAACGCCACCAGCGCCGAGCAGGTCACCGCCTGGTTGCGCCACCACCCGGACTTCTTCCAGACCCGGCCGGACCTGCTTGAGCTGATGCGCCTGCCGGACCCGCGCGGCGAAGCGGTGTCGCTGCTGGAACGTCAGGCCAGCATCCTCCGTGATCGCAATACCGAGCTGCGCGAGCGCCTCAATGCCCTGCTTGATATCGCCCGCGAGAACGACAGCCTGTTTGAGAAAACCCGCCAGCTGACCCTGAAGATGATTGAAGCCAAGGGGCTTGAGCCGCTCTGCAAAGCACTGGTGGAGAGCCTGAAAAGCCAGTTCGGCTCTGATGCCGTGACCCTGCTGATCTATGACCGTGATGTCTCGGTTGATGGTGCACTGCGCGAGCATGTCCGTGCGATCGACAGCAGTGCCCAGCATGACGCCCTGCAAACCCTGCTGCGTCAGGGCAAGGCGGTTTGCGGCATTCTCCGCGACGACGAGGTGCGCGAACTGTTCCCGCAGCACGCCGATGAAGTGAAGTCCGCCGCCATGGTACCGCTCGATTTTCAGGGCCGTCAGGGCCTGCTCGCCATCGGCAGCTTTGATGAGCACCATTTCCGCAGTTCACTCGGCACTCTTTTCATTACCCATCTGGGCGATGTCATTGCCCGGCGTCTGGCGGACACCCTGCGTGACTCGCGCCGCCTCGAAGCCAAGCGTGCCTGAGCTGCCGGCGTCGCTTGCCGAGCCAATCGAGGCTTTCGCCAGACACATCGGCAGCGAGCGGCGCCTTTCGCCCCACACCCTGAGTAATTACCAACGCGATCTGGAGCAGGCCGCCAGCCTGCTGCAAGAGCGTGGCCTGCGCGACTGGTCGGCGGTCAGCCAGCACGAAGTGCGTGCACTGGTTGCCATGTCGCATCGCCGCGGCAAGGGCGGCACCTCAATCCAGCGCATGCTGTCATCACTGCGCACCTTCTACCGTTTTCTGCTGCGCGAAGGATTGGCAAAAGACAATCCCGCCGACGGCATCCGCGCACCGAAAAGTGCAAAGCGTTTGCCAAAAACCCTGGACCAGGAACAGGTCGGTCATCTGCTCGACAGTAATGCTGAGGATGACCCGCTGGCGCTGCGCGATCAGGCGATGATGGAGCTGATCTATTCTTCCGGGCTGCGTCTGGCAGAGCTGGTGAGCCTCGATATCGACACCATCGACTTTCGCGACGGCGAGATGGTGGTAACCGGCAAGGGTTCGAAATCACGCATGCTGCCCGTTGGCGCCCCGGCTATTGCGGCGGTACGCGCCTGGATCAAGCTGCGCGTCACTCTGATAAAAGATCCGAATGAAAAGGCACTGTTCATCAACGCTCGTGGTGGCCGCGTTTCAGCCCGCACCGTGCAACAGCGCCTGGCTCGTGCGGCAAAGCTGCGCGGACTGGATCAGCATTTGCATCCGCATATGCTCAGGCATTCGTTTGCCACCCACATGCTGGAAGCCAGCGGTGATTTACGCGCCGTACAGGAACTGCTCGGCCACGCCAACCTGTCGACCACACAGGTCTATACCCATCTGGACTTCCAGCATCTGGCCAGCGTTTATGATGGTGCGCATCCGCGGGCGCAACGAAAAAAATAATCTGCTCAGGGATTCATCAGCACCCGGGCAAAAATACTCTTCAGATATTCCGTCTCTGGAATAGCCGGGTGGATCGGGTGATCTTCGGCCTGGCCTTCGGTAGCAAATACCTGCACGAAACGATCAATATGCCGGCCACTTGAACGCACCACATCCATTAACTGATCGCGGGTCAGATGCATGGAGCAGGACGCGCTCACCAGTATGCCGCCCGGCTCGACCAAACGCATGGCCAATTCATTGATGGCGTGATAGCCGGCAAGGCCGTTCTTGAAGTCCTTCTTGCGTTTGATGAACGCGGGCGGATCAATAATGACCACGTCAAAGCGCTGCCCCTGCAGGATCAGCTCTTTCATCGCCGCATTGGCTTCCATCGCCAGAGTTGTCATCCGCTCAGCCACGCCATTAAGTTCAGCGTTACGCTGGACAAACTCAATCGCCCTTGCCGAAGAATCAACACAAGTCACCGATGATGCTCCACGTGCTGCGGCCAGCACACCCCAGGCACCGCAATAGGAAAATACGTCCAGCACGCGCGCGCCTGCCACCAGTGGCAAGATGCGACGACGGGCAGCGCGATGATCGTAGAACCAGCCTGTTTTCTGCCCCTCCTCCAGCGGCGCGTAATAATCGACGCCGTTTTCACTGAGCAGCACTTCCGCCGGCAGCTCGCCTTTCAGCGCCTGCACCATCGAACCAAGGCCTTCCTGTTCGCGTACCGCACTCTCGCTTTTGACGACGATATTTTTCGGCTGGTAAAGATGGTCGAGCGCGGCGGCGATATCGTCGAGTACGGCGTCCATACCGGCGGTACCGGACTGGATGACAAACGTATCGTTGAAACGATCAATCACCAGACCGGACAGGCCATCACCGTCACCGAACACGGCGCGGTAGCAACCGCCCTCAAACAGCATCTCTCGCAGATTAACGGCCTCGGCAATCCGCTTTTCCAGAAAGGCACGATCCAGCGACTGATTCGGATCGCGGGCAAACAGCCGCGCGCAGATCAGTGAGTGCGGATTAGCGTAGGCACGGCCCAGCGGTTTGCCGCGACTATCCTCAACCACCACCTCGCCGCCCGGCGTCAGCGTTTTCAGCGGCGTCGCAGCGGTGTCTACCTCGTTGGAGTAGACCCACAGATGACCACTGCGAAGGCGGCGCTCTTCGCCGCGCTTCAGTCTGAGCACCGGAACGCTCAAGCGCTGGCTCCCGGACGGAAGACCAGATTCAGCTCGCGCGCAGCACGCACGTCATCAAGACGACGCACCGGCTGGCTATAGGGCGCACCTTTTACAAGCTCTGGATTCTCCCGCGCTTCTTCGAGAATTCTCGCCATGGCGTCGATAAACTCGTCGAGCGCTTCCTTGGTTTCCGTTTCGGTCGGCTCGATCAGCAAACACTCTGGCACCAGCAGCGGGAAGTAGGTAGTCGGCGCATGCTGGTTGTAATCCAGCAGACGCTTGGCCACATCCATGGCCGACACATCAAACGCCTTCGCTTCTTTCGCCAGCGTCAGAATAAATTCATGGCTGGCACGACGATCCGGATAAGCGGCGGTATAGCCGACCTGCTGCAGACGCTTGAGCATGTAGTTGGCCGCCAGCGACGAGTACTCGCCAACGCGCAACATGCCTTCGCGACCGAGAGCACGTGCGTAGTAATAGGCACGCAGCAACACGCCAGCATTGCCCATAAAAGCGGACAGGTGGCCAATGGTTTGCGGCAAATCAGCATCGGTCAGCCAGCGATAGCTGTCGCCATCCTGACCGACAATCGGCGTCGGCAGGAACGGCTTGAGCCGCTCGGACACGCCCACCGGACCGGCACCCGGACCACCACCGCCATGCGGTGTGGCAAAGGTCTTGTGCAGGTTCATGTGAATCACATCGAATCCCATATCACCGGGGCGCACCTTGCCGAGAATCGCGTTCAGGTTGGCACCGTCGTAATACAGCAGACCGCCAGCTTCATGGACCGCTTTGGCGATCGCTTCAACCTGGCGCTCGAACACGCCGCAAGTAGACGGGTTGGTCATCATCAGGCCGGCAGTCTGCGGACCACAGGCCGCTTTCAATGCTTCAAGATCGACGTCGCCGTCATCATTGACCGGCACTTCGCGCACCTTGTAGCCACACATCACGGCGGTGGCCGGGTTGGTGCCGTGTGCTGCTTCCGGCACCAGAATTTCGGTGCGCTCATGGTCGTTACGCGCTTCGTGGTAGGCGCGAATCATGGCGACGCCGGCAAACTCACCCTGGGCACCGGCCATCGGTGTCAGCGACACCCCCTTCATGCCGGTCACTTCCTTCAGGAATTCCTGCAGCTCGAACAGACAGGCCAGATAGCCCTGACTATGACTTTCCGGCGCCAGCGGATGACGCTTGAGAAAGCCGGGCAGCATGGCCGCGCGATTGGCGCCACGCGGGTTGTATTTCATGGTGCAGGAACCGAGCGGATAAAATTGCTTGTCGATGGCAAAGTTCTTGCTCGACAGGTTGGTGTAATGGCGCACCACCTGCAGTTCCGACACTTCCGGCAACAGCGGCTTGCTCTGGCGACGCAGCGCTGCCGGCAGGTCATTCAGCTTGTCGTCCGCCACCGGCTTCGGCGCCTGCGAGTAGGCACGGCGACCGGCTTTCGATACTTCAAAAATCAGTTGGGCTTCGCGGTTCATGCCAGCACCTCCGCCAGCGCGGCTGCATACTGTTCGATTTCATCTTGCGTGCGCACTTCGGTGGCACACACCAGCATGGCATTGTCGAAGCCATAGGCCGGCGCCAGCGAGTAGCCGCCAAGAATATTTTTCGCCGCCAGCGCTTTCAAAGTCAGGTTGGCGGATTGCGGCAGCTCAATCACCACTTCGTGGAAGGTCGCGCTACTGAAGCGACGCTTGACGCCCTTGATGGCGCAGAGTTTGTCGGCGAGCAGATTGGTGTTGGCATGGCAGTGGCCGGCAACACTGGCCAGACCATCAGCGCCGAGCAACGACATGTAAATCGTTGCCGCAGTCATCGCCAGACCCTGGTTGGTACAGATATTCGAGGTCGCCTTGGAACGACGGATATGCTGCTCCCGTGCCTGCAGTGTCAGGGCAAAACCGGGCTTGCCATCCATATCCACGGTGCGACCGATAATACGGCCCGGCATCTGCCGAACATGCTGCTGTTTGCAGCACATAAAACCGAAGTACGGGCCGCCGGATGACAGCGGCACGCCAAGTGGCTGACCTTCACCAACGACGATATCCACGCCACCGCTGCCCCACTCGCCCGGCGGCTTCAGCAGCGCCAGCGAAGTCGGGTTAACCACCGCAATTACCAGCATGTTGTTGGCATGGGCCCAGTCGGTCAGCGCATCGACATCCTCGAGACAACCGAAGAAGTTCGGCTGGGCGATCACCAGTGCGGCGTAATCTTCCCCGGCATATGGAGCCAGCGATTCCAGCAAGGTGATTCCGCGCTCGTTGCAGAACGGCACTTCTTCAATGGTCACGCCCTGATTGGTGACGATATCGCGGGTGGCGCGCCGATACAGCGGATGCACGGCAGCCGGCATCAGTACGCGGCTGGCTTTCGATTTGCGGTTGGCGCGCAGCGCCATCAACACCGCTTCCGACAAACCGGATGCGCCGTCATACACCGACGCATTGCTGACATCCATGCCGGTCAGATGGGCAATCATCGACTGGTATTCGTAGATAGTCTGCAGCGTGCCCTGACTCGCCTCAGCCTGATACGGTGTGTACGCAGTGTAATATTCACCGCGCGTGGCGATCTCCCACACCGCCGCCGGGATATGGTGCTCATAGGCGCCGGCACCGATAAAACAGACCGCACTTTCATCCTGACGGGCGCGCGCCGCCATCAACGCGGTCACTTCCATTTCGGTGAGACCGTCGGGCAGCTTTTCCAGTGCACCGGCTTTCAAGTGCGCCGGAATTTCGTCGAACAGATCCTCAATGCGAGCGACACCAATGGCGTCGAGCATGGACTGCACATCTTCCGGGGTGTGGGGGATATAGGGCATGGGGATTCCGTGTCAGGTCAGGCGTCTTCTTCGAGCTGGGCAGCGTAATCTTCGGCACTGAGCAGGCCATCGAGATCCGCCTTGTCGGCCAGCTTGATCTGGTAGAGCCAGCCATCGCCGTAGCAATCCTGGTTGACCAGCTCGGGGGTGTCATTCAGCGCTTCATTAACGGCGATGATTTCGCCGGAAACCGGCGCATAAATATCGGAAGCAGCCTTGACCGATTCCACCACACCGGTTTCATCAGCAACGGCAACAGTCTGGCCGACTTCCGGCAGCTCAACGTAGACCAGGTCACCCATGGCGTCCTGGGCGTGCTCACTGATGCCGACGTAGGCGGTGCCATCGTGTTCGAGACGCACCCACTCGTGGCTCTTGGCATAACGCAGTTCAGCGGGGATGTTGCTCATTGCTCTGTCCTTTGGTTGCGATGGATAGTGTAATTGCGTTGCAGTTACGACAGCTTGTAAACCTGTTTGCCATGGCGAACAAACGGCGGCCGGACAATTTTCACCGGCAGACGCTTGTTACGGATTTCCACTTCCGCCTCGCCCTGGCTGCCCGCTGGCACGCGCGCCAGCGCGATCGACAGGCCCAGCGTCGGCGAGAAGGTGCCGCTGGTGATTTCGCCTTCGCCTTTGCTGGTGAACACTTTCTGGTGGGCGCGCAGCACGCCTTTCTCTTCCATCACCAGACCGACCAGCTCGGCATGACCCGCTGCCTGCTGCGCTTCAAGCGCGGCGCGGCCGACAAAATCACGATCGTTGAACACCAGCGTCCAGCCCATGTTCGCTTCCAGCGGCGAGATGGTTTCGTCCATATCGTTGCCGTACAGATTCATGCCGGCCTCCAGACGCAGGGTGTCACGGGCGCCAAGACCGCAGGGCTTGATCCCGGCAGCGCGCAGATCCTGCCAGAAGGTCGCCGCCTTGTTGCCGGGCAAAATAATTTCCGCGCCGTCTTCGCCGGTGTAGCCGGTGCGCGCCAGCAGCCAGCTGCCGCTTTCGACAAAATGAAACGGCTTCAGCGTCATCAGCGTATCCGCCGCCGGCAGCAACGAGCGCGCCATGTCGAGCGCCTTCGGCCCCTGAATGGCAATCATCGCCAGCGTCAGCTGCTCAGTAATACGGACATCGAACCCGGCAGCCTGATTGTTCATCCAGGCCAGATCTTTCTCGCGGGTGGAACAGTTCACCACCAGCCGGTAGTCGTTGGCACGGCGGTAAACGATCAGATCATCGACCACGCCGCCGTTTGCATTGAGCATGCCGGAATACAGCGCACGACCCACGCTCAGGCGATCAACATCGTTGGCAAGCAGATGACGCAGATAGTCGCGGGCGCCGGCACCAGAGACATCGACCACGGTCATGTGCGAGACATCAAACATGCCGGCTTCGCGGCGTACCTGATGATGTTCGTCGAGCTGGGAGCCGTAGTGGATCGGCATGTCCCAGCCACCGAAATCCACCATCTTGCCGCCTGCGGCCAGATGGGCGTCATAAAGAGGAGTGCGATGACCCATGGGAGCCTGTCTGCCGGTAACCGATTGAGGCCGGCATTCTACATCGAATGCCGGCCCCGGTCATGGCAACGGCCGGCCTTCACGGCCGACCTCTGCAACCGGGCGGCGGGCCGCCCGGCAGGTCGGTTACTGCTTCACCGCCTCGGAGATAAAGCTCAGGTTGGCTCCCCCCGCCGGAATGCGCAGGTTGATGTTGTTGCCGGCCACATTGACGGTGATATCGATGGCCGAGGCATTGGTCTGGACGATATGCATGCGGCCATCGTCGAGGAAATGGATCGGCCCGGTCACCGTCATGGTCAGCGGCAAGCTGAGCTGGTTATGACCCAACGTGATACCGAGCGCCTCGGCATGCAGCTCCGGGGCATCCAGATACAGATCCAGCGTCGCCTCCAGCACCGGCCCATCGACGGTTTCCCGGATCCAGCCTTCCACCGGCAGGTCGCGGCGGCCGCTAGCCGGATTGAAGCGGTGGCGGATACGCATCACCTGCGGACCAGTGGGCGCCTGCTGTGGACCGAGCAGAATCGCCTCCACCTCCACCTCCAGGCTGCTGGTGTGGATGATGGTCGGCAGGATATCGACACGGATCGCGTCCTCGCCAGCGTCATAGCCCACCACTTCGGCGTTCAGCGCTCCCGCCAGATAGATATAGCGCTTCTCCGGGCAGCTGATCGGGTTCCAGGGGGAAAGGAAATTGGCCCGGGTGAAGCCACAGCCGACATTGGCCTCAAGGAACAGGGCACCGCTGGCGCTGGGGCTACGGGTGACAATGTTGGTGCTGTTGAACGGGGTGACGTAACCACCGCCACCATCCGACGCCGGCATCGGCTCGGTCGGCGCCTCATGGATCATGTTGCTGTTGACGTCGATGCTGGGCAGGTTACGCAGCGCCTGGAGCACCGACGTGGTTTCCGCCGCACCACGGAACAGAATCACCAGATCCGGACCACCGGCCTGGGCCGCCGTCGCCTCGGCATAATCCTGGGTCAGCAGGCGGGTTTGCAGCGGCAGGCCATCCACCGAACAGATCGCCTGACTGCCATCGCAGTTGGTGCCAGCAGAAGAGGTGCGACTGCCGTTCGAGCGCAGCCGGTAGCGATACAACTGATCCGGCACCCAGCTCTGCTCCGGCCAGAACTCCAGCAGACGCGTTTCCGTGCGCAGCGTGCCATCGACCGGCACCCAGACGCCACCGTCGCGGCGCTCGACTACCACGCTGCCGCCGAGCTGCAGGCTCTGCTGATCCATATCCTGCGAGAACTGCACCCGGATCGGCCGGTTAGCCGCCAGCCGCGACAATGGCAACAGATCATCGGTGTTCTTGCCACCCACGCAGCGCCCGTGATGCTCGGTTGCCAACGGCGCGCCATCAGTATTGATATCGCGGCCGCTGGTCTCGCACGGGTAGCCCGGATAGACCGTCAGCGGCAGTGGCGAGCGAACATCGTCGTCCACATACACCGGCAGACTGAAATCGAGAATGTACTGCTGATCGAGCAGGTTGCCGGCGATATCGCGCAGCGGCGCATCGGCCACTACTTGATAGTTGGCGTCCTGACCGGGACGGGGATGACGTACCGGATCGTGCGGCTTGATCACGACACTGGCGCCGTCCAGATGGATATCCGCCTGCAGCGGCGCGCCATTCAATGTCAGTGACAGGGCGCCGACTTCATCAAGACTGGTAGCATCAAGCGGCTCGCTGAAATTAAGGATAATCGGCTCGCCCGGTGTGGCCATATCCTGATCATCGCCTGGCAGCCAGCTTTGCAAGGTCGGCGGTGTGATATCCGCAATCGGATCTGGTGCATTGACCTGATCCTGCAGCGCTTTCATGTTGAACGACAACACGCCCCAGGCGGTTTCCAGGCCAAGTACTTCCGGCTCCACCACACCGATGGCGTTAATGACCAGCACGCCGTCTTCGACAATCGCCGTGCCATAAAGCTCGACATGGAGCAGATCCTGACTCAGGGCACCGTTGGCCTGCGGCACTTCCGCCGTCATCGCCACATCCATCAACAACTGAACATGCCGGGGCGAGCCGGGCTCTTCGGTGTAGGGGTTCGGCAACAGATAGCCGACCGCATCGGTGACGAAGGTGACACTGATGTCGCCGGTTTCAAACCCGGCCGGCACTTCACCGGCGATATCAACAGATACAGACGAGCCATTCAGCAACGAGCCACGCGGCACTCGCAGCGGCGACACCACAGGAAAATTCGGCACAAATGCCAGCTCGGCATAAACATCGCCTTGCTGCTGGGACAGGGATTGATCACCCAGCAGCAGTGCATTAACCGGAACTGCGTTAATGGCAGCACCGGTCAATGGCGATACCACCGTTCCACCCAGCGAGTCCTCAGCCCGTTGCACTAGTGTTTCACGGGGAAATGAACTCTGTGGCACAAATTCAACCAGATCTTCACCGAGCACGTCACCAAGCGTGCTGCGAATTCCGCCAGACGTGGCAAAGGTATAGCTCTCGCCCGCAACCAGATCCTCAAGAGGATCAACCGTGATGTAGAAGCTGCTCGCTCGCACCACCGCCGGCACCAGTTCGCCGCCACTATCGGTGATCGCCAGAGTGTCACCCGGGCCAATGCCATAACGCACGCTGGCGATATCCAGCGGCTGATTAAACTGCAGACGCAGCGAGGAGAAGTCCATTAGTGGCCGATCAGCACCATCCGGAATCATTCTCGCAATGACGAAGTCTGGATCCGCTGTCTGCAAATCCCGAGGCCCTTTGCGCAGGCCGCGAGTCCGAAAGCTTATGCTCTCCTCCGGCACCACCACATCGCTCAGCTCCGCCGGCAGCTCACCAATCTCAATACGGTATTCGGTAACCGGGCGTAGCGGTTGCTGCGGCCGCAAGACAATGCTGCGACGGTCTTCCAGCAAGGTCGCCGTGACTGAAACCGGGGTGTCATTTGCATCCAGCAATGAAACCTCGGCAAGATCGACACCTTCACTCAACGGGTGAGAAAACCTCAGCACCACCGGAGCTCGCACCGACACTTCTCGCTGTCCGTCATACGGATAGCTGTACTCAAGCCGGGATTTCTCCCAGAAAAAAGTGCTTGTCTGAGTGTCGCCACCGCAAGCGCTCAACATCAAGACCGCTGACAGCCATAAACAGGCTCTTATCCATATCTGATTCATGATCGCCTCCCGGTCAGAACTTGACCGTCATGGAACCGGAGAAGACATTCACGTCACCTTCCGCTTTCACTGTTTCATAAGGATTGGACGGCGCATCACTGGCAGTCATGTCAAACTCACGGGCCTTCAACTGCTGATACTGGTAGCCGAAATCCAGCCGCAACGGAAATGCCAGCACCGGCGGATTGGCCAGCTCAATGCCGACACCCAGACCCACCACCAAACGGTCATTGTCGAAGTAGTTCACGTCCAGCGACTCGCGACCCTTGAGCGGGGACTCTTCCATCGCCACGCCGGTAGTGACGATGAAGTGCTCGCCAACACGGAACTCGGCACCAATACGCGGAATAACAATGTCATTGAACTTCAGCAGCGCCTGATCCTTGATGGTGTCGTCTTGCAGCTCGCTACCAAGATCGGACCAGTTTTGCTGCTCAAGCGTGAAGGCCACCCGCCAGCGATCCTGCTTGTACTGCAATCCCGCGGCAAAAATATCCGGCTGCCAGGAATCCAGCGTGGTAATCACCAGCGTCAACCCCGGATCCGGGATAGTGCCGGGAATGACAGTATTAGCGCTGACCTCAGTGCGAGTATTCGAGTGACCACGAAACACCAGTGCAGCTTCCCAGCCGGACAACAGGCAATCCTGCTGACAAAACAGGGTGCCGAGATTGAAGCTGCTGCCAAGAATCGGCCGAATGGATGGCTCGGCACTGACGTCGAGACGCTCATACTCGGTATTACCGGCAAGATCCGTCTGCGCCACCAGTGAGGCCGTAGAGTGCAGGGTAATCCGTGCCGAGGCGCCTATATCAATCCCCGGAATCAGCTCCAGACCGGCACCCAGATTCAGGAACAGTGGCTGGCGGCCGTAGCGAAAATACTGACCCTCGTTGGACGTTTCCGAATTAAAGGCCAGCATCTCTGTGCCGAATTTTTCAATGCCGGCAATAAAGCCGAAATAAAGCGGACGCTGGTATTTGGTGATCGAAGTGAGATCTGTCTTCATGCCAATCAGCGTGTGCTGGGTCGGCGTGTTCATCAACACACTGCCTTCCCGTATCGGCGGGTTACTACCACCGAGACTGATCGCCTTGAGCTCATGCTCGCCATGCAGGAGCGCACCGGTCAGTTCTCCGCGCTTGTCACGCGCCAACTGAGAGGGGTTGTAATAAGTGGCCGACACCTTGGTGTTGAACAGCGACAAACCCTGAGCAGATGCCACATCCGTGGGCAGAATCCCATAGGTGGTGGCGATGTTACCCATATTGGCATGCAGTGATCCCGCGCACGCCAGCCCCAGCGCCGCGAAAATAAAACGTCCAGCTCGCATCTTGTTATTCTCCGTTTATATCTGCCGACCCTGAGTCGACGACTACGCACGCCAGCTTCTCCATGGGCTGGCTCCGGTGTGGCGCCGTTGCAATATATTTGATTCTCCGGCGGGCACTGGCGAAGCATTAATAAATGCGTCCAGCATTTGAATGGGACGAAAGTACGGATATTTGTTGAGTTTTGTATCTATGCGGGGGCTTTCATGGGGCGACGGCATTAATGCCAAAATGATTTTAAGTAGAATGGCGGATAAAAAGGACTAGCCTGCGTATCTTTCAATGAAACGATCTTATCGTGTCCGCTTCATCAGAAGATAAACCGGCAAAAGACCAACCAGCACCAGCGTTAGTGCCGGCAACGCCGCCCGGGACCACTCCCCCTCTGACGTCATTTCAAAAATCCGCACCGCCAGCGTGTCCCAACCGAATGGCCTGAGCAGCAGGGTGGCAGGCATCTCTTTCATTACGTCGATAAGTACCAGCAAGAGCGCCGATAGCACACCCGGCGTTAACAGCGGCAACCATACCCGTCGCACCGTTTCTGCCGGTGTTGCACCCAGCGTCCTGGCCGCTTCGAGAATGCGTGGCCGAATGCGTTCAAACGCGGCTTCGACTGGACCATAGGCGACGGCAAGAAATCTCACCGCGTAGGCCAGAATGAGTGCAAACAGCCCGCCGATCAGCACTGCGCCGGTACCGAATTGCAGATTCAACCAACGATCAATGGCAGCGAAGCTCAGCATGATACCCACTGCCAGTACCGAGCCCGGCATGGCATACCCGACCGTCGCACCACGCACCGCCAGCGCGCTTAGCCAATGCCCCCGCGTGCGTCGCACATAACCAAGAAAAATGGCTGTCGCCACCGTCACCACGGCAGCGCCAGCGCCCAACAACAGGGTATGCCAGACAAGCCCCCAGTAGCGCGCATCAAAATCACGAGCCCCGGCATCCACCACCCAGAACAGCAGCCGGCCCACGGGAATAGCGAATGCGAACAGAAATATTGCAGAGGCATAACCACACAGTAACCAGCGCCGCCAGAATTCTGGCCGGACTCGCTTCAGCTTTCTGGCGCTCTGCTGCTCATAACGGGCACGGCCTCGACCGGCACGTTCGACAAACAGACTGACCAGTACGAATAACAGCAGCAGCGATGCCAGCTGGGCAGCAGCATTGAGGTTATAAAAGCCGTACCAGCTCTTGTAGATCGCCGTGGTAAAGGTATCGAAGTTAAAAACGGATACAGCGCCAAAATCTGCCAGCGTTTCCATCAACGCCAGCGCCAGACCCGCAGCAATTGCCGGACGCGCCATTGGCAAGGCCACCCGCCAGAATGCCGCAACAGGTGATAGCCCGAGGATGCGTGCCTGTTCCATCAGGGTGCGACCCTGAGCGCGAAATGCCACACGCGCCAGCATGTAAACATATGGATACAACACCAGCGACAGGGTAATAATCACCAGCGCCGGCCTGCGGGCGCTGGTGCCACGGAATCCATCAAACCAGTCGCGTAGCGCGGATTGCACCGGGCCGGAAAAATCGAGCAGGTCCAGCGCCACAAATGCCAGCACATAAGCTGGCACCGCCAACGGCAGCAACAATGCCCAATCGAAAAAGCGGCGGCCGGGAAACTCCATTGTCGCCGTCATCCAGGCCAGACTTACGCCGAGCAGCAGCACGCCGACGCCAACACCCAGCACCAGCAACAGCGTATTCGCCAGCAGACTGAGCAGCACCGTGTCGGCAAGGTGACGCCAGACTTCCGACTCGTCTCCGAGCCAGGAAAGACCGAGCACGGCAATCGGTAACAACACCGCCGCCGCCAGCAGCATTGCAATAACAATCAGCGGATCCGGCCGCGGAAGTTTCAACGGCGAAGACGACCAGGTCAGTACAGACACCCACCACTCCATAAACAACTGCACCCGCCGAAGCGGGTGCAGACTTTCAAACCGGCATTAACGGTAACCGGCACGGTCCATCAGTTTGACTGCTTCCACCTGACGTTTGCCGGCCACCGCAACGTTCAGGTCATCTCCACGGAACTCACCCCAGGCAGTGACCACACCGGTGGGCTGTACCGCCGGATTTACCGGGTACTCCATATTCTGCTCTGCCAGTAATTGCTGCGGCGCCGCCGTCGACATCCATTCCATCAACTTGATCGCCTGATCACGATTCGGCGCATGCGCCGTCAGGCCAACACCGGAGATGTTGATGTGCACACCACTGCTGTCCTGATTGGCCCAGAACAGCGCCACCGGCAGATCCGGCTTCTCGGCAATCAATCGACCGAAGTAGTAGGTATTCACAATGCCAACGTCACACTGACCGGCGGCGATCGCTTCGATCAATGCGGTGTCGTTGGAGAACACATCCGTGGCGAGATTATCAACCCAACCGCGAACAATGGCTTCCGCCTTTTCCTCGCCATGACGCTCGATCATCGTCGCAACCAGTGACTGGTTATAGACCTTCTTCGAGGTCCGCAGGCACAAGCGGCCCTTCCAGGCCGGCTCCGCCAGTGCCTCATAACTGCTCAGCTCTTCCGGCTGCACTCGGTCGGGGCTGTACACCAGAGTCCGGGCGCGCACGGTTTGACCAAACCAGCGATTATCAACATCACGCAAGTTGGCCGGAACATTGGTCGTCAACACCTCTGAGTCCACCGGCTGGAACAGACCCTGTTCGGTTGCCTGCCAGAGGTTGCCGGCATCCACGGTGATTAGCAGGTCCGCTGGGCTATTATTGCCTTCCGCTGCCAGTCGAGTAATGAGGGCACCGTCATCATCAGTGGTATAGCGGACCTTGACCCCGGTTTCCTGCGTATAGAGATCAAACACGGGGCGGATCAGGTGATCCTTGCGGGAGGTATAGACCACCACCTCAGGATCCTTCGGAGGCTCGGAACAGGCCGCCAGCCAGCCGGCCAGTAATGACACAGAAACAAGGCGCAGGGTAATTCGCATGATCAGCTCCACCAGAGGCCAACAAGAATAATAATGGTTCTCATTATCTTGATGCGCCCGGGAATTACAAGTGGGGCAAGTGTGGAGACGGACCTGACCCGCCGCCCTGACGGGCATCAATAAAAAAGGCCGGGCCACGCCTGGCGCAGCCCGGCCGTTCGCTCGCCCTGGCTTAGTCGCTCAGCACCACAAAGGCAAAATCCTGACCTGCCGCCGCCGGGTTGGTCGCCACCAGCGTGACAATATCCCCTGCCGCCAGAGCCACATCGGTCTGGTCAATCGCCACGGTGTACTCACCTCCTGCCCCCGGCACCGCAACCCGGACATCATAATTGCCAGCCGCCAGGCCGATGTAGCCGGTGACGCTCTGGTACTCGAAACCCGGGAGTGTCGGTGCCACTTCGCCCATTTCAATGGCGGCAACGGTCTCGTCGCCAGCCGGAGTAATGAATACCGCCACAGTGCCAGCCAGCGACGCCGCATGAATGGCACGCACTCTCGCCTCGGTGGCAATACTGCGGCGATCGTCCTCCGCCAGCAGCAGGGTCAAGTCTGGGTCTCCCATCGCCGGCAGATCTCCCGCCGCCAGTGCCGTGTAGGCAGTGCCGGCGGCAAGGGTGACATCGCTGACGCTGATCGGCGCACCCGTCGCACCGCCCCCATCTGCATTGACCGCAAAGGCGTAGTCCGCAGCCGGCGTCAGGTCGGCGAGCGTCTCACTGCTGCGATAATCAAACGCATCGATCACTTCCGTGGTCGCCAGCATGATGCTGTCGGCAGTCGCGAACACCTCCGCCGCACCGACACCAGATGCGGCATGAACCACCCGCAGATCGGCGCGAGCATCGATATCAGTCAGGGTAAAATCCGCGTCGGCATCACCGGTCGATACCAGCAACCTCACCGGTGCACCCGGACCATAGCTGTCGATCGCCAGCACCATAAGATCGGCACCTCCAGGCAAGGTAATTTCACCGGAATCAAAAACCGGCGTGGAGCTTGCTGCGGGCGTCACGCGAATCTGATATTGCCCGGCAGGCACCGTCAGTGCCTCGGTGTAATCACGCAGATTGAAGGTCACCAGCGGTGTCGCCGATGCAAGATCGACGCCCGGAGCGGTGACATAAACACTGACGCCACCGGGGAGTGCCGTTTCTGCCGCCGCAGATGCATGTACCACCTGCACACGGGTCTCAGTGCTTGCCACGGAAGTTTTCGGAGTAACAATCACTTCCGGACCAAACGCTGCATCACCGACCGCGTCCAGATTACCGATGGCCACGACAGTGGTGGTTTCACCGCGGTTCAGCGTCAGATCGACAGGCGCAACCACTTCGCTGACCTGATCACCCGGCAGCACCCCATCAACAGAGACTGAGTAGCTGGCGGCGCGCAGAACAAGCTTCGATGTTGCCTGACCGTACTCCAGCCCCTGCACCGCTGAAAGCGGCCCACCGTTGGCATTCACGTTCACAGCCGGCGCGTTTCCGGCTGCATGAATCACTCTCAGCTCTGATCGTGGCGTATTGCTGTCTCCTCCACAGGCTGAAAGAAACGTCGCCGCCAACACAGCACCCACTGACAACCATATCTTCTGCCTTGCCATTGCACACCTCCAGACTGTTGTAATGAAAATCCATCAGAAAGAGCTGCAATGTTGATGGGGTGCCGTCAACGAACGGTCAATTGCACAGAACAAGATAAAAAAAATACAGAACTGCGACACAACCGTGAAACGGTCGTGATCACAACGTAACGAAGGGGTGAAAAGTTTCTTGCCGGGAAAGCCGTTATTCCTAGCGGAGGGGTCGTAGCAGTTTCCGATCTCAGCCCAGCGGCGCGTCGTCGAAACGACCGAGCGCTTGCCGCGCCAGCAATCCTTTGAAAATATGATGCCGGTCGACCATCGACATGCCGGCATTGCGAACAAAACGCAGCACAGGCGAACGCTGCTCGAACAGCACCTTGAAGCCACGCATGGCGGATACCACCATGGCGTTGTGGCCACGACGACGGCGCTGGTAACGCTGCAATAACGGCAGGGAATGCCACTGCCTGCCCGCTGCCAGCGCCCGGCAAATTTCCTCGGCCAGCACCGCCGCATCCAGCAAACCAAGATTGATACCCTGCCCGGCCAGTGGATGCACCACGTGCGCCGCATCACCAATCAGGGCAACGCCATCCGCGACATAATTTCCGGCATGCAGATCATGAATGGGAAACGCCAGACGCTCACTGGCAAGACTGATCTCGCCAAGCCAGGACTGGGTTGCCTTAGTCAGCTCACGGGCAAATCCGTCACCCGGAAGCTGCATCAATTGTTGCGCCCGTTCCGGCCACAACGACCAGACCAGCGAACAGCTGTGGCCGTCGCCATAAAGCGGCAACAACGCCACCGGACCACTATCAAGAAAGGCCTGACGGGCACAGCGCTGATGCGGAAGCTCGGTCGTCAGTGTTGCAACAATCGCTACGTGGCCAGTATCGCGAGATTGCGCTTGCAAGCCAGCGGCACTGCGCACCATTGAACGGGCGCCGTCGGCACCGACCAGCAGGCGTGTTTTCAGCACCTCTCCATCACTGAGGGCAATCCGCCAGCCGTCATCAGCACGGGCAATGGCGCTGACCCGGCAATCGTTACGCCACTGAACCCGGGTAAGACTCAGGCAGCGCTGGTAAAGCGCGGCAACAACTGCATCATTTTCCACCAGCGTACCCAGATGGCTGGCGTTGGCATCCGCTGCGCTGAAATGCACCTCACCGGTGCCATCGCCGTCACGCACTTCCATCTGTTCATAGGGTTGCATGCGAGCCACTGGCATCAGCGGCCACACTTGCGCGCGTTGCAGCAGGGATTCACTGGTCTCGGTCAGCGCGGAAACCCGCAAGGCCGATTCCCCCTGGGGATACTGTGGCGCTGGCGCTGCATCCAGCAAAACAATCTGCAGCGACTGCTCTGCCAGCGACGCCGCCAGCATGCCGCCAGCCATGCCACCACCCACAATGACAATATCGATATCAGGCGGCACGTTTTTTCTTCTTCATCAGCTTTTCGATGTCGGCAACCGACTTCGGCACATCATTGGTGAAAATCTCATGGCCCTTGCGGGTCACCGCCACATCATCCTCGATGCGAATACCAATGCCGCGCCATTTTGCTGCAACGGTGTCATCGTCCGGCGCAATATAGATCCCCGGCTCCACCGTCATCACCATGCCCGGCTCAAGCACTCGCCATTCGTCGTGGACCTTGTAGTCGCCGACATCATGCACATCAAGACCGAGCCAGTGGCCGGTGCGATGCATATAGAAACGCCGGTAGGCTTCCTGTTCGATAAGCTCATTGACCTCGCCCTTGAGCAACCCCAGATCCTTCATGCCCTGCGTCAGCACCTGCACTGCCGCCTCGTGCGGATCATTCCAGTGCCGGCCCGGCCGAACCTGATCAATGGCCGCCAGCTGCGACGCCAGCACCACTTCATACACAGCTTGCTGCTCTGCCGAGAATTTTCCATTTACCGGGAAGGTGCGGGTAATGTCCGAGGCATAACATTCAAACTCAGCCCCGGCATCCACCAGCACCAGATCACCATCCTTCAGTTTCTGGTCATTATTGATGTAATGCAGGATGCAGCCGTTCCGACCGCCACCGACGATGGTCGGATAGGCTGGAGACCGGGCACCGTGACGCATGAACTCATGGATGTATTCGGCTTCGAGCTGGTATTCGTACATCCCCGGCGCCACCGCCAGCATGGCGCGGACATGGCCCGCGGCAGCAATTTCACCGGCACGGCGCATGACTTTCATTTCTGCCGCCGTCTTGAACAATCGTTGATCGTGCAGCAGATGGGTCAGAGCAAGAAACTCGCCCGGCGGATGGGCGCCACTGCGCACCTTGGCTCGAATACTGTTAACCCAGCTCATCACCTGACGATCAAAATCGGTATCGCGCCCCATGTCGTAATAGACACGATCACGACCTTCGATCAGACCGGGCAGGATTTCATCAATATCGGAAATCGGAAAGGCATCGTCAGCGCCGTAATCGCTGACCGCACCTTCCGGGCCGCTGCGATAGCCATGCCAGGTTTCCATCTCCCGATTGCGCTCGCGACAGAACACCACAAACTCGCCGTGTTCACGACCAGGAATCAGGGCCATCACCGCTTCCGGCTCGGGAAAACCGGACAGGTACCAGAAGTCGCTGTCCTGCCGGTAGAGATGATCGATATCGCGATTACGACGCCGCTCCGGCGCCGCCGGTAAAATGGCGATGCTGTTCTCTTCCATGTTGTCCATCAGCTCGCGGCGGCGACGGGCAAATTCCTGACGGGAGATCATCGCTGTACTACCTCACATCTGCTCAAAGGGGCTTAATGCCGGGTCACGGGGGCGGACTGCTTCTCAGGCTGACGGGCCTTGAGTTGCCATTCGGTGAAGACCATCAACGCCGCCATGCGGCAATGCTCAGTGACCTGAGACAGCAGCGCCTCTTCTTCCTCGCCATCCCCCTCAGGCACATCCACCTGACTGACCGCTGCCAGATCAGCAATGGCTTCCTGCAGCGCCGGCGCCAGCTCAGCATCCTTAACTCCCGCAGAACCGGTGCCAAAGCCGGTAAGGAAGCCCTCACACCACTGTGCCAGTGCAGCGACCCGCAAACCGAGGTCTTCGTCATCATCCGGCAACAGCAGGGTCAGATCGAGGCCGTCGCCATCGAATGCGGTCACCGCCTGATCACGCAGTGCCACCAGCAAATCCGCGGCCCGCTCCGGCCAGCCGTCCGGCAACTCGGCATGGCTGGCCAATACCCCGAGCAGGGTCGGCGCTTCGGTTTCAATGCCGGTGCTGAGCAAACCGCAAATCACGCCATGCAGCTCGGATGGACTATGGCGCACACCGGCATGGCTCAGGGCCTCGGCCAGTGGATGAAACAGGTCAGAATCAGTATCAGTCATGGTCGCACTTGATAAAAAATGTGGGAAAGATCGCTAACTGTCTGGCAGCAAAGCAGAATCCGCGTTGACCGGCCGCAAACGCCTGTCTATAGTCAGGTGTCAGGGGGGATATCTCCGCGGGACAATTACCATAGGCGAAGAGCTTGCCATTTGCCATGACCACGGAACAGCAGCTTCAACAACTTGAACAGCGTATCGAGGAACTGGTCAGCATCAGTGCCCGGTTGCGCCGTGAGAATCAGGCTCTCCAGGTGCGGGAGCACAAGCTCGTGGAAGAACGCGCTGACCTGCTGAAAAAAAATGATGTCGCCAAATCGAAAGTCGAGGCCATCATTTCCCGTCTCAAATCACTGGAGCAGGAGCCATGAGCGAAGCCTCGTCAGTGGTCGTCCATCTTCTCGACAAGGAATTCCGTGTCGGCTGCCCGCCCGAGGAAAAGGAAAACCTGATTCGTGCTGCCCGCTTTCTGGACGACAAGATGCGCGAGATCCGCGCCTCCAATGTACTCGGCCTTGAACGGATTGCCGTTATGGCAGCTCTGAACCTTGCCCACGAGTTGCTGCTGGCCAATGGCCAGTTGTCCGTGCAGCAAGATGGCGGTAACCGGGTTGGACGTCTGCTGGAACGAGTTGAAGCCGAACTGTCGGCACTGCGCGAAAACTGATTCCGTCCCGATCAGACTTGTCTCAATCCTCACGGCTCTGCGCTATACTGATTCCGGTGTTCCCTGGTGTGCTCGCCAGCGAGGCTATGTCCCTGAGCCGATGTTTTATACCCCGGGGGCGAACACAGTGGCACTGTGTGCATGTCCGCTGCGGCGGAAAGCCTGACGTTCCATTTGCCGTCTCCACCTTGAACCTTTGGGTTCAAGGACCAGGCCAGCAGCGGCACGTTCGGGGAACACCTTTAATCCAGAGCACCGGGCCGGATGCCCGGGACACGGGCCAGCCTGATGACCCTCAAAGCTGATGACCGGCAACTTCGCCAGCAATTGCGCCGCGACATGCGTCGGCGCCGGCAGGCACTGAGTCCGGCCGAGCAACGCGCCGCCAGTCATGGTTTTGCCGGCAAACTTTCCAGCTCCCTGACTTTCCGTCGTGCCCGACATATCGGCCTGTATCTGGCCGCCGACGGTGAGCTCGATCCCCTTCCCGCCCTGCTTCGTGCCGACAATGCCAAACGCACCCTGTACTTGCCAGTGCTGCCAAAGCATGCCGATGCGGTGCTGCATTTTGTTCGCTGGACACCGGGCGAGCCACTGGTAGCAAACCGCTACGGCATTGGTGAACCCGCCATACAGGGTCGCCATCTGACGCCGCTTTGGCGACTGGATCTGTTGTTGTTGCCGCTGGTTGCGTTTGATGTCGAGGGGAACCGACTGGGAATGGGTGGCGGGTTTTACGACCGGGCACTGTCAGCCCTGCAACGCCAACCGAAAAGGCCACACCTTACCGGTGTCGCCCATCATTTTCAGAAAACCGGAATACTACCGCTGGCGCCGTGGGACCAGCCCCTGGACGAGATCATCACAGACTAAACGATGCGCTGGATTCAACGACTGAGGGTGGGTGCGATCTGCCCCTGATAACCCGCCAGTGTATCGCCGCGACCTTCGCCACCACCGTGGCTGATGGCACTGAACAACACCCCCGCAGCGAACAGTACGGCCAGAATCAGCAGAGCATCCGGCTTCTTGTTATTCATTTCCAGTTACCCCAAATACAAAGACGTCACGAAAAATTCACAAGGACGGCCACTTTAGGCCGAAGATTGTTTACAGAATGCGAAGCGGTTCAAAAAATGACCAATATCAGACGAGAAGTCAATAAGTTACGACGTGAATCACAAAATTTCGGTGAGGTTCTGTGGATAACTGTTCGTATGAACAGTATATGAACTGCCAGTATTCAGCTCAGGCGAGGAACCGGCGATAGGCCGGATTCTCGGTCTCTTCGACCATCGGATAGGCCACCTGCTTGAGGTCCTGACGCAGCGCCGCTTCGTCACCGCTGCGAACATGGAAGCCCACCAGCACCCGGCCGTAGGCAGCGCCATGGTTGCGGTAATGGAACAGACTGATGTTCCAGCGCGTGCCCAGCGCCAGCAAAAACGTCATCAGCGCGCCGGGCCTCTCTGGAAACTCCACCCGGAACAACAACTCAGCCAGCTCATTGCGCGGCGATGGCCCACCCACCATGTGACGGATATGCAGCTTGGCCATTTCATTGCCGGTCATGTCTTCCACCGGATAGCCCTTGTCGCGCAATGACTCGATCAACGGCAACAGATCTGCGCCACCAGGGCGAGTCTGTACGCCGACAAAAATATTCGCCTGCTTCGGGTCGTTGTAGCGGTAGTTGAACTCGGTGACGGCACGCTTGCCGATCGCCTGGCAGAATTGGCGGAACGCGCCCGGCCGCTCGGGAATGGTCACCGCCAGAATAGCCTCGCGCTGCTCACCCAGCTCGGCCCGCTCGGAGATATGCCGCAGCCGGTCGAAGTTGACGTTGGCACCACTCTGGATCGCCAACAGGGTTTTGCCCTCGGCGCCATGCTTGGCCACCCAGTTCTTCAGGCCGGCCAGCGCCAATGCACCGGCCGGCTCGGTAACCGCCCGGGTGTCTTCGAAAGTGTCCTTGATCGCCGCGCACATCTCATCGGTGTTGGCGGTAATGACCTCATCACAGTAGTGCTTGAGCACCCTGAAGGTTTCCTTGCCAATCTGCTTCACAGCCACGCCATCGGCAAACAGGCCCACCTCTTTCAGCACCTCACGACGGCCCTTCTCCATCGCCAGCTTCAGGCAGGCGGCGTCTTCCGGCTCAACCCCGACAATGCGAATTTCCGGTCGCAGGTATTTGACCCAGGCAGCCACACCGGCGGCAAGGCCACCACCACCGACAGGAATAAAGATCGCATCCAGCGGCCCGCTATGCTGGCGCAGGATTTCCATGCCAACCGTGCCCTGCCCGGCAATCACCGCCGGCTCGTCATAGGGATGGACGAAAGTCAGGCCTTCTTTTTCTTCCAGTTCACGGGCGTGCAGCAGGGCATCATCAAAGGTATCGCCATGCAGCACTACCCGGGCGCCGCGCTCACGCACCGCCCGCACCTTGATCTCCGGAGTCGTGCGTGGCATCACGATCACCGCCTTCATGCCCAGATATTTTGCCCCCAGCGCCATGCCCTGGGCATGGTTTCCCGCCGACGCGCAGATCACCCCTCGGGCACGCTGCTCTTCGTTAAGCTCAGCCATGCGGTTATAGGCACCACGGCACTTGAACGAATAAACCGGCTGCAGATCCTCACGCTTGAGCAACACCGTGTTGCCCAGACGGCGGGAAATCAGTGGCGCAGCATGAATCGGCGTCTCGACGGCAACGTCATAGACACGGGCTTCCAGAATACGGCGCACATACTGATCAAGCAGGGAACGGTCTGACATCGGGCTTCCGGCGCACAAGAATGATCGGATGGTACGCAGCCGGGCGGCAAAACGCCATGGATCAGCCTATAATCGCCGGCTCTGACACGGGGAAACAGCATGGACAAAGAAGCTCTGAAGAAAGCGGTGGCGGAAGCGGCGCTTGGCTATGTGCCCGAGGGCACCATCGTCGGCGTCGGCACCGGCAGCACCGCCAACTACTTCATTGATGCGCTGGCTACCATCAAGGGCGATATCCGTGGTGCCGTGGCCAGCAGCGAAGCCTCGGCAGCACGCCTGAAAGGCCATGGCATCCCCCTGTTCGGCCTCAACGAAGTGGACAAGATGCCGATCTATGTCGATGGTGCCGATGAAGTCAACGAACACCGGGAGATGATCAAGGGCGGTGGTGGCGCGCTGACCCGCGAGAAAATTGTTGCTGCGGTCGCCGACAAGTTTATCTGCATCGTCGATGAATCAAAAAAGGTCAAACGGCTCGGCGAGTTTCCCTTGCCGGTGGAAGTCATTCCGATGGCGCGCGGGTATGTCGGTCGCAAACTGACCGCCATGGGCGGCCGGCCAAAGTATCGTGACGGTTTCGTCACCGACAATGGGAATATCATTCTCGACGTCTATAACCTCGACATCTCCCGGCCGATCCATCTGGAAGAACAGATCAACAACATCGTTGGCGTGGTCACCAACGGTCTGTTCGCCCGTCGCCCTGCCGACGTGGTGCTGATGGGAACGGCGCGGGGCGTCGAGCGCTACTGAGCTCGTCGTGGCGGAAATCCGGGTTGGCAATAAAGGCCACTTTGTCGTCAATTCCGGCGAGACCATTCTCGAAGCCGGCCTGCGCGCCGGTTTCGGTTTTCCCAGAGCTTGTCGCAACGGCAATTGCGGCCGCTGTGCTGGCCGTCTGAAAAGTGGCGAAGTAAGGCTGGGCAATACCCTGTTACGGGCCGAAGACACGGGCAGCGATCAGGTGCTGTACTGTGTCGCAACGGCCAACACTGACTGCGAGATCGACGCTGCTATGATTACTGCTCCCGGAGAACTGCCAGTCGCCAGCCTGCGCTGCCAGATCGCCGCCATCCAGCCGCTGAACCATAATGTCAGTGCTGTGACATTGCGCCTGCCTGCCGGGCAGAAGCTGAACTGGTACGCCGGCCAGTATTTGCTGCTCGGCGAGCAGCAGGATGCCGCATTCTCGATTGCCAATGCCGCCACCGATGGTGGTCGCGATATCCTTCTGCATATTCGCCACGATGCCGACAATCTGTCGGCGGTTGAGCTGATGACCCAGCTGCAACAGCAGAGCACCGTGGCGACCATGCTGCCACTGGGTAATCGCTGGATCGATCAGGCACCGTCGCAGCCAGTCTGGTTTATCTGTGGCTCAACCGGTTTTGCCCCGGCCCGGGCGATGATCGAACGCCTGATGCAACTGAACTACAGCCTGCCGGTACGATTGTTTCGCGGCGGCCGCCGCGTCGACGACATCTATCCGCCACAGTGGAGCAGCGATCCGTTGCTGACGCTGAAGGATTTTCAGGAAGTACTGGCCGTTAACGAAGCACCGATGTCGGGACAGTTCCATGGCATGGTGCATGAAGCGGCAATCAAGGCATTGCAGGATCCGACTGCGCCGCTGTTCCATGTGGGCGGGTCGCCGGCGATGGTCTGGGCTGTTTTTGACGGGCTGGTGGATGCCGGCGTGCCCCCGCATCACATTCACTCTGACGTGTTTGATTACGCGCCGAGGGAGCCGAATATTTCCGGCTAAGCCAGAAAAAGATCCGGTAACGACGAAACAGTTTCGCGGCGGATTGATGGCTCCTGCCGCGAAAACCGATCAACCCTCGTGGCTGTTTCGCGCTGCAGGCAATGGCAGCGCTGGCAAGGTTTCGTTAAGCAGCATCACCCGCCGCTCCAGTGCAGCCAGCGCCCGGTCAGTGTCACCCAGTGCGCTGTGCAAGCGTGCCAGCTCGGCCAACGCGGTCACATTCCCAGCTCTGGCTGCGGTTTCAAAAAAGCTGCGCGCCTTGCCCCACAGCTTTGCTTTCATCGCCATGCGTCCGGCGCACATCAGCAGAGCGCCGTTACCCGGCCGCACTTCCAGCCATTGCTCAAGTTGCTGCAGGATTTTTTCCGGGCTGACATCATCGACCGTTTCCAGCACGGTCACCAACCGGTCATCCCAGTTGCGTTCAATATCCTTACGCACCAGCGCGAAGGCCGCAGCACCGTCGCCACTGGCCACCAGCAAACTTGCATACAGGGCTCTCACCACAGCTTTTTTCTGCAGGCTGTCCGGCATCTCTTTCCAGGTACGACGCAGCCCTTCAAGACGTCTGGCCGATTCACCCGGTGCCGCCGCCACCGCATTCAACAGCCCCATCCAGGCACGCTGTTCACGCCCTGCATAGGCTTTGTGATCAACCATCACGTTCTTCAGTGCCGGCAGTATTTCCACCAGTGCCGGCCAGTCCTGATCACGCTCCAGCACTTCGGCAAGCAAACGCAATCGGTGCGGATTACGCTCGGCGCCGCCGACCAACCGCTCCAGTCGAGCGCGGGCCTGACGAATGGCCCCCTCCTCCAGCAACAATCGCGCTGCCAGCAAATCCGCCGCCGGCTGACCACGACGCTCACCGGCAACACGTTTGAGAATGACGGTCACCTGCTCATGATCACCGCGTTGCGCCGCCGCCAGCGCTTCGGCACAGCCGGCCGGCACAGCCCAGCTGCTGTTGCCAGCGGCAGCAAACAGGCGGCCGGCGCGGGCCCAATCACCTGCCACCATGGCAAAAAAGCCGGCACGCAGACGGCGACGAGCCAGCAGTTCCTGCCAGCGACTGCGACGGCCAAGACCGGCCAGCCGCCACAGAGAGACAAGCACCAGTGTCAACAGCGACCAGACAAGAGCCGCAACAATCAACAGCAACAGCAGAAAGCCAAGGCTGGTTTCAACTCGCAGGCCATCGCGAATCAGCAGTACATAGCCAGGATCATCCAGCAACCAGCGGCCAAACAGCAGTGCTGCAATGGCCAGCAGGATCAATAGAATCAGAGTGCGTTTCATTCCTGCGGCCCCACTTTCAGAGCACGAATCGCCGTCAGCCCGGCACCGATTTCAGGCAATGCCTGCTCAACCGCTTGCTGACGCAGTTCGTTCAATGAGCTGAGCAGATGACGGGCGCGCGCCTCACTGGCATCAAAGCGCGAGCGAATCAGGGCATCGGCCTGGTCAAGCGCTGCCTGATAAACCTGGGGCCGAGCCTGCAACAATGCCAGCTGGGCCTGCTGCAAACTGTTATCAAGAGAGAGATGCAACAACGCAGCCTGCTGGGCATCCAGCGGCAGCGGCGCACCAACCGGATCACGCTGGATATGAACCGGCAGGCTGTGCAGCAGACGCTGCCACCAGTCAGCGTCTGCCGGCAATGCCTCTGCCGGTGCCGGTGCGGCTGCAGGCAACGTCGGCACCGCCAGCTCGGCAACCAGAGATTGCAACGCCGCCAGGCGCAGCACTAGCGCCGGCACATCCACCTGCTCGGCGCCGCGCACAGCTTCAATATCCACAGCGAGTGCGCGTCGTGCCGCCGTCACCTTGGGATCGCTGATTCGTGCCAGCGTCGCATCCGCACCCTCGAGCAGGCGTCGGGTCGCCTTCAGGTCGGCGGTCAACAGCAACCGCTCCCCGGCCAGACTGGCCAGTGCCTCTGCCTCACCGACCAGCCAGCGACGCATGCCGCCTTCCTGCATGGCGGTCAGCTGGCGATCGCGCTCCTCAAACATTCGATCAATGCCATTTAAACGCTCCGCCAGCAGCGCGACCTGATCGTCATACTGCTCGCGCTGCTGCTGCTGCGCCACGGTCAGGCGGCCCAGCTCGGCCATCAGCGCGGAGCGGTCATCCGCCAGCTGCGCGGCGAATTGCCAGCCATACCAGCCGCCACCCACCGCGACGACCAGTAGCAGCATGATCAATAACCAGGGCAGTGCCGCACCCTGAAGTTGAGCCGGTGTTCCGTGACGAGGCTGTTTCACGATGGCATTCCTGAAAAATGAGGGTGCTACAAACCCGCACCAATACCGGGACAATAAATGGCAGGGGCAACAACAGCAACTACGCGGGAGCCGCCATCCGGCAAAAAAAAGGCCCGCGATGCGGGCCTTTCCCGGTGCGACAAGAACTCAGCCGCCGAACAGGCGACCGAGGAAGCCCTTGGTGGCCTTCGCTTCAACGCCGGACTGAACACGCTTGTCAGCACGGTCAGCGCTGAGGGTGCCCAGATCTTTCACTTTCAGTGCCTTGCCGGTGACTTCCACGGACTTGCGCTGATAGATGAACAGGACGTTGAACTTGTCCCACTCAGTGGTCACACGATAGAAAGCATCGCCACCCTTGGCTTGAGCAGCACGGTAGGCAGCCAGAGTCTCCAGCGGGTCAGCACCCTTGGTGGAACCGAACATGCTGAGAATCGGCAAAGACACATCCGGCTTGTCACCCTCGATGGTGAAGCCGAACAGTTTGGTGGTCTTGGCCGCGCCTTTGGTATCGCCCAGCACGTCCACACCGAACTCCTGCGGACGAGACACGACCGAAAGGGCTTCAGCGCTGAGTGCTCCGGTGCTGGTCTGGTGGTTGACGTCCATCATGGATGCACAACCAGTCATGGTGATTGCAGCCGCGGCAGCAACAGGCAGAAAAATCTTCTTCATGGATTCCGATCCTCGAGGTCATTCTGATTATTGGTTTGCCCGCGAAACAGGGCGGGCACTGCGAAGGGAGGATCAGAAGGGACTTTCCGGCAAAACCCGTTGGTGCTTCTGCACTCCCTGCAGCGGCAACTTTATTGCACCTTTATGGAGCTAATGCAACAGTACTATGACAGTACCCCCCTGTTCAGGGGAGTGTCATGCTGTCGATGTCACAACCGCCGCCAGCATGTCCTGATCCCGTGCTGAAGCCGCCACCGTTACCGGGTGCGCAGCTCCGATTGACTCAGCAATGCGCACACTGGGGACCACCACCCGGCAACTCGCCGGGACCTTCCCGGCGATGCAATGCCAACCCTGCAAACTGGTCACAAGCACCATGTCCACGGGGTCCGCAGGCCAGACAAACCCGGCATTGCAGATACGCTGATACAACCGCAGCACATCCACCTCCGCACCGCGCCGCTGCAATGTTTCCGCGAAAAGTTCACGGCCGCCCTCGCCGCTGCAGATCAGCACTCGTTTGCCGGGCAAATCGCGCAGACAGTCGAGCCCAAGCACGGCTTCGGAATCAAACCCGGTGCGCGGCAATTCCGCTGGCATGCCGGCCGCTGACAACACCTCTGCCGTGGCCGGCCCAACCGCCAGCCAATGCACTCCCACAGGCCACTGCGGCCACAACTCATCAAGGGCCTGCAGCGCCAGCCGGGCGGCATTGGCACTGACAAAAAACACCGCATGATACTGATCAAGATTGAGCAGCAGATTGCGCTCAGCAACGGACAACACAAGCGGCTCGATGCAGAGGGCACTCTGCTGGCTGACAACAAACCCTGCCTCAGTCAGCGCAGCGACCAGTGCCTGCTGCTGCCCCTGCGGACGAGTGACCAGCACATGTTGCGGTGAGCGACTCATCAGCGACCGTAGACTTCCGCCAGAATTTCGCCGGCGCCGGCGGCCAGTAACTTCTCACCCAGTTCGCTGCCCAGCCGGGCGGCGTCGCTACGCGGCGCCCGCGCCTCCGCACGCAGCACCCGGTCGCCCTGCTCGCTGGCGACCAATCCGCGCAACCAGAGCTCATCACCGTGCAATTCGGCATAGCCGGCAATGGGCACCTGACAGCCTCCCTCAAGCTTGCGATTCATGGCTCGCTCGGCCACCACCCGATCCCAGGTTTGCGGATCATTGAGCGGTGCCAGCAGCGCATGTACCCGCGGATCGTCCTCTCGGCACTCAATGCCCACCGCACCCTGACCAACCGCAGGCAACGACACCTCCGGGGTTAACTCGTGACGAATGCGCTCGCCCAGACCCAGCCGCCTCAGACCGGCGGCGGCGAGCAGGATGGCGTCGAACTCACCGGCATCGAGCTTGCCAAGCCGGGTCTGGACATTACCACGCAAACTGGAAATACGCAGATCCGGACGAGCCGCTTTCAACAGCGCACTGCGACGCAGGCTGGACGTGCCGACATGGGCACCAAACGGCAAGTCATCAAAGCGCTCATAGACCGTGGAGACAAACGCATCGCGCGGATCTTCGCGCTCACAGATCACCGCCAGCGTCAGCCCATCGGGCAACTCCATCGGCACATCCTTCATCGAGTGCACGGCGATGTCGGCGCGACCATCGAGCATGGCCTGTTCCAGTTCCTTGACGAACAGGCCCTTGCCACCAATTTTCGCCAGCGGGGTGTCGAGAATGATGTCGCCCTGGGTCTTGATCCGCACCAGCTCCACCGTCAGCGACGGATTCAGGGCGGTCAGGCGTTGCTGGACATACTCGGCCTGCCAGATGGCCAAGGGGCTGGAGCGGGTAGCGATGCGAAGGGTGTCGGTCATGGGCGGCCTCACGTGCGAAGGCGCAAGTGTGCCAGAAAGCGACGGCGCTGGCTTGTTAGCGCCGCACCTGCTGCTTCATCCGGCTTCCGCTATGCAGCTGTCACGGCCGACGCCGGCGGCAGCAGAGTTCATCGCATCGCGGACATACAGATCCAGCTGCTGCGGGCGCAGCTGATGTTCATTACAGAGGAATACCAGTGCGGTACTGAGACCATACTCAAGCTGGCTCAAGGCATCCTCGACCCGGCCTTCGCGCAACGACAGCGCGACTTCATGGTTACGGTGCAAGTTGGACGCCGCTTCGAACACCTGCGCCTGATCCAGCTGCGACTGGGCCCGATCCCGCTCCACCGCCATGCCGACAAAAGCGCCAGCGCCAGCAGCAATCACCATCACGAATGCCTGTGCGACCATGCCCATGACTGTCTCCCTGAAAAAAACGCCCGCTGGTGCGGGCGTTCAAAACAGCGTCAGTTGCCGTACACCACCACGGTGAATTCAGCCAGCACACCGAAGAAATTTTGTGACTCGTAATCGACGAAATGGATCTCGCGGATCCCACCATTGCGGGCAGCGGTCTGGATGCTGGCATCGCCGGTGGCGATCAGGCCAAGCACCGAGCGAACACTGGCGCGGCCGACACGCTGCGGTTGTTCCGGTGCCGCCGTGGCGGTCAGCGGTGCCTTGACGTTGGAGTAGATCATTCCGGTCACCGGGCTCATCGAAGCGGCACAACCGCTGAGCAGGACCGTCGCAGCGCAAAGCGCCATCAGCTTCTTCATACCCATATCCCCTGTTGTTGTTCTGTAGTTGGACTGGACCGCCTCGCCGGGAGGGACCGGCGGGCAGAATAACACGTCATAACCGGGCCATCATCTTGCGCAATCCGGCCACATGGCGGCGACTGACCACCAGCTTTTCCTCGACCCCTTTCAGGCGCACCTGGTAGTGACCGGCATTGGCCAGTTCCATCCCTTCCAGCCAGGCCACCGCCACCAGCGCGTTGCGGTGAATCCGGACAAAGCGCTCGCCGAACTCGTCTTCCAGCTCCTTCAGGGTGTCATCAATCAACACCTCGCCGCCCGGATGCTTGACGGTGACGTACTTCTGATCGGCAAGGAAATAACGAATCTCGTCCACCGGCACCAGCTCAATGCCGCGGTGGGTGCGGGCGCTGATATGGCGGCGCTGACCAGGCTCGCCGTCGGCATGCACTTCCTGCTCCAGCGCCTCCAGACGGCTGCGGGTCAGACTCTTGACCCGACCCAGTGCAACGGCCAGCTCCTCGCGCGATACCGGCTTCAACAGATAGTCGACAGCCTGCACCTTGAACGCCTGCAGGGCATGTTCGTCATAGGCGGTGCAGAAAATCACCGCCGGCGGATGCTCCAGCTTCAGCATATGTCGGGCCGCCTCGATACCGTCCATGTCCGGCATGCGGATATCCAGCAGCACCACATCCGGCCGGGTGGATTGGGCCAGCGTCACCGCTTCGCGGCCATTGGCGGCCTCGGCCACCACCTCAGTGTCAGCCACGGCCTCGGTCAACCGTGCCAGACGGTCCCGGGCCAGTTTTTCGTCATCGCATACCAGTACCCGCATTCTCACTCTCCCTTGAGCGGATAGGTCAGCAACACATCGTAGCGCTCTGCTGTCGGCGTGACCTGCACGCTGGCAGCGGCCCCGTATAATGCCTGCAGACGCAGGCTGATATTCTCCAGCGCCATCCGGTTACCCTGATGGCCGCTGGTCCCCGGGGGTTTCGGGTTACTGATCAGAATACGCACCCGGTCGCCCTCTGGCCAGACGGCGATTTTCAGCACCCCGCCCTCGGCCAGCGGCTGAATACCGTGATACAGGGCATTTTCCACCAGCGGCTGCAGGGTCAGCTGCGGAATCATCACCTTTTCGGTTTCCAGCTGGATGTCCCACTCAACCCGCAGCCGCTCGCCCATACGCAGCTGCTCGATACGGATATACCGGCGCACCAGAGACAACTCCTGCTCCAGCGTCACCAGACTACCAGACTCCGCAAGGCTGGCTCGGAACAGCCGCGAAAGGTCTTCCACCGCCTGCTCGGCAGCATCCGGATCGACACTGATCAGCGAGGCAATAATGTTCATGCTGTTAAACAGGAAGTGGGGCCGAATGCGTGACTGCAGGGCCTGAATACGGGCCTGCAGCTCGGCCTCGCCTTTCTGCCGCAGCTGCTCCTGCACATAGAAATAGCGCATCACCATGCCGCCAATAATGGCGGCGATGGCGGCGCTGATAAGGGCCTCACGCAGCCAGACACGCTGATCCAGCCAGAACCCGTCGACCATCCACTCCAGCGCCAATCCAGCCAGCAGACTGAAGCAGAAGGCGTCGATCACCACCACCATGACCACCACCGCCCCGGCCCAACCGAGCGGCATCCGGTTGATGGTGGCGCGCACACCACAGAGCAGCGCAGCGGATGTCAGCGCCACCCACTGGATAAACAGGGAGGACAGCGCCAGTCGCTCAAACGAGAAGCTGCTGTAAAGCGCAGCCGTCAGGGTTGTGACGATCGCCAGCAGCTGGGCAACGACCACAACCACCAACACCGCCTGCGCCGTGCACAGGTCGGGGAGAAACTGTCTTTGTTGTTCGTTGGCCATCTCGTCCCTCGTCGCCAGCGTCCGTTATACCGCAGCCATCCCAACGGGGATAGACGGCGCATGAATCCCCGCACACTTACCTTTATACTGCGCCCCCTGACGATCCGATCCGCCGAGCCTGATCACCATGACCGATTCACAGCAGAACCAGCTTTGGGGTGGCCGCTTCACCGAGTCCACCGATGCCTTTGTCCAGGCCTTCACTGCCAGCGTCACCTTTGACAAGCGCATGTACGCTCAGGACATCCGCGGCTCCATTGCCCACGCCACCATGCTGGCCGAAGCCGGGGTGCTGACCGACGCCGAGCGCGACGCCATCATCGACGGCCTGACCACCATCAAGGCTGAAATCGAGCGCGGCGAATTCGAGTGGTCGGTGGCCCTGGAAGATGTGCACATGAACATCGAGGCACGGCTGACCGACCGCATCGGCATCACCGGCAAGAAGTTGCACACCGGCCGTTCGCGTAACGATCAGGTGGCCACCGATATCCGCCTTTGGCTGCGCGACGAGATTGATTTTATCGACGGCGAAATGCAGCGCCTGATGCAGGGCTTCCTCGATCTCGCCGAACGCGAAGCCGCCACCATCATGCCCGGCTTCACCCACCTGCAGACCGCCCAGCCGGTAACCTTTGGCCACCACCTGCTGGCCTGGTTTGAAATGCTGCGCCGCGATCGTGAGCGTCTGGCCGACTGCCGCAAGCGCGTTAACCGTATGCCGCTCGGCTCTGCCGCACTGGCCGGCACCACCTACCCGATCATTCGCGAACGCACCCGCGAGCTGCTCGGCTTCGACGAGGTCTGCTACAACTCGCTCGACGCCGTCAGTGATCGTGACTTCGCCATCGAATTCTGCGCGCTGGCCGCACTGTGCATGACCCATCTGTCGCGGATGAGCGAAGAACTGGTGCTGTGGACCAGCGCCCAATTCCAGTTCATTAACCTGCCAGACCGTTTCTGCACCGGCAGCTCGATCATGCCGCAAAAGAAAAACCCGGACGTACCGGAACTGGTGCGCGGCAAGACCGGCCGCGTCAACGGCCACCTGATTGCCCTGCTGACGCTGATGAAGTCGCAGCCGCTGGCCTATAACAAGGACAATCAGGAAGACAAGGAACCGCTGTTCGACGCCGCTGACACTTTGAAAGGCTGCCTGCGCGCCTTCGCCGACATGATCCCGGCGATCGAACCGAACCGCGAAATCATGCGCGAAGCCGCCCGCCGCGGCTTCGCCACCGCCACCGATCTGGCTGATTACCTGGTACGCAAGGGCATCGCCTTCCGCGACGCCCACGAAATCGTTGGCAAGGCAGTCGGCTACGGCGTCAGCTCGAAGAAGGATCTGGCCGACATGTCACTGAGCGAGCTGCGCCAGTTCAGCGACCAGATTGATGACGACGTGTTTGAAGTGCTGACCCTGGAAGGCTCGGTCAGCGCCCGCAACCACGTCGGCGGCACCGCGCCGGAACAGGTGCGCGCCGCCGTGGCGCGCTCCCGCGCTCTTATCAAATGATTTTTTAACACGCCGAATAGCACCGCAGCCCGAAGCAAGTCATGTCATTCGTCCTTGCGGGGACCTTCGGAGCCAGGGGTGAGGCAAGCGTGTCGCGAAGCACCGCTTCGCGCGCAGCCGAACGCCCGACAGGGCCGGACCCCGAAGGGGGCGGAGAAGAGCTACAGGGACGTACTCGTGCGTGTCCCCGGAAGGACGAATGACATGACTTGCCGCACCGCACCCTGCAGTTCAAATCAAGAAAATCATCCACCTGTCATATTCATAAACCGAACCAACTGCTCCTCCGGCTCATGACTGAAATGATGCCGCTCCGGCTTGATCGCCATCGCCGCCACAATCGCCTCCCGCAACGGCTGATCATCCTCCGGAAACTCCCGCAGCAATGGCTTCAGATCAACGCTGTGCTCATTGCCAAGGCAGAGCAGCAAACGCCCCTCCACCGTCACCCGCACCCGATTGCACAAATGACAGAAGTTATGCGAGTGCGGCGAAATAAAACCGACCCGCCGCTTTGACCCCGCCACCTGCCAGTAGCGCGACGGCCCGGCAGTCACATCGGTAGCCGGCAGCAACTCGAACCGCGCCGCAATCAACTCACGCAATTCTGCCGAAGAGACAAACGCTTCGCCGCGGCTATGCTCGGCGATCTGCCCGAGCGGCATCTCCTCGATAAAAGCGATATCGCAATCATTGTGCAGGGCAAAGTCGACCAGCCCCGGCACTTCATCATCATTGCGACCACGCAGAATCACACTGTTCAGACGAATACGCTGGAAACCGGCTTCACGCGCCGCCTGAATACCATCAATCACATCGGCAAGCTGGCCGGTGCGCGTCAGCGTGGCGAAGCGTTGTGGATCGAGACTGTCGAGGCTGATATTCAGACGACGCACGCCGGCATCACGCAGCGGCCGGGCAAACTGTCGCAAGCGTGCACCATTAGTGGTCAGGGTCAGCTCATCCAGACCGGGCAACGCACTGATGCCGGCGGCCAGCTGTTCAATGCCGCGACGCACCAGCGGCTCACCACCGGTCAACCGGATTCGCCGCACACCCAGTGCGACAAAAGCGGCGGCAACGCGCTGCAGCTCTTCCAGCGTCAGCACCTCGGCACGGGGCAGAAACGTCATTTCCTCCGCCATGCAGTACACGCAGCGGAAATCACAACGATCGGTTACGGACAGCCGCAGGTAATCCACCGTGCGGCCAAATCTGTCAGTCAGCATGACCAGAGTGTACCCCTGCCCGGTGGGTCAAAAACAGAAAAAGCGGCCTGTTCTGACCGGCTAAAGGTAGGCAGAACGGCGCCCGGCCGCTAGGATGGGCGACTCAAATCCATGACCGCACCAGAGACAGACATGCAAATTTCCCAAGATATGGTGGTATCCATCCACTACACCCTGACAGACAAGGCTGGCGAAACCATTGATTCGTCAGTTGAACACGGTGAGCCGCTGGCCTACCTGCACGGCCATGGCAACATCGTTCCGGGCCTGGAAAATGCCCTGACCGGCAAGACCATCGGCGACAAGTTTGACGTGTCGGTAGAGCCGGCTGAAGGCTATGGCGAACATTATGCCGAGCTGGTGCAGCAGGTTCCGCGTGAAGCCTTTGAGGGCGTTGAGCATCTGGAGCCGGGCATGCAGTTCCAGGCCGACACCGGCATGGGCCCGCGCCTGTTCACCATCACCGAAGTCAACGGCGACACCGTCACCGTCGATGGCAACCATCCGCTGGCCGGTGAAGTACTGAACTTCGCCATCGAAGTGACCGCCGTGCGCGCCGCTTCGGAAGAAGAACTGTCGCACGGTCATGTGCATGGCGAAGGCGGCCATCACCACTGATTGGTGGCGAGAGCGCAAAACAGAAACGGCCCGAAAGGGCCGTTTTTTTGTAGGAGCCGTCGATCGACGGCGATAGCCCGACAAGCAATCGCGGCCGATCGGCCGCTCCTACAGTGCGATCAAGCCAGCCAGCATCGCCACCAGCACCACGCCGAGCAGAACAATCACGCCCCACTCACGCTTCTGCACCGTTTGCTCCGGCACGATCTGCGTCTGTATCCAACCACGCAGCAGCGCGGTGTTGCGGGTATTGGCTTTCCAGTAAACGTCAAAGACGTCGCCCAGCACCGGAACGATGCCCACCAACGCCTCGATAATCATGTTACGGATCATCTTGCGCTTCAGCCGCGCCGGTGCACCAATCCGGTTTGCCTCGATCAGCACCGGCAACGACAGCAACAGGCCGATAAAATCACCAATGATCGGAATCATGCCGAGAATCGGATCAATACCGAAGCGAATGCCGGTCAGCGGAATGCTGAACTGCGAATCGGTCACTTTCGAATACTTGTCCAGCCGCGCCAGCGCCTGACGGTACTCGTGTTCCTGCTTGTCACTCAAGGTAGGTATACCCCGCCAGACCTTCACTCATTTCCAGCAGGAACTGCTCACGTTCCTGCGCTGTAATCTCGGCACGCTCGCCATGGGCACGCAACGCAGCGAGCAGCTTGTCCGGATCGAAATTCACGTAGCGCAATACACTACTGACGGTATCGCCCTGAATGGCGTGATCGAGCTTGATCCGGCCCTGATCGTCAATCTCCACATCGACCGAGTCGGTATCACCAAACAGGTTGTGCAGATCACCGAGAATTTCCTGATACGCACCGACCATGAAAATGCCCAGCTCGGTATCGGCGCCTTCCGGCATCGGCAGCGTGGTTTCCAGACCTTCGCCATCGACATACTGGTCAATACGGCCGTCCGAATCGCAGGTAATGTCCTGCAACACTGCCCGGCGGGTCGGCATCCGGTCCAGTCCGGACAGCGGCAGAATCGGGAAAATCTGGTCAATGCCCCAGACATCCGGCACCGACTGGAATACCGAAAAATTGACAAACAGCTTGTCCGCCAGCTTTTCGTTCAACTCATCCAGCAGGGCACGCTGATGTTTGCGCGCCGCGTCGAGACGGCCGCGAATGGCAAGCTGGCAATTGATGTACAAACGCTCGGCGATGGCCCGCTCCGGCAGCGACAACTCGCCAAGCAGATAGCGCTGGTGCACATCCTGCCAGGCACCCAGCACCTCCTGATAGGTTTCCAGCAGATTCGGGTTCGGCCCGCGCAGCGACTCGCTCAATTGCCAGAGCAACTGCACTTCACCGGCCGCAGAGGTTGGCGGCACCTCGATATTGCTCACCGACAGGGTTTCGCGATCAATCACGTTGGCCAGCAGCACCGCATGATGCGCGGTCAGCGCCCGGCCGGATTCGGAAATAATGTCCGGCTCCGGCAGCCCGCCGCGTTCACACACTTCCTTCAGGGTCTGGACAATGTGCCAGGCGTAATCGGCCATGGCGTAGTTCATGGAACAGTAAGAGCGCGAACGGGTACCTTCGTAATCCACCCCCAGACCGCCACCCACATCCATGGTGTCGACCGCCGCGCCCAGCGCGCGCAGCTCCTGGTAATAGCGCGCCGCTTCGCGCATCCCGGCCTTGATGTCCTGGATATTGGCGACCTGCGAGCCAAGATGAAAATGCAGCATGCGCACGCAACCGAGCTTGCCTACGGCGCGACACACTTCCACCGCTTCAATCAGCTGTGCTGCCGACAGGCCGAACTTGGCTTTCTCGCCACCGGAGTTCTGCCAGTTGCCCTTGCTCACCGACATCAGCCGTACCCGCAGGCCGATGCGCGGTTCGACGCCCAGCGCAGCCGACTCTTCCAGAATCATGGCCAGTTCGGACAGCTTCTCGACGACGATATTGACCTTGAAACCAAGCTTCTCGCCCATCAGGGCGAGACGCACGTACTCGCGATCCTTGTAGCCGTTGCAGACGATGGTGCTGCCGGCGCCGTGCGACAGCGCCAGCACTGCCAGCAGCTCCGGCTTGGAACCGGCTTCCAGGCCCAGCACCTGATCGCCCTCGGCACCGCGCAGCAGTTCGGTGACCACCCGGCGCTGCTGATTGACCTTGATCGGATAGACCGGGGTATAGCCGCCCTGATAATCCTGGGCACTGATGGCACTGCGGAAAGCCCCGGCCAGCATCTTCACGCGGTGGCGCAAAATGCCGGCAAAGCGCACCAGCACCGGGCTGCGCAGGCCCTCGGCGCGGCAAGCGCTGAGCACATCCTCAAGTCGCACGGTCGGGCCGTCGTCGCTGCCGCACGGGCGTACCGTGACATGACCGTCGGCGTCGACACCGAAATAGCCGTCACCCCAGCGGTCCACGTTGTAGATTCTCAGGGCGTCTGCGGTACTCCAGCTGCTCATGGCACCTCCGTTTCGTGTGGCCGGCAGTATAGACGGACTCCACCCCAACCTGTAGGAGCGGCTGATCAGCCGCGAAAGGTTTTTCTGCTACCAGTCCAGGCCGCAATCGCGGTAGATCGACCGCTCCTACGGAAATTGGCGTGTCTCTACAGAAGGTAAGGAATTGGTCACTTATTCAAGCTAGAATGCCGGCCGTTTATGCCCCCGCCTCCGGGGGACACGCACCGACCCCGCCGGGGCACGCATACAGAGGTACCCTCCATGACCGAATCACGCTGGTTTATTGAACATTTCGACTCCGCCGGTACCGCCTTCGGCCTGCGCCTGAAGAAAAAGATCGAACAGGTACAGACTGCCTACCAGCACATCGAAATGTGGGAAACCGACACCTTCGGCTACCTGATGACCATTGACGGCTGCACCATGGTCACCAGCCGCGACAACTTCCTCTATCACGAGATGATGTCGCACCCGGCGCTGTTCGCCCATGCCAACCCGAAGCGCGTGGTCATTATCGGCGGCGGTGACTGCGGCACCCTGCGCGAAGTGCTGCGCCACCCGAATGTCGAGAAAGCCACCCAGATCGACATCGACGAGATGGTCACCCGCATGTCCGAGAAATATTTCCCGGAGCTGTGCGAATCCAACAACGACCCGCGCGCCGAGCTGCTGTTTATTGACGGCGTGAAGTGGATGCGTGAGTGCGAAGCCGGCAGTGTCGACGTCATCATCGTTGACTCCACCGACCCGGTTGGTCCGGCGGAAGGCCTGTTCAAGGCCGATTTCTTCCGCGACTGCCACCGCGTGCTGCGCGACGGCGGCATCATTGTCCAGCAAAGCGAATCACCGCTGCTGCATACCGACACCATCATCAAGGACCTTCACGCCAACATGCGCGAAGCCGGTTTCACCAGCACCCAGACCCTGCCGTTCCCGCAGCCGGTTTACCCGAGCGGCTGGTGGAGCTGCACCATGGCTGGCAAGGGTTGTGATGTCGGCAGCTTCCGTCGTGACGCTTCGGCCGCGAAAACCTTTGAAACCCAGTACTACACCGCTGGCATTCATGAAGGCGCGCTGCAGTTGCCACCGTTTATGAAGAAGGCGCTGGGCTGACCACCGAGCTATTGTCCCGCTGCCTTCAATGCCTTGCGGTAAGTCGCTGCTGTCAGCGCAACCGAGAAGCCACGCGGGACAAAACGGGATAGAAACATCTGCAAACGGTTAAGCCTTCCCGGCACATGGAACCTCCGACGCGCTGCCATGGCACTCAGCCCCTCCGCGGCGCAGGAGGTTACATCCTGAAGGAACGGCGTATTCTCGAAGTAGCGCAGATCACTTTCATGTGCCATGGGCGTTGCAATACCGCCCGGTGAGAAGACAGTGATCGAGACCGGCTCGCCTCGCAGCTCCTCCGACAGACTCTGACCAAAATTTGTCAGGAACGCCTTGCTGCCGGCGTAGGCCGCCTGATACGGCACCGGCATTACCCCCGCCATGCTGCTCACCAACATGATCGCCCCATCTATGTCCTTGCCAGCAAAGTAGTGAACAAAATTATTCACCAGCCAGACAACGCCAATCAGATTGGTTTGCAGCAGGGTTTCAAAGCGCTCCCAGGAAAGATCCTGATGCTTGCCGAAATGGGTAATGCCGGCGTTCAGCACAACAGCGTGAATTTCATGCTCTGACGTTGCCTTATGAAAAACACGTCGCACATCTTCAAGCCTGGACAGGTCTGCAGCGATCACCTTGCAGTGGACACCATGAGCCTTTTCCAGTTTGGCTGCCAACTCGGACAGGCGCTCAGCTCGCCGGGCCACCAGGATCAGGTTGGCGCCATACTCTGCAGCAAGCTGAACCGCCATTTCCTCGCCAAGCCCGGAAGATGCCCCTGTTACCAGCACCCAGCGGCCGCGAAAACTCAATCTGTCTTTCATTCCATTTCCTTCTGATATCTAGCGCGGCCTGACCGAAATGCCCAGCCGGTCAGTGACCTTGCCATCGAAAGTGCCTTTATTGAAGCGGCGGAACTGCGTGATCCAGTCATTCCACTTCGGATACAGCGCGCTCGCATCGGCGCTACTCTGCAGCAGCTTCAGATCCAGACCCCAATGCGGCCTTGCCGAAAACTCATCGCGCATGGTGCGCTGGTAGGTTTTGAGCAAATCCTGCGCACCGACAGTGTCCGCCAGCATAATGACTTCCATAAACATGGAATTGCGGCCCTGCTGCATGGCAATAAAATTGTCCGTGCTTTTTACAAACCGAACCGCAATCGGGCCGGTGTGAGGAATGCCGCGAGCCAGCATCGATTCCGCCAGGCTGAATGAACGCTCAATGCCTGCCACGGTGTCACGAATATCAAAGGCAGCTTCAATCGCAATGGCGTCGGTATAGTTGACCACGCCAATGTTAAAGACCCGATAGGAAACGTTAGTAAAATCGTCGTCCTGCTGGGTATCCAGCGTGGTTTCGAGAATCGTCGGGGCCAGACTCGGGATAGTGCTGAGAATCCACGCCAGCGGTTTTTCAAACAGCGTAATCAATCCGGAAACAAACTCAGTGCCCGGCTGGCCGCGTTGAGACTGCGGCTGTTCCGGCAGCGGCGTATAGGAACGATAGCGCTCCGTCACCAGCACCGAGTGAGTGCCGTCAGCGGTGGCATACGGGCTGTATTGCAGCTCCCAATGCTCCGGCGATGGACGATCCGCATAAACCGGCTGGCCGGCAATCAGACGTTCAATGGCACCGCCGGGCGCTGACAGCTCTTCCCAGGTGGTCTTCCAGCGCTTCTCCCGCAACCAGAATTTGCGATCGGTTTTCAGCGTGACCGCATACACCACGCCCATGGAACCAATGGCAACCCGCGCCGCGTTAAATGCGTCATCATCCTGAATCAGCTCAACCGCAATATTGCGGTTTTCTTCCAGGTAGCCCGGCCAGGTGGCGGGATTGGTAATGCCATTGGCCGGCTCGATCTGCATCATACGGCCGCGCTCACCGACAACCTGCAGGCTGACGATCTGGTCTGCCATCGGCCCGTATGCGAGACCGGAACCATGGGTGGCCGTCATCATCACACCGGCAATGGTCTGGCCGTCATAACCGCCCATGTTGATCAGTGCGCGGCCATTGGCATCAAGGAACGTGTTCAGATCCCTCACCCGGATGCCGCTCATTACCCGGGCCAGTGTCGGATCATTGGCGTTCTTCAGGCGATTGCGGTCCAGTGACAGCGGCTTGTTGAGCTTTTCCGGGGTAAACATGACATCCCGGGTAATCGCCACCTCGGAAGCCGAGTGGCCGGAACCGGTCATACGCACCCGTTTGCCGGCTCGGCTGGCCCGGCCGACATAGTCCACCAGCTGCGCAGCACTCTCGGGTTGCACCAGGTATTCGGGCTCAACCGACTCGGTCTTGGTCCAGTTTTCCCAGTAGCAGCCGGACAACAGCAACAGCAGGGACAGCGTGGCGCCGCGCGCCAGCAAGGCAGGAAGGGTTACGGTCATGGCATTCGTCCTGTGCCCGCGGACAGCGGGTCAATTGTTGTTATTACCGCGCCAGATCAGTGTCTGGGACACACCTGAAACTAAGTAAGCGATGCTTACTTATGTCTCGGGAGAGGTAAATAGGACGAAGGTACTAAAATCTCAGGAGCCAGCCAGACTGCCCAGCGCCCCCTTGAGCATCAGGCGGTATTCCGCCAACAGCGCATCCATCTGCTCAGCGGGCAGAGCCGGGATCAGGCGTAATACTGCATAGCTCCATTCGCAGGCAAGAAACGCGATGCGCTCCAGACGTTCCGTACTGACAGCGGGGAAGTGGCTGGCCAGTGCCGCCGCCAGCGCGGCGGCATTGTCCCGGGTGTCGGCAATATCCAGATCGCGCAGCTCAGGCTCCTGACGAAGCTCTGCCCAGAGGATGCCGTACACCGGCTCGCGCTCCAGCAACTGCAGGTAGCCATCAAGCAGGCCATCAACCAGTGCATCCAGCGGCTGCGCACTCGCCCCGGCAAGCACCACAAACATGGTTTCGCGGTACTCGCGGGACAGCCGCGCCACCAACTCACGCAGAATCGCCGGGCGGCCGGCGAAATACTGATACACAGAGGCAATATTGACGTGCGCATGGCGGGCCAGCTCGTTCATCCCGAACTGGCTCGAGCCCTTCTCCCGGATCAACGACGCAGCAGCATCAAGGATGCTGTCGTAACGCTGCATGGCGCGTTTCTGAACGGGGCGCTTGCGCACCTGGGCGGAGCTATCGATCATGAACTCTTTACCGCTGCATAGAGACTCGGCCAGTCTACCTGCTTTCGCCCCGGTTTATTTACAGTGATGCGAGGGGTTACCGTGGCCGCCAAATCGGGAAAACTACACCTTCCTGTGCTACTGCATATTAGACGCCGACTTCTACACCATATAATGTGCTTCTGATATTTCTGGATTGTGCCAATCCATGCCAGGATTGATAGCTGCTCTTCACGATCAGAACCACCCTGAACCATTAATACTTTCTTAGTGAAGAAAAAACTCAAACTCGCCTGAATACTTTTCTCCATTTTGGTCGAAGAATTCAAATGTTCCAGATACTCTCTCGCCAGTTCGCTCTATGATTTTTACCACAGAGTCTGCTCCTGCCAGATTGTTCTTGCCGGCAACATCTTCAAACGCGATAGCATTTGAAAATAGCTCTATTTCGACCATCTCAGAACCTGTGCCATCACTTGAGTAAATACTTCCTGACTCGACATCCCCACCGAATGTCATACGGAAATAAAGCGTGGTGTCTTCGTATGGAACGGTCAGACCATAGAAAATAGACTCTTCTGAGTTCGACCATCCTTCGTATAAGCAGACACGGTCGTACTCCGTTACAGCTATAGGGCCGCTGAGGACAAGCCCCCCGCTATCAACCGCAAAGTCGTCGCGAAGCTTCAACAATATATCAATCGATGTGATGAGAGTTCCGGGATTCGATACAGGTCTATACTGACTCGTCTGGAGCAAGGTATTCTCGCTCAAGATTTGAAAGCCGGGCTCTTCGGGGTTGCTCGGGTACGGATAGAAAACACCATCACTCTTTGCGCCATTATACGGGAAAGAACCTGTATAGAATCGACAGGCGCTGTATCCAAGTCTGTCTATATCGTCACTTATTACATACAACTCTTCTGAGAAATCACTACCCAAATACTCTCCATCATGAGTAACCCTCTGTTCACTAAACCTTTTCCAGGTGCCCGTCAGGTTCACTGATTGATCTACCGAATCCTCAGCCTTGGGAGAGCTGCCACTGTCAGAGCCACACCCCGCAAGCGCAAATGCAAGCATAAAAAGATGTTCAAGCCTGCCAGTGGCCATCATATGGATATCTCCAGAAATTTAACCACACACAACGAATAATACTGTCGCCGGACCATCTCAAGCCGCTGCAAAATCGAGAGGCTGAATGTCATCCAGATTGATCGAGTTCCGCGCCACCCGCAGGTCATACATATCCTGCAGAACCAGCCAGCTTTCCGGCGTGCGGCCGAGAACTTTGGACAGCCGCAGGGCCATCTCCGGACTGATGCCGCTATCGCCCTTCAGCAAACGCGACAAAGTAGAGGGGGCAACCCCCAGGCTTGAAGCAAGCTGGCGCAAGCTGATACCGAAAGGCACGAGATAGATTTCGCGGATAAACTCACCTGGGTGCGGAGGGTTCTGCATAATCATCGTTCTACGCTAAGCATCATTGCCTGAAAACTAGCATGTTGCGCACCACGCAACAAATATGGCCGGACGCGAGGATTCAGGCGACAGACCCGAGCGACCGGGCCAATATGTCGCCCCGGCCAGTCCACGACCCTGAACGGCCCAGAATGACCTTCGTCATATCGGGCCACCCGGATAAGGTCAGTCCACTGAACCCTGACATTGGTGAGTGTAAATATGTCGATTGATACCGTAGACGTCATCATCATCGGAGCTGGCCTGTCCGGCATCGGCGCCGCAGTCCACCTGCGCAAGGACTGCCCGAACAAGACCTTCATGATTCTGGAAGGCCGTGACGCCATTGGCGGCACCTGGGACCTGTTCCGCTACCCGGGCATCCGCTCCGATTCGGACATGTTTACCCTCGGCTACAACTTCAAGCCCTGGACCGAGCCGAAGGTGATCGCCGACGGCCACCTGATCCGCAACTACATCAATGAAACCGCTGACGAGTACGACGTCCGCCGCCATATCCGCTTTGGCCACAAGGTGCTGCGCGCCGACTGGTCCAGCGACGAGGCGCTCTGGACCCTGACCGTGCAGAAGAAGGACGGCAGCGAGTCGAAGGTACGCGGCAACTTCCTGATCAGCTGCACCGGCTACTACCGCTATGACCAGGGCTACACCCCGGACTTCCCCGGCCGCGACAACTTCAAGGGCACCTTTATTCATCCCCAGCACTGGCCGGAGGATCTCGACTACAGCAACAAGGAAGTCCTGATCATCGGCTCGGGCGCTACCGCCGTGACGCTGGTGCCGGCGATGACCGACAAGGCCAGGCACGTGACCATGCTGCAACGCTCGCCGAGCTATGTCGCCACGGTGCCGCAGGAAGATCCGATTTCGGTGCAGCTGCGCAAGGTGCTACCGGAGAAGGTGGTGTATCACCTCGCCCGCGGCCGCAACGTTGCCCTGCAGGCCGGCGTCTATCGCCTGTCCAAGTCACAGCCCAAGTTCATGAAAAAGGTGCTGCTCGGCATGGTCGAGAAGCAGCTCGGCAAAGACGGCGACATGAGCCACTTCACGCCAAGCTACAATCCGTGGGATGAGCGCCTCTGCGCAGTGCCGAACGGTGATCTGTTCAAGGTGATCCGCAAGGGCAAGGCGTCGGTGGTGACTGATCATATCGACACCTTTACCAAAGACGGCATCAAGCTGAAGTCCGGCAAGGAGCTGAAGGCCGACATCATCATCAGCGCCACTGGTCTGGCGTTGCAGTTGATGGGCGGTGTTGACGTGGCGGTCGATGGCAAGCCGGTCAAGGTTTCCGACTCGATGTCCTACCGCTCGCTGATGCTGTCCGACGTGCCGAATGCGGCGATGATCTTCGGTTACACCAACGCCTCCTGGACCCTGAAAGCTGACATCAGCTGCGAGTTCCTGTGCCGCCTGATGAACCATATGGACAAGATCGGCATGCATCAGGTGACGCCGCGCCAGCGTGATCCGGAAGTGACCGAGTCGCCGTTCCTTGATATGCAGTCCGGCTACATCCAGCGCGCCAAGCATATCTTCCCGAAGCAGGGTAACAAGGCGCCGTGGGCCACCAAGCAGAACTACTTCTTCGATCTGGCGCAGCTGCGTTACACCAAGATCGATGACGGCATTCTCGAGTTCCGCAACCCGCGCCCGGCGGTGAAGGCCGTACCGACTCCGGCGGATGCGCCGAAAGCAGCGGCGAAGAAAGGCGGCACGACTGCCAAGCGCAGCAAGGCAACCGGTGAGAAGGCGTTAAAGCGCGCCTGATCAACTCAGCGTTCGGCCATAACAAAAAGCCCCGGCATGCCGGGGCTTTTTTTATCTCCCTGTAGGAGCGGCCGATCGGCCGCGATTCCCTTCGGAAAAATCGCGGTCGGTCGACCGCTCCTACATGGTAGCGCTTACTTGTCTTCGTGACGCTGGTGCTTGAAGAAGATACCGGTGTCACCGAAGTGCGAGGTGGTGAACGGCGAGGTAGTCTTCAGCGAACCCACCTTCACGGCACTGGAGCGACGCTCCTCGGCATAACGCCGGGTCACCCACGGGAAAATCGAGGTTCTGATTTCCCGGTTAGTGGCGTACACGTCATATACCGTGGTGCCGGCCGGCAGTTCGGTCAGATCGTCGCGGAAATCGTGCGCAGCACTGCTGAAGCGATTACGCACTTCACTGGTCGGCACGAAGTAGATCTGGGTCGGCGACTTCACCGTGCCTACGGCACTGCCGTCCTGATTCACTTCCGCCATGTCATCCACGCGCAGCAAAGTCGGCTTCGAGGTCACCAGCGAGAAGATCAGGCTGGTGCCCAGCGACTCGTTCACTTCCTGCTGCACATACTGCGACAGTTCGTTAGCAAAGTAGTTGTAGTTACCGCCCTGACCGGTCAGCGTGTAAAGCGCCGAGACGTTCTCGGACGGTTTGCCATCCACAAATGCCTTCCATGCCAGGCCCGGGGCAAAGCCACGGTCCGCCGGATCGCCAGTGACAGACAAACGCAGCAAGCCACATTCATTGCCTTTGAACAAACCGGTGAAGCTGTGGTTTGCCGTCGGCACGAAGCTCACTTTCGCCATCGCGCCATACGGGTGCAGCGGCTTTTCATAGCCCGGCGGGCTGACGTCGGTGCGGTCCTTCACTTTCTTCCACAGAATGCTGTCGATCAAACCCAGCACATCAATCGGCACCAGTGCCGGACGTTCGCCATCGGCATACTCGGTACGCATGGCGCCGTTCACCCACAGATGTTCCTGCTTGTCGCAACCGTTCCACGACTCGTAGTCATCCGGAATATTCAGGCCCCACGGCTTGAACGCGTTCTCGACACCGACAAGGCTTGATTGCAGCTGCGGGAAATGACGGCGCAGTACATCCACCATGGTGTTGTCGTTGACCCAGTCCAGACCTTCCTGGGTGTAGACACCCGGACGGAAGTCCTTGGTAAAGAAGCGGTCCGTCATCAGGCGGCGCGAAGCGTTCATGATAAAGATCTGGAACGCGGTCTCGCCAAAGCCGAAACCTTCCGGCCGCACGGTTTCCGCCAGCTGACCTACCAGCGCATCGATCATCTCGATGTCGTTGTTGTAGATCCGCTTCAGCTCAGCCAGCACTTCCGGATCCGTGGTCAGATCCTCGAACCTGGTGATCGGATTCAGACCGATCTGCCGGCGGAATTCGTTGTAGCGCGGCACACCACGCTCACGGTCACGAAGCACGTCGATAGTCGCCAGATCGATGTTGCCAGCAAACGGAACCGAGAGATTGCGCAGGAAATTCGGGTAGTTCTTCAGCGTCAGCGCACCCGGGTTGGTGATACCGAACGAGTACCACAGGCGCTCCGGACGCTCGACACTGAGCATGCTCTCGGCATCGCCATCGCGGGTATCCTGAATCGGAATCTGCCGGGCGACCACGTTGGAGCCGATGTCATAGACATCAATATTGTCACGCATCAGCGGGTGCATCCGGTACACGGCGACGAATTCTTCCGTCAGCGTATAGGGCACGCCGTAGTTGTTCGGCTCGGTGGAACCGACAATGCCGGCCAGCGCATGGTCAATGGAGCCGGAGCCGACACCGTCCGAGAACATCGGGTTGAAGCCAAGCAGCATGGAGACGAAGGAATCCGACTTCTGCAGATCCTCATAGAGCATTTCCACTTCGCCCTGATACTTGTCGCGCAGTTCGCCGTCACCGAGCAGGCCCCACCAGTTGGCGTACATGGCACGCTCGGTCACCGGGTTGGCAATGATCGCCGGGGTCCATTCCACGGTGTGAATCTTCGCCATCAGTGCGGAGTTGATCAGACGGGCGCGGTCATATACCCACTGATCTGTCATGCCCGGGTATTTGCTGTTCAGCATGTCCGCAATGGCATTGTGCTCACGCACAAACAGCTGATGCATCATGCTCAGGCCCACCCACCAGTTCTCACTGAAACCGGTAACCGGCACGCCACCGAACAGGCCGGTCGGCAGGGTGCCATCGCTGTTGATCTTCAGCTTGCCGCCAACGAACGAGCGAATCTCGTCATTGGTGTCCTTGTCGCTGCCGTAGATCTGCGAGCCATCCCACCAGTGGGTATTCTTGTTGACATAGGTTTCCGGCAGGCCAGCTTCAGCGCCGGTCCGGGTCGGATCATCCAGCGTCCGCTTGACCTGAAGGGAACCTGTGCCGAACGGGTCGCCTGCCGGAAGTGGCACTTCAATCGGATTGCCATCGGCGCCGGGGCCGTGGTCAAACCAATCGTGCACCATGAACTGGATCCAGGACGCTGCGATAAAATTCAGCGATGCGGCCGGTTTGAACTCGTCACGGGCCATCAGCTTGTTACTGATCTCGCGCGGGTTCGGTGTCAACAGGGTATCGGTTTCACCAAAGCTGGCATCACGGGCAACGTTACGACCGAAACGGATATTGGCTGCACCTTCTGCCGGGTTCGAAAGAATATTACAGGTCCCGTCTTCGGTTCGGGCGGTCAGGCTGCGCTCATCACAGACAATCTCTGCGTTGCGTGCCTCCCAGTCTTCTACATCAATCAGATTGTTTTCGAACAGCTGTTCCCGCTCGACCGCCAGCGTCAGCAAGCCGGCAACAATGCCGAGCGTGCCGAACTTGGTCAAAGCCGGCCAGGTTACCCATACGGATGTGGCCATGATATCTCTCCTGAATTGCTTCTTTTTTTATGTTGCCGACGCAGCCGCGCCGGTGGTGTCCGGTTTACCGGAGCGCATTAGTGCACAGGAGAAAAAAGCTTTCAAAGAATGCCCCCCTCCTCGGGAGGGGGTGAATGACATTGGGGAATGGAACGAATGACAGCGGGAATCCGATGCCGTATGGCTATCTGATACGAACGCCTGATTCGAGATAATCAGAATGAACGATGGCCTCCGCTCGCGTTGATACACCGAGCTTGGCGAAGATATTTTTCAGGTGCCATTTGATCGTCGACAACGCCACGCCAGTCTGCTCGCTGATCGCCTGGTTTGACAGGCCAAGCCGCAGCAGCTGCAGGATTTCCTGCTCACGCTGGGTCAGCACCACATCTTCCGACGCGGACCGTGCATTTTCTTCAGCCGGCGCCTGAAGCAGGTCACCGAACATCTCAAGATAGATCGGCGGCACCTTGACCAGACCGGCCTGAATCGCCGCCATCAGCAGTTCACCCAATCCCGGCGCCTCATCAAAGACGGTGCGATTAATACATTCCGGACCATGCTCGGCAAAGATTCGCCGCAACCATTCCATGGCCTGCTGCCGCTGCCCCTGCAGCGACAGCAGCACCGCCTGATTCGCTTCCACCACCACCAGACGCGCCATCACCCGATCGCGGCGTAGCACCGTCGCCAACCGCGAGAGTAGCTGGCTGGCCTCGTTGTACTGCTGCCGCGCCCGCAACCACAACGCGGTGGCAAGGCCATAACGTTCCCAGCCTTCATCATAGGCAAGCGGATGGTCCCAGACGCCGCGTGCCAGACGTCGGCCAAGCTGATACTGGTCGGCAACCCGGTTCACCGATTGCATATCCGTGACAAACGACTGGCGCATGCTTTCGTGGGCCAGCTGGGCAACAAAGCGATCATACAGGCCGAGCTGCAACACCCGATCCAGATGTGACATCAACCGCGTGGCACGACCCTCCTCGCCGCGAATATGCAGCAGTCGCACCAGCGTCAGATACGCCGCGTTGATCACTTCCGTGGCACAGGCCGAGCTGACCAGCGGGATCAGCTCCTCACAAAGCTGCAGGGCATCGTCGAGCATATTCTGTTCGTAACGCACCACGGCCATGGCGGTGGCGGCGTTGACCCAGGCCGGGCTCAGTCGTCGGCCCTGATCGTGGCGCCAGAACAGGTTAGTCGCGGATTGCACACTCTGGAGCATGCGACCGGAGTGACGATCGCACAGCACCAGAATCAGATCGGCATAACTTTCCAGAAAGTGATAGCCAAGCTGGGCAAGAATATCCTTGGCACGTTGGGCATGCTCCAGCGCGGCCGGAAATTCCGCACGCAAAAGATGATGATAGGCAAGGATCGCCAACGAGAAAGCACGAATATCGTATTGCGATACTGCGCTCATCAGCATGGCGCGATCGGCGCTGAGACGGAAATTGGTTTCGTTCTGGAACAGCTGCAGCATCACTTCCAGAAACGGGCCGTGGCTGTCTTCAGCAAAGCGGCCGCTGATCTGCTCGCGCGGCAGCGACTCAAGCAAATCCATGTAGTAGCGCGCCTGATTGAACTTGCGGGTCAGAATCAGCCCGCATATCAGCAAAAAGCCGATGTCACTGTTGCGAACCACCTGCTCTTCCGGCAGCTCCGACACCCAGCGGATCAGGGTCGGAAACTCACCGGCCTTGGACCAGTGATCACAGCAATCCTGCAGCATGCTGACAAACAGCTCGTTATCATCGCTACGCTGCACATGATGCAGCGCCGCCTCATACTCACCGGCCACCATCAGCCAGCCGGCGGCAAAGCGATGCAGCTCCGGCAGTCGTTGCGGCTGCTCGATCTGCAAACGATTACGCAGGAATTCCTGAAACAGACCATGAAAGCGATACCAGCCCGGCTGCTCCGGTAACGGCTGGATAAACAGCTCGCGGGTCAGCAGGCTTTCAATAATCAGCCCGGCATCGTTGCGGCCGGTCAGGATGTCGCACAGGGCGGGACAGAAGCGCTCGGTAATCGAACTGCACAACAGCAGATCTCGCTCCAGCGGCGGCAAGTCACGCAGCACAACCTGAGCAAAATATTCGATCAGGGCCGGATGGCTGGCACTGAACGTCAGGGCATCACGGGTGTGGCGGTGATCATGCGCCAGCAGGGCAAAGCGGATACCCGCCAGCCAGCCCTCGGTCATCTGCATCAGCTGGCTGATGTCGGCATCGGTAAGTGGCCGCTGCAGGGTCAGTTCTGCCAGCGTTTTCAGTTCTTCCGCAGACAGATCCAGATCGTCACGGTCAATCACCCGCAACTGATCATTCAGTTGCAATCGTGCCAGAGGCAGATCCGGCTGCACCCTCGATGACAGCAGCACCCGGACATGCGCCGGCAGCTTGTCGACCAACTGGGCAAACACTTCTTCTGTCAGGGTGCTTTTTACCAACTGGAAATCGTCCAGCACGATCACCAGCGGCGTACTGACCTGATGGAACGACTGCAACAGCGATTCCGCCACCGCATCGGCCGGCAGGGCAACATCGGCAACCAGCTGGTTATAGGAGAAGGTATCAAATGCCGGCACCGCCCGGCGCAGCGCTTCAAACCAGTGACGGAAAAACACCACCGGGCTGCTGTCGCTGGCCGATAAAGGCAGATATACCGTGGTTTTGTCGTCACTGTGCACCAGCCATTGCGTCAGCAATGTCGATTTGCCACTGCCGGCCGGCGCCAGCAACAGCGTCAGTGGCGCACCGGTACTGGCATCGAGTAACGTCAGCAGCCTGTCTCGTACGATCAGCCTGCTCTCGACGACGGAATAACTTCCTTTTTTCCATGAGGGCATAATCTTTTCTTCTTATTATTGTTTTCTATCTGCACAAACGTTAGCACAAACGTACTGACACTGTATGTGATCCCCTACTCAGGAGGGGGCGACTTTGACTTTCACAAGGAGCAAGGTCTGTCCTCGGCTAACCCCTTCCGGAGCAGACAATGAAAACAACATCACGACTCGGAATGATCGCCGCCCCGCTGCTATTGGCAGGTTGTCTCGGCGAGTCGGTCGGCGAATTTCCGAAACAGGAAAAGCTGTGCGATTTTGACGCCGCCCGCGAGGCAGTGCGCGCTGCATCCGCGGCGCATTTCCCGCAGCCACAGGTCAGCGAGATGCTGGTGAACGGTTCCCCGGTCTGGTCATCAGGCAGCCCCGGCGCCGCTATCGTCCTGCGTCCGCGCGATCTGGTGACCCTGCGCGGCAGCGGTTTCGGGGGTGGCCCGGATATCGACTTCAGCAAGATCATGATCGGCAACACCCGGGTACTGGAAACCGATTTGCGCATGTTCGAACAACGTCTTGATCTGGGCAAACAGGTTAACTTCGAGATTCCGCAAACTCACAGCACCTGGGACAAGGACATCGTCAGCTGGCAAGACGATGAAGTGACATTCCATGTGCCCGAACATGCCAGTGGTGGGCCGCTGCAACTGCAGGTACAGAAACGCACCGGCTGGCTGGAATCCATGATTCGTCCCGGCGAGCCGCATAACGTCATTGATGCGCAAACGGCTCGTATTACCGATCCGGAGTTTTCCCACGAATGTGACGTCGTTTCACTTCTCAGTGAGGAAACCAAAGCGATCACGCCGATTGATGTGAGTGTCGACAACCCGGCAATGGAATCGTTACTACGCTATGGCCGCGAAATTTTCTGGTCCTATGATTTCAACGTCGGCCTTGCCCATTCGGTGCGCAACCTCGACTGGACCAAAATCTTCAACTACAAAACCCGCGATCCGATTACCCGCAATATGGCCGACCCGAATCTGCTGTTCGGTGCCTACAAGACCAACCCGGCACAGGTGCCGGACGAAGCCTGGAAAGAGGTTTACTTTGATCCTTACCCGCAGCCCAATCCGATTCCAGGCCTGCTGACGGTGGAGCCGCAGCTGACCGAGGGTAATACCCGTGACAGCGGCTGGGTTGGCTATCGCTACGCCGAATCAAGCCATCCTTATGTCGGCCGCGGCGAACGCATCGGTTTCAACTGCGCGTCCTGCCACGGCTATCAGATCAGCTATGAAGCCGCGCCCGGCGAACTCGTCACCCGGGTGTTCCCCGGCTTGCCGAATCCGCGCTGGAGTATGAAATGGGCAGTACTGGGCGACAAGCTCGGCACCACCACGGCCACTTTTGACGGCATCAGCGCGGAAGAGTCCGGGCCGAGCTGGGCATCCGGCAAGGCGAAGATCGACAAGACCATGCTGCTGTACCACATGCCCGCCGGCACCGGCGAACACAACATCGTTCGCCTGTCTGATGAAGGCAGCAAAACCGACAACGACTATCAGTTCTCGCCGATCGTGATTCCGAACGTCACCAACTACATGGCGATTCGCCGGTCACTATCACACACCGAGTCCTATGTCGGTTTTGAAGGCTCCTACATTCATTCCGAAGAACCCGACGGCGCCACCGGCTCGATGAACAAGGAAGGGCTGCAGGCACTGACGGCTTACATGACCACGCTGGACGAGCACGACAGCGATCTGATCAACGTCGGCTTGTATCGCTGGCTGAAGAGCACTGGCCAGCTCGGTGCACAAACCGGCAACGCCGGCATCAGTGAAGGCGAGTTTGTTGCACAGGGCTGGCAGAACTTTGCTGGCGTACAAGACGCCGTCAATGCCGGTCAGGCTGCCTATGATCGCGACTGCGGCAGCTGCCATAACGATCACCTTGGCGCCAACACCAACGAGCGTATGTTCCGCCTGGACGAAGTCGGTCGCTTCTTTGCCCCGACCATCTACCAGAAAGATCAGCAATCAATCCGCGCCAGCTTCCTGCGCAACATGTACTGGGTGCAGTCACGCGGCCTGCTGAGCGACGGCCACGTGCGCAACGTCGAAGATCTGGTCAACCCGCAGCGCTGCCAGACCGGTTCGCCGCTGTATACCCAGTACTACACCCTGCATGCGCCAGCGCGACCGCCACTGGGCAGTGCCGACCAGCCGGCCAACTGGCCGGACCTGAACCGCAAGGGTGATGTGTTCCGCGTGCCGCGCAGCGAGGAGAAATGGTTTGATCCGGTGCCAGCGCAGCGCAACCGCTTTATCGAACGGCACAAGTACTTCAGCAAAGTCGGCTGGGACAGCAAGCACTACTTCTGGGATTACCAGAAAATGCGTGCCGAGTATGGTCCGGCGGAAATGGGCACTCCCGGCCCCATCGGTCTGCCAGCCACACCGCACCCGTGGTGTGCAGCCAGCAGCAGCGATGTCATGCCACTGGTGCAATATGTACTAACGTTGTAGGAGCGGTCGACCGACCGCGATTTCTCTGAACGTTTGCCGTCGATCGCGCTGAAAATACTTCGTCGTCGATCGACGGCTCCTACGAGGAATGTGGCGCAGTACTGCGCACCAGCGCCTTGCCGGTTCTCTGGTAGCGGGCGAGAAAATCCTCTGCCTGCCATTCATGCGGGTACAACTCGGAAAGATCACGCTGCATTTTCATAAATAGGTGCGCGGTCATGGCCGCATCCGCCAGCGCGCGGTGATGCCGGCCCTCCACCGGGATTCGGTGCAGCTCTACCAGTGTCGCCAGCTTGTGATTCGGCGCCCAGGGGTACAGCCGCCGGCCGATCAGAACCGTGCAGAGAAAATCGCGCTGGCAGGGCGCGCCACACAGATCGAGCTCATACTCCCAGAAGCGCCGGTCGAAGCTGGCATTGTGAGCCACCGGGGTCGATACCCCAACAAACTCACGTACCACCTGCATCACCTCATCCGGCGGCGGCGCGGTGCGCACCATGGCTGGAGTGATACCGGTCAGCGCAGTGATAAAGGCCGGCACCCGTCCGCCCGGGTTCATCAGGCTGGCGAACTGGTCAACGATCACCCCGTCCTCTACCAGTACCGCCGCCACTTCCAGGGCGCGGCCGCCCTGGCCGGGCATCTGGCCGTTGGTTTCAAAATCGATTACCGCGTAACGCGTCATCAGAAGCTTCCGTTAATTCGGGACAATTCCCCATAGACTATATGGTCTTTTGATCCAGATCAGTCTCCCCGCGGGTGGACTGCGCAAACTGGCAGGGCATCTTAATACGAGGAGTCCCCATGAGCATTCTGCGTCCCACCCTGCTTGCTGTTGCTGTGTCCTGTTTCGCCCTGCCGGCCTTTGCCTATGAAGCCGGTGACGTGATCGTCCGCTTCGGCCCGGCTCTGGTCGCGCCGGACAGCGAGTCAAACCCGGATCTGGTGGAAGTCGACAACGGTGTCGGCTTCGGTATCAGTGCCACCTATATGGTGCACAACAATGTCGGCGTTGAACTGCTTGGCGCCCTGCCCTTCGAGCACGACCTGAACGGTAGTGGCGCGCTGGCCGGGGTCGACGTTGGCTCCACCGAGCACCTGCCGCCGACCCTGCTGGTGAACTACTACCCGAACGTCAGCGAAAAATTCCAGCCGTTTGTTGGTGTCGGCTTCAACTACACCATGTTCTTCCGCGAGAAGACCGACCCGGAACTGGCTGCGGCTCTGGGTGGCACCACTTCAGATCTGTCACTGAGCGATTCCAAGGGCATTGCCTATGAAGTCGGCTTTGATGTGCCGCTGAAGGACAATCTGGTGTTCACTGCCAGTGCCTGGAATGTGGATATCGACACCACCGCACGGGTGAAAGTGGATGGCGCGACTGCCGCGGTGATTGATGTTGAGATTGATCCGTGGGTGTATATGGTCGGGGTGGGCTTTACCTTCTGAACCACACACATTCCAGCATGCTAGTATCGCGGCTATCTACTGATAGCCGCGAGCCGCCATGAAGCCCGTATACGAAGCCGAAAACGCCCTCGACGCCAATCTTGCCAAAGGCATCCTTAATCAGATGGGCATTGGTGCTGTAATCAAAGGCGAGTACCTGCAGGGTGGCATCGGCGACATTCCGTTAGCCGGGCTGGTGACCGTTATGGTCGAAGATGCTGACGAGCGGCCGGCTCGTGAAGTACTGCAGCGCTGGCAGAACGGCGAACTCACTCTGGATACCGAGCACACAGAGCATCATTTACCCCTGCAGGCTAACCATCCGGCGCCTGTCACGGCCGGGCAACCGTTCAGCAGAACCATCGCCGCCTTTCTGATCGGCGCAGTCATAGCCGGCACTGCTGTTCATCTCTGGTACAAGACACCGCAGTTCAGCTACGGCATTGATATCGATGGTGATGGCGTAGAAGACACTTATCTGCACTGGCAAGGCGATTATCTCGATCGGGAAGATCTCGACCGCGATCAGGATGGCAAACTGGATGGCGTTCGTCACTATGATAGTCGCGGCATCCTGAGCTCATGGCAGTACGACAATGATTTTGATGGCCGGCACGAGGTCTCAGGTCGTATCGTCCGCGCGGGCCTCAGCTATGAGGATACAGATCAGGATGGCGATGGTGTCGCAGATTCCCGCAATCACTTTTACCAGAGCGTTTACACCATGACCGAATTCTATGCAGAAGACGGCCAGCAGGTTATCAAGCGATTTATTTATCGGGATAAAGGCGTAACTTATGTCGAGCTCGATAGTGACGGGGACGGCAGCATGGACATCTTCCATATCTACAACGATATTGACGAAATCGATACAGTTTTCGACAGCCGCGCAGCGCTAATGGAGGAAGTCTCCAGACGTCAGCGCCAATAACCAGTGATCGGTGGCACGCTCACCTGTCACGCGTACTTCCCGATTACCCGCTCCATAGCCTCGTGCGTAGCAGCCGAGTCCTTCTCGAACTTGGCACGCAGATCACGGGAAAGCACCTCGGCAAGCTTGTTGCCAACAAAGGGAATCTGCACTTTGGTAGTGAAGTTGAGCACCAGTGTCGAAGCGTCCCCTTCCTCCACCATGTGCATGGCGCAATTGATTTCCGCAGGCATGCCCTTGAAGCGAATCTCGATATGGCCGGTGCGGCTGGCGTAATTCCAGCTGTCTGACTGGATCAGGGTAATGGTGTGCGGCACATATTTTCGAGCAAAGGCCGGTATCGGTACATCCACCTGCACCTCACGGCTGATGGTGATGCGTGAATCCGCGTCCGTCTGAATATCTTCCAGCACATTGATGTCAGTGGCGCCGGAGCGGGCGTATTTTTCCAGGAAGTAATCCTTGTCACTGAAAACCTTCAGCAACGTCTCCGCCGGGTACTGATAATTTTTCTTTTCCTGGAACTGCATGGCGTGTCCCCCGATTTTGGTGTAACAATGGTGTTACGTTTAATTGAAGGGCGCATTGCCCCTGTGGCCTGACACGCCGGGCCACAGGGCCATCGGATTCATCACCTCAAGGAGAGTCGTGTCGTGAACAAGCAGGACCAGCCTGACTTCAGCGCGCATCGAAGCCGCGGCCGACCGCCCATGCGCGGGCCGGCGCTGGATGCCCGTCGCGCTGGCGTGCTGGCCGCAGCCGCGGAGCTGGTCGGCAACATGGACTCCCGGTATCTGTCTGTGGAGCAGCTGATCCAGGCTGCCGGCACCTCGCGGCCGACCTTCTATCGCTGGTTCCCCGGCGGCCTGTCGCAGGTGATGGAACTGTTGATGGCTGAAGCGAACGCTGATCTGCTGAACCGGATCATGACCGTGATCCAGCTTGATGCGCCGTTGGAACAGCGAATCACACTCGGCATTGCCCGCTACTTCGACTGGGCCCGGGAAACCGGCCCACTGGCGAAGGCGATCTACCGCGAAGCCTTCGACCCTGCCTCACCGGCCAGCCACTACCGCCGGCAGACGCTGGCCAGCGTGAAGCAGCTTTTTCTGCAGCAGGCAAAACTGCTTGGCTTGAACAATGTCACGCCACTCATGATTGAAACCCTGGTCGGCTGGATTGAAACAGCGATGTTTACCCTGATGCAGTATTACCCGGTAAGCGAGCAGCAGGCTGCGGAGCAGGCGCGATTCACGGCGGCGATGGTGTTGGCGATGGTCGAGGAAATGCGGCGCAGCTGAATACTCCGGCGTGTAGCCGGCGTCAGCTTAACAGCTCAAAAGCGCGATATACCTCGATGGCGATGACAATGAGCCAAATAAAGATGCTGATGCCAACCGCTCCCGCCGAGACGTCCTTTATCAAGCCGATCTTCTCGTTCTCGTCGCTTTCGACAAAATCACACAAGGCTTCTATCGCCGTATTGAATATCTCGGCAATGATTACCAGACCGGTGGCGAGCAGTACAATTGAAAAGTCCAGCCATTGCCGATAATAAAAGAACCCCGCCATCAGGATCGATGACAACACGATCTTGTACGCCACCGAGAAATCGAGAACTACCGCAAAATATATCCCTCGCACTGCCACCAGTATTTTCCTGACGGGGCTGAATCCCGATACACCCGTATCCAGAAATTTGTTCTTCATCAGTTCTCTCTACTACAGGCGCTCAGGAGGCCCGAGGGGGAATGAAATACATCATGGGAGGGCTTATTTGCTCCGTCGAAGCCAGTAGCATCCCGGCTCTTCACATGCGCTCATCTATCCGAAGAAGCTGTGGAAATATACGACGGCAAAACCCAGATAGAAAGTACCGGCCAGCGCCATACAAATAGTGGTCACCCAGCCGGGCTTTAATGGAGGCGGCAATCGTGTCTGATTTACCAGCAGCGCCGTCAGAACAATAAATGGCGTATGGGCTGCAGCGATTATCCCTGATACCGACATGACTTCGACCGGATCGCGAAACAGGAGGATAATGACGGCCGGCACAAGCCCGGCGACCAGAATAATCGAAACACGCTTGAGAAAGATTCGCTCAAACGTTGCCCACCCGGTTCTGGCTTCAAGCCAGCGCAGCGCGCCTACCGCGAGGCCGGGCGACTCGGCTTTGCGCCTGTCACGTATCAGGATGAGTGTCATGTCGGCAAAGCTGCGCCCCCAGCCATCCTGATTGGCTAGCACACTGCCGCCCAATGCAATAAAAATAGCCGCAAGCATCATCCAGGTTCCGGCTACTCCCCATATGTCGGCATACAGCCGAGTCAAGTCCTCGGCGACATCCGCACCTTCCGGCATAATGCCTTCTGGCGCCAGTAGCTCTGCGCCAAGAACCATAAACGAACAGATGACTAGCGCGCCTGCGGCCACTCCCAGCAGGGCGGCTCTGGTCATTACTTTTATCCAGCTCCGGGCCCGATCAAGCTCAAACTCCGGACCGCTGTCATCTCCGATACCCTTCTCACTTTCGATATTGGACTCATTGAGCGCCTCATCATCTTTATCGCGTCCGACCAGACCACCGCCGTACCCGCGGGTCGCGGTCCAGTAGCCGAACCAGACAATGCCCATTGAGCCGGCCAGAATGGTGCCGACCCACGGCATGATCACATACAGTTCGCCATCGGATGGCCACGAAACCGCAAGCCCGGACGACACTTCAGGCAGACTCGGAAGAACCACCCCGGCAGCCACCACAGTTACCACAAGCAGTGCCCCTGCAAGTACTCGGGAGACCTTTTCGATAAACAGATATCTTCCGGTAGTCGTCAGCAAGGTGCACAGGCCAATGGTGAGCAACGCGTAAAGTGTCCGGTCACCTGGCAGAAAAGCTCCGGCTGCACTACCGACCACTGCTGAAAGCCCGGCAATGCCTATGGCGGCAGCAAAAAGTTGCGGCACAAAAATCACCCAAACCGCCCAATTGCTGGGACCCGGCAAGGTGTGCATTCCCTCAAGCATGGTACAGCCGCTTACAATTGAGAACCGTGCCATCTCCCGTATCATTACCCACATAAAAAATACAACGAGGAATAGCAGCCATAGCAATTCATACTGGTAAGCAGCGGCGACTCGGGGAGTAAAAAGAATGGAGCCGGTACCCACCGCCGATAACATCCACAACAAACCGGGCCCATACCAGCGCATACGGGCAAGGCCCTCTGGCGGATGAGAAAAGTGTTTCCGAACCATCTTGTAGGTCAACGGCTCCTCCTAGCTGGCAGGCAGGCCCGGGTTTAACCAAGAAGCGTTCTGATACGTAACGACAAGATCATCGTCACAGAAGGGAGATTCTGAAGCCTGCTTTGAAGAATTTCAGGAACCTGACACCATACATTTTTAACCGGCAACCTTCAAAAATCATGGGAGCCTCGTCACGGCCATTGATGTAAAGAGCCAGATGGCCACAGGCGGATCCAACAGCCCATGGCCGTGAGCCTGCCTAGGCAACCGCAATCTTGCGGATCCGGTCAAGGGAAGGCGAAGCCTCGCCCTTGAACACCGCCTGCAGAGCCTTCCGCCAGTTTGGCTCATGCCAATCGACGATTGCCTTGCTGTATGAAGACCGCGCCTGAACGCGACGCCAGTATGCGGCAATATTCGGAAGCTGCCCATCTGCCAACAAGGCGCCGAGTGCTACATCCTCAAGCCGATGAAAGTGGGCCGTCATCATGATGTCCGCCTGGCTGTATTCACCGAGCAGGTAATCACCGCCGCTTGCCAGCAGGGACTCAATGTTACGCAGGGCAAGGCCTGTCGTTCGCTCGCACTTTGCCGCCAGCAGGGAGGGAACAGGCATCAGCGTGACTAGTCGCGCACCCCAGCGACGATGGAACACGGGATGCTTCCGGTATTTCCACCAGAACTGCAGAAAAGGCTGCTGCTTTATGCAATACCGGATTACCGGTGCGGAAAGAATCGGAATTGCGGTGCCCAGCGAAACGCCAAAGAATTTCGACTCATCAAGGGATGCCTCCACCATCAACGCTTTCATGCGCTCACGGTTGAAAGGATCTTTTGGCGTCAGTTGCGTGCCTGACTCGGGATTGGCCCGATCGATATAGTCGATGATCACCCAGCTGTCATAGACGGGCTTGCCGTTGTGCACGAGAGTTGGAACGAAACCCTTGGGGTTTATTGCAAGGTACTCTGGGGTTAGATTATCACCCTCAAGCACAACATCGTTCAGCATTATCGGATGAGACTTCCAGCTGAGTCCTTTCTCCTCAAGCGCCAGACGAACCATCTGTGAGCACAATGATTCGGGGTAGTGGTACAGCGTGATGCCGGCTTCATGCATCGCAATGCTCATGCAAAGCCTTCTTGCTTTGGCGCTGTCACGCCATGTTCATACCATTCTGCCCTTTCTTCCCAAAATATGTTTGCCTCGGGCTCTACACTCGGAACACTGTCCAAGGTTCCAGCCGGGATAAACGTCATCTCACCGCCCCCATCAAGAAAAGGTAGCCCTGAGCCGCATATCCTGCAGAATACCTGCGTGAACTTTCTTCCTGGATAGTCAAATCGCGTTATATTCTTTTCGCCAGAGATCTGATCTGCTACCACTTTCGTGGACA
>JAGLCJ010000013.1 GCA_023146255.1 Alcanivoracaceae bacterium
TGTCCACGAAAGTGGTAGCAGATCAAACCGCAATTTCTAACGTAAGACGACCTGCGGATTCTGTGACCGCTAACGGGCTGTATGTTGGCTCTTATATGAGCCGAAAGCACGACGGATCGCCTCTGAATCAAGATGCAAGTTTTTGGATGATTTCTCCAAATGGCTACATATTCCAGATGTTCTATCGAGACGGGCCGCCGTCGTCAGACGGCGAGAATCGTCAAGAAGGATCTGTCGGAGACAATCGCTTGGAGTTCGCTTCTGCGGATTGTAGTGGCCAGCCAATATTGCCTTATTCTCGTATTGGAGATGAGTTTTTTCTGAGTCAAGGGTATGTGTTTTTTTTCCAGGCAGAGGAATCTCTTTTCTATGTCCAAAGAAAGTCAAATTACTTCCTCTATAATCGTGGTTCGGCATGGCTCTGGAACGGATCAAACTGGTACTGCTGGGTTGATCTGGACTCAACAGTTTCTTACGGAATGAATGTGTATCCTAATGACACCTTGATCACTGGGGTACGTAATGAGCCACATGAATCTCCTGTTTTAGTGGGGGTGAGTCCATAAGCGTTAAGTTTAGGAAGGGCTTGACAACTGCTCCGGTCTCGGTTTGTTCTGATTGTCGGACGGCGCCCTGAACTTCACTGTTATACGGACATGGTCGGCGCAAATGGGCTATAGCGGGGAATAAAAAAACAAATGGACTCTAGTGAAGAACTGGCTATGAAAGCCAAGATTGATGGCATCAGCAAAGGCCTCAGAATGGGAATGGCTGAAATCTATGGCCGGCTACTGGCTTTCGATAAGAAAAATATTGAGCAAGGCAATCCGTCGGTGACCTATAGCTTCCTCCAGCAGCAGGCCTCTGATCTCGATCAATCCTTCGAAGAATTCATGACTGAGCAAACCGAAGCCCTGCAGGAGTTCCAAGAATACTGTGAGGCGTTAAATAAGCTATATGAGGTCTCCGATAGCCTTGGCTACAAAGGTGACTAGTGCTATCGGGGGAAGATCACCCAGCTACGGCGCACCAAAATATGGTCGCTGTGCTTTTACCATATTTTGGCACGCCGCAGCTGGGCCGGTGTGCCGGGCGTTAACCGCTTAGGGGTGACCGTGACCTTTATTCTCAATATTCTGCACAGGGACATGTCCATTCTGGCCGCAGATCAAAAGGCGATATCTGGAGGGCTGGATATCTCGGCGCCAGACATGAGCGGCTCTGTGGAGAGTGGCTCCGTAGTTAACGACTTCAATAAGATCACCCTGAATCCTAGATTGCTCCTTGCTGTCGGTATTGCGGGCAATACACATGAGCATTACTACCTGCCCGAGATTCGGCTGAGCGGCAGTATTAATGATGTTCTATTCAAGATCCGAAAGAACATGGAATACTCTCTCCGCGTCAATGATCGGCATGGTTTGAAGTCACTGCCACGCTTCATGGTAAATCAGTCCATCGTCACGTTCTTTGACAAAGACGCAGACATGTACTGCACAAATACCTTTCTCTTTAGCCCTGTTGAAAATCAAACAAGACTGTACTCGGGTGGCGATGTGGCTAAGATTATCCCTGCTGGCTCGGGGAGTCAGTATTTCGAGGAGATGGTAGGGAAGGAATCCATTGAATCCTTTGTCTCCTCAACAAAGAACTCGTGTACCCCTGAGGTGTGTATCCCCTGGATGCAAGATGCATATGAAAAGGTCAGTGCCAGAGATGAATACACTGGTTCCGAGGTAATCTTTTACGTTTCAACAAAAGAAAATCCGAAGTTTCATAAATGGGACGCGGCGAACACTTCGCTGCGGGCTGACTGTCCCTGACGGGCCGGCAGCATGAGGCCAAGCCTTATATCTGAGGATGCAATGATCCCAAGAATCCTATCTGCATTAGTCTTGCTATTTTCGCCAAACATAGCTAAAGCCGAGTCGCCGCTATTGGGCACTTGGAAATCGTCGCTCGAAATAAGTCTCGCCAAGAACAAGCTTGAACTTATAGCTTTAAATACGCTTGGCTTTATACAGCAAATAGTAGGCGAATTAACGATAACCTATAAGCCTGATGTTCTGGTCGAGTACTCTCCCAGCAAAGTCCTGACTATCGACCGCGGGGAGTTAGAATGGACTGGAGCGAACGGCCAATTCCCCTATAGAGTGCTTAGGGAATTGGAAGGCGGCGTTGTCATCAAGAGAAGGTTAGCTGATGGCTCATGGGTAAAGAGTCTGATCACCTTCGAAAGCCCGGATCTATACCGGGTCAACTGGAGGGATCACTCTGATGTGGACTTTGATGAATATTTTGTTCGCCAATAATTTACCAAGTTCAGGTCGCCGCGTGAAAGTCATATGGATGTTCCGCGAGGCTGAAGCGCAGCGCCAAGCATAAGGAGATCACATGGTAGCCAGAGCCCTGACAGAGCATGAAAAGAAGCAGTACGCAAAGGATGTGGGCAAGATTCTGGTCAAGAAGTACGGGAAGCAGAAATACTACAGTCCATATCGAGTCAGACAGGCGTCGAAGGAAACCATCTGGGGCATCGACTGGCACTGTTGGGCTATGTGTCTTTATACCTCGCCAGACGAATTCAATCGGTACCACGAATCCATTGGCGAAGCATGTGACTACGCATCCATGAAGGCGCAGATGGCACACGCAATAACAGACGGGGCCTCGGATTCCTGGTTTGACTTTGATCTGTCCTGGCTGGAATGGCCGGACTTCGACTTGCCTTCCATCTTTGATGTCTTTGACTGATGATTGACGAGGCTGCCAAGTATATTTCGGCTATTTTGGCTTGAGGGGAAAAAACGAAGCTTTTCTTGATCTGCATCTTGCAGCGGCTTGAGAACAAGAGAGGAACACAGAGCGAATCATGAGCCTGTTCCGCGGGAAAATAGATAATGCTGGTGCAACGCTGGCTTACCAGATCGAGGGAAGCGGCGCCCCGGTCCTGGTAATTGGCTCGTCTGTTTACTATCCGAGAACATTCTCCGAGAACTTCAGGCGAAGCTATCGTTTGGCATATGCCGATATGAGGCATTTCGCTGAAACCAGTCAGTCAGCCGGGACGCCAGATATCACGCTGGGAACCTATCTGGATGATATTGAATACATCCGTAAGGCGGTTGATTTCGAAAGGTTTGTTCTTGTTGGGCACTCGCATCACGGTAATCTCGCGCTCGAGTATGCGAAACAACATCCTGAAAGGGTTTCTCGCCTCGTCCTTATCGGGACGCCGCCTTGCAACGTTCAGAAGACAATCGAAAGGGCCGAGCGATATTGGGGTACAGCTTCGAAAGAACGAAAGGCGAAGCTGGAGGAGAATCGAGCCTCGTTGACCTCGGAGAAGTGTGCCTTCCTGGAACCAGGAGATGCGTTCGTCGCGCAGTACGTCGCCGATGGACCCAAGTACTGGTATGACGCCGACTATGATGCGACTCCTTTATGGCAGGGCGTGCCGTTAAACATGGAGGCTCTGTCCGCATTCAAAGGCTTTTTTGTCAATTATGAGTTTTTCTGGGAGCCAGCGCGCTTTCATGCGCCGGTTCTCGTGGTGATGGGAAAGTACGACTATGCAGTGCCGCATACGCTCTGGGATAAGGCTCTATTGAATCCTCAGAATGTTACGTATCGGTTGTTGGATAAGAGTGGCCATACGCCGCAACTGGAAGTCCCGGAGGAATTCGATCAGGTTTTGCTTGAATGGCTGGAGCAAAAAGGCGGCACCATATGAGGGGCCGACTGCTCTGGCGGGAAAGCAGATATCCAACAAGTGACAGTGACCCTGATAAACCCATAGCCGACTAAACCACGTCATATGCCATGGCCTCCGATCAAGGGCTGTGGTTTCAGAGTGATCACCACTTTCCCCACGCATGCGCATCTCGCCGCAACGCGCGTTACATGAGCGGCACGACATTGCTGCGAGATGCGCCAGGAAAAATGCGAATCAGAACATCTGGTTGCGAGATTGGCGCCCTATCGCGAGCACGCCGTCTCCTGCGGCGATGATGGGGCACGCTCTTCCAGCGCATAACCGGCTGCGTGCCATTCGGCCTTGCCCCCCCTTGAATACGGCTACATCGGTGTAGCCAAGGGCGAGCAATTGCACCGCAACCTGATCCGAGTTCGTGCAGCTAGCGCTGGCGCAGTACACGACAACGCCGGCGGCCTTTGTGGGCAGCAGTTCCGGGGCAAGCGCCTTCACCTCGCCGACATTGATGTTCAGGGCGCCTGGCAAGTGCCCCTGCATGAAATGGCGGGGCGGCAGGGCCTCGATCAAAGCGGGAGGGGTGGGTGAGCGCAGACGGTCGAGCAGGTCATTCAGGCTAATGGTTTTCATGTGGGTCACCTTGGATGGTTGCAGGGGAGTTAGTTGCATATGCAACTAAATGGACTCTAGCCGAAAGTAATTGCATGTGCAACAATCTCGGCCATGCCTACAGATAAGCGTCACGCCACCCCTCATTTTCTCGCCTGGGCCCGCCTGCTCAGGGCCCACAAGGTCCTTCTGGAGAAGGTCCAGGCAGACCTGTCAGCAGCCGACCTGCCGCCACTCGAGTGGTACGACCTGCTGCTGGAGCTCGACATGGCGGAAGGCAACAGGCTGCGCCTGTACGACCTCGGCCAGCGGATGGTTCTCAGCCGAAGCAACCTGACGCGGCTATGTGACCGTTTGGAAAAGGAGGGCCTGATATCACGTGAACAGTGCGCGGAGGATCGCAGGGGGCTATTTGCTGCGTTGACGCAGAAGGGCGCTGAGTTACGTCGGGCCATGTGGCCGATCTACAAGCGATCAGTGGAGCAGCATTTTTCTGCGCATATCTCGGAACAGGAGGCCACAGAGCTGGCGGCCGTCCTGCTGAGAGTGCGAAACGCCGAGGCGTGAAGCCGTTTTAAGTTTGCCGCAATAAAAATGCCGCGACTCTCATCGCGGCATTTTTTGTTCGGCCATCGGGTTCAGCCGACGGCCAGTTCCATCTGTTACAAACCTGGTTCATTCACGCTGTTGGAGATCAGCGTCACCGCAGTTTGTGCCAGTGCGCGGCCGTTGAGCGTTGCCCCAGCCTTAAGCACAACGCCGGTCTGGCTAAGCACGATGCCGTTGAAGGTGGCGCCCGGCTGCAAAGTCACTTCGCCGCCAACCTGCCAGAACACATTCTCCGGCAGTGCGCCGCCAGTCAGGATAATGGCGCGGCCATCTTCCAGTTTCAGGTTCTGAGCGATCTGGAAGATCCAGACATCACTGGCGGAACCATTCAGGGTCACGTCAGAGCTGACCAGTACGCCAGTGCCCCACTTGTAAAGGCCGGGGTCCAGCGTCAGGCCACCGATCTCGCCTGCGCCCAGCTCGTTGAAGTCCGGATCAACGCGACCGGCTGCATCGGTATAGGCGAGTTCCATATCGCTGACAGCAGTGGTCAAGGTGATCGGGGTCGGTGAGGTCATATCCGCTGCAAACAGGCTGCCTGTTACGAACGACGAGGTGGCGAAGGTGCCAGCAGGAGCAAGCGTTTCGCTAAAGCCGGTTATCGCGGTGAGAAACTCGGGACTGACCGCAATGTCGCCAGTGATATGGGTCGTGCCGGTGGTGGAAATGCCGGTTTTTGCCAGAATCACATAGTTCTCCGCGCTGCCCAGATCAACCGAGCCCGGGCTTGCCGAAACATCAGCGCCGGTGGTGAAACCGATAGTCACCGGCGTCAGGCTGTTGCCAGCAAGGTCGGTCAGGTCGGCAGACAGTGAAAGCACATAGTCTTCGGTATCGCCGAGCAGGTTCGATGGGCTGAATACCACCGTGGTCGGATTGACGTAGCGCAGGCTGCCTGAAACAACGGCATCACCTGCCACCGCTTTCAGTTCAAACGAGGTCGCAGTCAGTGTGGCCGGGTCAATTGCTTCGCTGAAGTAGACGCCCACTTTGACGTTACGCAACACATCCACTTCCAGGTCCGCCGGATTGCTGGAGATGACGGTAGGCGCGACGGCATCTTCTGCAATGCCGGTGGTAAATATCCACTCAAAGTCCGCGGGCAGGGCGACGCCGGCCAGATCCCTGGCTGCGGTTGAAATTGTGGCGGTATATTCCGTGCTCGGCGTCAGGTTGCCGTTCGGTGTTAATGTTGCTGTCCGGGTGTTGGCGTTGTACTCCACTCCCCCGACAATCGCGGTTTCACCTGTTCCCTGCAGGGTAAAACTGCTCTGGTTGACCGTTGCCAACCTCATTTCGCTGTTAAAAACAGCGACAACCGTGATGTTGGTCGCAACGCCGGTTGCAGCATCAGCTGGGGCAGTAGATGTTACTGCGGGCAGTGCGACTGGGGCCTTGCTGTTGCTGCTTCCCCCACAAGCGGCAAGTGTTATATAGAACATGGACAGGAATAGAACAGTAATCGATTTCGAGTACTTTTGTAGAATACTCATAATATGGCCTGCTATTTGGAACCGGCGATACACAGCGTGTAGGGCCAGTTGATGGAGTGAGCAACAAGTACTCATTCTCGGAAGCCTGGTGCAGTCGCGAACAGGTACTGAATGCAGAGAGGTTTATCTGAATGCGCAGATTTGCGTGTCTGGAAAGGCCGTTTTGGTGCGGTCAGGTACTGTTATACGCCCTATCTGATGGATTAGATGCCTTTATATTTTTATTCGGATGGCCGGTTAGCACACTGAACTTCCCGCAGATCTGTGCATGACGCTGATTAATGATGATAATCGGCTGAAAGCCGCCGTCTCACTGCTTCGGGATCAGCTTATGGTTCGTCTATCAAGAACAACAAAAGACTGGGCGCGCGGCATTGAGGTCGACAACCCGGGCATGTTTTCGCCGGGTGTTGTCCGGATTGCCAATATCCTGCTCTGGCCTCTGGTGCGGCTACTGTTCCGGCCGCGCTTGCGAGGGGTGGAGAACCTTCCCAGGGGTGAGCCCTTTCTTCTGGTGGCCAATCACTCTGCGGGTGCCGGCATTGCAGAGATCATGTGCTTCATCGCCCTCTATCTTCGTCAGGTGGGGGCGGATCGACCGCTGGCAGGCTTTGCTCTGCCGCAGGGTTTCAGCGTTTTCCCGCTTTCAAAGCTGCTGAAGTCGATCGGTGCCATTCCGTCGACATATGATGCGGCCGGCAAAGCGTTTGAGAAAGGTGTTCCGATCCTGATTTTTCCGGGCGGCGATTACGAGACGCTGCGCCCGGTGTGGCAGGCAAACCGGGTGGACTTTGGCGGTCGTACCGGCTTTCTGAATATTGCCCGATCTTCAGGTGTGCCGATCATTCCGCTCGGCATTCAGGGCGCGCATTACACCTGTCCGATATTTCTCCGTTCCGAATGGCTGGCCTGGATGCTGCTGGCTCCGCGCCTGATTGGCCTGAAGCGTTGGGGCATCTCGTTGACGGGTATTCTGGGCGCCTCGGCGATCCTGCTGCTGGCGCCGCTGGGCATTGAGTGGCGCTTGCTGCTGACCTGGCTCTGGCTCGGGTCGCCGCTTGTGTTCCTGCCGATCATTCCCTGGCGGATACGCATGCAGGTGGGGGAGCCGATTGCGGCACAGGATCTGTTCGGCGCCGAAGCCGATATGAAACAGGCATTACGGCGTGTCGAACGGGAGGTTGAAACGCTGGTCAGGTACGCCGGGTAATCGTGGCGATAGCGGATCTGCTGCTTGGGGTAGCGAGGTGAACTTTTCTGTAGCGCAGCATGGATGTCTTCATTACGATTCTGTCGATGGGAAGATCAATAACAATAGCAAGGAGAATGGTATGGATATTCGGTTATCTGATTCGCTTAAGAGGCGCTGCCTGTATCTTTTTATGCTCGCTGCCGGGTTGTGCGCTGTTTCTGCGCATGCGGATGAAGTGAAAAGCGGCGTCTCGAAACGAATCACGGACTATACGATAACGGTCTTTCAGGAGACGTCTGCCACGCCGGAAGAGAGTCCGACGGTGACTGTTAGCGTACCTTCCGGCTATAAGGTCATTGGCGGTGGTGCCAAGGTGAACTGGCAGGGGTTCGGGAATCTGCTAACAGCATCTTACCCGTCTTCGGCGACGTCCTGGACTGCGGCGGGCAAGAGTGCTGTCGAAAGCTCGCCAGCTACTATTACCGCCTACGCGGTGGCGATCCATGATCCCAATGACGATTGGGAAGTCACTATTACCGAGTCAACCTCTCAGCAGGCTGCGCATCCGTATGCAGCGGTTGCGCCAGAAGCGGGTTATGCGTTAACCGGCGGAGGAGCAAAAACAAATTATTCCGGCGCAGGAAATTTCCTTACTGCTTCTTATCCGCACTTTGAAGCGACCTCAGGCTTCTACTGGTATGTAAATGGCAAGGATCATGTCCACAGCGACCCCGCCACAATCACCGCTTATGCCATAGGCATAAAAGGTGCTTGGCCGGACGTGGTGACACCAGCCATATCCGTGTACGAAAGTACATCTCCAGTGGCGCAACATCCCAGTGTCTCTGTCACTCTGCCGATCACATATTCCGGGGTGGTGACAACGGGTGGTGCCATCGATAACTGGACCGGCTGGGGCAACATGCTCACCGCTATATACCCGACCGGAGACAAAACCTGGGTGGCCTCTGGCAAGGATCAGGCACAAGGCAGCCCCGCAGATATCGATGGATATCTTCTGATTGCCCGGTAAGTAAGCGCCTCTCTGCGCCAGAGTTGCGACATATCCTCGGAGCAGGCTCGGCCCGGTCAGGCGGTGGATCGGGCCAGAATTTTTGATCTGACAAGAGGTTGCCATGCTGAAGACCTTTCGACTGCTCAGCCTGATAGAAGGCCTTTCACTGATCACCCTGCTGTTTATCGCCATGCCTGCCAAGTATCAGTTCGGCTATGACTTTGTCTGGCCAGTGGGTATGACCCATGGCGTGTTGTGGCTCAGCTTTGTGGTGATGTCTCTGATGGTCAGCCATCTGCAGCGCTGGTCGGTACTGGTCTGGCTGCTGGCGCTGATTTGCTCGGTGATTCCGTTCGGCTTTGTCGTGCTGGATGCCCGATTGAAGCGAGAGATGACTCAGTTACCGGCGGCTGGCTGATTGTCTGGCCGTTGAGTTTCTGGAAATATCGACGGACATATAACCCACATTGCGAGTCGTGCCATGGGTCGTCCAGTCTGGTTGCTCACTGTTCTCTGTCTTGTGGCCCTGCTGCAGGGTTGTGCATCTGCTGATCTCAAGCTGGCGGCCAGTCAGCCGGCCCCGGACTGGGTCTATATCCACCCCGATGCCAAGGTCGGCGATCGTGCCGAGTGGAAGAATGCCGCGCGGCGTCATCATTACATCAACTGGGAAGTGGTGGCTGAACACGGCGATGATCTGGAGGTCACGCTGGCCTGGCAGAATGAAACCGGCTCCGGTGGCTCCGAGCAGAAGGGGTTGCGTCGGCATTTCATCATCGGCCGGGACGGCACGGTAAAGCGTGCCTTTGCCCGCAACTTCAAGAACGGCAAGCAGGTTGAGATGCGGGTGGCAAAGCCGGGCGAGGTGATCGTCAAGCGCGAACGCATTCCGCTGGATACGCCGCAGACCATCACCACGCCTGCTGGCACCTTTACCGTCTCTGAAGTGCTGATCCAGCATTACCACTATCGCGTGCTGGTGACGTCACTGGATACCGCCGCAGTTGAGTTTATTGATCCGACAGCCAGCTTTGGTGTGGTTCGTAGTCTACAGGACATCGACATTGCTGGTTTGGTACTGGCGCGACTGACAGCGGCAGTCGGGGAGGTCAAGATGAACCCATCGCCGACAACCCTGTACACAGCTTTGTCGGAGCTGGAGTTGAACAACAAGATCAAGCAGAACTTCCATCTGGAAGCGATGCGCTAGACTGGCCGTGCAAAGGCGCTGTAATCGATAAGGACAGGCAATCATGGAAGATCTTTTTGACGACGGATTATTAAGAGCACTGCTGCGAATGGTGCTCGGTCTGCTGCGGGTCTTGCTGTTTATCGGTTGGGATCTCCTCTTTGAGCAAGTTGGCTGGTTTGTCGGTTGGCTTTTCTATCGGGGCATCAGCTTCGGCCGCTTTCCTGAGCAGCAGCTATCCGAGCAGGATCGTGCCTCAACAGGAACGGCGATCCTGGTGGAGTTCACCGGGCTTGGTTTGCTTGCGTTGACCATCTATGGACTGAGTCAGATGCTTGGTGCAGGTGGTCCTTGAAAAAATAGTAGCGGCGGCCGCCGCGATCTGTCGGAAAGATCGCGGTCGGTCGACCGCTCCTACAGGGCTCGGCTTATCAGAATACCGCTTCTGCCATCAGCCAGATTTTCTGCGCATCGGTGCCGACATCGCCGGCAGAGTAATCCGCGTACTTCAGCGTCAGCGTGTAGTTGCCACCGAGCTTCTTGCTGGCCTGCAGGTTCAGTTCCTCGCCCTGATCGATATTGCCGGTATCACTTTCATACTCGTGATATACGGCGAGCAGGTTTACACCTTTGACCGCGCCGCCAAGGCTGGCGTAGGTATCGACGATGCCGGTGCCCGGTGTGGCGAGGAACTTGTCTGCCCAGCCCTGGAAGGCATGGCCTGTAGCCAGCGGGGTGGCGAAGGCAACGCCAGCGTCACTGTCAGCGCCAAGCGTTTCGCTGGCCAGACCCAGACGGACACCGGACAGCTTGCCGCCCACCGACAGCAGCAGGTAGTCCGCATCATAGTCGGTGGCATTGTCGCCATAGTCAGATTGGGTTGCACCCTCGACCCGGTAATCCAGCGTCACGCTGTCAATCGCCACTTCGCCCATGATGTAGGCACCAATGGTTTGCGATGACAGGGCTGCAGCATCGGCAAAATCCAGCGCATACATATAGGCCACCGGGGTGAATGCCTTGCTCGCAGCATACTTGACGTTCAGCAGATGGTGATCGCTGATCAGCGCCGCCGGTGGTGCGCCGGCATCCGGGCCGAAGATGCGACGGGTATCGCTGACCCACGCATAGTCGAGGGTAAGCTTGTCGACCGGCGTCGCTGTCAGGCGCAGGGCATCATAGGTCTGCTCATTCTGCCGCCAGCCGACGCCACCAATAAAGCGCTGGTTATCAAACAGAATCCGCTGGCGACCGGCGACTGCGGTAAAACCATCGAGCCGATAGCGCACCGCGGCCTGGTTCAGGTCGGCGCCTTTTGGGTCCGCCACGGTAGGGAAGGTGGTGTTGCCATTTCGGGTGTCATTAAAGCGTTCATCAAGCAGCTGGCCAACATGATCAAACTCGATCATCAGATCGAGCTTGTTCCATTGCCCGCTGGTGTAACTCAAACGGGTGCGCAGGGTCGACGCGTTGGCATCGTTAGCGAATGCATCATCTGAAACCTGCTCATGACGCAAGCGAAACGATAGCGAGGTTTTCCCCTCTTTCAGGGCGCCGGCGAGATCATCGGCGCTGTACCCCAGTGATGGAACAACAACAGCAACACAGAACGGAATTGCAAGCAGTGAGCGGGACATGACGCTTCCTCATACGGTTGACGGGAAATTTCCTGTCCATCCAAATGCCCTTCATGCTGACAGAGCTTCAGTCTGTCCGGCTTGTGCCGGATCTTGGGGTAACGCTTTTACTGATCCGTTTTCCGCTAATGCCACGACCTTGCCGACTACCAGCAGACAGGGGGTGCGAAGCGCTTCGCGGGCTGCAACCTGATCAATGTCATTGAGTATGCAAAAAGCTTGCCTATGTGAGTCAGTGGTGCCGTTTTCGATCAGTGCGGCGGGCGTTTCTGCTGACATGCCATGGGCAATGAGTTGTTCGCGAATATGGGCGAGCTGGGAAAGTCCCATATAAAACACCAGAGTACGAGCCGGATCGGCGGCCAGTGCGGCCCAGTTGCTGTGATCCTGCTCGTCGCTGTAATGCGCGGTGGTCAGGCAAACGCTGTCGGCAACGTGGCGCTGCGTTAACGGAAAGCCCGCGGCTGCTGCACAACCGGCCGCGGCGGTAATTCCCGGCACCACTTCGGTGCGAATGCCTGCGGCTTTTAACGTGGCAAGCTCTTCGCCACCGCGACCGAAGATGAACGGATCACCGCCTTTCAGGCGCACGACTTTTTTGCCACGCATGGCGTGGTGAACAAGCAGGGCTTCAATGCCGGATTGCGGCACGGCATGGTGGCCGGGACGTTTGCCAACATCGATCAGCAGCGCATCGCTGGCGCATTCCTTCAACAGCGCCGGTGCCACCAGACGATCATGAATCACCACTTCGGCCTGCTGCAGCAATCGCAGCGCTTTGACGGTGATCAGTTCCGGGTCGCCCGGGCCGGCGCCCACCAGCCAGACCTGACCGGAAGGTTGGCCCCGCGAGGCAACTTCAGGACGACGTGCATCGCGCTCGCTGCGCAGCCAGTCAAGCCATTCAATCCAGGGCGCAAACATGCTCAGCATAATGCCTCCGGTACGGTGTTGGTGGTCAGCAACCGGCGCAGGTCCGGAATGCAGGAGCCGCAATTGGTGCCGGCGCGGGTGCAGGCGCCAATGCGTTCGACGCTGTCGCAGCCGTCGGCAATGGCGGAGAAAATTTTTGCTTCACGAACCTGATGGCAGCTGCATACCAGTGCACTGCAATCGGCGCCACTGGATGGCGCGCCGCGGGCAAGTTGCAATGCAGAAAGATCATTGCGATCCAGTGCTTCCAATAGCCAGCTCTCGTCAATCCGGGGTGGCTCCGGTTGCAGCGCGAACCAGCACACTGGCATGGCATGGCGATAGCCGACCAGCCGAACGGTATGGCCGTAGCTGTCTTCCAGTTCGGCCCAGTCGGTAACCTGATCCTGCCAAAGCTTTTTCAGCATCGCCGCACTGACTGTCAGATCGCCGGCAAGCGAGACAACTTCCCAGTTGTCCGCCGGGCGGCGACACCAGTAGCGGTTATCCGGTAGTGGAAGGGCCTCGCGGCTGATCAGGATGGCGTGCCAGCGCAGCGCGACCTTGTCGATGCTGACCGGCGTTTGTTTGAAGGCCGGCTGGCCGGATACCGGGTCGCATATCGGTGCAATCAGCGAATCAACACGCGCTCTGGAGGCGAACACATCGTTCCAGTGAATCGGCATAAAGGCGGTGCCGGGGGTCTGCCCGGATTGTTCTTGTGCACGGACGATGCAGCTGCCTTGTCGACTGAGCACTTGAACCAGATCGCCGTGATTTAATCCGAGTACCGACATATCCTTGTCGTGCAACTCGATAAACGGCTCGCTGATATGTTGCAGCAGGCGAGCACTGCGGGCAGTGCGGGTCATGGTGTGCCATTGATCGCGGATGCGACCGCTATTCAGCATCAATGGGAAGTTGGCATCGCACTGTTGCGCTGCCGGCTGAGGCGCGCCATCGATAAAGCGGGCGCGCCGGTTGCTTGTAAAAAAATGGCCGTTCCCAAAGAAACGGGAAGTCCCGTCGGGGCTGTGTTCACGGATCGGCCATTGGACAGGAACCAGGCTGTCATAGTCGGTGTTGCTGAGGGAGGTCAGGCCACTCAGATCAAAATCGCGGCTGCCGTTGTTGTCAAAAGCGGATAACTCGGCATGCTCTCGGAAAATATCGGCAGGGCAGGTGTAGGCAAAGGCTTCCGCATAACCGAGTCGGTGGGCGAGATCGGTAATGATCTTCCAGTCCGGCAAGGATTCCCCCGGCAACGGCAGGAAGGCGCGCTGGCGAGATATGCGTCGCTCGGAATTGGTGACGGTGCCGTCTTTCTCGCCCCAGCCGGCGGCCGGCAGACGGATATGGGCAAGGCGCAGGGTGTCGGTGTCAGCAACGCAATCGGATACCACCACGGTCTCGCACTGCGCCAGTGCCGCGCGCACCTTGTCGGCATCCGGCATCGACACCACCGGGTTGGTGGCCATGATCCAGACAAACTTTACTTTGCCATCGGCAATGGCATCAAACAGGTTGACCGCTTTCAGGCCCGGCCGTGTTGGCATCGCTGGCGCCTGCCAGAAGCGGCGGACCAGATCGCGATGCTCGGCATTGTCGATGTCCATGTGCGCGGCAAGCTGGTTGGCCAGTCCGCCGACTTCGCGGCCGCCCATGGCGTTGGGCTGGCCGGTGATCGAAAATGGCGTGGCGCCGGGTTTGCCGATCCGGCCGGTGGCGAGGTGGCAGTGCAGAATCGCACCGGCCTTGTCGACGCCACTGGCGGACTGATTGATGCCCTGGGAGAACACCGTCACGGTGCGTTCGGTATCAGCAAACCAGTGATAAAAAGTGCGCAGCGTCTGCTCGTCGAGGCCGCAGCGTTCGGCCACGGTGAGGAGATCGCCGCTGCGCTGGCGACTGGAACGGGCAGTCGCGACGAAATCATCGGTGTGTTTGAGAATAAAATCAGTGTCGATGGCCAGATGCATGACCAGCCAGGCCAGCAGGCCATCAAACAGGTAGCCGTCACTGCCCGGCGTGATCTGCAGATGCAGATCGGCCAGCTCGGCGGTGGCAGTGCGACGCGGATCAATCACCACGATTTTCATCGACGGCCGCTCCGCCTTGGCGGCGGCAATGCGCTGATACACCACCGGGTGCGTCCAGGCCATGTTCGAGCCGGTGATCACCAGCAGATCGGCCAGCTCCAGATCTTCATAGCAGCCCGGTACGGTGTCGCTACCGAAGACACGCTTGTGCGCGGCCACCGCGGTGGACATGCACAGGCGGCTGTTGGTGTCGATATTGGCGCTGCCGATAAAGCCTTTCATCAGCTTGTTGGCAACATAATAGTCTTCGGTGAGCAGCTGTCCGGATACATAAAATGCCACCGCATCCGGGCCGTACTCGCGGATCACGTTCTGCAGCCGAGTGGCGGTTTCATCCAGTGCCTGATCCCAGCTGACCCTTTGCTCGCCGATATGCGGATGAAGCAATCGCTGTTTGCTGCCGATGGTGTCGGCCAGCGCGCTGCCCTTGACACAAAGGCGGCCGAAGTTGGCCGGGTGTTGCTGGTCGCCACTGACCTGAATGCGGTTTGGATCAATATCCGTGTGCACGTTAACGCCGCAGCCTACGCCGCAGTACGGGCAGGTGGTGCGGACGACGGCGTTCATGCCGCCACCTCGCCGAACAGTAGCGCTGCCGGGTCGGCAATGCGCTTGCCTTGCTGGATCAGATCAAAATAGGCGCCGCCGTCACTGGCATCGCCAAACAGCACCACCGCCACCAGTCGGCCATCGCGCAACCAAAGCCGCTTGTAGTGACTCAGCTTTGGATCGCGCCAGACCAGCGTGCGGCAGTCTTCCAGCGACATCAGGTCGCCGGCGGAAAACACATCGACACCGCTGACCTTGAGGCGGGTCGGCAGCACTTCGGATTGATAGCCTTCGGTTTCCTCGCTGCACAGCCGCCGGGCGAGCACGCGGGCCTGCTGATAGATCGGCGCGATCATGCCGAACAGTTCACCACTGATCTGGCAGCATTCGCCCAGTGCGAAGATGTTTTCGATGCTGGTGCGCATTAGCGCATCGGTGATGATGGCGCGCTCGCACTGCAACCCGGCTGCCCGCGCCAGCGAAATTTCCGGGGTAATACCAATGCCGATAATCGCCAGTGAGCAGGGCAGCACCGTGCCGTCGGCCAGTTGCAGACCCTCGACATTGCCACTACCAACAAAGGCTTCACTGTTACAGCCGACATGCACGGCAATGCCGCGTTGACGCAGTGACTCGGCCAGTTTGATGCCGGCCTCTTCATCCAGTTGCCGGTTCATCAGCCAGTCGCCGTTGTGGACAACGCTGACCTGCATGCCCAGACGGTTCAGGCCGTAGGCCGCTTCGAGGCCGAGCAGGCCGCCACCGATCACCACGGCATTGCCGCCGCGGCGGGCAAACTGTTGCATCCGCTGAGCATCATCAAGGGTGCGAAAGCACAAAACATTACCGAGCCGGTTGCCCGGAATCGGCAACATGGCCGCACGCGAACCAGTGGCAATGATCAGGTGATCCCAGTCGATACGGGCGCCGCTTTCGGTGATGACACACTGCTGAGCGGCATCAATCGTTGCCGCCGGATCACCGCTGAGCAGGCTGATACCATGCTGCTCGTACCAGTCACGTGGATGAGTGATCAGTTCGTTGCGTGATTTTTCCCCGGCCAGCCAGGGCGACAGCATAATCCGGTTGTAGCCGGCGGCGGCTTCTTCGCCAATCACGGTAATGGCAAACCGGCGGGCATCGCGCGCCACCAGTTCGTCCAGCAGCCTGGTTGCTGCCATGCCATTGCCGATAATGACCAGCCGCCGGGACGACATGGTTAGTGGGCCCCTTCCGCCACCAGTACCCGGCCCTGTCGTACCGCCACCGACCAGGTCGGAATCGATACGCTCATGTCTTCCAGACAAATTCCGGTGCGCAGGCAAAAATGCTGCTTGTACACCGGTGAAGCCACCACCAGCTTGCCGCCGAGGCTGCCAATGATGCCGCGTGACAACACATTGGCGCCGCTGAACGGATCATGGTTGCCGGTGGCAAACACGCCTTCACGGGTATGGAACAGGGCAATCTGGCGACCGTTCAGGCGTGCCGCCATGCCGGTGCCGGGAACAATTTCGTCGAGTGCACAGAGATCGTGCCAGCCGGCCAGGGATTCAATATGGGACGTCGCTGTGCCATTCATGATGCGCTCTCCACCAGCAGGGTATCCTTCTCTTCCGGACGGGCAGGACGCTTCTGGCCGCGTTCGCGGACATAGACAATCTGCTCGTCTCCCTTGTCATCGTTGACGAACGGCCGGAACCGTTGCAGCGCCTCCGGGCTTTCGATGGTGCGTTTCCATTCACAGGCGTAGGTGTCAACCACGGCCTGCATCTGCGCTTCCAGTTCCGCGCCGATGCCGAGCGAGTCGTTGATGATTACGTCCTGCAGATATGCAAGCCCGCCCTCCAGATTGTCACGCCACACCGAAGTGCGTTGCAGACGATCAGCAGTACGGATGTAGAACATCAGGAAGCGATCGATATAGCGGATCAGGGTGTCGTCATCGAGATCGCTGGCGAACAGTTCGGCGTGACGCGGGCGCATGCCGCCATTACCAGCGATATACAGGTTCCAACCCTTTTCAGTGGCAATCACACCGACGTCCTTGCTCTGTGCTTCGGCGCACTCGCGGGTACAGCCGGACACCGCCATTTTCAGCTTGTGTGGTGAGCGCAGGCCGCGGTAGCGCTCTTCGACATAGATCGCCATGCCGACCGAGTCCTGCACGCCGTAGCGGCACCAGCTGGAACCGACGCAGGATTTCACCGTGCGCAGTGCCTTGCCGTAGGCGTGGCCGGATTCAAACCCGGCATCCACCAGATCACGCCAGATTTGCGGCAGTTGCTCGACCCGGGCACCGAACAGGTCAATGCGCTGGCCGCCGGTGATCTTGGTGTAGAGGTCGTACTTCTTCGCCACTTCACCGAGCACGATCAGCTTTTCCGGGGTGATTTCACCACCGGGAACCCGTGGTACCACCGAGTAGCTGCCGTCTTTTTGCAGATTGGCGAGGAAGTTGTCGTTGGTGTCCTGCAGGCCGACATGGCGCGGATCGAGAACGAAGTCGTTCCAGCAGGAAGCGAGGATCGAGCCCACCGCCGGCTTGCAGATATCGCAACCATGACCGCTGCCGGATTTCTCCAGCAGTTCATCAAAGCTGCGGATGTTGTTTACCCGGATCAGGTGATAAAGCTCCTGACGGCTGTAGGCAAAGTGTTCGCAGATGTGGTTGTTGATTTCCACACCCTGACGCTTGAGTTCGGATTCCAGCACTTGCTTGACCAGTGTGGCGCAGCCGCCACAAGTCGCCGAAGCGCGGGTTTCCTTTTTCAGTGCACCGATGGTGGTGCAACCATTGCTGATGGCGGAACAGAGCGAACCCTTGCTGACATTATTGCAAGAACAGATCTGTGCGCTGTCGGGCAGGGCATCGACCCCCAGTGCCGGCTTGTTGTCGCCGGCCGGCAGGATCAGGCTCATCGGTGAGCCGGGCAGGTCGATGCCATTCAGACAGTATTGCAACAGTGAGCCATAGTCACTGGTGTCGCCAACCAGCACAGCGCCGAGCAGCTTTTGGCCATCGGCACTGATCACCAGCTTCTTATAAAGGCCGGTGGTGCTGTCTTCGATATAACAGGATTTTGATTCCGGCGTACGGCCATGGGCATCCCCGATGGAGCCCACTTCGACGCCGAGCAATTTCAGTTTGGTGCTCATATCCGCACCGGTGAACGCCGCCGTGCTGTCGCCGCACAGTTGCGCCGCCAGCAGCCGCGCCATGTCGTAACCGGGCGCGACCAGGCCATAAATGCGGCCCTGCCACAGCGCCACTTCGCCAATCGCATAGATGGCGGTATCGGAAGTGCGGCACTGATCGTTGATGATCACACCGCCACGCTCGCCGACCACCAGATCACAGTCGCGGGCAAGTTTGTCCTGCGGGCGGATGCCGGCAGAAAACAGCACCAGGTCGGTTTCCAGTTCGCCATCAGCGAACACCATCTTGTGACGGCAGCTATCGCCATCCTCAATACGCTGGGTGGCCTTGCCGGTATGCACCCGTACGCCAAGGCTTTCAATCTTGCTTTTCAGCAGCGCGCCGCCGCGTTCATCCAGCTGCACCGCCATCAGCTGCGGCGCGAATTCAACCACGTGGGTTTCCAGGCCCAGGTCTTTTAGTGCTTTGGCGGCTTCCAGACCAAGCAAACCGCCGCCGACCACCACACCGATCTTGCTGACCGAGGCGGAAGCTCGGATTGCATCGAGATCGTCAATGGTGCGATAGACATGGCAGCACTCGCGATCGTTGCCAGGAATCGGTGGGACAAACGGGAACGAACCAGTGGCCAGTACCAGTTCGTCATAGGCCATGCTGCTGCCCTGACTGCCGAGCACCAGCTTCTTGTCACGATCAATCCGCACCGCCTGCTCGCCGAGCATCAGGCGGATACCGTTAGCATCGAAGAACGGCACCGTGGTCAGGGCCAGATCTTCGGCGCGGGCACCGGAAAAATAACTGCTCAATTGCACCCGATCATAGGCCGGACGGGATTCTTCGCAGAATACGCTGATGTCGTAAGGATGACCGCGCTCCACCAGTTCTTCCAGAAAGCGCTGGCCGACCATGCCGTTGCCGATCACTACCAGTTTTGGCTTGCTCATGGTTCTGCTCCGGTTACAGATCACTGCCGACGGCACGGCGAGTCGGTGCCTCGCTGACCTCGGCATCAGGCTTTTTTTTTGCGGCAGCTTTCTTTTCTGCTGCCGGGATGTTCTCCACCTTGCGCTGCTTCTCGTAGAGGAATCGCAGCACTTCGTGGCGCAGGTGGTTGTAGTGAGCATCGTCCGCCAGTTCCAGACGATCTCGCGGGCGTGGCAGATCAATCGGCAGGATCTCGCCGACCGTGGCGGACGGGCCATTGGTCATCATGACAATGCGATCGGAGAGTAGAACGGCTTCGTCAACATCGTGGGTAATCATGATCACGGTGTTGTTCAGGTCACGCTGGATCTCCATCAGGGTGTCCTGCAGGTGAGCGCGAGTCAGTGCGTCCAGGGCGCCGAACGGCTCATCCATCAACAGTACGCGCGGTTGCATGGCCAGAGCGCGGGCAATGCCGACGCGCTGCTTCATGCCGCCGGAGATTTCATCCGGGCGCTTGTCGAGGGCATGGCTCATGTTGACCAATGCCAGATTGTGGGCGATCCATTCGCGCATCTCGGCGCGGCTCTTCTTGCCCTTGAAAACGGTTTTCACTGCCAGCTCAACGTTCTGCCACACCGTCAGCCACGGCAGCAGCGAGTGGTTCTGAAACACGATGGCGCGCTCCGGGCCCGGTTCGGACACTTCCTTGCCATCAAGAATGATGCCGCCGGAAGAGGCCTGCAGCAGACCACCGACCAGATTGAGTACGGTGGATTTGCCGCAACCGGAGTGACCGATCAGCGAGACAAATTCGCCTTCGCTGATTTTCAGATTGACGTCTTTCAGCGCTTCAAACGTGCCCTTCGGCGTGGTGAAACGCATATCGACAGCGGAAATTTCCAGCAAATGTTTCATCATCAGTCTCCTTTCTGCCAATCGACCCGGCGCTGCGCCATCAGCATCAGGCGGTCGAGGGCGAAGCCGATCAGGCCGATGGCGAGAACCGCCACCATGATCCGGCTCAGTGATTGCGAACTGCCGTTCTGGAATTCATCCCAGACGAACTTTCCAAGGCCCGGGTTCTGCGCCAGCATTTCCGCGGCGATCAGTACCATCCAGGCAATGCCCAGTGACACCCGCAAACCGGTGAACATCATTGGAATGGCAGAAGGCAGAACGATCTTGCGAACGTGAGTGAACCAGCCCAGCCGCAGCACCTGGCTGACGTTGTTCAGATCCTGGCTGACGGTGGTGACACCCACCGCCGTGTTGATCAGCGTCGGCCACAGGCAGCACAGCGTCACGGTGATCATCGACACCACAAACGAGCGGGCAAACATCGGGTCTTCACTGGTGTAGACCGCCGACACCACCAGCGTCACCAGTGGCAGCCAGGCCAGCGGCGATACTGGACGGAACAGTTGCACCAGCGGGTTGACCGCATTGCTGACAAAGCGGCTCAGCCCCATGACGATGCCGAGCGGAATGGCCACCAGCGACGCCAGCACAAATCCGGCCAGTACCGTGATCAGACTGGTGCCGATCTGGTCAAGGAAGGTCGGTGCACCGGTGTAACTGCGCCGGGTCGGTTGCCATTCCGGTTGCTGGGCCAGACGCTCGGCAATGCGATCTTCCTGACGCTGGTAGAACGCCGCTGCCTTTTCGCGCTCGGCAGCATGCTCGTCATACAGATTCACTGCCTGCTCGGCGACGGCCAATGGTCCGGGAAACTTGCCCAATGAGGTATCAACCTTCTGTGCAGCGAATTGCCACAACAGCAGGAACAGGGCAAGGCCGAGCAGTGGCGCGCCGAGACCGCGCAGCAGCTGGCGTGAGTAGCGCAGCAGGCTGTCGCGATCGGTGTCCGGCAGACGGGCGCTGATCTGGCTGACAAGGCTGGTGGTGTTCATAACATTTTCCTCAACTGCAAACCGGCATCAGGGTGTTTCATTGCCTTTCAGGCCAATCGGAAACTTGGCCAGATAGGCATTCGGCGCACTGGCGTCGAACTGGATGCCGTCAATAAAGGTGGTGTGATTGACCGGGCGGAAGCCGCTTTCCTTGCTGAAGTCCGGGAAATCGGAAGCCTTCATCTTGCCTTCGGCAATCAACGCTTCAGCCGCTTGCTTGTAGATTTCCGGCTTGAAAACTTTCTTTGCGGTTTCCAGATACCAGCTGTCCGGTTTGGCCTCCGGGATCTGGCCCCAGCGGCGCATCTGGGTCAGGTACCAGATGGCATCGGAGTAGAACGGGTAGGTAGCGTGATAGCGGAAGAACACGTTGAAGTCTGGCGCCTCACGGACATCGCCTTTTTCGTATTCAAAGATACCCGTCATGCTGTTGGCGATAACCTCATAGTCGGCGCCAACATAGTTCGGCATGGAGATAATCTTTGCAGCTTCCTTGCGGTTGGCATTGTTGTTCTCATCCAGCCACTTGCCGGCACGGATCAATGCTTTCACCACTCGGATATGGGTGTTCGGGTTTTCTTCAGCCCACTTGTTGCTGACACCGAACACTTTCTCGGAGACGTTATTGCGAATCGCCAGATCAGCCACCACCGGCACACCGATGCCACGGAACACCGCTTGCTGGTTCCATGGCTCACCAACGCAGTAGCCGTTGATGGTGCCGGCTTCCAGCGTCGCCGGCATTTGCGGCGGCGGGGTGACCGAGATCAGCACATCGCTCTTGATGGTGCCGGCGGTGTCACCACGCTGCGGTGCGTAGTAGCCTGGGTGAATGCCGTCGGCAGCGAGCCAGTAACGCAGTTCATAGTTGTGGGTGGAGACCGGGAACACCATGCCGAGCTTGAACGGCGTGCTCTTGCTGCGGAAATCGGCAATCACCGGCTTCAGGGCAGCGGCACGGATCGGATGTACCGGCTTGCCATCTTTCATCGGCACATGCTTTTTCATTTCCGCCCAGACCGCGTTCGACATGGTGCAGGCGTTGCCATTCAGATCCATGGTGAAGGCGGTAACGATATGCGCCTCGGTGCCAAAGCCGATGGTGGCGCCGAGCGGCTGGCCGGACAGCATGTGGGCACCGTCCAGCTCGCCGGAGATGGTGCGATCAAGCAATACCTTCCAGTTGGCTTGAGCTTCCAGAGTGACGTACAGGCCTTCATCCTCGAAAAATCCTTTTTCCTTGGCGATGGCCAACGGCACCATATCCGTCAGCTTGATAAAGCCGAACTTCAGCTCTTCCTTTTCCGGGAAGCCAATCTCGGCTGCCGACAGGTTCATGACCGGTGCGCTGATCAGGCCTAATGCCAGAACTAGCTGGCGGCAGCGATGCAGAATCGGTGTTTTCATGTCCGTACTCCTCAGCCTTGGCGGCACAAAAAAAAGGCGCTCACATCACGGACCTGTCCGCGGAGTGAGCGCCATTGCTCTGGAACGATTTGGGAGACGACCGCAACCGCCCTTGGTTGCTGTCACCAGTCTCTGAAGCAAGGGCTGTGCCAGAAACCTTCGGTGCGTTAAATCAGTGGTTTAGCCCGGCATGCCGGTTTGTTGCGTGCGTTGTTATTGGGCGCGCGCACCAATATCGGGCGCGAGAAGTTAATCCGATGAGCCGAGAACATCCGCCATGGCAATGACGGCGCGGGCCACATCAATCAGCTTGCGGCCCTGATTCATGGCCATCTTGCGCAGCAACGCGTGGGCTTCGTCTTCGCGCAGGCGCCGGTGCTTCATCAGCAGCGCCTTGGCGCGGTCCAGCAGCTTGCGTTCTTCCAGTGCCGTACGAGCCTTGTCGAGCTGTTCCTGCATGCTGTGCAGCCGCTGGCTTTGCGATTGCAGCAGGTCAATCATTGATCGCCCCAGCGCCGGACCGAGAGCATCAACGCTGGCATCTTCCGGGTAGTCCGCCAGGGTGGTGAGCGGGTCGGGTTGCTGGATGGCAAGCACATCGCGGCGGTAGCGGTCGAGGTCCTGACGGGCTGCGGCCAGTCGGATCTCGCTGGTTTGTTCAACGTTGCGCTCAAGCGCATCTTCCACCTGCTTCATGGCATCAATCCGTCTGGTGCAGACCGCAAACCATTGTTCGCTAAGCTCGGCATCGCGTTGCGGGTCGCGACAGGGTGAGCAGATAATGGCGCGCAGCCGCCGCACTTCCTCCAGTGCGCAGGGCACCACATCATGGCGCCACAGTGCCAGCGTGGCGTCGTCGGCGAAGTGCGAGAAAATTTCGAAGCAGCGCTCCTGCCCTTCCACCAGAATTCCTGCACGCTCTGCCAACGCAGTGCTGAACTGGCCGCTGGCGAGACGCATGCCGCCCAGGGCACGTTCCTGACCGGCCAGTTCCTTGCCCTGCATAAAATGGAACAGCGCCACCAGTGCCCGGGTGATTTCCGGGTCCGAGGCGCTGTCCGCAGCTTCAAATACCACCGCCATCAGGCAGCGAATCAGTTCGGTATAGCACTGGTTCACTTCCTCGTAATTCACCTGCAGGGCGGCAACACGCTGGCGGCAGTTGTCGAGATGTTCGAGCTGGTGGACCGCCAGTGCCATGCGGCTGAGCAGGCGGTTACCGGCCTGAATGATGTCGCCGTCGCTGCCCAGTGACGCAAGCAGGGCATCAAAGTTGGCCAGTTCGCGATCGGTCTCCAGTACCAGTTTTTCCCGCAGCTCACGAAAGCGCGCGCCGGCGGAGCTGGCGAAGATCCCGGACGCGCCCCGTTCGCGCTGCAGTGCATGGACCAGACTACTGATTGCCACCACCAGCCGCGCCATGCGCAGCAGGTGTTGCAGCGACAGGGCCTCGGCCTGACGGGCGGCGACCAGATAGTCAGCGGCGCTACGGGGATACGTGGGTGACAGGGACAACAGATTCTCCGGACAGCGGAATGCAGACAGATCAAGCAAATGCTGTGCCATGTCCTTCACGTCTTGATCATTCCGCCGGCTCGGGCATCATGACGGGACCATTCAAGGAGGTTATCTATGGAAGGCAATCATTATCAGGCGCCGGGAGCGCCAGTGCTGGTTCCGGGGCCGACCCGGTCTGTTATTGCCTCGGCGCTTATCTGGTTTCTGATCTATATGGTGGCATCGTTACTGGTCGGTACGCTGATAGGTATTGTGGCCGGTGCACTTCTTGCCCTCGGAGGGGGTAGCGAAGCCGAGGTTGAACAGGCGTTCCAGAGTGATAACAGGTTGTATCTGATCTATCTGCTTATTGGCACCCTGCTAACGTTCTGGGCGGCACGGCGCGCAGCCAGGCGCGCCAATCACCGCGAGTACCATACCGTGCTGATATTTCTGGCAGTGTCGATGCTGGCCGCTCTCGCCATGGCGCTGGTCTGGCCGGAGCTGTATCAGGGCATGCCTGCGTGGTACCTCTGGAGCTCCCATTTTCTTGCACTGCCTGCAGTTTTGTTAGCGGCCAGAGTGCAGTTGGCCAGCCGGATGCGGCTGAGTGGTGGCGTGGTGGCATGAACAGTCTGAAACCCGGCATCTACAAGCATTACAAAGGCAATCTCTATCAGGTCATGGAGGTTGCGACGCACAGTGAGACGCGGGAGAGCATGGTGGTGTACCGGCCGCTTTACGGTGAGCGGGCGCTGTGGGTGCGGCCGCTGGCGATGTTTACCGAGGAGGTCGAGGTCAATGGTGTAATGGTGCCGCGCTTTGCCTGGCAGTCGGCCGCTCCGGCGCCGGAGGCGATCAAGGCAGCCGCGCAGACCAGGCCGGTGGAGCGTGTGGTGGCGACGCCCGCGCCGGTGGCACCGGTCAGCAGCATGGCGGATATGTCGGTGGAGGAGCGGGTCAAGGCTGCGATGGCGCGCGGCGATGACAAACCGGATTTTTCCTCGATGCCGGTGTTTGATGACAAGTCGATGCTGATCAAGGCAGGCGTCGGTGCCGTGCTGGTGATTGCATTGCTGATCTGGTTGCTTTAACAGACGCAACAACCTGTAGGAGCGGCCGATCGGCCGCGAAAGATTTTCGCCGTCGGTCGACGGCTCCTACAGGGTGTGTCTTGCCGGCTTTTGTCAGTGCGGCTGTGCTTTCAGCCCGCCAAGAAACAGCAAACGTTTTACGGTCAGCGCCACCAGCGGAAAGCTGAGCACATAACAGATCGCCACAGTGACTCCGATGCCGGGCACCATCATGTAAGCCAGCGCCGCACCAAGTGCGGAATCCAGTTGATCCATGGCGAGGAACAGACGCCGGTTTTTCTCCGGTGTGGCACCGGCGGCAATGCCGAGCCGGCGTTTGATAAACGAGTTCGGCAGTTCTGCCAGCACATAACCCAATCCACCGCACAGGCCGGCGAGCCATAACGGGCTTGTAGCAAACGGCGAATGCCAGCCGAGCTGTTGCCAGAGTTGCTCTGCCGGCCACAACAGGCAGGCGCCGATGGCGGTCAGCGACGGCATCAGCACCATGCCACGCCAGGTCTTGTTGGCGCCAAACAGGTTGATGGCGATTGGCCGACGTAATGCAGGCAGCCAGTTATTCCGCACGGCCAGCATATGCAGCACGCCGCCGAACACGATTGGCAGCTGTAACCACAGTGCGGCGACGAGCATGTCGAAAACCGTTACCACGACAGTTCACCAGCGCGACTTGCCAGTACGGCAAACAGGGCTGCACCGCCGAGGGTCAGCAGCAGAATCTGCCACAGCGCGGTGAACTTGAAGAACGGTTTTTTCCAGAGCATGGCAAAACTGAATGCCGGCAGCACGACCATCAGCATCGCGGTGACGATGTTTGCCGGGATAAACCGGTTCAGTAGCAGACTGCCGCCGAGAATAAACAGGCTCCAGAACACCGGCATGCCGATATAGGCCGGTTTGCCGCTGGCAGTTTCGGTGGTGCCGGCCTGATTGAACACCGCCAGACGAATGCAGCCGCAGGCAATCATTAACGGCAACAGCAATGCCGACCAGCTTGTCATCAAGCTGTGATGCCAGATCAGGGCTGGCGCGACCAGATACACCAGCACATCCATAAAGCCATCCAGATAACGGCCGAACTCGCGCAGCACACCACGCTGCCGTGCCCAGATGCCGTCGAGGGCATCGGCCAGCATGGCAACAAACAGTACCGCAGTTGCCAGCAACGGTTTGCTGTGCAGGGTCAGCCACAGCGCAAGACTGACGCTGAACACGCCGCTCAGGGTTAACAGATCAACGCGATTAAGACGAACAATCAGATGTTGTCCGGACATGTCGTCTCCGTTGTCAGAATACGGTGCGGCTGCTGCCCGCGCGCCAGTCGTTGTCGCAACGCCGGCCGATCAATCTTGCTGTTGTGACGGCGATCCATCGGCAGGGCACGGGTGATATGTAATTGCAGTGTATTGATCTGCATGGACGTCATCACGTGCTGCAGGGCGTTCAGCAGCTGCGGCGTCAGTTTCTGCTCCAGCACCAAAAATACGGCGATCGCGTTATCCTGTTGCACCAGTGCGGCGCGATGCACCTCCGGGCGTCTTTCGATAACGATTTCAAACGGAAACACGTCAAAGCTACCGGCGCCGGTGTGAATGCGATCCTTGACCCGGCCGGCCAGCCACAGTCGTCCCTGTGCATCCAGCCAGCCGGTATCGCCAGTGCGATGCCAGACCAGTCCATCAGCGCAGGCAATCTTGTTCTCGCGATCCGCCTCCGGGTTGTCGACATAACCTTTCAGCACATGCGCGCCGCGCACCAGAATCTCGCCGCACTGGCCCGGCTCGACTCTGGCTGCTTCCACGGCCTGCTCGTTATCCAGTGGCAGCGCTGGATTCACTAACGCCAGTTCGCACCCCGGCGCTGGCGGGCCGACCAGATAACCATCCTGCTCGGCGGCGGCCAAAGCCTGATCCAGTTCGATATCGCTGACCGGCTCGGCTTCGGTGGAACCGTAAACAATACGGATGCGGGCGAACGGAAAGGCACGGCGGAACAATTCCTGCCGGGTTTCCGACACCGCCGCGCCACCGATCACAATGTCGCGCAGGAAGCGGGCTTTTTTCGGTGCCTTCAACGCCGCTCTGGCGACATTTTCCATCCACGCCGGTGCGCCGCTCAGGCGGGTCACGCGCATATCGCGAATCGCCTCCAGTGCAGCACGGCCATCGCCCTGCGCCGGGCGCGCCAGATCCAGTGGCGGCATGGCGGTGGTCATGCCGCAGCAGAGATTGTGCAACACCAGCACCGGGAAGCAGGGCATGTCGATATCGCCGGGCTCGTCCGGCCAGTGATGACGGATGGCCTGATGCTGGGCGATCAGGCTCCCATGGGTACGATTGGCGCCCTTGGGTTTGCCGGTGCTGCCGGAAGTAAAAGTGATCAGACCAAAATCCTCTGCGCCCATATCGGCGCTGCGCACCGGTCCGGCGATCCGTTGCAGCTGCTTCAGCGGCCGAAAGCCGGGGCCGCTGCCTTCCAGACAGAAGCGATCCAGCGGTCGCAGCGAAGACCACCAGCATGTCAGCCAGAGAATCCGCCGGTGACTGATCAGGGCGCGGGCGCCGGACGCCTGAATGGCGGCCTGGATCAGAGCGCGTGGCATGCCGGCATCAATAAACACCGGCACCATGCCAAGGCCAAGCAGCGCCAGCGTCAGCGCATACAGTTCGATGCAGGGGCGTAACACGATAATGACCCGGTCACCGCGAACGTAACCCTGCTGCAGCAAACCGGTTTGCAATGCGCCCACCCGGGTGAGCAGATCACCAAAGCGGATCTGTTGCAGCGCATGCTGACGGCGGCCGCGCATCTGCGGCAGCTGCAGTGCCAGCTGCTGTGGCTGCTGGCGGGCATGGGCAAAGACCGGCTCGCAGAAATTCATGCGCTGTCCGCCAGTGTCTGGCTGAACAGACCGTAGTGATGGGCTTCCTCGCCAAAGCGTGCGGCAAAATTCAGCGAGCGGTTGTCTTCGCGCACCATGGCGCCAGCAACATGCTGATAGTGCGGCAGCAGTCGAGCCGTCAGCTCGCAGGACAGGGCGCTGAACAATCCGCCTTCGCGGTAATCCGGATGCACACCACCGGTTTTCGCCAGTGCCAGTCGCGGTATTGGTAGCTGCGGGAAGTGCTCGGCAAAATTCAGCTCGCTTTCGGCAACCCGGTTACTGTTGCCCTGTTGTAGCAGGGGGCCATAGTCAGGAAAGCAAAGGAAGAATCCGGCCAGCCGGTTATCGCGGTCAAACGCGGCGACGGAGCTGTGCGGGCAGAGACGTCGCGCAAAGGGCTCGCCGCATAGGCGCGAGAAAGTATCAAAATCGATTGAAGAGTAAGCAAAGTTATTGGCAAAGATGGAATCCACCAGCGGATAGATCTGCGCCAGATGGGCACGCCAGAAGTCTCCATCAATGGTTTCAATTCGGAATTGCTGGTGAACCCGTTCGCGCAGCGGCGCATAGTATTTTTCCACCGCCGGTAGCAGGGCGCGGGTATCGCGATTGATCCGGGTGGCGTAGCGGTAGCGCAGCGACAGACCATTGGCCTCGAGCAGCGCCGGATAATAGTCGGGGCTGAAGGGCTCGCCGGGAAACGGCGGCGCATCGAACTGGTCGAGGCGAATCCGGTACTGGCCGAAGGTGGTGAAATTGATCGGCCCGTATATCTGGCTAACACCGAGATCATGTGCCCACTGGCGCAGCCCGTTGAAAAGCGGCGCGCTGATGCTGGCATCGTCAACCGATTCGAAGTAACCAAAGAAAATTGCCGGCGCGCCATCAACCCGCAGGGACGGATTGAAGAATCCGGCCAGCCGTGCCTGATCGCCATTGACGCCAAGCCAGGCGCGCCCTTGCAGGAACCAGGGGTTGGCGGCGCTGAATTGCTGACGAATCCCCGCCTCGGACTCCGCTATCCAGTGTGGCTGATTACGGTAAACCGCTCGCGCCACGGCAAAGAACTGCTCCGGCATCGCCGCGGAGGGATTCCATTCTCCGAACTCAGGCGGCGTCATCATTATCTTCCGCCCGGGTCACAATGCCACTGGCACCATCCATGCGGACCTGCTCCTGATCGCGCAGAATCCGGGTGATGTCCGGGATGCCGACAATCGCCGGGATGCCGAGCTCGCGCGCCACCACGGCCGAGTGCGACAGCGTCGAACCACGTTCCACCAGAATGCCGCCGGCAGTAGGGAACAGCGGTGCCCAGCCCGGATCGGTGCGCACCGTGCAGAGAATCTGGCCGTTCAGGTTCAGCTCGTCATCCGGCGAGAAAATCAGTCGCACCGGTGCATCGACAATGCCGGGATAACAACCGATGCCGCGAAGCTGACCGCTCTCGTCCATTTCCGCGCGCGCATGCGGATAGTGATATTCGTCATACAGATAGGGCACGCCGCGTGTATGGAAATGATGCGGCGGCTCCTCGTTCTGATAGCCGGCATATTCCTCGCGGCGGGCATTGACCAGCGAGCGAAAACGGGTCTGGATGCCGCGGCCATCTTGCCAGGCATACAGCTCGTCAAGGCTCAGCCAGAAGATGTCGCGGCCGTCATCGAGTTCGCCGTAGAACTGCAGTTGCCGGCCGACTTCGAGATAAATATCGCGGTACAGGCCGAACATCCGGGTGCGCGCCAAACGCATGTTCTCCCGATTGCGAATGGCGGCGCGGCAACGATCCAGATTGGCGCGGAAGCGGCGCAGGGCGCGCTTGCCGAATTTTTCTTCCACCAGAGTAAAGGCCTGCTCCTCGGCCTGCTGGCGAAAGCGTGCTTCATTGGCATGCAGTGAGGCCAGGGTCAGATCGTCACGGCTGAGGAAGTTCTTCAGCACCGCGAACATAAACGAGGCATCCTGACGCAGGGTGATCGACTCCAGCTTCAGCTCGCCCATGGTGCGATCGCCATAGCGCTCGATGTACTCACCACAGCGCAGATAGAAATCCGGCGCCTGGCACTGCAGGGTTTCCAGCAGCACCCGGTTTTCGGTGCTTTCCACCAGTTTGCGCAGATCCGGCTTTGCCCGCAGTTCATCGCACAGGCCAAGCAGGAACTTGGTCGGTTCGGTACTTTCGATGCCTTCCTCCCCGGACAGCAGATTGTTCTGCAGCGAATCGATATGCTCGGCGCCGGCCTGCTCCAGCGTGCGCCGGACCCGGCCGTTCATCATCATCACGTAGAAATCGTTGATGATCGGCGTGGTCCAGTTCTGCAACAGGGTATGGTCGAGCCAGCGGCTTTTCTCCAGCAGCGCGCCGATACTGTGGGTATGCAGATCAGCCCGATTGATCTGCAGACAGGTCTGATCAAAGTGCTGGCGGAAAGTGGCAACATTGCGATCCATATTGCGGAAGCCGCGCAGTAGCTGGAACAGCGCCCGCAGTAACTGCGGCAGCCGCTGCAGCTTCTCTCTCAGACTGAAGTTGCTGTCCTGAACAAACTCGACCGGATCGGTCAGGCCCATCATCCGTTCCATGTCTGACTTGTTGGCCGAGAACGAGGGCAGGAACAGCAGGCCGCGATACCAGTTATTGATGTTGTAATAGACCCGGCCACGGATCAGGCCGAGCATGTTGTCGAGCATTGACCGGTGATTCTGGATTTCCTGTTCGGACACGCCAAGCAGGCGCATGGTCTGTTCGTAAACCGTGGCATAGGCGCGCGCCGCGAACGAGAACGTCAACGGCGTGGTAACGCCGCAGTAGGATTCCTGAATATTGGAATTATCCCAGACCACCAGCGGCTGACTGGCGTCAATGGCGCGTGGCAGGCGGGTGATCGGTCGGGTTTGCAGGATGTACCAGTTGTCACCCTTGCGAGCCCACTCAATATCCTGCGGTGCGCCGCAGCGCCGGGCAATATCACGACCGAGGTCGCGCAGCGCCAGAATCTCCGGTGACTGCAGCACCGGCTGATTACGCTCGGCTTCGGCAATGCTCTGCTCGCGAGTGCCATGACCACGCTCGTGATCAAACACAAGACAAACATCCTTTTCACGAATCTCGGCTGCGATGTCAGCGGAGAATAGCGATACGGTGTATTCGTCGGTGTTGCACAGTCCCGAGACGATGCCTTCGCCACAGCCCCAGGTGGCGCTGATCAATGCCTGCTGGCGGTTGCCGTTGCCGGGATGGGCGGTAAACATGACCCCGGCAGCATCGGCATCAATCATCCTCTGGATAATCACTGCGGCGGCGATGTGACTGACCGGCAAACCTTTCTGAATACGGTACTGCAGGGCACGCGGATTGAAGGCGCTGGCCATCACGCCGATCACTGCATTGGCGATATCCTGCTCACCACGGCAGTACAGGAAGGAGTCCATCTGTCCGGCAAATGACGCGCCAGCGGCGTCTTCACCGACCACAGAAGAGCGCACCGCAAACAGTTCGGTTGTCAGCAGATCGTTGCTGATGGCATCACCGATTTGCTGCAGCAGTTCAGACTGCAGCGTCAATTCGCCAATACGCTGATGGATATCACTGGCGGTTTTCAGAACGGCCGCGTTGTCGTGAATATCCAGCGCGGCGATGGATTCGTCGATCCAGGCTTGCAGAGGCGCCAGCTGCTGACGAAACGCATCGGTGGTCAACACCCACCATTGCGGCACCGGAAAGCCATGGCGACTGAGCCAGGCCAGCTGTCTTGCCTTGCCACCGATTGTTTCTTCGCCAAGCGCCACTGCGCCGGCGCTGCTGACCATCAGGTTGTTCACAGATCGACTCCTTCAAGGGTCAGCAGGTGGCGGAAGTTATGCTGTACCCGCTCCATAAAGCGGTAGTGACGGAAAGTGTGGGCCATCACATACATGGGCATGCGGTTGATCAGCAGGTCGAATACCGACAGCTGATAGCCCTGGCGCCACATGGCAGCATCAATCGATTTTCCGCTGTGACGCTCAAGCTCAGTGCGGTGCAGCTCGATCCAGAACTCCAGCTTCTCCGGCTCAAGCTCGCCGTTCAGGGTAAATGCCAGCAGTTCGGCGAGGTCATGCTGTGGCAGGTGCAAGGTGGCCAGTTCCCAGTCATAGGCACACAGGCGCAGGCCATCACCGGTTCGGCGGAAGGCGATATTGCGCGGATTGAAGTCATTATGGATCAGCGTACGTGGCATCTTCTCGATGCAGCTCCACCAGTTTTCCATTTCGCCAAGACGATTGCGGAACGCGTCGAGATTTTCCCGCGAGAACCACTCCGGGAACTCCTGCTGTGAATGTACCGCGAGCATCTCCCACAGGCGCCGTTTTTCCACCATGCTGTCAAGAGTCGGATAATCCAGCGCCCACGGCTGCTCCAGCAGTTCCTGTTCGCGGTCGTACCAGATGCTGTGCACTTCGGCGATACCGCAGATGGCAGCATGCAGATGCTCATCGGTCCAGCCGGAGGTGTCATCGGCAGAGTCCATCAGCTCCAGGCCCTGAAGCTTTTCCTCGACGATCACGTAGGCCTCGCGCTCCGGGTCCATCAGGGTGCCGTAGACTTTTGGTGCGTTGCGGGTAAAGCGCGGGTCCTGCTGGCTCATCACCAGCAGCTCGCGGACATGGCAGCCACTGAAGCCGAGCTTGTGCCGGAAGCGATTGAATTCCTGTGCCAGACGGGCATCGCACATGGCCGCCATGCTGTTCAGCATGAGGATCACTTCGGCATCCAGTGGTTTGACCTTGACCATCACATCCACTGGCTTGCCTATTGCAGATTGCAAGCGATAGGGAAAGTGACCGACCAGTTTGTTGATGCGATGCGCCGTCAGTTCGGTAATGATCGATGAACCAAGTGCATTTATCGGTAGCGGTTCGCAACCGATGATCTCGGCAAGGCTTTGCTGGCAGCTGCGCTGGAAAAATGCCAGATCCAGATCCTTCAGTTTCAGCCAGTCCACCGGGCGATTGCGGCCGAGCTTCTCGTGGGCGCGGGCGAACTGGTCACTGGCAATGGCGGCCAGGGTGGAAAGATCCAGTGCCAGGCAGTATGAGGCAATGATTTCCGCCAGCTTGCCGGCTTTGCCCGGTCCGGCGCAGCCCATGATCTGCAGGCATTCTTTCTGCTGCGGCAGGTTAGTGCCGCCGCCGACCGTACCGATCACCAGACTTGGCAGGGTCATGGCCGCATAGATATCACCTTCATCGGTGAGTTCAAGATGCAGCTGCGCCAGCGATGATTCATGCACACAGGCGATGTCCTGGCCGGTGGCGGTAAACATGGCAGCGATAACATTGGCGACATTGATGTTGATACCGACCATGCCTGCCGCAGTGCTGCCGGCAAGAAAGGTCCGGAATGCCGCCGCCAGCTGCTGCGGTTCCACTTTCAGTACTTCGCGGCAGTGCTGTGCTTTCAGCCGGGTTTCGGCGATGACGCGAATGCCGCGGCCCTGCAGGAACGACTGCCAGGTAACTTTCTTGTCGTTGGACAGGTTGGCTTCCACCAGAAAATTGTCGAACGCCACATCCGGGAATGCCCGCATCTGATCCATGATCCACTGGCAGGCCTGCCAGGTGCAGGTGGTGGTCATGTTCTGGCCGGCGGCATCGCCGGTACGATAGATAAAGTGCACATGGGCGCTGCGCCCCATCACCTGGGCGCGCAGCTCATGCAGCTCGGCATAGTTGGAGTAGCGCCGGACAATGGCACTGATTTCCTCGCGATGATCCTCGACCCACGCGGCAAAAAAGAACGCGCTTTCCATGCTGTTCAGGGTGAAAACCGGCACCCGCATCATGCGCTGTTCCAGCACTCGCGCATGGACGCCACCACTGCGTGTCAGCGCGGTGGCGCCGCGGGTGGCGGAGGCGAGTAGCGCACCCTCGGAGGTGGCCATCGGCGCGTAGAACAGACCATGACCGTTCTGACCGACCACCAGCATCGGCCCGGCAATGCCCAGTGGTACCTCGACTGCGCCGATCAGGGCTTCGATATTGCTGACCAGTGACGGTGGATCCAGCCGGGTATCGGCGACGCGATCAAGTGACACACCGGTTTGTTCGCGGACAAAGGCCAGCCGCTCCTGACGGGCATCTTCGGTATACAGGCCGCGTGCCGGGACTTTTGGCAGATTGGTCAGATCAATATGCCGTTGCTCGCGATTGCCGGGCTGGCTGCGCAGGACATAACCGATTTCCCAGAGCCGGCGCCGACTGTCATCGTCCGCTGCCGCCAGTATGTACTGCTGCAGCTCCTCATCTTCATCGGCGCGAATCTTTTCGAGCTGCAGAAAAGCAATGCTGAAGTTGCGACCGCCGAGTTTGAGGACGATGTCGGTGACAATCTGTCCCGGTGCCAGCAGGCAGGCCTGTTTCGCCAGAAGCAGGCACAGATGATCCTTCGAGACATTTACCGGCAGGGCGCAATAACGTTCGCCAGCCGTGTTGAACTCGACACTGGCGCGGTGTTCCGGGCTGAACAGATAGCGCGGCGTGGTGGTGAGGCTGTGAACGCGGGCCGGGATCATCGAAGCCACCATTGCAGGTTAAAGGGGGCGACGGAGATTGCCACGGCAATCGTCACTGCATAACCGATCAGCATCAGCAGGGCGATGGCAGCCTCGTTGTGCTTGCGCGCGTTTTCCGTCGGCTGCTGCCAGTAACGCTTCAGTGTCAGCAACGGAAGTCCCAGGGCGATCAGCAAGATGGCCAGCGCCCATAGCGGCAGCATGCCGGCCAGTTGCCAGACCAGCAGGATCTGGATTGCCAGCATTGCCAGTGCCAGCAGCAGGATCACCAGCACTGCGCCGCGCGCGCCAAAAATACGCGAGTAGGAGTCGACGCTGTCACGCTCTTCCCCGGCGCCTTTGGTCTTGCGGGTAATCTCGAAGGCAAAGCCACTGACAAATGCCAGTGCCATCAGCCATATAATAGTCGCCGATGGCGCCAAGCCCGGCACGCCAAGATTCGCCAGCCACCAGACGATCAGTGGCATCACCAGCATGTGGCTGAAGGCATACAGGGTCAGGCGTTTTTCCAGCCAGTCGCCGCAGAAAAACTCTTTCCCCATCAAGCAGGTCCAGGCAAACATCATTGCCCATGCCAGCAGTGCTGCGCCCGGTTGCCAGTGATCCAGATACAGACTCCAGAGAATCTGACTGGCGATGGCAACGGCGCCCAGCAGGCGCAGATGACCAAGTGTGATCAGACCGCTTTGCAGAATTCGCTGCGGATGATTGTGCAGGTCGATCTGATAGTCCTTGTGTTCATCAAAGATGCGCAGCAGCAAAAACCAGGACCAGGCCACCAGCGCGCCGACGACGTCTGCAAACGATAGCGTAATCTGGCCCTGAAGCTGGCGGGCAATCACGGCGCAGGTCAGGTAAAGAATGAAGAACAGTAGCGCGTTGGCCGGTGGAAAGCGTTCGTTGAACCAGGCGCCAAGGCGCTGTGGCAACGGGCTTTGCATGGTTGGTACCGAGGTGGACATGTCTTGCTCCGGCAGGGGGGTCCCGGGGCGGGGACTGGCGGGCGCATCCTAAAGAGGCGGCCCGCCTTGCCGACATGGGGAATTCGGCCAATGGAGCGGCATATCCGGTCTGCTACGAAGTTACTATCGGTCCACCGCAATTAATAGCGGCGGAAGGAGAAGAAAGTCGTAGACCAAAGCCAGCGCAATGCTGGTGGACAAAAGTGCACCCATCCCCCAGCTAGGCGAAAACGGCGAGAACATCAGAATGGCAAAACCAAGCGTCAGCACCACAGTGGTCACCAGCATGGCGACGCCAACGGTGGAAAAGGCATAACGCACCGCCTGTTCGGGCAGCATGTTCTGCTCGCGTCTGGCGCGTTGATACTTGCTGAGAAAGTGCACGGTATCGTCGACCACCAGACCCAGTGCCATGCAGGCAATCACACTTAGACCAAGATCAATGCGGCCAACGGTGTAACCCCATATGCCGTATGCAGCGAGAATCGGGATCAGATTCGGCACCAGACTAAGCAGGCCGATGCGCACGCTGCGCAGAATGAACATCAGCAACGCCGAGATCAGCACCAGTGCCAGCACCGTGCCTTGTAGCAGACTGGCCATGTTGCGCTCGGAAATATGTGCGAACACCATGTCCAGGCCGGTGCCTTCATCAATTTGCAGTGCCGGCGCGTTTTCGCCAACCCAGCTACGGATCTGTTCATCCAGTGCAATCAGTGCTGATGAATCGGTACGCGATAACGATACGGTCATGCGGGTCGACTGACGGTCGGCGCTGATGTATTCCTCGATGCCAAGGCCCAGCGGCAGCGACATTTCATAGAGCAGCATGTTCTGCGCGGCCCGCTCGGATGTGTCTGGAAGTTCAGTCGGTTGGTCAGCACCGGTTTCCAGAAGCCGATGAACTTTTTGCAGGCGCGGCAAGATACCGTCTACCTGGACAATCGCAGAATGCGTACTCAGCCAATCATGCAGTGCTGCGAGCTCCTGCAGAAACTCTGGCGCATTAACGCCCTGCTCGGAAGCGCTGGCAATGCGGTACTCAATAAAATTGACGCCGTTCAGGTTGGCATCCTGCACATCCAGTGCCCGGCGCACGGCAAAGCTTTCGTCATAGTATTCATGCCAGCGCTCGGACAGCGTGTTTTGCGGCACGCCAGGAACCAAGATGATTACCGACGCCAGCGCGGCAAGCAGGATGGCGTGACGACGACGAATGACGAAGTCCGCCAGCTTTTCCATTGGTGCAAACAGACGACTGGCGCCGCGGCCGGATTGGACGCCGCGGCCCGGCGGCAGCCAGCAGAGCAGGGCCGGCACCAGCGTAATAGTCAGGATAAAGGCGGCAATGGCGCCGGCAGCGCCCATATTGCCCAGCGCCCGATAGGGCGGCGCTTCGCTGAAGTTCAGACAGAGCAGACCGATGGCGGTGGTGATGGAAGTGATCAGCATTGGCGCGAAGTTAATGCGCAGGGCTTCCTGCATCGCGGCAATGCGTTCGCGGCCCGTTGCAAGCTGCTGCTGGAAGGTCACCAGCAAATGCACCGCGTCAGCCACCGCAATCACCATGATCATGCTTGGCACAATGCCGATGGCCGGTGACAGCGGCACATTCAGCCAGCCGAACAGCCCGAATACCATGGCGGTGGACAGGCTGATGGCGCTGAATACGATCAGCAGTGCGCCAAGACTGCGCAACATGACAAACACCAGCACATAGATCAGCAATGTCGACAGTGGAATAAGCATCGACATGTCGCGGGCAACGGCTTCTTCGAGCGCCAGATTGATAATGCTGGTGCCGAACAGGTGCACGGTCAGCTGGTCAGCATGCGGCTCTGCCAGTGCGGCGACTTCGCTACGGGCACGCTTTACCAGCTCACGGGTGGCATTCGGATCATTGTCTGGAAGCTGCAGGGCAATGCTGATGGCGGTGACGGTTTCATTTTCTGCTATCAGCAATCGGCGCAGGGTGTCTTCGCCCAGCGCGATCTCGCGAATGTTTGCCACCGACGCGGCATCAAGCTGCAGATCATTATCGATCAGGTTGCGAGCCGTGATGCCGTCGGCGTCCGCACTCAGATGCTGGAAGCTGGCCAGCGAATCCACCCGGCGTGAAAACGGCAGTGTCCAGCCGAGATTGGTCAACTCCCGAACCAGATTCAAAACGGGTGCCGTAAAAACGCTGCCTTCATGTACTTCAACGAGCATCACCAGTGTGTCGCGTTTGTTGAAGTCGTCCTCCAGTGCTTCGAATGCCAGCAGCTGCGGATTGTCGTCACTGAAATAGGCGCGGAAGTCGGCATTGAAAGTCAGCCGTGCAGCGCCAGCGGCGGCAACAAACACCAGCAGCAGTGACAGCGCAGTGACAAGACGATAACGACGACCGATAACATCGCCGAGCAGGGCAGGCAGGTTCATGGGACCACTCCGGGAACGGGGCCGGCATTGTAGGAGCGGCAGCAACAGGGACAAAGCGGCGATAAAAAGTGGTATCAGGCCGGGCCTGGTACCACTAAGGGAAAATACTGATCAGCAAGAAAGTCAGTCTGACAGCCAGGTGACACGGCCTTCGCATACGGTCAGGCGAACATTGCCGGGCAGTTCGGCATCCAGCCACGGACTGTTCTTGCCGGCAGAGAGCCAGTCATCAATCGGTGTGCGCATGGCGGCGGCATCGACCACGCAGAGACTGGCGTTGCGACCGATTTCCAGATGGCCGATCTGCTGGCCAAGGCAGCGCGCTGGACCGGAGGACAGAAGTGCAATGGCGCGATGCAGCGTCAGCGCACCCTGATCCACCAGTTTCAGCATCAGTGGCAACAGCGTTTCGATACCGGCAATGCCGGCGCGGGTAGACGGGAACGGTGCCTGTTTGCTCGACGAGCCGAGCGGAATATGTTGCGAGCAGACCGCATCAATGGTGCCGTCGGCCACCGCCACCAGCAGCGCTTCACGATCTTCGCGGCTGCGCAGCGGCGGCTGGATATGGCAATCGCTGTTGAAACCTTCCAGTGCGGATTCGTCCAGCAGCAGATGATGAATGCTGACATCGGCGGTCACCGGCAGGCCGCGGGCCTTGGCGTCACGAATCAGTGCCGTGCTGGCGCTGCAGCTGATCTGCTGCACATGCAGGCGCACGCCAGTGGCCTCGCACAGTATCAAGGCGCGTGACAGCTCGATGGTTTCTGCCACCGCCGGAATGCCGGGCAAACCGAGACGGGAGGCCACCGGACCTTCGTGGGCGCAGCCGCCGGCACTGAGGGCGGCGTCCTGCGGTCGCATCATCACCGGGATGTCGAAAGTGGCGGCGTATTCAAAACTGCGTTTCAGCACCAGCGCATCCTGCACCGGTCTGCCGGCGTTGCTGACGCCGATGCAACCGGCCTCTTTCAATGTCGCCATTTCCGCCAGTTGCCGGCCTTCCAGTTGCTGGGTCATGGCAGCCAATGGCAGCACTTTGGCGAAGCCGGCCTTGAACGAGCGCTCGCGAATCAGACGGACCACGGCGGTGCTGTCGATGACCGGATCAGTATTCGGCTGGGCACACAGATGGGTGATGCCGGCGCTGGCCGCGGCGCGGGTTTCCGAGGCAATGGAACCGCTGCGGCCGCCGCCCGGTTCGGAAAGATGGACGCAGGTATCCACCAGACCTGGCAGCACCAGCATGCCTTCGGCGTTGATGATCTCTGCACCCGGCGCGTCGAGGCTGGCAGCGATACGCACCAGCCGGCCGTTTTCAATCAGCACATCGAGCACTTCATCACGGCCAGTGTTCGGATCAATTACCCGGCCCTTGCGGATCAGCAAATGCGCTTTCTGGCTCACAGCCCGCTCTCCTGTCCGCTGATGCACATCGACATCACCGCCATGCGCACCGCGATGCCGAAGGTGACCTGATGCAGAATCACCGAGCGCGGACCATCGGCCACTTCCGAGGCAATTTCGACGCCGCGATTGATCGGCCCGGGATGCATGACAATGGCATCGGGTTTGGCCGGACGCAGGCGATCGTTGTTCAAACCATAGAGGCGGAAAAATTCGCCTTCCGACGGCAGCAATGCGGAATCCATCCGCTCTTTCTGCAACCGAAGCGCAATCACCACATCGACATCGCGCAGTCCGGCTGCAAGGTCGGTGTAAACGCTGACGCCGAGACTTTCGATATCCTTCGGCAGCAGGGTTTTCGGGCCGATCACCCGGACTTCCTCTGCGCCGAGAATATTCAGGGCATGAATCTGCGAGCGTGCCACCCGCGAGTGCAGCACATCACCGATGATCGCCACCTTGAGGCCTGCAAAGCGGCCCTTGTAGTGACGGATGGTGTACATGTCGAGCATCGCCTGAGTCGGGTGCGCGTGGCGACCGTCCCCGGCATTGATGACTGCCACCTGCGGGGTGACATGATTGGCGATAAAGAAAGGCGCACCGGAATCGGAGTGGCGGACGATAAACATGTCGCTGGCCATGGCTTCCAGATTCCAGAGCATGTCCATCAGGGTTTCGCCCTTGCTGGTGGCGCTCTTGGCAATATCGATATTCAGCACATCCGCCGACAGCCGTTTGGCGGCCAGCTCGAAGGTGCTGCGGGTGCGGGTGCTGGCTTCGAAAAACAGATTCACCACGGTCTTGCCGCGCAGCAGCGGCACCTTCTTGATCGAGCGGTCGCCGACTTCGACAAAGCTGGCTGCGCCATCAAGGATTTCTTCTAACAGGGGGCGGGGCAGGCCTTCGACGGAAAGAAAGTGCTTCAGCCGGCCATCGGCGGTCAGTTGGATGTTCGCGGATGGCGGCGAGGGAATCATTCAGGCGTCATCTCGATAATGTCCGCAGCTAGTGGTGCGGGTCCGCGCAATTCTACCCGCTGGTGGGGTGGTAATGCCAAGGTCTCGCCACAAATATCGGCACTGATTGGCAATTGCCGTTGGCCGATATCGAACAGCACCACCAGCGTGATCGATGCCGGGCGGCCGAAATCGAACAGTTCATTCATGGCAGCGCGGATGGTGCGGCCGGTCATCAGCACATCATCAACCAGCACGATATGGGCGCCTTCCACTTCAAATGGCAGCTGGCTCGGTTTGACGTTCGGGTGCAGGCCACGGTGGGTGAAGTCGTCGCGGTAGAAGCTGATATCGAGGCTGCCAAGCGGAATCTTGCCGAGTCGCTGTTGCAGCGCGTCGGCCACCCAGGCACCGCCGGAGTGGATGCCGACCATGGCGAAGTCGCTGATGCCACGTCGTTGCAGGGAAGTCTTCAGCTCCGCCGTCATGCGGTCGAGGCGGCTATCGATATCGGTCCGGGTCCAGTTCAAGGTGCGCTCCTTCAGGGCGGGCTGCCGCCATCGCGGAAATAGCTCTCAATCATCAGCACCGCAGCGAGACTGTCAACGCGCGGGTCCGGGCCGCGCTTGTTGCGGCTGCCGAGCTGGTCACGGGCTTCGCGGGTGGACAGGCGCTCGTCCACCATCCACGCCGGCTTGCCAAAGCGACCATTGAGTTGGCGGGCGAAGCGCCGGGCCCGCTCGCTCGATTCGCTTTCACTGTCGTCCATGTTCAGAGGCAGGCCGATGACAAAGGCGGACGGCTGCCATTCGGCGATCAGCTTGCCGATGCTATCCCAGTCCGGCACGCCATCGCGGCTGGCCACGGCCGGCAGCGGATTGCCGGTGCCGGTCAGCGACTGGCCGCAGGCGATGCCGATTTTCTTTGTGCCGTAGTCAAAGCCGAGCACTGTCTCAGGCATGGCCGGCATCACCGCTGAGCAGGCGGATATCGACGCCGAGGGTGTTGGCGGCGGTCTGCCAGCGCTCGCTGATGGGTACCTCAAACAGGGTGGCTGGCTCGGCCGGCACGCTGAGCCAGCTGTTATCAAGGATTTCCTGCTCCAGCTGACCGGGTCCCCAGCCAGCGTAGCCGAGCACCGTCAGCGAACGGTCCGGACCCTTGCCTTCGGCAATGGCTTCGAGGATGTCGCGGGAGGTGGTAAGACGGAGGCCATCCGTCAGCAGCTGACTGGCGGTCCAGTGATCACCGGTATCCGGGTGCAGGATAAAGCCTGTTTCCGGGCGCATCGGCCCGCCCTGTACCACCTGATGGCGGCCGGCCAGAACATCATGCTTGATCTCGAGATCGGCAAGGATATCGTCCAGCGACAGCGACGAGGGCCGGTTCACGGTCAGACCCATGGCGCCGTCGGCATCGTGCTCCACCACCCAGGTGACGCTGTGATGGAAGTTCGGATCGGCCAGCTGTGGCATGGCGATCAGGAAATGATTTTTCAGGCTCGGATAACTCATGACACCAGTATTGGGGTGAAGCAGGTCAGTAACAAGTGAGCGGGGCATGACTCAGTGCGAGGTCAGCCGCTCACGGGAATCAAACCGCCAGGTACGGATGATCTCGAGAATGTCGACGTTCTGGCGCATCTCATCCGGGAACGGCGCAAATGGTGCTGCCAGCCGGACGCTCTGGATGGCTGCCTCGTCGAGGAAGCGATGACCGGATGACAGGGTCACCTCGATCTTGTCGACGCTGCCATTGGGTTTTAGCTGCACTGCCAGCCGGACATTACCGAAGATGCCTTCATTAAGTGCCTTCTGCGGGAAGTTACGGGTGCCAATTTCCTCGACGGCGCGGCGAAAGCTGTCCAGGTACAGGGCTTCGTAGTGCGCCTTGGCTGACACCGAGGTCAGGTGATGCACCCGCGGGCGCTTGGCGTAGGCCTGCTTCTGGGCATCCAGCCGCGCCTGGAGACTGGCGATTTCCTCGCTCATGGCGGCGTCCGATTCGCGATTGGATTTCGGCAACGGCTTTGGCGGAGTGGGTTTGTCGACTTTCACGGGCGCCTTGCGTGATGACACGCCCTGCGTGGTCAGGGTCACCCGCTGCACTGGCGCCGGGTCCGGATTCAGGGTGGACGGGCTTTGCAGGTTTACCTGGGCAATAGTCTGGCTGTCGAACGGCGACTGTTCAGTGGTGGTGACCTCTCGCTTTTCGTCGAGATCGCCGGAGGCCTGCTGGTTGGCCTGGGCAATAAAGTCGGCGTCCTCCGGCTCGGTCTCGCTGAGCTGCTGGGCGATGGTGACCTCGATGGTGCGTGCCGCCGCCCCGGGGTCCTCCGGGGCAAAGCCGAGCCCGAGAATCAGCACGGCATGAAAGGCCAGCGCCAGAAACAGCATGAAGCTGAGCCGGTCGGCAGCGCTGACGGTGGTGGCTGCGGCCATCGCTACTCCGTGGCGAGCTGGTCGAGCAGGCAGTCAAACAGCTGCCCGGCAATGTTCAGGCCGTAGATCTCGTCCAGCTCACGGATGCAGGTCGGGCTGGTGACATTGATCTCGGTGAGGTAGTCGCCGATCACATCAAGGCCAACGAAATACAGGCCCCTGGCCTTCAGCACCGGGCCGATCTGCTGGCAGATCCAGCGGTCGCGCTCGCTCAGTTCGCGGCCGACGCCGCTGCCGCCGGCGGCCAGATTGCCGCGCAGCTCGCCTTCTTTCGGCACTCGGGCCAGGGCATAGGGAATCGGCTCGCCATTGATCATCAGGATGCGTTTGTCACCCTGTTTGATCTCCGGGATATAGCGCTGGGCCATGATCGGAGTCTGGCCCTGCCGGGTAAGCACCTCAATGATGACACTGGTATTCGGGCTGTCGGCCGGCACCCGGAAGATATTCGAGCCGCCCATACCATCCAGCGGCTTCATCACCACATCCTGATGCTCGGCGACAAAGTCCTTGAGCAGATCGGCACGGCTGGCCACCAGCGTCGGGGTGCAGCACTGCGGGAACTCGGTGGCAAACAGCTTTTCATTGCAATCGCGCACGCTTTGCGGCCGGTTCACCACCAGCACGCCCTCCCGCTCAAGCTTTTCCAGCAGGTAAGTGACGTAGACGTACTCGTTGTTGAAAGGCGGATCCTGCCGCATCAGCACGATGTTCAGGCTGGCCATATCGAGGTCTTCGGCCTCGCCCTTTTCATACCAGTGATCATTGTTATCGATCACATGCAGGTCGCTGGCGCGGGCAAAGGTCCGGCCGTCGCGGACGTAAAGGTCGGCCGGAGTCATGTACAGCACCTGCCAGCCACGCCGGCGCGCTTCCAGCAGCATCGCGAAGGTGCTGTCTTTCCATGGCTTGATCTTGCTGATGGGGTCCATCACGACCCCGAGGCGGATTGTCATGCTGGCTCCGGTGATGGCGTCGACATGGTAGCAGTGGCCCCCGGGGCACACCATCCGTCGGGGTGCTTTTTGCAGCCTTTATAAGGTGTTATGGATTGAATGTGGAAACTGTGTTAAAACTCGCCACTGAGCTAGGACAAACATCCTATCTGGCCATAAAAGAACTTAAAAGGCCTGTAGATACAACAAGTTAAGCCTCATAACTGCGGACGGCTGAAGGCTGCACTCCATGACTGAAGAAAACTTCCAGGATCTCAAGGTAATGGTCATCGATGACTCGAAGACCATCCGTCGTACGGCGGAAACACTGCTCAAAAAAGCCGGCTGTGAAGTGATCACGGCAACCGACGGTTTTGATGCGCTGGCCAAGATCGCAGATACCAAACCCAACATTATTTTTGTCGACATCATGATGCCACGTCTGGATGGTTACCAGACTTGCGCACTGATCAAGAACAACAGCGCGTTCAAGGATACGCCGGTGATCATGCTGTCTTCCAAGGATGGTCTGTTCGATAAAGCCAAGGGCCGGATTGTCGGCTCTGACGAATACCTGACCAAGCCATTCTCGAAAGAAGAGCTGCTTGGCGCGATTCGCGAACACGTCCAGATGTAAATGTGACCCTGCCCGTTTCGGGCAGCGGTGAAATTGAGGTTGCTGTTATGGCGAAGATTCTGATTGTCGATGACTCTCCCACCGAGACCTACAAGTTGCGGGAGATACTCGAGCGCCATGGGCACTCGGTGATTGAAGCGGCAAATGGTGCTGATGGTGTGGCTGTCGCGCGGGCGGAAATGCCGGATCTGGTGCTGATGGATGTGGTGATGCCGGGGCTGAACGGTTTTCAGGCTACCCGACAGCTGACCAAGGGCTCAGACACCGCGCATATCCCGATCATCATCGTGACCACCAAGGATCAGGAAACCGATCGTGTCTGGGGTCAGCGCCAGGGCGCCAAGGATTATCTGACCAAGCCGGTCGACGAAGAGGTGCTGATGCGCACTGTCGAGCGAATGCTGGCGGAAGGATGAGGGGTTTCGTTTCGTGAGTGCTGCGTCTGCTGCCTTCATCAAACTGGCGGAGTATTCAGTTCGCTGTCGTGAGCGGGCTCTGCAGTTGCCGTCCCGTCAGGACGTGGTGCAGTACTGGAGCGGCATTGGTTTTCTGCTGGATGGGCGTCGTTACGTGGCGCCTCTGGAACAGGTTTCGGAAATTTTGCAGGTACCGTCCTACACCCGCGTGCCGGGTGTGCATCACTGGATGAAGGGCATCGCCAACGTGCGTGGCCGATTGATGGCGGTGATGGACCTGACCGGATTTCTGGAAAAAAGCAGTGCACTGCAGGAAAAACGTCGTCGCCTTCTGGTCATTGATCAGGGTGATCTGTACACCGGCCTGACGGTCGATGATGTGTACGGCATGCAGCACTTTCCGGTGACCAGCTATAGCGACGATCCGGACAATGTTGACGATGCAGTGCGGCCCTTTCTTCAGGGCGGTTACGAAAAAGATGGGGAGGTCTGGCAGGTGTTCAGTATTGAGCATCTCGCCGAGGATCCGAGGTTTCTGCAGGTGGCCCGAACGGGCTGACGCTGCGGGGGAACGGGTGAAACAACAAGTGCAAGGCAGGCCAGGAGCCACGTTATGAATTTCAATCCGGGAGAAATGCTCGCCAGGTTTCGGGGGGGAGCAAGCGGTAGTCCGCTGACGCTGGGTCTGTACGCAGGGGCGGGTATTGCCGTACTGCTTGCGGTGTTCAACTTCACGTTCCTCGCCATTCAGGCGGACGTAGCGAAAGATAACATCACCTACGCTTCCGAGCTGCGAGTTGTGTCACAGCAGATCGCCAAGAACGCGCTGGAAGCGGCGGCCGGTAACGCCGAGGCGTTCGGTCAGCTGGATGCGGCGAAGAACAGCTTTCAGGAAGCCTGGGATCAGGTGAAGGAAGCGGACGCTGATCCTGAGCTGCTCGGCCGTGTGCAGATGCTCTGGGATGACGTGAAAGAAAGCTCCAACGTCATTCTGAGTGGTGAAGACACGGTTATCGATCTGCACGAAGTGGCTGCGACCCTGTCGCAGACGGTGCCGATGTTGCAGGCCGAATACGAAGGCGTCGTTGACATCATGGTAATGGGTGAGGCGAGCCCGGATCAGGTGACTGTTGCCAATCGTCAGTCGTTGCTCGCCGAGCGTATTGTTCGCGCCATTGACCGGGTGCTTGCCGGTGGTGAGGGCGCGGTGCAGGCAGCAGACAGTTTCGGTCGTGATGCCAGCCAGTTCGGCCGGGTCATGAACGGTATGATCGAAGGCGACGATGCGCTTGGCATCGAAATGATCGAGGACCCGGAAGCGCTCGATTACCTTGCAGAGATTGCCTCGCTGTTTGATGAGTTCGTAAACCAGTCTGTCGATGAAATTCTGGAAACTGCACCGGAGCTGTTCCAGGTTCGTGCGGCGGCAGACAACATCTTCCTGCGCTCGCAGGATTTGCTGGTGGAGTCCACCGCACTGGGTGAGGAATTCGAACAGTCCACCGGTGGAATCTTTCCGTCCGTGCTGGCCGGTCTGATGTTCTCCGGTATCGCTCTGGGCCTGTTCGTGGTCATCGTCTTCCAGCGGGTTGCGGTAGATCAAAAGCAAAAAGAAGAGCTGGAGGCAGAAAACCAGCGGAACCAGTCAGCTATTTTGCGTCTGCTTGACGAACTCGGCGACCTTGCTGACGGTGACCTGACAGTACAGGCGACAGTAACCGAGGACTTCACCGGTGCGATCGCTGACTCTATCAACTTCTCCATTGACCAGCTGCGCTCTCTGGTACAAACCATTAACCAGACTGCGGTACAGGTGGCGTCTGCTGCCCAGGAAACCCAGTCCACTGCTATGCACCTTGCCGAAGCGTCCGAGCATCAGGCTCAGGAAATTGCCGGTGCTTCTGCTGCTGTAAACGAAATGGCGGTCTCTATTGACCAGGTATCTGCCAACGCCTCTGAATCCGCGGCCGTTGCGGAACGAGCGGTAGCCATCGCCAACAAGGGCGCGGAAGTGGTACAGGCAACGATCCACGGCATGGATACCATCCGTGAGCAGATTCAGGAAACCTCGAAGCGTATTAAACGTCTGGGTGAATCGTCCCAGGAGATTGGTGACATCGTATCGCTGATTAACGACATTGCTGACCAGACCAACATTCTGGCTCTTAACGCGGCGATTCAGGCGTCCATGGCCGGTGAAGCGGGTCGAGGCTTCGCGGTTGTTGCCGACGAAGTACAGCGCCTTGCAGAACGTTCCGCTGCGGCAACCAAGCAGATTGAAACGCTGGTAAAAACCATTCAGACCGATACCAACGAAGCGGTTATCTCGATGGAACAAACCACCGCCGAGGTAGTAAAGGGTGCTCGTCTGGCCCAGGACGCCGGTGTCGCGCTGGAAGAAATTGAAAACGTATCGAAAAACCTGGCTGACCTGATTCAGAACATTTCCAACGCCGCTCGTCAGCAGGCCGCTTCTGCTGGTCACATCTCCAACACCATGAACGTTATTCAGGAGATTACCTCGCAGACCTCGTCGGGTACCACGGCCACTGCACGGTCGATTGGTAACCTCGCCGAGATGGCTCAGGAAATGCGTAACTCGGTAGCCGGTTTCCGCCTGCCGACTTAAGTCGCAGGTTGAACCGGTTCCGGAGTCGGAACCATGATGTCGAGTGCTGCCGTGAAAGATCGCTGGTCGATCAAAAATACGCCTGTCATGGAGCAGGAGCAGTTCGAGCTCTGGCAGGCGCTACTTGAAGAGCGCACTGGCATGACCTTGAGCCAGGAGCGCAAGACGTTTCTGGAAACCAGTCTGAACATTCGTATGCGCGAGCTCGGCATTGCCGACTATGACGTTTATTACGAACAGCTGGTTGCCGGCACCACCGAGTCCAAGGCCATGGAATGGTCGGTGCTGGTTGATCGTCTGACGGTTCAGGAGACCAGTTTCTTTCGCCATCCCAGCTCCTATGCATTGGTGGAGGAGTACGTAACCGAGTTTGCGGCCCGTCCTGGCAAGCAATCGCTGGACGTGTGGAGTGTTGGCTGCTCCACGGGTGAGGAGCCCTATTCGCTGGGTATGCTCATCAATGAGATTTTCAGTGAAAAGAAAAGTCAGCATTTTTTTGGCATTACCGCCACGGATATCAGCCTGCCGACGCTGAGTAAGGCGCGCCGCGGAAATTATCCGGCTCGCCGTGTCGAGCGAGTGGATGCAGGTATTCGTGACAGATACTTCGAGCGTTTGAACGAGCGCGAGTATCAGGTTGTGCCATCGCTGCGAGACCGGATTTGTTTCGCGCGACTGAATGTGCTGGAGATAAACAAGGCGCCGATGCAGGACATGGATCTGATTTTTTGTCAGAACATGCTGATCTATTTTCGGCGCTGGAGAAAACGTCAGATCGTGACGCACATGGCTGAGCGCCTCGCCCCCGGTGGGATGATGGTGTTGGGCCTGGGCGAGATTACTGACTGGAGCCACCCGGACCTAGAGCGGGTGCCATTTAAAGACACTCTGGCGTTTCGGCGACGTCAGGGTTGATCGGGAGCAGACATGACCGACCGGCATGACTATCTGGCACTCGACTGGGTTCGCGGAGAGATTCAGGAGACCCTGAATCAGGCGCAGCAGGCGCTGGAAGCCTTCGTTGACAACCCGGACGACTCCACCCGCATGCGTTTTTGCCAGACCTATCTGCATCAGGTCTATGGCACCTTGCAGATGGTTGAGTTTTACGGTGCAGCCCTGCTCGCCGAGGAAATGGAAAAGCTTGCCCAGGCCTTGCTGGATGGCAAGGTGTCGCAGCTGGCGGACGCGCAGGAAACCCTGATGCGGGCCATCCTGCAGCTGCCTCCCTATCTGGATCGCGTGCAGGCCAGTCGCCGTGACTTGCCGCTGGTATTGTTGCCGCTGCTGAATGACCTTCGCGCATCCCGGGGCGAGTCCCTGCTTTCAGAGACCTCATTGTTCAAGCCCGATCTCGCCGGCGCGGCCAGTCATGGCGAAGTGCCGGTGTCGGTATTTGAGGATCCGGCATTTCCGCAGCTGGCGCGCAAGATCCGGCAGATGTATCAGATCGCTCTGCTAGGTGTGATTCGTGGCGAGAATCTGCCGTCCAACTACGGTTTTATGGCCAAGGTATTTACCAAGCTCAAGCAGGTAACCGGCGATGCCGCCATGTCACCGCTGTGGGAGGTTTCCACGGCGATGGTAGAGGGCCTGTCTTTGGGCGGAATTCAGCCGGGCACTTCCGTCAAGTCGGTGCTGGGTCAGCTTGATCGTCTGCTACGGATATTGGCAGCGGATGGCGCTCCCGTTCTTGCCAAGACGGCGCCCTCGGAGCTGATGAAGAATCTGCTTTACTACATTGCCAAAAGTGACAAGAGCGGGCCTGCTATCAATCAGGTGCGTGAGCGTTATCGTCTCAGTGATGCACTGCCCTCCGATGAGTTGATCAGTTCCGAACGGGCGAAGATGAGTGGGCCTGATCAGGCTGCGATGGCATCTGTTGTTGGCGCTCTGTCCGAGGAGATCAATAAGGTCAAGGATGCGCTTGAGGCCTTTGTTCACAACGAAGAGAAAGATGGCAGCAAACTCAAGCCGCAAAGTCAGACCCTGAAGCAGGTTGCTGATACGGTGGCGGTGCTTGGTCTTGGTCAGCCGCGCAAACTGGTCGAAGATCAGCTTGCGGTAATTGATGCCATTGCGGCCGGCAAACAGGCGCCAGATCGTTCCCTGTTGATGGATGTGGCGGGCGCCCTGTTGTACGTCGAGGCCACCTTGCAGGGCATGACCGGCGATCGCCGCAGTTCTGATCGCGAAGGTGCTCTTGCAGTCGTGCCGGATCATGTTCAGAAAGCGCGTGACGCTGTTATTCGTGAATGCCGCGCCGGCCTGGAAGAGGCAAAGGATGGCATTGTCGAGTTTATTGCCTCGCAGTGGCAGAAATCCCATCTTGCCGATGTGCCGGAAAAGCTGACGGCAGTGCGTGGTGGTCTGGGCATGATCCTGTTGCCCCGCCCGGCCGCAGTGTTGCGCCAGTGCGTTATCTATATCAATGAAAAGCTGCTGCCGGAAGAATCTGAAAAGCCGGACTGGCGCAGCATGGATACGCTCGCTGACGCGATCACCAGTGTTGAATATTATCTGGAGCGTATTACCGATGATCCCGAGTCCGGCGATGAAATGCTGGATCTGGCTCGCAACAGTGTTGGCATGCTCGGTTACCCGATCGAAGACAATGAATTTGGCCGCGGTGCTGCTGCAGGCAAGGTGGTAGCCGGTGGCGTATCAGCGCTTGCCGCGGAAGAGATCAGCGTTTCCTTGCCGCCCATGCAACCACCGAGTCCGGCAGTGCAGCCGCCTGCAGAGGCTCAGGCCAGTATTGCCGTAGAGGAAGATGAGCTTCCGGTCGCTGCCGTTGAAGAAGAGTCCGGTGTTGACGAGTCTATTGATCTGGCCCTGCCAGATGATTCCGCGGACATCGCTTCGTTTGAGTCCGAGGACGTCGAAATTGTTGCGCAACCGGCTGCTGCTCCGGTGGCGCCGACTCCGACGCCAGTGGCCAGGCCGGCAGCCCGGGATGAAAACGATCTGATCGATGATGAGATCGTCGAGATTTTTGTCGAGGAAGCCGGTGAAGTACTTGAAGCCCTGAACGAGTATTTCCCCCGTTGGGCAGCGAATCAGAATGACCAGGAAGCGCTGGTGGAATTCCGCCGGGCTTTCCATACCCTGAAGGGTTCTGGCCGGATGGTTGGCGCATCAACCGTCGGCGAGCTGGCCTGGTCGATTGAAAATATGATGAACCGGGTGATCGATCAGACCATTGTCGCGACACCTATTCTGATCGAGCTGGTGCGCGCCGTGCATGGCCTGATTCCTTCTCTGGTCGATGCCTTTGCCAAACGTGAACCGGACCCCTGTGATGTTACGCCGCTCAGTGAAGCGGCATTTGCTCTGGCAAATGGCGGCTCAATAAGCGTCATACCAGATGTCTTTGCGACGGCACCGGAAGAGTCTGTCGAGGCTCCTGAGTCGACAGAGGAAAAGGATGAAGATACCGATACGGTATTGCTGGAAATTTTCCGGTCGGAAGCAGAAAGCAATATCGAAATGCTGAGAGAGTGGCTTGCTGGAATCGACGAGGATCTGGCTGAAAATCCGCTTGAAGATACCGTCTATCGTGCCTTTCACACCCTGAAAGGCAGTGCCCGCATGGCTGGCGTCAAGGCGGTGGCAGCAATCGCGGAGCCTGCGGAAGCCTATACCCGGGCACTGGCCGGCGCTGGTGGCATGGCCGGCCGTGACGCGGTGACATTGATTTCGGATGTGACGGATGCAATGGCTGCCGGGCTGGCCGCGTCGTCCGGTGCGGCGGTTGTCATTCCGGATGCGGATATCCTTATTGAGCGGCTGCACGATGCCATGGCGTCGGATGGCAGCGGCGGCGGTCCTGATCCGCATCTGGTATCGGTATTCCTTTCCGCCGGTATGGACCTGATTCTGGATGCCGACAGCCTGTTGGCCAGTTGGTCACAGAACCCGACCGAGATTGCCGGCCTGGAAAAATTGCGTGACGAGCTCGGCCTGCTTGCGAGCAGTGCTGATACCGCCGGGCTGGTGGAAATTTCAGAGTTGGCCAGATCGTTGGAAAGTTGCTACGCCGCGCTTTCTGAGCAGCGTATTCGCCTGACTGGCGATTTCCTCGATGTGGCAACCCGCGCCCATGAGGCGCTGATCAACATGATGGATCATCTGGCCGCTGCCCAGTCGCTCAAACGGGATGCATCGCTGCTGGCGTCACTGGCTGCGTTTCTCGAATCCGGACCGGAAGACGATGGTCCCGGTGGCATGGACATCGAGGAAATCGAGTTCACAGATCTGAGTGACTTCGCTGATACCGATGAGGTAACGGCATTTGGTCATGAGCCGCCGATGTCTGGCGATGAGCCGTTGGCGCAGCAACAGACAGAAGAGATCCAGTACGAGGAAATCAGCTTCGCCGAAGAGCAGTTGCCGGGTGCGGATGACACTGAAACAGCTCTGGAGGTGGATCCGGAGCTGCTTGAGATTTTTCTGGAAGAAGCGGAAGAAGTCATGGAAAGCGCCAGTGCCGCACTTGATGCATGGCATGGCGGGGACAGCAGTCAGCTTGCCGGGCTGCAGCGCGACCTGCATACGCTCAAAGGCGGCGCGCGGATGGCCGGGATTCGCCCGATTGGTGATCTTGCCCACGAGCTGGAGACTCTCTACGAGGGTTTTGGCAATGGCTTATTGAGTGCCAGCGAGGATCTTTTCACGCTGTTGCATCGTTGCCACGATCGTCTTGCCGACATGATTGATGCGATGCGCAGCTCTGGTGCTTGCAGTGCTGCTCCTGAGTTGGTGCAGGCGATTATCGCATTCCTCGCAGGTAATGGTGTTGAGGTCAGCGAGCTTGTTCCGGAGCCACAGGCTGTCAGCGCTGCGCCGCCGGAGCCCGACGCTGATCAGGCCAGCATCATTGCCGGGGAAGTTCAGCAGGACCCGGATTTCCCGGCAGAGCCTGAATGGGAAATGCCGCAGGTGGAGGAGGTTGTCAGTGCCGCGCCCGTTGTGCTGGAGGAGGACAGCACGCCGCCTCCTCAAGCAGAGCGTGACCCGGAACTGGTCGAGATCTTCCTTGAGGAAGCCGACGAAATTCTGGAGGCTGCCGGCACCAGTCTTGAGTCCTGGATGGAAGCTCCGGACAACCTGATTGAAGTGCAATCACTGCAGCGCGATCTGCACACCCTCAAGGGTGGAGCGCGGATGGCTGAAATTCCCGAGCTTGGCGATCTTGGCCATGAGCTCGAGAATCTGTACGAAGGTCTGGCGCTGGGAACATTGAAGCCGAATCCGGTGCTGTTCGAATTATTGCAGCGCTGCCATGATCGCCTTGCCGTGATGGTTGAAGGAATCAAGGCAAACACGGCGCTTGTTCCGGCCAACGAGCTGGTTGCCGCTATTCATGGCTACATTGCTGATCCGGCCGGATTTGTTCTGCCGGCCGCCGCAGTGGTGCCGGTACCTGCTGCCCCGGCGGCCACGCCTGCGCCGACGCAGGCAGAGGCGCCAGCCGTTGCCACCGCGCAGGAGAGTGCATTTGTTCTACCGGCGGATGTTGACGCGGATATTCTCGGCATCTTTGTCGAAGAGTCCGGTGAGTTGTGTGAAGCTCTCGAAGTCCATCTGACCGCGTGGCAGCAAAACCCGGAAGACTCCGACGCCGGTAACGAACTCAAGCGTGTCCTGCATACGCTGAAGGGTGGGGCACGTCTTGCCGGTCTCAAGGCGCTCGGCGATATAAGCCATGACTTTGAAACAGCGCTTGAAGAAACTGACATGCGCAAGGGGCCGCCGGCAGAATTTTTTGCCCGCATGCACGCCTGGCAGGATCGCATCAACGAACTGGTCGAGCAGCTGACCAAGGCAGTTTCGGCAGTGCCGGTCGCCAGTGCTCCGGCTGCGACCATGCCAGCCCCGACCACTGCGCCCGCCGCCGTTGCGCCGGCCGCGCAGAAAGCCGGCCCGGCACCGCAAAAACTCACCCGTCGCCAGCAGGCGCAGCAGCAACCGCAGGAAATGGTGCGCATTGATGCCGGCGTTCTGGAGTCGCTGGTGAACCTTGCCGGTGAGACCAGTATCAACCGTGGTCGTGTTGAGCAGGGCGTCACCGAGTTCGCGCACCATGTGCAGGAAATGGGAAACACCATCGAGCGCTTGTATGAACAGCTGCGGCGTCTTGATGTCGAAACCGAATCGCAGATCATGTCCACCTACCAGCAGGGTCTGGAGAGTGGTGAATATGGCGAGGATTTCGATCCTCTGGAAATGGACCAGTATTCCGAACTGCACCAGATTACCAAGCAGCTTTCGGAATCCGCATCTGACTTGCTTGATTTGAAGCAAACCCTGATTGATCGCACCCGTGACACGGAAACCCTGTTGCTGCAGCAATCGCGAATTAACACCGAGTTGCAAGAGCGTTTGATGCGTACCCGCATGGTGCCGTTCTCGCGACTGGTGCCGCGTCTGCGTCGCATTGTCCGTCAGGTGTCCGGTGAGATCGGGAAGAAAGTTGAATTTGATGTGGTCAATCCGGAAGGCGAGCTGGACCGCACCCTGATGGAGCGGATCGTGGCGCCGCTGGAGCACATGCTGCGTAACGGTGTTGACCACGGCATTGAAGACCCGGCAGGGCGTCGCGCTGCCGGCAAGGATGAAACCGGCCACATTACTCTGGAGCTGACCCGGGAGGGTGGCGAGGTAGTGATGATCCTGTCCGATGACGGCAAGGGTATTGATACCGATGCCGTTCGTCGCAAGGCGGTTGAGCGTGGCCTGATTGAGGAGAATGCGCGCCTCACGGATCAGGAAATCCAACAGTTCATTTTTAATGCCGGTTTCTCAACGGCGGCAAAGGTAACCCAGATCTCCGGTCGTGGTGTCGGCATGGACGTGGTGTCCTCCGAGATCAAGCAGATGGGTGGCTCGGTATCGATTGATTCGAAGAAGGGTCAGGGCACACGCTTTATCATCCGCCTGCCGTTTACTCTGGCCATGAACCGCGCGCTGATGATTCGTGTGGGAGAGGACATTTATGCCATCCCACTAAACCAGATCGAAGGTATTGTCCGCATCAGTCCTTACGAGCTGGAAAATTATTTTGGCGATGACTCGCCGTCGTTCATGTATGCGCGGCAATCCTATGAGCTGGATTACGCTGGTAACTTTGTCCATGGTCAGCGGGTGCCATCGCACCTGATGAGCCAGCAGACCCCGTTGCCGGTATTGCTGATTCGCAGCACCGAGCACCAGGTGGCGATTCTGGTAGATGGCCTGGTCGGTTCCCGCGAAGTGGTGGTGAAGTCTGTAGGCCCGCAGCTGGCAACGGTGGCGGGCATCAGTGGTGCGACCATTCTCGGTGACGGTTCGGTGGTTATCATTCTTGATGTCCACTCACTGATTCGTGCTGCGCATTTGCAACGTCAGCACAAGTTGCTGGAGCGGCGAGCACGGGTCGAAGCGGAGTTGCCGGAGATCGTTCCGGAAGCGCCGGCACCAGCAGTGGAAGAAAAACGTGCTCCTCTGGTCATGGTGACCGACGATTCGGTAACGGTGCGGAAGGTAACCACCCGTCTGCTCGAGCGCAGTGGCTACGAAGTCATGACCGCCAAAGATGGTGTCGATGCGGTTGCCAAGCTGGAAGAGCGACGTCCGGACCTGATGCTGCTCGATATCGAGATGCCGAGGATGGACGGTTTCGAAGTGGCTTCTCATGTGCGCCACGATTCCAGGCTGAAAAACATCCCGATTATCATGATCACCTCCCGTACTGGTGAGAAGCACCGCGAGCGAGCATTTGAAATTGGTGTTGACCGCTACATGGGCAAGCCGTTCCAGGAAGGTGAACTGCTCGAAACGATTCAGGAGCTGCTGGCGCGTCAACGGGAGACTGCCGGCACATGACCTCCGGTAGTCCCCGCATCGGTATCATTGCCGACACTTCTCTGCAGGGACATCTGTTGTCGTCCGCGGTGCGCGGGCAGGGCTACGAAGTGGTGGTCAACAGTGACCCGGGTAATATTGAGGCTCGGTGGCTGGCGTCGGACGCCCTGGATTTATGGGTGGTCGACCTCAACCATGAGGACCGCTGGCAGGATTTTCTTGATCGCCTGCTGGAGGATACCCCGGTACCGATTCTGTTTTCAGATGGTCAGGCGCCAGCACGCAATTCACCGCATTATCCGCGTTGGGAACGCCGCCTGCTGAGCAAGATGCTGGACTATGTTGGACGTCCGAGAGTTGATGTAAAGCTGGATACCCTGAAGGCCTCCAAACCGGCTATCAACATTCCGACACCGAAAGAGTTCCACAAGGTAAAGATTGGTCCGGTGCCGGAGAGAATCTGGATGCTTGGTGCGTCGCTCGGAGGTCCGGCTGCGGTAAAGGCGTTTCTTGATTGCTTGCCTGCGGAGCTGCCGGTGGCGTTTATCCTGGCGCAACACATTGATAGCGGCTTTCTTGAAACGCTCGCGGGTGTGCTCTGTCGCGATAATTCGTTTGAATGCCGGGTTGGATATGACGGTGAACAATTGCGTCACGGCACGGTACTGATCGCCCCGGTGGAGTACGAGATAGCCTTTACCGATACCGGCCGGGTTGTCTCTACCGGAAAGCAGTGGGAAGGCCCCTATTCGCCCTCCATTGATCAGGTGGTAAACAATGTCTCAACTCGCTTTGGTGATCGGGCTGGGGCAATCATATTCAGTGGCATGGGCAATGATGGTTCGATTGCCGGCCCGGCCATGAAGCAACGCGGCGCGCCGGTCTGGGCGCAGGATGCAGATAGTTGCGCCTGCAGTAGTCAGCCGGACTCCATGCGTGATACTGGATGTGTCAGTTATTCCGGCACGCCGGACAAGCTGGCGCTGGCTCTGGTGGAATACGTGCGGCAGGATATCCGCAGCAAGGTGCACTGACGGAGGAGAACAGGATGGCCGATTTGCCGAACGATATTCCGGGGCTGCTGATTCCGATGCAGGGGCGCCCCTGGTTACTGCCGAACATTGTTGTGGCGGAGATTATTCCATTGCGTCAACCAGAGCGGCCGGGCCATGGTCCGGAGTGGTTGCTGGGCTGGATCAACTGGCGGGATGAGGAAATTCCGTTGCTGTCATTCGAAAAGCTGAATGACAGTGGTCAGGTTTCCATTGGTCAGGATGCGCGGATTGCGGTGATCAATACGGTGACCGGGAAGCTCAAGTTTTACGCCATTATTATTCAGGGTATTCCGAGGCAGTCTCGTGTCGGCAACGATGATATTGTCGAAGAGCCGGTGCAGAGCGGCCCTGCGGAAGCCATGTATGTTCAGATGGGTGGCGATCTGGCTGTGATTCCTGATCTGGATGCCATCGAGCGGGCGATTGCTGGCCTGATGCAGTAATGGCGCTGGATCGGCAGCGTCTTGCCGAGCTGGCCGCTCGCTCGACATTTCATAAAGGCCGGTTTCGTAATATCGAGCGGACGCCGTCCCATGGCTTGACCGATTTCTTTCGCTGGCAAATTGAAACCGGCGCCCGCTTTCCTCCTGGCAAACGTTTCCCTCTGATCAAACCGGACTTGCATCAGCTGGCATCGGTGGCTGATGTGCCGCGCCTGACTTGGCTTGGTCATGCATCTTTCCTGTTCCAGTTCCGGCAATGCAATGTGCTCACCGATCCGGTTTTCTCCGAGCGTTGCAGTCCGGTGCAGTTTGTCGGTCCGCGTCGGCATACGCCAGCGCCGCTGTCCGTGGCGCAGTTGCCGGAGATCACGCACGTGCTGATTTCCCATAATCATTATGATCATCTGGACGAAAATACAGTTCTGGATCTGCATCGCCGGTTTGGCAGCGCCTTGACTTTCTATGTGCCCACTGGCGTCGCCGACTGGTTTCGCCGCCGTGACATCAGCAATGTGGTGGAGCTCGGCTGGTGGCGATCCAGCGAGGATGTCGCCCGGCGAGCCGAGATGTTCTGCCTGCCGACCCAGCATTTCAGTGGTCGCAGCGCTACCGACCGCAACGCCAGCCTGTGGTGTAGCTGGCTGATGGATATCGAAGGCTTTCGGCTCTACTTTGCCGGCGATACCGGCTATGCGTCACTGTTCCGGGATATCGGTGAACTGTTTGCCCCGATTGATCTGGCGCTGCTGCCGATCGGTGCCTATGATCCGCGCTGGTTCATGGGGCCGGTTCACGTGGCGCCGGAAGAGGCAGTGCGTATTCACCAGGATATCGGCGCTCGCTGCGCCGTTGCCATGCATTGGGGTACTTTTGTGCTCACCAGTGAGCCCATGGACGAGCCGCCGCGCCGGCTACGTCAGGCAATGGCCGATGTTGGCATGAAGGACGAAAGTTTCAGGGTGGCTGGGCACGGTGAAACAATAGAATTTCCGGAACTGATGCAATGAAGAAAATGCATGTATGGGAGGCGCGTCTGCTGCGCGTATTTTCCTGGTTGCCCCTGTCCTGGGTGGTTGCTCTGGGGTCCTTGCTGGCGAAAATTTTTGTCTTCTTTCCGCTCTCGATCGCGACACCACATCGAAGTGCACTGATTAATACTCTGATCTGCTTTCCTGAGAAGGACTGGGCTGCTGCCCGGCGGTTTGCCAGAAAATCAGTGATTGAGACGGCCAGAACGCTTGCAGGTTATAGCCATGTCTGGCTCCGCCCGCCGGAGCAGACGCTGACCAGAATAACCAGCGTGCATGGGCTTGATGGCTGGCTTGAGGCGATTCGAAGTGAGCGGCCGATACTGTATCTGTCGCTGCATCAGTCCAGTTGGGAAGTGCCGGTGCTGCTGGTGGGGAAGCATGACCCGGGCGCATTGATTATGTACCAGCCGGTGGAAAACAGCGCTCTGGAAGACTTGGTCAAAAGTGGGCGTGAGGCCACCAGCTGTGTCCTGATTCCGACCAATGGAGAGGGGGTGCGTGCGGCGCTGGCTGGCTTGGCGCAGGGTAAGTCCATGGCATTGCTGGCCGATCATGAACCAGGTGGCAGGGCGAATCCGTTTGTGCCTTTTTTTGGTCATGATGTGATGGTGCCGGCGTTCGTTGACAAAGTTATCAAGCGATTCCAGCCCCATGTTTTCTTTATCAGCGCCCAGCGTAGTGCCGATTACCGTTACCAGATCTGGCTGGATCAGGCAGACCCTGCCATGCTCGGCATGACGGAGCATGATACGCTGCGAGCCATGACCGCAGGATTTGAAAACATTATCCGGCGTAATCCGACGCAGTATCAGTGGACCTACAAGCGGTTCCGACGCGGAGCCCATGGCGCGCGTGGCTGGTACAAGGCAGACGTGCTGAAGCGATTGCAGGCGGGTGAGTCACCTGCCAGCGTTTTTGTCGAACCAGAACCTACCAAGACAGGCAGTTAACCGGACATCTGGAGGTATACCATGATCGGCAATACGGAAAATTCCTGGGGATGGCTGGCCAAGTTGTTCCACTGGTTGATGTTTGTGGTGATTGTTGGGGCCTATGTGGCAGTCAATGTTCAGGAGTCGTTTGAGAAGGGTAGCGTTGAAGGCGATTGGTGGATGATGCTTCACAAGTCCTTTGGGCTGACGGTGTTCATGCTGATCTGGTTGCGACTGGGGTGGCGTATCGGGCAGAGGACTGTGCCAGAGAATTTTTCCGGCTATGGCATGGCGAAACTGGCATCGATTGGCCATGCCCTGCTGTATTTGCTGATGATTATTGTGCCGCTCTCGGCACTGCTGATGTCCCAGTTTGCTGGCCGGCCGGTCAGCTGGTTCGGCATTTTCGATGTGCCGGTCTGGGTGGCAGAGAATGAGAGTCTGGCGGAACAGCTACATGAGTTGCATGGCGATTTTCTTGCACCTGTCTTATTCGTGCTGATTATTCTGCATATTCTTGGCGGCTTGTGGCACCACTTCGTTGATCGCGATGATGTTCTGAAGCGAATGTTACCGTTCTGGCGAAATCGCGAACTCTGAGATGCTTTTTGCTCAGCCGCCGCGCGCCATCCAGATTGCTGCCAGCAATGCTGCGGGCGCGGTTTCCGCTCGCAGCACCCGCTGGCCCAGTGCAAAAGGCTGAAAGCCCTGTGCGCGAGCCAGTTCAATTTCCACCGCGCTAAAGCCGCCTTCGGGGCCAGTCAGCAGATGGATGCTAACGGTCTGCTGCAAGGCCGTCATGGCAATCGCCGCTTCGCCGGGGTGAGCAATCAGGCAGTTGCCATCCCGTTTCTCCTGCAGATACCCGGACAAGGCAATCGGTGCATGTACTGCTGGTATGCGGTTCAGTCCGCACTGCTCGCAGGCGCTGATCACAACCTGCTGCCAATGCTGCATGCGCTTTTCAGTTCTGCCACCATCAAGGCGCACGTCGGTCCGCTCAGTGGATAGCAGCTGAAACGATGCTGCGCCCAGCTCGGTGGCTTTCTGCAGGGCATAGTCCATGCGATCACCCTTGATCAGCGGCAGCGCCAGATGCACCCTGCATGAGGGTGTGCGATCGTCTGGCTGATGTTGCAGCGGCACCACACAAACATGACGTTTGTCGATGCTGTCTATGCGTGCCTGCCACTCTCCACCCTGACCATTGAATACCACGATCTCATCGCCCGGTTGCATGCGCAGCACACGACTGATGTGATGGCTGACATCCTCGCCGAGTGCTGTCTGCCGGGCGATGCTGAAAGGCTGGTCATCATAGAAGCGGCGCATATTCGGTCCAGTGCAAAAGTCAGTCGCGAGTGGCGAGGTCGATACCTTCCCGGGCAACGGTGGCCAGGTGATCAATCTGCTCGGGAGTAATCACATATGGCGGCATGAAGTAGGTGACACTGCCGAGCGGTCGCAGCAGTGCCTGTCTGGTTAGCGCATGCTGGTATACCCGCAGGCCGCGTCGCTCTTTCCAGTCGTAGGGCGTACGCGATGCCTTGTCGCGGACCATTTCAACCGCGGCAATCATGCCGGTTTGCCGGACTTCGGCAACATGCGGGTGATCGTTCAGCGGCTCCAGCGCTTTCGCCATGTGTGCGGACAGGATTCGATTGTTCTCGATGACATTGTCATCGGAGAAAATATCCAGCGTTGCATTTGCTGCCGCGCAGGCCAGCGGATTGCCGGTGTAGCTGTGCGAATGCAGGAATGCCCGCAGGGTATCGTAGTCGTCGTAGAACACCTGGTAGATCTTGTCGGTGGTCAGTACCGCGCACAGCGGCAGGTAGCCTCCGGTCAGGCCTTTTGACAGAGCCATGAAATCCGGCGTGATGCCGGCCTGCTCACAGGCAAACAGGGTGCCAGTACGGCCGAAGCCAACAGCGATTTCGTCAGCAATCAGATGCACGCCATAGCGATCGCAGGCCTCGCGAAGCAAAGTCAGATACACCGGATGATACATGCGCATGTTGCCGGCACACTGCACCAGCGGCTCGACAATCACGGCGCAAATCTCTTCGTGATGCTCGGCTAGAATTGCCTTCATGCCCTCGAATTGACGTCGTGAATACTGCTCCCAGCTTTCGCCTTTTTCGCGGTGAAAGCAGTCCGGGCTCGGCGCCGTCAGCACTTCCATCAATAGCGGTTTATAAGTGCTTTTATAGAGATCGACATCGCCCACCGCCAGTGCTGCCAGGGTTTCTCCATGGTAGCTATTGCCCAGCGTGACAAAGCGCTTCTTGCGTGGTTTGCCGAGGTTCTGCCAGTAGTGGAAGCTCATTTTCAGCGCCACCTCAATACCGGAAGAGCCGTTGTCGGCAAAGAACACTCGGGACAGTTCTGGTGCGGTCAGGCCGACCAGTCTTTCTGCCAGCTCAATCACCGGTTCATGGCTGAAGCCGGCGAGAATGACATGCTCCAGTTTGTCGAGCTGATCTTTTACCGCCGCATTGATGCGGGGGTTGGCATGACCAAACAGGTTGACCCACCAGGAGCTGACCGCATCGATGTAGCGATTGCCATCAAAGTCTTCCAGCCACACTCCCTCGCCGCGCCGTATCGGGATCAGCGGCAGGGTCGCGTGATCCTTCATCTGGGTGCAGGGGTGCCAGAGCACCGCAAGGTCGCGGTTCATCAGGGCTTGATTGATGGACATGACTACTCCGTTTTCGATCAACAGGTCGTGCTGAGTGCTGGTGATGATACGGGCTGGGCAGGTGGGCCGCAAAAAAAGAACCGACGGAGTCGGGGGAACGCCGTCGGTCAAGGGTTGCAGGTTCCGAAGCAGCGCAGAGTCGGGGGGACAGGGTGCCGGTTGGGGGACCGGCGCGGCGCTGCTTCGATGCCCAGAGTGCACCCGCCACTGTGAACGGTGAGTGACGGCAGTTACCATGGCGGCAGACCGAGGGGAGTGCCATGACAGACCGTGTCCGTTACCCGTTTTTTGATCGCCAGCGAGTCCGCTATGCCGAGGTGGATATGCAGGGCATTGCCTTTAACGCCCACTATCTGACCTGGTTTGATTGTGCCCTCAACGAGTACCTGCGCGAGCTCAAGTATGACTACCATGCCCAGGTGCGCGAGCAGCAGCTCGACTTTCATCTGGTGAAATCAGTGATCGAGTATCTTGGCCCGATCCGTTTCGACCAGCTGATTGATATCGGTGTGCGTCCTGCCCGGATCGGCAACAGCAGCTTGACCTGGGAGCTGGGGATTTTTGCCGAGGGCAGCGATCAGTGTCTGACTCGCGGAGAGATTGTCTGGGTGTGTGCCCGGATCGGCAGTCATCAATCCCATCCGCTGCCGCCAGCGTTACTGGCAGCGCTGCCGGCGCCGGTTGCTGATTGATCGTCCCCCGTCAGCGTCGATGCCAGAAACTGGTCGGCCTGCTCCAGTGCATCACCGATGGCAAGGAAAGCCAGGATATGGCCACGCCAGCGTTGCCGGTAAAGGGACACAGGGACATTCTCCCGTTCCATGGCAATAACAAACTCCTCGGCGTGATCAATGGTCACCAGTTTGTCGCTGCCACCGTGGAACAGGAAAAACGGCGGTGCCTGATCATGTACCCGGGTGACTGGTGAGGCGGCGGCAAACATTTCCGGAATGTCGTTAATCCGTCCGCCGAGAAATTGTGGAACCAGCTTGCCACCGGGATATTTGCGCAGATCCATCGGTGAGCCACCGGCAATGACTGCCGCCGGACGAGTGCTCAATCCACCATAGGGTGTATCCAGCGCGTCGCCGGTGCCGGCGGTCAGCGCCAGCAGACTGACCAGATGAGCGCCGGCGGAATAACCGAATGCCGCAATGCGTTGTTGATCAACGGACAGCTCGTCGGCATGCCGATGCAGCCAGTGCATCGCTTGCTGCAAATCGTGTACCTGTGCCGGGTAGGTATACCTGGGTGCAAAGCGATAGCTGATATTCATCACCAGATAGCCCTGGGCAACGTAATGCCGACACAGCTTGTCCATGTCTTCGCGGCTGCGTCTTTCCCAGCCACCACCGTGCACCATCAGCATGGCCGGATGCGGGCCGGCGCCCTGTGGATACCAGATATCTGCCTGCAGGGGTTCTGGCCAGCCGTCAGGAGTGTAGTTCACCGTTTCCATACGCGTATCACTACCGGCACGGGCAAAACAGCCACTGAGCAAAGCGGCGATCAGTAGTGTGCAGAGGATTTTCACAGGATGGTCTCCAGCCAGGTAATCAGATCGGCGCGCTGCTGGCTGCTGACTTCTGTGCCCGGCAGTACGGCAGTCGGCGCTGGCCGTCGGTCGAACCAGAATTTTCCTGTCGCAGATAACGGCGCCCGGCTGCTGGCCAGCCACACCATGGTGTCGGCGCCCATACGCGCATCCCGTAACCAGCGTTGCATACGCTGGTTGAACGCGGGCAACGATTTTGCCACGCCCGGCGTGGCGGCCCAGCCTGGATGCATGCTGCTGAAGAAAATTTCCGGATGTTGTGCTGCCTGATGTTCGGTAACCGCTGTCAGTGCGCGCTTGGCACGGGCGTAGGCCTTGCTGCCGTCATAGGCCTCACTCAGGTACTGCATGTCATCGAGCTTGAGTGACTGCAGATACATGCCACCGCTTGCAACATTGATCACCCGTCCGCGACTGCGGGAGAGTGCCGGTAGCAGTTGTTCGGTGAGCAGCCAGGGGCAGAGCAGGTTGATCGCCAGCGCCCGCTCATGACCGTCCACCGTGGTAGCGTGCTCGGCAAACAGGGCGCCAGCATTGTTGATCAGTATGTCGATATGCGGATAGCTGCGATTCAGCACCTCGCCGACCCGGCGCACTTCCTCAAGCGATGACAGCTCCGCTTCGACGATACGAACCTTGTCCGCCGTGGCACCGCTGAAATCACGTACCTGCCGCGCCGCCCGGGCAAGTCGAAGCGACTCGCGCCCCACCACAATGACCTCGGCACCAAGCCGGGACAGCTCACAGGCTGCGGCCAGTCCGAGGCCAGCGGTAGCGCCGGTAATCACCACCCGTTTGCCATCCAGATAATCGCTCAGGCCCCGGTTCGGCATGGCCAGATAGCCGCGCTCGGTAAAGCGCATGGCGGCCGGTAGCAAGGTGCGGTAGGCAAGCCGTTCGGCAGCGCGCAGTGGCGCCACTTCGGTTTCATGGGTCAATGCGCGTTGCAGGCCGGACACCGCTTTGCGTCCCATCCGTACCATCAGCGGATTAAGCACGGCCTCCAGATGGCGGATGGCGCCGTCGAAGCGCAGCTCCGCCTGATAGTCGACCTCGGTGCGGTCGTGGCCCAGCGGTCGCAGGCGGATGATGTCGTGGGCACTGAAGCCCTCGCCTTCACCGCGCAGTTCAATCCGGTAGGGCGACTCCAGCTTCAGCAACCGGTAGCGCATCGGCACGCGGCGGCCGGCGCTGTTCAGGATCAGGTCAAACTCGGACCCTGCCGCCGGTGCACCGGGGGTCACTTTCTCCGCCCGATAGACGCCCGGGTCCCACTGCTCGCAGGTGGAAAAATCGGCGAGGTAGCGAAAGCAGTCAGCAATCGGCCGGGCAATCTGGATTTTTTCCTGCAGGGTAATCATGCGGCTGTCCTGAAATGAGTTGCCCAGCGTGAAGGATGTCGGGTGAAGACGGCATCATCAGCCGGGGCTGTTCGCATGTACAGTATCTGTGCTACTGTTTTTTGAACCTGCTGCATAGGAGTCGACAATGACTGGCCCTGTGGATGCAACCCGCATTCCCGACTGGTCTGACCGCAGCCATCAGGGGCTGGTGCGCTGGTGGCAGCAGATGGTCAGTCAGCATCTTGCCTTCCATCCGGATGATGATCCGGACAGCGTGATTTCTTTTGCCGATGGCAAGGCCCTGTTTAGTGCAGATGCCTGCGCCAAGCTGCGCAGGATTCTTGATGAAATGCACCGCGAGCACGGCGTGGCGGTGTATCAGGTGGCCGAGCAGGAGGTGCTGGGCTGGATGTTGATGCAGGAGCGGGCTTCACCGGCCCGCTGATGCTTTTATTGCTCAGGGCAGCAGGCTTTCCAGTCGCAGTTGTTCGTCATAGCTTTCGCGCTGACGTACCACATAGGCCTGATCACCATCGACCATGATTTCGGCGGCACGATTGCGGCTGTTGTAATTGCTGGCCATGGAGAAGCCGTAGGCACCGGCCGAGCGAATCGCCAGCAGGTCTCCGCTTTCCAGTGACAGCGTACGTTGCTTGCCAAGGAAGTCACCGGTTTCACAAACCGGGCCGACAATATCCCACTCGCGACAATCCGCATCGTGCGGCTGAACCGGGATGATATCCATCCACGCCGAATACAGGCTCGGGCGAATCAGATCGTTCATGGCGCCATCGACCACGGCGAAATTCTTGTGCGTGGTCGGCTTCAGGTACAGCACCCGGGTCACAAACACGCCAGCGTTAGCGGCAATGGCACGGCCCGGCTCGATATGCACCGGCATATCGGCAGGAATGTGTTTGAGCAGGGCAGCAATATACTCGGCCGGTTCTGGCGGGGTTTCATCGCGATAACGCACACCCAGACCGCCACCGAGATCAAGGTGACGGATCGGAATGCCTTTCGCCTGCAGCCGATCAACCAGATCCAGTACCCGCTTCAGTGCATCTTCAAACGGCGTCAGTTTGGTCAGCTGGCTGCCGATGTGGCAGTCCACACCAATCACTTCGATATGCGGCAGATCCGCCGCGTGTTGGTACAGAGAAGGTGCTTCCTCGATATCGACCCCGAACTTGTTTTCTTTCAGGCCGGTGGAAATATACGGGTGCGTCTGGGCATCGACATCCGGGTTAACACGAATGGCGATACGAGCAACTTTGTCCTGCTCACCGGCGACCAGATTGAGCAGTTCCAGTTCGGCAGCGGATTCGACATTGAAGCAATGAATGCCAGCTTTCAGGGCCAGCTCCATCTCGTCGGCGGTTTTGCCGACGCCGGAAAAAACAATCTTGTCCGGGGCGCCACCGGCACGCAGCACCCGGGTCAGCTCACCACCGGAAACAATGTCAAAGCCGGCGCCGAGCCGGGCCAGCACATTCAGTACGGCGATGTTGGAGTTGGCTTTCACCGCATAGCAAACCTGATGCGGATGCTGGCCAAAGGCGTCATCAAAGGCGCGGAAATGTCTTTCCAGTGTGGCCCGCGAATACACATACAGCGGCGTGCCAAAACGTTCGGCAAGGTCAGCGACGGCAATTTCTTCGGCGAATAGTGCGCCGTCACGATACTGGAAATGGTCCATGGTTCAGGGTCCGGTGGTGGCGTCGGAGTTTTCGGTGCTGTCCTTGTCGGTGCTTTCCGCAGGGGCATCAGCTGCGCTCTGTTGTGTTGCCGCTGCCTCTTTCTCCGGCTTGGCATTCTCCGGCTTGGCAAAGTACAGCGCACCACTCTGACCGCAGGCGGTCAGCGTCAGACTCAGCAGGGTGGCAGTCAGCAGGCGCACGGCAAGTTCCTCACGGGGTTCAGACAAGGCGCATTCAATCAGGGCGAAGAGTATAGCGGCTTGTGCGCTCAGCGTCCCCGGCCGGTCAGGATCGATTTGGTCACGCTGCCAGTGCCAATCAGCCGCTCACTGCCATCCTGTTCGATGACCAGCGCGTCGCAGCGCATGGCGGCAATGGTTCGGCCGAGCCGGTCCACCCAGCTGCGGATGATGACGGTGTCGCCCTTGAGCGCCGCGCGCAGCACGCTGGTATGCACCTCCACGGATACCGGGTGCTGGTCCGCCGCCAGTTGCGGCACCACGGCGAAGAAGCAGGCCACATCCATCATCGCGTAGAGAATGCCGCCGTGCAGGGCGCCCTGGGGATTGGCGGTGAAATCGTTGACGGCAAAGCTGACCTCGGCGCGGCCGTCGGCACTGTGCTTCAGAGACAGCTCACAGGCACGGTGAAAAACATGGTTGAGGACGCCATCGCGTACCTGTTCAAGTCGGCTCATTGCGGTCTCCAGATGGTCGGGACGGCGCACTGTGCCTGCGTCTTGCATGGCTGTCCATGACCGCAGCTTTCACGGAGTGGTACGCCTGTCGGGGCTGACCAGTCAGTCATCGGCGCGGGGCTTTACCCGGCCCGGTATAGGAGTAAAGTGTGAGGACGATCACGAAATGACCGGACCGGAACGCCGGCACGTAGATCGGAATAACACAACAATATTGCATCAGGGACGCAAGGCAGTAAGCGGACCCGGATGCCGGGAGACTGTTATGCGAATGATCCTTGCCCTGGCATTGCTCTGCCCGGCGTGGGCGCTGGCGGACACTGACGATTTTGTACTCGGTCTGTTCCGTCTTGAGCGCTGTGCCTTTATGTCTTCCTCGGATACCGCCCGTGCTGATCGCGTTGATGAGTGCCGGGATATGCTTGACGAGGTGGATACTGCCTTCACCGCGCTGGGGGATTCTGAACCGGCGGAGCTGATTGACGCACTGGCTGAAAACTGGGAACAGCTCAGGGATCTCTACGAACGGGGTTTTGATGACCCGGTAGCGTTCCGTGACCACTACACTTCCGATGAAATTCGTCTTAATCGTATCGAAGTGGTGAAGAAGCTCGGCGACCGTATTCCCAGCCCACCCAACCCGGTGGCTCTGGCGGTGCTGATGGAGCGGACCGCCAGTGAATATATCTGGCGCGCGGAAGCCACCATGGGCGCTGGCATGAGTGCCACCGAGATCCTTGATCTGGAAACCATGGTGCAGGATCTGGATGGCCAGTTCGAAGTGCTGCGCCAGCGCTTCCCCCAGGATCTCGGCCTGCGCCAGGCCTACTCCCGCTACCAGTTCATTCGCGGTTCGCTGCTGAACTACAACAGCGACACCGTGCCGTATCTGGTCGATCGTTACTCCAGCGACATTACCGATCTGCTCAGCCGGATGGAACGGACCAAGTCCTGATGGTTCAGGCCTGCGGAATCTTTCCGCGGGCGAACGTCTGCCAAAACAGCACCGGGCTCCGGTGCTGTTTTGTTAGTGCCAGCGCCGTCGCAAAAGCCTTGCCACTGTAAGTGGTTTCCAGAGCCAGTCCCGACTGACTTGCCTCACTGATTGCTGCGCGGGATGCCGGTGTGGCAACACCGTAGCCGTCACCAAACTGATCTTCGTGCCACTGCCAACGGGTCGGACATTGTTCGGGCAGTGATGCATCTGCTGTCCGCAACGACTGCCATACTGTCGCAACCATTTTCTCTACCACCTGCGGATGGCAGGCCGTAAAGGGGCCGACCCTGTCCGGCGCCACCTGAACCGCATGAATTTCTGCCGCCGGCAACACCAGTGCAGCGCCGGCAATGATGCCGGCTACCGTGGCACCGCTGCCGGCGGCGACAACAATATGCGCGGGGGCGGGCAGCGCTCCTGCATCGACCTGCCCGGCCAGTTCAAGCATGGCATTGACGTAGGCGAAGGTGGCCACGGGCGCCGAGCAGCCGGCGTAAAGAAAATAACTTTTCCGATCCAGCCGGCGAGGATGCAGATACCAGTTCAGCGCCGCCGCAAAAAGACTGCCACGGGCAGTCAGGCTGGCGCCGGCACCGCGCATCAGCTGCTGATTGAGCCGGACAATATCGCTGTCCGGTTGCGGGAAGGTAATCACTTCACAGGCGAGATTTTCGCGCTGACACATCAATGCGGTGGCAACACCGGCATTGGTGCCGGTGGCGCCAAGGGTAATCACTCGATCCGCATCGCGGCGACGGATATCGGCGAGAACAAATTCCAGCTTGCGCGGCTTGTTGCCACCCTGGTCTTCACGGGTCAGATCATCACGCTTGATCCACAGCGTTGCCTTGCCGGGGAAAGTTTCCACCGGCGTTGGCAGATTACACAGCGGGATCGGTTGCAGTGCCGACAGCGCCGGGAAACGCTGCAGCAGCGGAAAGTGTAACGACAGGGGAGCTGGTTCAGCGGCCATGGCCGGCGTCCAGCGGTGGCCACCACTGGGCGGAGCGCGCTGCATCCAGTGCCAGCATATCGCCGAACTGCAGCAGCACCGCTTCACTTTGTGTCGGCCGCAGGAATATCCAGTCGTCGACACTCAGCTGCTGGGCGGCGGAACCGTTCAGCATCATCTGGTTCGAGCTGCTGCCATACAGGGTATTCTCACTCAGTCCCGGCGGTGATTCCGGCTTCGCCATCCACTTGCCACCATAAATAAACAGGGTAGTGGCGCGGTTCGGATCCCAGCTCTGCCACAGGCTGCCGATCGGTAGCGGGCCGGGCAGGGTCAGGCCATCTAGTTTCTTCAGCACCGGGGTGGCAATAAAGGCGGCCGGCTCGAAATCGCCGAGCAGCGGCAAGTCAAAGTCGGTGGGCTTGAGCAGGCAGGAGCCGGCGGAGACCTCGTTCAGTGGTGAGCTCTCATCATGCAGTCGAATGGTCGGACTGCCGGCGCCGTTCAGAACAAGATCGTCGCGCCAGAGATCGCTGTGCTGATGGAGGATGCGATCCACAAACGACTGATAGATGGCATTGGATTTGCGCAGCGAGGTTTCTGTGCTTTCGATAAAGCCGGGCATCTTGCCGACATGGGCGTCATAGCCCATCAGCCCGGCCAATCGGAGCTGTTCGGGGTGCTGGCGGATCATGTCGAGCAGGGCATCAATGTCTTCCGCTTTCTGCAGACCACCACGATGCAGGCCAACATCAACCTCGATGCTGATGCGGAAACGCTGCTGCAGGGATTCGGCCAGCGCCAGATACTGCTCAAGCCGTGGCAGGCTGTCGATCAGCCATTGCACCTGTTCAGCAGGATCAAAACCGTTGCTGCGGTCCAGCTCGCGATAGAACTGCGCGGCGGCGGCAACCGGCATCGGCTTGCCCAGCAGAAGATCGGCCTTTGGTTCGGCCGCCGCCAGTGCATTCATAAACGGTTGGTGAAATGTCATCAGCCGTTGTGATCCGGTCAGCGCCATCACTTCCCGAATCAGCGCCAGTGATGGCAGTGACTTGGCAACAATCCGGAAGGCCTTGCCCGGCGGCAGGTTGTCGATCAGTCGTTCACAATTCTGTCGCAGCCGCTCGCGATCAATCACCAGCAACGGCCGGCCAGCACCAAGTGACTGCAATGTGTTTTGCAGGTTATGGAAATAATCGTCATGCGGCGCGCCGCGATCGCCCGGCTTCAGCCACCAGGCGCCCAGGCCAACGGCTGCGGCACCGATCAGAAACTGGCGCCGCTTCATGCCGCGCTCTCGCCAAGAATATGCCGCAGATGGGCATTCAACAGCTTGCCCTGCGGATCAAGCTGACGGCGCAGCTCGCGGAATTTTTCAAAGCCGGGATGGACACTGGCGAGACCGGCGGCATCCATGGTGTGCAGCTTGCCCCAGTGTGGTCGGCCTTCATAACGCTGCATGATCGGCTCCACCGCGTTGAACAGGGTGTGATATTCCTGCCGGTGATACTGGTGCACGGAAAGCGAAGCGCCGGGGCGACCGCTGAACATGCCGATCAGACTGTTGTCGGCGGCGCTGTGGCGGAACTCGATCGGGAAAAATACATTCATCCGATCGTCGCGGATTTTTGCGCAGACTTCTTCCAGGCACTCCAGCCCTTTCGCCAGTGGTACCGTATATTCCATCTCATTAAACGGCACGCTGCGCTTCTGTGCGTAGATCACATGGGCCGGGCCACGACGGATTTCTTCCTCAACAAAGAACGTCACCGCTTTCTGGATCGCCGGGATCAGCCATGGCGCTTTCATCGACACATCGCAGGCCATCTCCAGCAGCTCGTTGCTGTCCGCTTCCGCCGGCGGCGTGTCCGGCTCGTCGGTGGTACGGGTGATTTTGACGATCGCAGTCTGGCCCCGCGGAAAGGCAAAGAATTCCAGATTGCGGGTCTTGTCGTGTTCGCGTTCCATCAGGTCCATGGCATCACGCAGCGCCATGACCCGGGTTTCGTCCTGCAGTCGGTAAGCCGGCACGTTTTTAAAGGTCAGCTCGGTGACGATGCCCAGTGCGCCAAGCGACGCGCAGGCGGCGCGAAACAGATCACCGTCCGCTTCACTCAGCTCGAGGACTTCGCCCTCGACCGTCATCAGTCGCATACCGGCAACCATGCCGGACAGGCTCGGCAATGACGTGCCGGTGCCGTGAGTGGATGTTGCCACCGCGCCGGCCAGTGACTGCAGGTTGATATCCGGCTCGTTCATAAAGCTCTGGCCGATCTCCCAGTTCTGGGCGCTGGCCATGGCGATGCGGGTGCCGGGGCCGAAGCTGGCGGTGAGCGCGTCCGGGTTATGGCGACGCATGCCGCTCATGCCTTCCAGGGAAATCAGGGTGTGGTCGGTGGGCACCAGGCCACTAAAGGAATGGCTGCCACCATAGACGCGCACCGTACCGGCCGCCGCTTTCAGAATCTGCCGCAGGGCGTCCTCGTCCATCGGGAAATGCATGGCCTCGGGGTGGGCGACCTGATTGCCGGACCAGTTCTGCCAGCGCAGCGTGCTGCCGGCATTGGCCAGCAGCCGACCGGGCAGGGCCATGGCGCCCGCGCCCAGCATCATGGCCTTGAGCAGCGCCCGACGCTGCAGGTTGATGGTCATCATTGGCAGGTCCTCGTATCTTTGTGGAACCATCGTACCACAAAGATCGCCTCTGGCCAGTTGTCTGTTCAGGCCAGCCTCAATCTATCCAGCCGGTTACTCCTGTGGATAGTGCTCGCCAGTCAGCTGCTCTGACAACTGCCACAGGCGCCGGCCTTTCTCCGGATCCTGAGCATAGCGGCGGGCGCGTGCCGGGGCCGGTGCGCCCATGGCTTCGAACCAGCCCTTCGGGCCGTAGTACTGGCCGCCTTCTGCATCCGCCGAGGTGGCCGCGTACAGGGTCGGCCAGGCGCCTTTCTCGGCGCTCTGGGTAAATAGCGGCCAGACCCAGTCGACGATCTTGCCGATTTTCAGCGGGCTCTGCTCGACAATGCCGGGCACCGCCAGATTGGTGTTGGACACACCGGGGTGGCAGGCCAGCGAACGGGTCTGGGCGCCGGCCTGCTGCAGGCGTCGGTCCAGTTCAATGGCAAACATCAGGTTGGCCAGCTTCGACTGGGCATAGGCCTTCTGCCGGCCGTACTCGCCTTTGAGCGTCAGATTATCGAAATGAATTTTGCCGCCGCGGTGGGCAATGCTGCTGACGGTGACAATGCGTGAACCCGGTACTTTCACCATCCGCTCAAGTAACTGCAGGGTCAGGGTGAAGTGGCCGAAGTGGTTGGTGCCGATCTGCTGTTCGAAGCCGTCTTCAGTCAGGCCTTCTTCCAGCCACATCAGGCCGGCATTGTTCAGCAGCAGATCAATTTTCGGCTGTTGCCGGCGAATCAGGGTGGCGGCATCACGCACGCTTTTCTGACTGGAAAGATCAAGCGGCACGAATGACAGCGAGGCAGCGGGAATCGCGGCGCGAATTTTTGCCATGGCCTCGCGCGCCTTCTTTTCATTGCGGCAGGCCATCACCACATGGGCACCATGGCGGGCCAGTTCCTGCGTTGCGTGAAAGCCGATGCCGCTGTTGGCACCGGTCACCACAGCAACGCGACCATCCTGCGGGGGCATCTGGTTTGGGGTCCAGCTCATGATTTCTCCTTAATCAGGGTGGTGACGGCGAAGGCCGCAGTGTGCGCCAGTTATTCATCTGCTGCACTGTACAGGTGCGCCAATTGTGATTCGGGCGCTGTCATAAATGCCGTCATCAAATTGCATTCTGGCCGCCACAAATCTGCTGTCGCTTCTTAATCATTCCGACCGTATTTCGTCACACAGGCTTTCTAACCTCGCATCACGCCATAGCGGCGCCACTTCATTACTGATGCCTGTTTGAGGAAACGTCATGACTATCCAGGAAAATATTGATCAGCAGCTGATTGATAGCGGCAGTGAGCCGATGTCGAATCTGTCGTCGAATGCGCATATGGCCGACATTATTCAGGCCCGCTTTTCCCGTCGTACCATCTTGCAGGGCTCGCTTGGCGCCGCTGCGGTCGGCTTTCTCGGTGCAAGCCTGAGCGGCTGTGGTGGTGACTCCAGCAGTGCCGGTGGCGATACCAGCGCGCCGTTGGCTGCGCCGCGACTCGGCTTTGACGCCATTGCCATTTCCCGTGCCGACACCATCACCCTGCCGGCAGGTTATCAGTGGGCGCCACTGATTCCGTGGGGCACGCCGATTCTTGGCAGCTTCCCGGCATTCCGTGATGACGGTATGAACACCGGCACCGAGCAGTTGCAGCAAGTGGGTTCGCATCATGACGGTATGCATTTCTTCCCGATCAACGGTGCTTCTGATCACGGTTTGCTGGTACTGAACCACGAGTACATTGACTCGGATGTGTTCCACGCCAATGGCGCCAGTGCGGCGCCGCGTCCGCAGGATGAAGTGCTCAAGGAAATGGCGGCGCATGGCGTCTCTGTAGTGGAAGTACGTCGCAGCGTCGCCGGCGGTTCCAACTGGGAAGTGGTGGCCGGGGTGTACAACCGCCGTGTGACTGCACTGACCGAAATGGAAATGCGCGGTCCGGTGCGCGGCAACGACAAGATCAAGACCAAGTTCAGCCCCACTGGCGCCCTGACCCGCGGCACCCTGAATAACTGCGCGCACGGTTATACCCCGTGGAATACCTACCTGACCTGTGAAGAAAACTGGTCCGGTTACTTCCGTAACTCCACCGACGATTCTGCCAGCCGTCCGCGCGAGCATCGCCGCTACGGTGTGCCGCATTCTGGACAGAGCAGCCGCTATAACTGGGAAACGGCAACGCCGGCGCTGGGCAATGACCTGAGCGTGCGTTTTGATTGCGGTTCAATCGAAGCCTCGGCAGTCGAGGACTATCGTAACGAACCGAACACCATGGGCTGGATTGTCGAGATCGATCCGTTTGATCCGTTCTCCACCCCGAAGAAGCGCACCACCATGGGTCGCTTCGGTCACGAAGGCATTGTCTTTGCCGCGCCGGTGGCGGGTGAGCCGGTGGTGTTCTATTCCGGTGATGATGCGACCAATGAGTACATCTACAAGTTTGTCAGCAAAAATGTTTACCAGCCTGGGCTGCGCGGCGATGACCTGCTCGACGAGGGTGTGCTGTATGTGGCGAAGTTCAACAGTGATGGCAGTGGCGAGTGGTTGCCGCTGGACCTGACTGATCCGGATTTTGCTGACGCTGTTACCGCTGCGAACGGCACCACCGTTAGCGGCATCCTGTTTGACGGCTTTGCCAATCAGGGCGATGTGCTGCTGAACACCCGCATGGCGGCGGATATCGCCGGCGCCACCAAGATGGATCGTCCGGAATGGGGTGCTGTCTGCCCGCGTACCGGCATGGTTTACTTCGCCCTGACCAACAACTCCGGCCGCAGTACGGCTGACGACGCCAACCCGCGTACCAGCAACCGCACCGGCCATATCATTCGCTGGCTGGAAGATGGCAGCTCTGCGGCCACTTCGTTCCAGTGGGATATTTTCATGCTGGCCGGCGGCACCAGTGGTGCTCTGGCAGGTGCAGTATTCCCGGGCGATGCATCTGAAACCGCGCTGACGGACGACAACGTTCTGGCCAGCCCGGATGGCATCTGGTTTGACGATGCAGGCGTGCTCTGGATTCAGACTGATATGTCCGGCTCGCAGCAATCAGGCACTGGCCCGGACGGTGACTTCGGTAACAACCAGATGCTCGCTGCCGAAACCGATACCGGCGTGATCAGGCGCTTCCTGGTCGGTCCGAAGGATGCGGAAGTCACCGGTGTGGTCATGACTCCGGATCGCAAGACCATGTTCGTCAACATCCAGCATCCGGGTGATCGCTCTGACCCGGGTCAGTTCACTTCCAACTTCCCCGCCAATGACGGCGTCAGCCGGCCGCGTTCCTCGACGGTGGTGATCACCCGCACCGACGGTGGCGAGATCGGTCTCTGATTCGATAGCCCTCCCCAACGATTTGCCCGGCCTCGTGCCGGGCTTTTTTTGTCCGCTATCGGGCTGATGCCCTGTAGGAGCGGCCGACCGGCCGCGAATTTTTTTCGCCGTCGATCGACGGCTCCTACAGGTATTTCTAACCGGGGAGTTGGCCGCGCTGGAACAGCGAGAGCAGATCCATGCTCACCGCTAGCACCACATGAACAAACACACCGCCCCAGATCGAACGGCTGAGACTGGCAAGCAAACAGAGAATCAAACCGAACGCCAGCGAGCCGGCGCATTCCAGAAACGGCTTCGGCAGATGGATGGTGAGATACACCAGACTCGACACATAAATCGAGGCTATGCCAAGCGACGGCTGTAGCCCGCGCAGCAGAAAACCACGGTAGAAAAACTCGATGCAGAAAAACTGCAGCACATAGATCAGCTCCCACAGCAGCAGATCCGTCCAGCTGCGGCCGGCGAGATGATAGAACGGGTAGGTATTCAGAAAGGTGCTGTTAAAAGAAGCCAGAATCGCCATGCCGGCCATCACGCCGCCGAAAATGGCGTAGTAGCGCCAGTGGTGAAAAACATCATTCAGACGCAGACCATATTCCAGCGGTGATTCGCGCAGCAGCAAGCGGATTGCCAGCATCGGCAGCAGCACATAGCCGATCAACAACCACATTGCCCACCAGGCATGGCCCAGTAAGGCTGCCCAGGGTGACTGGCGCAGCCAGCGAAACCAGGGCGTGGCAGATTGATCAGTGAGATTGGCAAACCACTGCAGCCCTTCTCCAAGACTGACCTGAATCGCCAGATAATGATTGATGATCAGGGCAACAGAGGTAACCACGGCGACAATCAGCATGCGCCGATGATCGACTGAACGGGGCAGCGGTTGTTTTAGCAGGGTGCGGATGGGCGTCAGGAAACCGGAAGCCACGTGTCAGTCCTTTGGCGGGTTAAACCTGGCCAGTTGTTCCGGCGTAGCTTCACTCTGGTATTTCGCTTTCCACTCGTCATAGGGCATGCCGTAAACGATTTCCCGGGCCTCGGCCTGATCCATCTTGACGCCTTGCTGGTCGGCAGCGGCGACATACCATTTCGCCAGACAGTTGCGGCAGAAACCGGCCAGATTCATCAGCTCGATATTCTGCACATCCTTGCGGCTGTCCAGATGTTCCAGCAGGCGGCGGAATACGGCGGCTTCGATGGCGGTGGTGTCAGTCATGATGCCCCCTGAAGAATGGCGGTGAATCTGTAGGAGCCGTCGATCGACGGCGAAAAGGTTTCGCGGCTGATCAGCCGCTCCTACAGGTGGAAACGAAAGGGCCGGCGAAGGCCGGCCCGGATCGTCTTACTTGCGTTTCATCGAGTCGAAGAACTCGGCGTTGGTCTTGGTCTGCTTGAGGCGGTCGATCAAAAATTCGATCGCGCCGATCTCGTCCATCGGGTGCAGTACCTTGCGCAGAATCCACATGTTCTTCAGTTCGTCCTCGCTGACCAGACGCTCTTCGCGACGGGTGCCGGACTTCTTGATGTTGATGGCCGGGAACACGCGCTTCTCGGATACCTTGCGGTCCAGATGCAGTTCCATGTTGCCGGTGCCCTTGAATTCCTCAAAGATCACTTCGTCCATCTTCGAGCCGGTTTCTACCAGTGCGGTGGCGAGAATGGTCAGCGAACCGCCTTCCTCGATATTCCGCGCGGCACCGAAGAAGCGCTTCGGCTTTTCCAGCGCATGGGCATCGACACCGCCGGTCAGTACCTTGCCGGAGCTCGGCTGCACGGTGTTGTAGGCGCGTGCCAGACGGGTCACGGAATCGAGCAGGATGATCACATCCTTCTTGTGCTCGACCAGACGCTTGGCTTTCTCGATCACCATCTCGGCAACCTGCACGTGGCGGGCCGGCGGTTCATCAAAGGTGGAGGCAACCACTTCGCCACGCACGGTGCGCGACATCTCGGTCACTTCTTCCGGACGCTCGTCAATCAGCAGCACGATCATGTGTGCTTCCGGATTGTTGCGGGCGATGGAGTGGGCAATCTGCTGCAGCAGCATGGTTTTACCGGCCTTCGGCGGTGCCACGATCAGGCCACGCTGGCCCTTGCCGATCGGTGCCACCAGGTCGATCACCCGGGCGGTAATGTCTTCGGTGGAGCCGTTACCCAGCTCCATCATCATGCGTTCGGTCGGGAACAGCGGCGTCAGGTTTTCGAACAGGATCTTGTTCTTGGCGTTTTCCGGACGGTCAAAGTTGATTTCATCAACCTTGAGCAGGGCAAAGTAGCGTTCGCCTTCTTTCGGCGGGCGGATCTTGCCGTTGATGCTGTCACCAGTTCGCAGGTTGAAGCGGCGAATCTGGCTGGGGGAAACGTAGATATCATCCGGGCCGGCGAGGTAAGAGCCTTCGGCGCTGCGCAGGAAACCGAAACCGTCCTGCAGAATTTCCAGCACCCCGTCTCCGGAGATGTCGTCGCCGTTCTTGGCGACTTTTTTCAGGATGGAGAAGATCACATCCTGTTTTCGGGTGCGAGCCATGTTGTCGAGGCCCGCCTGCTTGGCGATTTCAATCAGTTCGCTGATCGGCTTTTTCTTGAGTTCGGACAGATTCATGGGTGTATGGTCGGGTTCCGGAAATTAACAGGGCTTGCACCGGGGAGGCGCAGGATCAGGGTTTTCGCAAGGGAAAACGGGCTCGGCGAGGGGCCGAAAAATCCAAGGGAGCGTGTAACGCCTGACGGAATCTAGCAGCCTGTTCCGGGGCTGTCCAGCCCCGGATGGCGAAACAATGAACAACCGGGCACCTGAGGTGCCCGGATATGGCTTAGAGGGTGCTGTCGAGGAACGCGGTCAGCTGCGACTTGGACAGGGCGCCCACCTTGGTGGCTTCGACGCTGCCGCCCTTGAATACCGCCAGGGTCGGGATGCCACGGACGCCGAACTTGCGCGGGGTATCCGGGTTGTCGTCGATATTGATCTTGGCCACGGTCAGCTTGCCGGCGTATTCCTTTGCCACCTCGTCGAGGATCGGCGCGATCATTTTGCAGGGGCCACACCAGGGCGCCCAGTAATCAACCAATACCGGCCCTTCGGCCTTCAGTACGTCCTGCTCGAAGCTGGCGTCGGTGACGGTGACGATATCGCCGCTCATTGCTTTCTCCTGATTGGGGGTTTGGCTCAGGCGGGCATCATAACAGCACCGGGGCGCCATGGCTCAAGGAAAGCTGACGATGGTGCCGATAGGGATTCACTGTCATGAGCAATAGCATCGTCAGCACAAGTGGTTACAATCGGCCCAACTGTCGGAGGAACACAACTTGCCGGACGAGCAAATCCAGCTGGCCGCCATCGATCTGGGGTCGAACAGCTTTCATATGGTGGTGGCCGTGCAGGCCCAGAACGAGATCCGCATGCAGGAGGGCCTGTCCGAAAAGGTCCAGCTGGGTGCCGGTCTGGACGGGGCCAATCGCATTACCGAGGAGGCCCAGCAGCGGGCCCTGGACTGCCTTGGCCGGTTCGCCCAGCGCATCCGTGGCATTCCGGTGGGCTCGGTGCGGGTAGTGGGCACCAACACTCTGCGGGTGGCACGCAATGCCCGGCAGTTTATTGCCCGGGCCGAGCAGGTGCTGGGCCACGACATCGAAGTGGTGGCCGGTCGTGAGGAAGCGCGGCTGATCTATCTGGGGGTGTCCCATACCCTGCCGGACAATGGCGGACGCCGGCTGGTGGTGGATATCGGCGGCGGCAGCACCGAGCTGATTATCGGCGAGCGTTTCGAGTCGGTGGAAACCGAATCCCTGCACATGGGCTGCGTCAGTTACAGCCAGCGCTACTTCGCCAATGGCGAGATCGCTGAAAAAGCCTTCAACAAGGCCATTACTGCAGCGCGCCGCGAAGTGCTATTGATCGAGGCTACCTACCGCAAGCTCGGCTGGCAGCAGGCGGTGGGCGCCTCCGGTACCATCAAGGCGATTGCCCAGGTGTGCGAGGAAAATGGCTGGAGCGATGGCGCGGTGACCCTCGATGGCCTGCAGAAAATCCGCAAACGGCTGGTGCGCAGCGGTGATGTCAGCCGCATTGATCTGAAGGGATTACGCGAAGACCGGGCGGCCATATTCCCCTCGGGCGTTGCCATTCTCACTGGCATCTTCGAGCAGCTCGGCATCGAGCGCATGGAATTTTCCAGTGGCGCCCTGCGCGAAGGCGTGCTGTACGATCTGGTCGGCCGCTTTGCCCATGAAGATGTACGTGAGCGCAGTATTGTCGCCATGATGAAGCGCCATCGGGTTGATCCGGCACAGGCGCAGCGGGTCCACGATACCGCCATGGACCTGCATGGCCAGTTGGCAAAAAGCTGGCAGCTGGGCAGCGATATTCTTACTGACACCCTGCACTGGGCGGCACAGTTGCATGAAGTCGGCTTTGCCGTCTCCCATGCCCAGTTTCACAAGCATGGCGCCTATTTGTTGACGCATAGCGACCTGTCCGGCTTTTCCAAACAGGAGCAGGAACTGGTGGCGTTGCTGGTGCGCAGTCACCGCCGCAAGATTCCATTGCCGATGTTTGAGGAGCGTGCGGTGGAAGAGCGGGTGCCGCTGTTGCGGCTGGCGTTGCTGCTGCGCATTGCTGCGCTATTGCATCACGGTCGTTATGACACGGCGCTACCGGATATTCGCGCCAAGGCCGGCGATGTATCCCTGACGCTGCAGTTCCCGGAGGGCTGGCTGGACGAGCATCCGCTGACACGCGCCGATATCGAACAGGAACAGGAGTTTTTCCGCGTCGCTGGCTACGAGCTCAACGTCAGCTAACACTCCCCGTAGGAGCGGCCGATCGGCCGCGAAGGTCTTTCGCCGTCGGTCGACGGCTGCTACGGGGAGGGGTGGTTATCCGCAGATTTTTTCCATCAACTTCTGTTGCGCCGCCAGCGGATCTTCCGCGTTCATGCTGACGCGGCGGTAGCTGCCGTCTGCTTCCAGTGCCCAGGCCTGGGCATCATCCTGCAGGTACAGTTTCAGGCCGTCGTCAATCACGCGCTGCTTCAGTGCCGGCTCCAGAATCGGGAAGCAGGTTTCGATCCGGTTGAACAGGTTGCGCTCCATCCAGTCGGCGCTGGAGCAGTACACCGGTTCCTCGCCAGCGTGATGGAAGTAATACACCCGGGTATGTTCGAGGAAGCGGCCGATAATCGAACGCACCCGGATATTGTCGCTAAGCCCGGCAATGCCCGGGCGCAGGCAGCAGATGCCGCGAAGCACCAGATCGATTTCAACGCCGGCCTGACTGGCCCGGTAAAGCGCCTGAATAATCTGCTCTTCGGTCAGTGCATTGAGTTTGGCAATGATGCGTGCCGGCTTGCCGGCCAATGCCTGCTCGGTTTCAAACTCGATCAAGTCAAGAATGGTCTTGTGCAGGGTAAAGGGCGAGTGCTTGAGCTGCTTCAGCCGCGCCGGCTTGCCCATGCCGGTGAGTTCCAGAAAAATCTTGTGCACGTCCTGACAGATATCCTCATTGGCGGTCATCAGGCCATAGTCGGTATACATCTTCGCAGTTTTGGCGTGGTAGTTGCCGGTGCCGAGGTGGGCGTAACGTTTGATGCCGTCGGCGCCGCGGCGCACGATCAGCATCATCTTGGCGTGGGTTTTGTAACCGACCACGCCATACACAACGATGGCGCCGGCTTCCTGCAAGCGCCGGGCACCTTCAATATTGCTCTCTTCGTCAAACCGCGCCCGCAGTTCCACCACGGCGGTGACTTCCTTGCCGTTTCTCGCTGCGGTTTCCAGATGATCAAGAATTTCCGAGTTGGTGCCGGTGCGGTAAATGGTCTGCTTGATCGCCAGCACCTTCGGATCGCGCGCCGCTTCCGCCAGCATGCTGACCACCGGGCTGAACGATTCGTACGGGTGGTGCAGCAGAATGTCGCCCTGTTCCATGGCGTCAAAGGTGCTGTCGTTGTTGCGAATCGCTGCCGGCACTCGCGGAGTAAACGGCGCATAGCGCAAGCGCGGCTTCTGCACGTCGGTAAACATCCGCGCCAGGTTCACCGGGCCGTTCACTTCGTAAAGATCCTGATCACGCAATTCAAACTGCTTGAGCAGATAATCAATCAGCTGGCGCGGGCAGTTGTCCGCTACTTCAAGGCGTACTTCATCGCCGTAACGACGCGACAGCAACTCGCCTTTCAGGGCGCTGGCGAGATCGTCGACATCCTTGGACACCTGCAGGTCGGCGTTACGGGTCACGCGGAACTGGTAGCAGCCGGTGGCCTTCATGCCGGGGAACAGATCGCTGACATGGGCGTGAATCATCGACGACAGAAAAACAAAATTGTCGTTGCCGTCCTGACAGATTTCATCCGGCATGCGGATCAGGCGCGGCAGTGAACGCGGTGCCGGCACAATCGCCAGGCCGCTTTGCCGGCCGAAGCCGTCCTTGCCATCCAGTGGCACGATAAAGTTCAGGCTCTTGTTGACGAGGCGCGGGAACGGATGCGCCGGGTCCAGCGCGATCGGTGTCAGCACCGGATAGATCTGGTCGCGGAAATAACGCTTTACCCAGTCGGCCTGCTCGGCAGTCCAGAATTCGCGGCGCAGGAAGTTCACGCCTTCCACCGCCAATGCCGGCAGCAGCACATCGTTGAGCAAATGGTACTGACGATTCACCGCCTCATGGGCAATGTCGCTGATGCGTTTCAGGATTTCGCCGGGCAGCATGCCGTCCGGGCCGGGGGTGCCGGAGCCGGTTTCCAGCTGGTTCTGCAGAGCGGCAACACGGATTTCGAAGAACTCGTCCATGTTGCTGGAAAAAATCAGCAGGAAGTTCAGCCGTTCCATCAACGGATGGCGCTCGTCACTGGCCTGTTCCAGTACACGCAGGTTGAACTGCAGCAGGCTGAGCTCCCGGTTGATGTAGTAATCCGGTTTGCCCAGATCCACGGCCGGCTGGCCGGCGGCCATATCGTTCATGACGGGTACCTGTTAATCCTGTGATCCCTGATTTGATTACATTGCCGTGTCAGTGTGATGACGGCAACTTAACCCTGTAACAACTCTGCTGCCCGCGGCGCGAAATAGGTCAGAATCCCGTCCGCCCCGGCCCGTTTGATGCAGGTCAGCGACTCCAGAATCACCTTGTCGGCATCCAGCCAGCCGTTTTCGAACGCCGCCATATGCATGGCGTACTCACCACTGACCTGATAAACGAAAGTCGGTGCCCGGAAGGTGTCCTTCACCGCACGGACAATATCCAGATAGGGCATGCCCGGCTTCACCATGATCATGTCGGCGCCTTCCTGCAGGTCCAGCGCCACCTCGTGCAGGGCCTCGTCGGCGTTGGCCGGGTCCATCTGGTAGGTCTTCTTGTCGGCCTTGCCGAGATTGCCGGCCGAGCCCACCGCATCGCGGAACGGGCCGTAATAGGCCGAGGCATACTTGGCCGAATAGGCAAGGATGCGGGTATGCACATGGCCGGCCTGTTCCAGCGCCGTGCGGATCTCGCCAATGCGGCCGTCCATCATGTCGCTCGGCGCCACCACATCGGCGCCGGCCTCGGCATGGCTCAGCGCCTGTTTGACCAGCGCAGCAATGGTGACGTCGTTCATCACATAGCCGTCGGCGTCGATAATGCCGTCCTGACCGTGGCTGGTGAACGGGTCCAGCGCCACATCGGTAATCACGCCCATCTCCGGCACCGCCGCCTTGATCGCTCGCACCGCCCGCTGGGCAAGGCCCTCCGGGTTCCAGGCTTCGGCCGCATCGAGGCTCTTGGCCTCCTGCGGCGTCACCGGGAACAGCGCCACCGCCGGAATGCCCAGGCCATGCAGGCGCTTCACTTCCGCCACCAGCAGATCAATGCTGAGCCGCTCCACCCCCGGCATCGAGGCAATGCTTTCCCGCGCCTCCTTGCCCTCAATCACGAACATCGGGCAGATCAGGTCGGCCGTCGTCAGCACCGTCTCCTGCATCAGGCGACGGGAGAAGGCATCGCGGCGCATCCGGCGCATTCGGGTGGCGGGCCAGGGGCCGCGGGGCAGAACAGGCTGTGACACGGAACTCTCCAGTCGTGGCTGAGGGTTATTCAAATGAGATCAACCGGGGTAGTGTAACGCTCCGGGAGACGAAGCACAGGAGGCGAGCGTGGGCAGAAAGACGGTATTGGTGGCGGTGATTCTGGCAGCGGTGCTGGCCTGGTTCGGGCTGGGGCTGGATCAGCACCTGACCTTCGAGGCGATCCGCGACCGGCAGGAAGACCTGCAACGCTACTACCAGACTGAGCCGTTCACGCTGCTGGGCCTGTATTTGCTGGCCTATATCATCATGGCGGCGCTGTCGTTACCGGGGGCGGCGCTGCTGACCTTGCTTGGCGGCGCAGTTTTCGGTTTGTTCGCCGGCACGCTGGTGGTGTCGTTCGCCAGCACCATTGGCGCCACCCTGGCCATGCTGCTGTCGCGCACCCTGTTTCATGATGCGGTGGCGAAACGTTTCAAGGGCTCGCTCGACAAGATCAATGCCGGCATTGAACGCGATGGCGCGTTCTATCTGTTCGCCCTGCGACTGGTGCCGGTGTTTCCGTTCTTCGTCATCAACCTCGCCATGGGCCTGACCAAAATCAAGGCGCGGCGCTTCTACTGGGTGAGCCAGCTCGGCATGTTGCCCGGCACGCTGGTGTATGTGAATGCCGGCACCCAGCTGTCGCAACTGGAGTCCACCTCCGGCATCTTGTCGCCCGGTCTGATCGGTGCCTTTGCCCTGCTGGCGCTGTTTCCGTGGATCGCCCGCAAACTGCTGGAGCGTATTCGTAACCGCCATGTTTACCGCGGCTGGAAAAAGCCCAAGCATTTTGATCGCAACCTGATCGTGATTGGTGGCGGCGCCGCTGGTCTGGTCACCAGCTATATCGCTGCAGCAGTGAAAGCGAATGTCAGCCTGATTGAAGACAACAAGATGGGCGGCGATTGCCTGAATACCGGTTGCGTGCCGAGCAAGGCGCTGATCCGTTCTGCCCATACCGCACACCAGATTCGTCATGCCGACCAGGTCGGTTTGCAGGTCGGCAAGCCGGAGGTGGATTTCCCGGCGGTGATGAAACGCATTCAACGCGTGATTGGCGATATCGAGCCGCACGATTCGGTGGATCGTTACACGGCGCTCGGCGTCGACTGCATCAAGGGCCGTGCCGTGTTGACCACGCCGTGGAGCGTGGAAGTGGATGGCCGCGCGCTGACCGCCCGGCATATCGTGATTGCCACCGGTGGCCGACCGAAAGTGCCGCTGATTCCGGGCCTGTCCCACGCCGGCTATCTCACCTCGGAAAATCTCTGGCAGCTGCAAACCCAGCCGAAACATCTGCTGGTGCTCGGCGGCGGGCCGATCGGTTGCGAGCTGGCGCAGGCATTCCGCCGCCTCGGCAGCGAGGTCACCGTTATTGAATTTATGGACCGGCTGCTGCCGCGCGACGACGAAGATGTCGGCGCCGCCGTGCAGGCGCGTTTTGAGGAAGAAGGCATTCGCATTATTACCGGCCACCGCGCCATCGGCGTGGTGACCGAAGGCGATCAACGCATTCTCGAATGCGCGCCCGCCGGTAAAGACGGCGCCAGCATCAAGGTCAGCGGCGATCAGATTCTGGTGGCGGTCGGCCGTGAAGCCAACACCGAAAACCTCGGCCTCGACGTGCTCAATATTCCGCTGCGCCGCGACGGCACCATCGAAACCAACGAATACCTGCAAACCCGATTGCCCAATATCTACGCCTGCGGCGATGTCACCGGGCCGTACCAGTTCACCCATGTCGCCGGCCATCAGGCCTGGTACGCGGCGGTCAATGCGCTGTTCGGTTTCCTGTGGAAATTCCAGGTCGATTACTCGGTGATCCCGTTTGTGGTGTTCTCTGACCCACAAGTGGCCCGCGTTGGTTTGAACGAACAGGAAGCCAAGCAGCAGGGCGTCAGTTACGAGATCACCCGCTACGGCATCGACGATCTCGACCGCGCCATCGCCGAAGACGAAGCCCACGGCTTTATCAAGGTGCTGACCATGCCGGGCAAGGACAAAATTCTCGGCGTCACCATCGTTGGTGCTCACGCCGGCGACATGATTGCCGAATACGTACTGGCCATGCGCCACGGCCTTGGCCTGAACAAGATCCTCGGCACCATTCATGCCTATCCGACCTTTATGGAAGCGAACAAGTACGTAGCAGGCGAGTGGAAGCGCGCCCATGCCCCGCAGGGGTTACTGGAGTGGGTGCGCAAGTTTCATCAGTGGCGGTTGAAGTAAACGGGCAGGCAAGTGAGCGGCGAGCGCATGAAAGAGGGCAGTAAAGGCAGAGGCAAACGTCTGCTGATATTCGGTTTGACCGTGCCGGTACTGTTTGCCGCGCTGGTGTTGTTTTTGCAGCAAAGCGAAAGCCAGCGGGTGGCTGCGCAGAAGCAGCGCCTGCAAAGTGCAGAGGCTGATTATCAAACCTTTCAATCCGCCATGCTGGCGGACCTGCCAGAACCGGTGGCACGTTACTTTCGTTATGTCCTGACCGATGGCCAGCCATTGATTGCCAGCGCCGCCATGTCGCAAAACGGCGTGCTGCGAACCGCCATCAGCAGCCCCGAGTGGACAAAATTCACCGCCAAACAGTTTGTCGCCCCGGCTGCCACCGGCTTTGTCTGGAATGCACGGGTCGCCGTGCGTCCCGGATTTCATGTCTCGGTAGTGGACAGCTATAACAGCGGCGTTGGTGCCGGCCGCGTCAGCCTGCTTGGCGCGCTCACCGTGGTGCAGGCAGAGAATATTGCCGAACTGAACTCCGGCGCCCTGCATCGCTATCTGGCAGAGGCAGTCTGGTATCCCACGGCCTTGCTGCCGCAGGCCGGCGTGCAATGGGCCGCGCTGAACGACAACGCCGCCATCGCCTCGCTCACCGACAACGGCGTCACTGTGTCGCTGGAGTTTCGCTTTAACGATATCGGCGAAGTCATCGGCATCTACACCGACGGCCGCTTCGGTCAGTTTGATGGCGGCTACCGGCAAACGCCGTGGCAGGGCGAATTTCGCAACTATCAGTTGGTGGATGGCATGCGCGTGCCGCGCTATGGCGAAGTAGGCTGGTTTATTGATGGCAAGCTGGAACTGGTCTGGAAAGGCGAGATAGACGATATCCGCTATGCTTTCCTGACTGAAAAGCAATAAAGACCCCACAGGTTGAGGATAATGATGTCTGGATCGGATCCGTCCACCCGGAATCTGAAAGTGTTTCCGGCACTGCTGGTGCTGGCCATTGTTGCCGTGCAGTTGCTGGCCTGGCACCTCGGCATTGTCGAGGGCGCCGCCAAGTGGGCACTGGCCGGCATCGAGATGGCCGCCATGCTGGCACTGCTATGGAATGGCTGGCGGATTCGCCGTTATCTGGCAGGGCAGGGCGCATCAGCAATCCAGCTGCGAGTCGCCACGCTGGTGTTCTGGTCGCTGGCCATCTGCACCCTTGGTGATCTGGTCAACCGCAATCTGCCGCCGCGTTATTTTTCCTACGACAGCGTGATCGAACACAGCTACCTCGCTGATTCCGTCTGGTTTTTCTTCCCCGGCTACGCCCTGTTTATTGCCGCTGCCTGGCTCGCCAGCCGTGATCGTGTTGCCGCCATCTGGCGCATGCCTGCACTGCTGATTGTTGCACTGGCCGGCCTGTTTTCATTTTTCGATCTGGTGTTGCCCGACACCGCCACCTATATCCGGATCATGACCGGCGCCTACACCATGCTGATCTCGATGATGGTGCCCGCCGGCTTGTGGATCCTGCTCGCCTTCGGCAAACGCAGCTGGCCGGTGGCACTCGGCGCCGTGCTCGCCACCGTTGCCGACGCCCTGATCGGCCACTTCTGGCTGTTCGGCAGCGGCTGGTACCCGGCCATCGCCTTTATCAATTTCATTGTTTATTTCCTGTCGCAGGCACTGATCCAGCAATTGCCGCTGATCATGTTGCCGGCAACCACGCCGCAATCCACGCAGGAGGCCAGAGCATGAGCTGGATACTGACCAAATACTTCGTCACCGCCGCCGTGGTCGTCGCGGTATCCGAACTGGCCAAGCGCAGCGACAAACTCGGCGCCCTGATCGCCGCGTTGCCACTGGTCACCGTGCTGGCATTGATCTGGCTATATGTGGAACAGCAACCGCAGGAAAAAATCGCCAACCACGCCTGGTACACCTTCTGGTATGTGCTGCCGACCTTGCCGATGTTTCTGGTGTTTCCGGCATTGTTGCCAAGGATCGGGTTCTGGCCGACGTTGTTGGCGTGTGTGGTGATGACGGTGGTGTTGTTTGCGGGGTTTGGGGTAGTGATGCGGAGGTTTGGGGTGGAGTTGCTTTGATTTTGGGGTGAAGGATTCGGGTTATTGGTGCTTTCATGCCCTGCCGGCTGGAGTTGGGAGTCCATTAAAGCGGGGGCATTATTTTAAAGCCGTCTATGCCTGCTTCGCTTGGTCTTTGCATGCCTATCAAAGCCCGAAAGAGCAGTGATTCGGTGCTGTGCATTTGCTTTCTGTTGCCTACGCTCGCTATCGACGATTGCGGCATGTATCGGCAAAATTTTGTTTTTGAATATTTCACCAAACTTATCCTTTTTGAAAATCTCTATGAAATTACTTCGAGAAAATGGGGATAAATAGGCGCTAGACGAAGCTGTTTTAGGGAGCAAGAACCAGAGTATGGAATGCTCGGAACTTTTTCCCTTTCCAAAATCAAAGAAAACCAACGAGCTCCCATGCCATTCTTTTAGTAGCCTGCAATCATCCGGGAAATTCGTTCTTATGATAGGGATTTTACTTCTAATCCGTACGCCGTCTTCCAGAATTTTTTGGAACTGCTTTTTATCTGTTGTCCTGCGAGTTCCATCCACTACCCAAACAATATGGCCATAAAATGAATTCCTGGTTTGGCGTTCTTCCGGGCTTATAACTGAATGCTGAAATTCTAGAACCCATGCGCTTGGGGTCTTAACATCAGCTATATGTTTCTCACCGCTTTCGTCAAAATGTACAACTTCTTGCCATTCTTTAGAGAAGTTATCTTTCCAAGATCGATGCCATTCTGTTTCATTCTCCCACCAAGAATCGCAGTTTCTACTTCCTTTGTGAGACCAATGATTAACTTTTACCTTCCCGCATTTGGCAACTAATTCAGAGCCGCAACTTGGGCAGACACCCTTGGCGCCTTTGGTTGCTTCAATTTTTTCATTGCTGACGATGGCATACTTCATGCAAAGGCCTGGCGGTCGTTTTGCGCATAGAGCCCCATATGAGCGGCGTGAGGGAGGAGCGTCCAGCGACCGAAGGGAGGGAGATTTATGTGGTTGTTAGGCATTTGATAGTTGCCGCACTTTCTCTTCCATCTTCATAGCTTGCCTTAGAGCCTCATCCCCAAACTGCTCGCCACTAATGACGACTTGCATTGCGGCTAGTATCTTGAACTCAAACTTTCTTTGGATCCAGTTTACTTTTCCGAATTTTGTCCTATCAAATTCAGAAACATCGGCCTCAGATAGGGCCGAGTTTAATAACTGCCGTATGCCTGAGTCGAGATGCCATTTAAGTTTTTCGCTGTCTTTCTGACCCATTTGAATCAAGAGAGCTGTGCGTAAGATAATTGATTGATATGTGCTTACAAGGGCCCATGTGTATTCGCCAACGTAAGGTCGAACCCTTTCCCGGGAGCCAATATTATCTTCGTACATTCGAGCCACTTTCTCGGTGGATAGCTCTCCGACCATCGCCTTGAAATCTCGATGACTCTTCATGGAAGAATACTCATCTTCTGTGAGGATATCGATAAATCCCATCACCACAGGAATATTCCTTCTGGCAGCCAATACGCCTTCCCAAAGAGTTTCTATCGCTGATAGCTTTCTCTCTATCGATAGCTTTTGTGTGAGTCCAATTGATGTATTTGCTAAGCGGACCTTCTCGGCCTCTCTTTCAATCGAATTTCTTAACAAGATTACATTCTTTTCTGACTCTGCCTTTAGCTCATTATTTAAATGGGCGAGCTTAAGGTCGTATTCATATTTTATGCTATGCCGCAGTCTTTCTGAGAGCCAATTTCGACTCAAGAATACAATCACTCCTGCAAGAACGGAGCTTGCCCCGGCCGAGCTGAAAAGTGTTATGAGAAATTCAGCTAGTTCCATATCTGTTCTTCCTAACACCAAGCTAAGCGGCTCTCTGTAAGGCAGCTAGAGAGTTTCGGCATCTTATTATGACCGGCCACACAACAAGGCTGTTACCCCCAAGATAGTGCCGCCCAAGAAGCAGAAAAACGCAGCATACGGAAGAGTATAATGCAGAAGACTATCCGCTGCTCGATTGTCATCGGCTTCAGTTAATTTCTTAAAATCTATCTCACCATCTAAAAGTCGGCGGAAATCCTTTTTGAATTCTTCAAATATCCCGGAGCGGTGATGAAATATATATATGTAAGTGCTTCCAATTAGAGCCAAGCCTACAACGAAAGAAAGTAGAGCAGCCTGCGTTAAACCTGATGCGACAGCTTCCTTTGAGGCCCCCATAAAACCTAGCGTGGCTGCAGCGCCGCCGGCATTCACTAGGAAAATGAAACGAAACACCCCTTCAGCAGCCTCCTTCTCAAGGCTGTAAAGCTGGGTCCACCGAGCGCTCAAGTAATCGTCTTGCTCTTCGGGGCTCATATTGCCTCTCTATCTGGACGGCATAACAGCTATTAGGCAGAATTTTTTAGAAAAATGAGCGTGCTGTCTAACTCTGCTTTGTTCCGGCTGCCGTTAAAATTCATTGAGAAGAATAAAAGTCTCACGCGCAATCCATTTCTTACGCTCATGTGAAACATAGCGGGGTTGCTATCTAATTATTTGTACTGCGCTTGCGGGTTGGCCTTTCCCCCAACCTGTGCTCAACTCCCCTCCTGAACCTTCCACTATCAGGAGTCGCCATGTCCGCGTTTGTCGCAACCCCCGCCCCGATCCTGCTGCCGGTGATGGCCCTGGTGGCCTGGTCACTGGTGATGTGGCTTTGGATGTACGTTACCCGGCTGCCGGCGATGAGAAAAGCCGAAATGAAGCCGGATCCGAATGCCCCCCGTGGCGAGCAGATGAGCCAGTTGCCGCCGGCGGTGCGCTGGAAGGCGGATAACTACAACCATCTGATGGAGCAGCCCACCATCTTCTACGCGGCGGCGCTGGCGTTGGCGCTGATGGGGCAGGGCGATGGCCTGAATCTGATGCTGGCCTGGGCTTATGTCGGGCTGCGGGTGGTGCACAGTCTGTGGCAGGCGCTGACGAACGTCATCGAGGTGCGCTTTGTGCTGTTCGCACTGTCGACCCTGCCTTTGATTGCCATGACGTGGAATGGGGTGGTGGCGATGCTGTAAGGCGGGATGGCGCTAGGGCTCCTGATGCTCCAGGGGCTTTAGCCCGGCCAGCAGGGTTTCCGGGGCAATATCCTGCTCATGGGGCCATGTGACTGCGCCGAACTGGATGCCTACCCGTGCGAAGTAGTGTTTGTCCTTCAGCTCGCTGAATACTCCATGGTCCAGATACGGCTTGAGATCGAAGACGCCCTTCTGGCCGTTCTCCAGCTCAACGTAGATTTGATAGTCGTCCAGTGGACGCACTGTTTTCACATCCCAATGCATGACCACCTCACAAGGGATCAATTTTGTACGGTGTCTCACCGGCAACCGCCAATGTCCAGTCTGCCACAAGCTCGTCGCGGTGAAGCTCAATCCACGCCTGTACAAGGCGCAATTGCTTGCGGGGTAATTGTCCCGCCAGTATCTCTCCATTGTCGATACTGATAGATGCCTCGAATTCCGCATATCTCGCATGTATATGCGCAGCATCGTGGTGCTGGTTGTCGAGAAAGTACATGCGGATGATGATGCCATGAAACATTGAGATAACTGGCATGGGCGCGCTCCCTTTAAGGTGAGTTGTGTCTCGCTGATGCGATGCCAGATTTTCTCTTTGGGGGTATTGGTCTATGGGTAAGCGCTTGCCAACAGTTGTTATGCGACAATCCTGATGCGTCGGTGGTCTGGCCGGGTCCATTTGTGTCCAGAGCCTTCGCTAACCGTTTGATTTGTTGAGGGTCACATGAATAACGGCATGAGAGCTCAGGACCTGTTCGGCATCGACCTGCCCATTCTGCAGGCGCCCATGGCCGGGGCTCAGGATGCCGCCATGGCGCTGGCGGTGTCTGAGGCTGGCGGGCTTGGCGCCTTGCCTTGCGCCATGTTGTCGGCCGAGGCGTTGCAGAAGCAGCTGGCCTGGCTGACGGCGCGCACCAGCAAACCGTACAACCTGAATTTCTTCTGCCACACCTCGCCGGCGGTGGACGAGCAGAAGGAGCTGGCCTGGCGGGCGTCGCTGGCGGCGTATTTCCGTGAGTTCAATATTGATCCGATGCAGATTCCCGAGGGGCCGGGGCGGCAGCCGTTCAATCACGAGGTGGCCGATCTGGTCGAGCCGTTCCGGCCGCCGGTGGTGAGTTTTCATTTCGGTTTGCCGGCGGCGGATCTGCTGGCGCGGGTCAAGGGTTGGGGTTCGCTGGTGATGGCGTCGGCGACCACGGTGGAAGAGGCGCGCTGGCTGGAGGCGCACGGTGCCGATGTGATTATCGCTCAGGGCGTGGAAGCGGGCGGCCATCGCGGCCTGTTTCTGGATACGGACATCAATACCCAGGTCGGCACCTTTGCGCTGCTGCCGCAGGTTGTTCGTGCAGTAAAAGTGCCGGTGGTGGCCGCGGGCGGGATTGCCGATGCAGCGGGTATTCGCGCCGCGTTGCAACTGGGCGCGGTGGCGGCGCAACTTGGCACGGCGTTTTTGTTGTGCGACGAGTCGTTGATTACGCCGCTGCATCGGGCGGCGTTGCAGCAACCTGCCGGCGAGGTCACGGCGCTGACCAATCTGTTCACCGGCCGCCCGGCGCGCGGCATCGTCAACCGGCTGATGCGCGAGCAGGGGCCGATGACCCGGCGGGTGCCGGAGTTTCCGCTGGCCACTACGGCCATTACTGCCTTGCGCAAGGCGGCGGAATCGCAGGGCAGCAGCGATTTCTCGCCGCTATGGGCCGGGCAGAATGTGACCGGCTGCCGGGAAATCTCCGCTGCCGCTTTGACGCGGTTGCTGGCTGAGGCACTATCGGCAACCGAGGAGTAACACCGGTAAGGGATCTGATTATGAGTCGGGGGAAACCTATGTATCGCGTGATGTTTGTGATGTTGGCGGCTGTGCTGGTCAGTGCCTGCGCGCCGGAGGTAGGCAGCAAGGAATGGTGCAAGGACATGAAGGAAAAGCCGAAGTCGGAATGGACCGGTTCCGAAGCCGGTGACTACGCCAAGCATTGCCTGTTCAAGTAAGGATGCCGGCAACACCGTTTGAAAAGTTGTTGAAAGAAGTTCGGGCCTGCACCCTGTGTGCCCATGCCTTGCCGCATGGTGTCAGGCCGGTTTTGCAGGCATCGCCTTCGGCCCGCATTCTGGTGGTCGGCCAGGCGCCGGGGCGCAAGGTCCATGACACCGGCATTCCCTTCAACGATCCCAGCGGCGATCTGCTGCGCCAGTGGATGGGGATCGATCGCGATACTTTCTATGATGCATCCCGCATCGCCATTATTCCGATGGGCTTCTGTTATCCCGGCAAGCGCAAGAGCGGTGATTTACCACCGCGCCCGGAATGTGCGCCGGCCTGGCGGGAAAAATTGCTGTCGCAGTTGCCGGATATCGAACTGACGCTGGTGATCGGCCAGTACGCGCAAGCCTGGCATCTTCCTGATGGTGGCGGCTCCGTTACCGAAACCGTTCAGCGCTGGCGCGAACACTGGCCAACGGTTCTGCCTTTGCCGCACCCGAGCCCGCGCAACCGTATCTGGTTGAGACGTAATCCGTGGTTCGATGAAGAGGTGGTGCCGGCGTTGCAGAAGCGGGTGGCAGAGGTGTTAGAAAGCCGTGCTGATTATTCGTAATGGGTCCATAACCTCAGCACTTTCACGATCCGTTCCTCCTCCAGCACCTGATACACCAGCCGATGCTGGATATTGATCCGTCTCGAGTAGGCACCAGCGAGGTCGCCCACCAGCTTTTCGAACGGTGGCGGACGCTTGAACGGGTCTTCGGCGAGGATGGCCAGCAGCTCCTGAGCGTTCGCTTTGAGGCCGCTGGAGGCAAGTTTTCTGGCGTCTTTTTGGGCGTGTTTGCTGTAAACCAACTTCCATGTCACCAGTCCAGCTCCTCATCAAACTGATCGACGGGGGCTTCCATGCCCTCTCGAATGGATTCACGCATGCCAGGCACCGACAGCAGGAACAGGGTTTCCTGGATGGCAGCCCAGTCCTCTTCGGACACCAGCACGGCCTTGTTGCGCTTGCCCATGATGGTGATCGGCTGATGGGATTCGGCCGCTTCATCAATAAGGCGGTAGAGGTTGCCACGTGCTTCGGTGGCACTGATAGATGTCATGACGTATCCCGGATGCAGGTAATGCTTGATCGGAGTGTACGCCCTCAGATGCGTACGTCAATCCGTACGCTTCGGTGCGGGGGCTGGTAAATAATTACCTGCAATCCGTGGCATTGTCCCGGCAGTCGGTCGGTGATACGTTTTTCATAATTTGTATCATCAACCCGGGACGCCCTATGAACGCCACCGTTTCCCCGCTCCAGACCCAGTGGCCGGCGCCGCTCAGTGCCCTTGAGTGGGACCAGCGTTTCCCCGGGGTGCTGGATTCGATCGGCATGCTGGCGGCCGGGGCCAATATCATCATGCAGCTGGCGCTGGCGCCGGTGGGGCACGGGGTGGCCGAGAGCAAGGTGCACAGCGGCTCGATCTTCCATCACCCGATCAAGCGCACCCGCACCACACTGACTTATCTGGCGGTGGCGATGCTCGGCGATGCGGCGGAGAAGCAGGCCTATCGCAGTGCGGTGAACCGCTCCCATGCCCAGGTGCGCTCGGATGCGAATTCGCCGGTGAAGTACAACGCCTTCGATCCCGAGCTGCAGCTCTGGGTGGCGGCCTGTCTGTACTGGGGTTACACCGACTTACTGGAAAAGCTGCGCGGGCCGTTAAGCCGCGAGCAGCAGGAAGAGTTTTACCGTTTGGCGCAGCCGCTTGGCACCACCTTGCAGGTGCGCCCGGAAATGTGGCCGGAGGATCTGGCAGCGTTTGAACAATACTGGCAGCAGACCTTGCCGAAGCTGAGCATTGATCCGAAGGTGCGGGCGATGCTGACGGACATTGCCGATCTGAAATTTCTGCCGCCGCTGGTCAGTGTATTATTCGGGCCATTTAATCGTTTCGTTACCGTCGGCTTCCTGCCCGCCGAAGTGCGCGAGCAGATGCATTTTGCCTGGAGTGCGGCGCAGCAGCGCCGTTTTGAGCGCACCTTGAAGGTGGCGTCTGCGGTTAACCGTTTGCTGCCGAGGGTGGTGCGTCAGGCACCGACGTTGCTGTTTATGCGTGATTTTCGCCGTCGCCTGCGTAAGGGCCTGCCGATGGTGTAGCAAGTTCCTGTAGGAGCGGCCGACCGGCCGCGAAATCTTTCCGGAAAGAATCGCGGCCGGTCGGCCGCTCCTACGGGTGCTAGCGCGCCACCATGCCGCCGTCCACCGCCAGCGCCTGACCGGTAATAAAACCGGCCTGTGGTGAGGTGATCCAGACAATGGTATCCGCCACTTCTTCCACCGTGCCCATCCGGTTCATCGGGTGCAGGGCATCAAATGCTTTTTCGGTTTCCGGGTCCTTGTGGGTAATGCGGTCGATCATTTCGGTTTTGATCGCGCCGGGGCAGATCGCATTGACGCGAATACCGCTGGTGGCATATTCCAGTGCGGCGGTTTTGGTCAGCTGGATCACGCCGCCTTTTGAGGCGCAGTAGGCCGGCAGGCCGCCGAAACCGATCAGGCCAGCCACGGATGCCAGATTGACGATGGCGCCGCTGTTCTGCTTTTGCATGACCTTCAGCTGCTCCTGCATGCAGACGAAAAGGCCACGCAGGTTGATGCCGATAACCCGGTCAAAATTCTCCAGCGAGGATTCTGCCGTCGGTGCCTGTTCGCCTTCGATGCCGGCGTTGTTGCAGGCCACATCAAGGCGGCCGAACAGTTCCATGATCTCCCGATGCAGGGCGCGAACCTGCTGCGGATCGCTGACATCGCAGGCGATAAAGATGGCATCGCCACCGGCCTTGCGCAGTTCGGCGGCGGCGGCTTCGCCCCGCTCTGCGTCGCGGTCCGAAACCACTACCCGGCAGCCGGCCTGACTGTAGGCGCGGGCTGCGGCATAGCCGATGCCGGTGGCGGCGCCGGTAACCAGCGCAACAGTGTCCTTGGCAAACATGGCGATCTCCTTGCGTCGTGTTTCGGGATTGCCATACTGGCAGCCCAGTCTCTGCAATGAGTTGATCTGGCGCAATGTCCCGTTGGCGACCGCCGGCAAAACCGGCTTCCAAGTACATCACCCCGGCGGGTTACCGGGCCATGAACGATGAGCTGCAGTACCTGTGGAAGGTCAAGCGCCCGGAGGTGACCCGCTCGGTGCAGGAGGCCGCCGCCCAGGGCGATCGCTCGGAGAATGCCGAATACATCTACGGCAAGAAGATGCTGCGCGAGATCGACAGCCGGATCCGCTTCCTCAGCAAGCGCCTCGACGACATGACCGTGGTGGACCGGCCGCCGGCGGACCAGAGCCGGGTGTTCTTCGGCGCCTGGGTGACGTTGGAGGATGACGACGGTGTCGAAGCCACCTTCCGGCTGGTCGGCCCGGATGAAACCGATGGCAAGCTTGGCTATATCAGCATCGACTCGCCGCTGGCCCGTGCCCTGTTGAAGAAGCAGGTCGATGACGAGGCCGAAGTCGACACGCCGTCCGGTCGCAAGCTCTGGTACATTAGCGCCATCCGTTACGACCTGTAGGAGCCGTCGATCGACGGCGAAGGCTTTTCGCGGCCGATCGGCCGCTCCTACAGGGAAACGCTTCTCGAGGTTTTTATATGACTGATGTCACGCCAAGTCGCACTGCCATGATTGTCCGGCGTTCATTGGCAGGTGGCCTGCTGATCCTGCTGCCGATGGTGATTGTCGGCACGATTTTCGGCTGGATCTATGACGTTGCCAGCGGAATGATTTCGCCCTTCACCGGCCCGTTTATCACCACCTTCGGCCTGCCGAAAGTGCTGGCGGATCTGATCGTGGTGGCGCTGCTGGTGTTGCTGTGTTTCCTGATCGGTACGCTGGTGGCCACCCGTCTTGGTGCCTGGTTGTGGCAACGCGCCGAGGAAGTGTTGATGGTGCGGGTGCCGGGCTATCGCAGCGTTCGCGAAATTACCGCGCAGCTGCTGGGCAACAGCAATGATTCACCGTTCAAGCGCGGCGAAGTGGCACGTATCTGGCTGTACGGAAAGCAGGTGGATGTGTCGGTGCTGGGGTTGGTGACATCACGTCACGCCGATGGTCGCGTCAGCGTGTTCGTGCCCACTGGCCCGAACCCGACCACTGGCTTTATCTATCACGTCAGCATGGATCTGGTGGAGCTCCACCCGGAAATCCGGGTGGAGCAGATGATGAAAACGGTGATTGCCTGTGGTGCCGGAACGTCCGCGTTGTTTGCTACTCGTTAGGGGCAAAGCGCGCGGGCTTTTTCTTCAATCTGTGGCTGAATGGACGGGTCGGCATTGTATTTCGCCGTCAGCGCATCCAGTGCGTCGAGGTCGTCTTCAGTGACGCCGAACTTTTCTTCCAGCGCCATCAGTTCTTCTTCCAGCTTGGCCGGCTGATCCCACAGCTTCTGGTTCAGGCAGTGTTGCTCGGCGGAGTATTCGATGAACTGTTGCTGGCTCATGTCCAGCGCCAGCGCGCTGGCGGGCAACAGGGCAAGGGTGGCAGCGAAAGCGCTAACAAGGGCTGCTGGTTTCATGATGGCTCTCCCGGGGTATCGTTCTGATTATTGTGGTTCAGGGAGTTTCCTGCCGCCTGCCGGTCTGGTCAATCCCTGATCAGCTGTCCGCCTGTTCTGCCTCTTCCAGTGCGGTCATGGCGTCGAGCCAGTCGACTTCGACGCTCTCGCATTGTTTGCGCAGCGTGCCCTGGCGGGAGATCAGATCATTCAGGGCGCTCTTCTGGTTCGGCTGGTACAGCGCTTCGTCGCCCAGCTTTGTCTCGACCTCGGCCAGTTGCTGCTGAAGTTTTTCCAGCTGCTTTTCCAATTTGTCGGCGGCCTGTTTCAGCGGTCGCAGGTTGGCGCGCTTCTGTGCCGCCTGCTGGCGTTTGAGTTTGTTGTCGCTGGGGCTGCCATCACCGCTGGCGGAGGCGGTTTGCTTGCTGCGTTCACGCAGCCAGCGGGCGTAGTCATCAAGATCACCGTCCCATTCCGTTACCGTGCCGTTGGCCACCAGCACCAGTTCATCGACGGTGGTTTCCAGCAGGTGACGGTCGTGTGATACCAGCACCACGGCGCCTTCAAATTCCTGCAGCGCCATGGTCAGCGCTTCGCGCATGTCGAGATCAAGGTGGTTAGCCGGTTCATCCAGCAACAGCAGGGCCGGTTTCTGTTGCACCAGCAAGGCCAGGGCGAGGCGCGATTTTTCGCCGCCGGAAAAGCGTTTCACTTCGGCAAAGGCATCGTCGCCGTGGAAACCGAAGCGGCCCAGTTCCTTGCGCACCTGCAGTTCTTCCCACTTCGGTTGCGCCAGCTGCATCAGGGCAAAGGCAGTCTTGTCCTGCGGCAGCGCATCAACCTGCTGCTGGTGAAAGTAACCGATCACCAGTTCCGGGCCGACGATGAATTTACCGCCCAGTGGTGCCAGTTGTGTGGCCAGTGTCTTGATCAGGGTGGATTTGCCGGCGCCGTTCGGGCCAAGCAAACCAAGCCGGGTTTCCGGGCGGATGGAAAAACTGACGTCGCGCAGAATGATGCTGTCGCCATAGCCGCACTGCACCTTGACCAGATCAATCATCGGGTTGGGCAGCTTCAGCGGTTTCGGAAAGCTGAAACTAAAACCGTCGTCGGCGTGGGCCGGGGCAATCAGTTCCAGTTTTGCCAGCGCTTTCAAACGGCTTTGTGCCTGCCGGGCCTTGGTGGCCTGGGCGCGAAAGCGGTCGATAAATTTTTGCAGGTGCGCGGCCTGGGCTTTCTGCTTTTCGTACACCTGGGATTGTTGTGCGAGGCGTTCGGCCCGCTGCCGTTCGAAGGCGGAATAGTTGCCGCTATACAGCGTCAGGCTTTGCTGTTCGATATGCAGGATGTGGCCGACGGTGGCGTCAAGAAAATCGCGGTCGTGGGAAATCAGCAGCAGGGTTTGCGGCGCCTGTTGCAGCCAGTCCTGCAGCCACAGCACGGCATCCAGGTCGAGGTGGTTGGTCGGTTCGTCGAGCAGTAACAGGTCGGCGTCAGCGAGCAGTACCCGGGCCAGATTCAGACGCATGCGCCAGCCACCGGAAAAACTGGCCACCGGATTGCGCTGGGTGTCGGCGGCAAAGCCGAGGCCGGCCAGCACTTCGGCGGCGCGAGCCGGCAGCGACCAGGCATTCAGCGCATCAAGTTTTTCATGGGCGTGGCCGATGGCCATGCCGTCGCCGCTGGCTTCGGCGTCGCGCAATGCTTTTTCGGCAGCGCGCAGCGGGGTATTGCCGTCCAGCACATAATCAATCGCCGGCTGATCCAGCGCCGGCACTTCCTGAGCCATGATCGCCAGCCGCCAGTCCGCCGGCATCGACAGACTGCCGGCATCAGGCTCCAGCTGACCGCAGAGCAGGGAGAACAGCGAGCTCTTGCCGCAGCCGTTGCGACCGGTCAGGCCGATCTTCCAGCCGCCGTGCAGGGTGATGCTGGCATGGTCGAGAAGAATGTCGGGGCCGCGCCGCAGGCGCAGGCTTTCAAGTTGGATCATGAGCCAATCATGTCGGGGAAAAGAGGCGCGAGTGTAGCAGAACGGTAGGAGCCGTCGATCGACGGCGAGGGTTTCGCGGCTGATCAGCCGCTCCCACGAGAATATCAGGCGCTGATGGCCTGCTCGCCGATGCGTGGCTGTTCCAGCCAGCCCCGTGCCCAGACCGCCAGTTCAGTGGCGGCCATCGGTTTGCCCAGCAGGAAGCCCTGAATCAGGTCGCAGCCGAAGCTTTCCAGCAGCATCACCGCTTCACGGGTTTCCACCCCCTCGGCGACCACTTCCAGACCCATGTTGTGGCCGAGCTCGATGGTCGAATGCACAATCACGGCGTCGTCGTCGCTGTGATCCAGATTCAGCACGAACGACTTGTCGATTTTCAGTTCGTCCACCGGCATGCGCTTGAGTTGCGATAGTGACGAGTAGCCGGTGCCGAAATCATCCACCGCCAGACGCAGACCGATGCCTTTCAGGCGCGACAACATCGCGTGGCCCTGTTGTTCGTCTTTCATCACCGAGCTTTCAGTGATCTCCAGACACAGTGCCTGCGGCTCCACTTCGGCATTGGCGAGCAGGTTGGCGATATAACCGGGCAGATCTTCGTCGAGCAAGTCGGTGGCCGAAATGTTCACCGACAGCTGCACCATCAGGTGTTCGCGGTGCCATTCCTGCAATTGCGCCACCGCGGTCTTCAGCACCCAGCGGGTCAGGCGGTTGATATGGCCGGCGTCTTCGGCAATGGCAATAAATTCGTCCGGGCGCAGCGGGCCCAGCTTCGGGTGATGCCAGCGAATCAGCGCTTCGGCACCGATGCGTTCGCGATCACGCAGCGCCGCTTTCGGTTGATACAGCAGGTGCAGACCTTCGCCGCTGAGCGCTTCTTTCAGGTCGCGCGCCAGTGACAACCGGCGCAGATGGCGCTCGTCCCAGCCAGGCTGGTACACCGCCACGTGATGGCCGCCGGCCTGCTTGGCGTCATACATGGCGATATCGGCACGGCGCATCAGGGTTTCAGCGTTATCGCCGTGCTCTGGATAAATGGCGATGCCGATACTGGCCTCGACGTTCAGGTGCAGGTCATCGAGTTCAACGGTCTGGGCAATGCGATCACGGATGCGATGGGCAACCTTGATAGATTGGGCAGTATCAACACCGGCCAGCAGCAACATGAATTCATCGGCGCCGAGGCGAGCGGCCAGGTCACGCTCCTTGGTGCTGCTGTCGAGACGGCGAGCGACCACACCAAGTACCTGATCACCGACACCGTGACCGAGGGAGTCGTTGATTTCCTTGAAGCGGTTCAGGTCCAGCGCCATGACTGCGAACGGTGCGCCGGTGCGAATCGCGGTATCCAGTGACAGCAGCGCAACGCGACGGTTGGGCAAGCCGGTAAGGGAATCATGTTCGGCCTGATGCACCAGTCGCTGCTCACGCTCGGCGATGGCGCCCTGCATGGCGTTGAAGGCCTTGGCGAGGTCGCCGAATTCATCGTCACTCTGGATCGGTACCACGGTGTTGTAGTGGCCCGAGGTAATTCGCTTGGAAGCACTGGCCAGTGCCTTGACCGGCAGACTGATGCCGCGTGCCAGCAGCGCCGCAGCAATGGCGGCCAGCGCCAGCCCGCCAATGGCCAGCCACAGCAGCTGTCGGCCGAGGGCGTAATAGGGTTCCAGTACCTGCTCCATCGGCAGCTGCAGGATGGCACTGACCTGTTCCGACAGCGGCAGGGTCAGCACCAGAAAATCGCTGGCGCCAATGCGGACTTCCTTCGGGTTGCTGACCTGACCGTTGCCGGCCAGCCACAGTGCCGAGGCGCTGGCCTGTTCCGGCAGCAGGGTGCTGGCAATAAAGTCCTGGCCCTTGCCGACAAAGGACACATCGAGACTGGTCAGCTGGGAAAGATTCCAGGCCAACGCCTCGTTGATGACAAAACCCATGCTGACCCAGCCGACCAGGTCCGGCGCGTAAAGCGGTGTGATCACGACTTCGTAGGGCAGGCCGTCGATCACTTCGACGCGCACTTCCGGGTCAAACAGATCCAGCGGTGGCGTGATCTGCCGGTCCACGGCATCAAGGCTGATGACCTTGCCGCTGCGGGTAATCAGCCGGGCCAGGTCGGCCTTGACCCGACCGGAATGGTTGGCCAGCGCCGAGCGGATAGTGTCTTCGTCACCGGTGGCAACCGCTTCGCGAAAGCCGAAATCCGCCACCAGGATTTCCACTGAAGAGGCGAGCTGCATGGCCCGGTTGTTGAGCAGTTCGGTAAAGATTTCGCCGCCCACGGTCAGGCCCTTGCGGGCATCGCTGAGCAGGGTGTCGCGGATCACCGCACGGGAGGCAAAGTGGCTGGCAAACTGGAGCACACAGACCAGGCCGACCAGAATCAGCATCAGCTTCCCGAGGTGACTGTGGCGCATGGAGGCTCCGGTTTGAGGTGTCCGGCGTGGGCGCCGGCTTTTTGTGTATTCCGTTGACAGGCACTGTACCCCAGCGCTGCCGGGGGTAACAGCGGCGGCTCCCCGCCAGATGGTTGTTTTTACAAGCTATTACAGGCCGGGCAGGGTGCGGGTCAGGTGTCGCTGAATTTCCAGCCACTCGATGATGGTGCGCCAGGCGTCACGGTCCTGTTGATCGGCCTCCTGCAGATCAAGCACGCCACAGCCCTCGCCAGCTGCGCGCACATACAGCTGGGTGTCTCGCAGGGTAGTCAGGAACGGGATCTTCAGGCTGTGCAGGAACAGCTCCAGTTTGCCGTACATCCGGGTTCTCTCCCGGGCCCGGTTGGCGATCACCGCCAGCCGTTTTGGCCGGCGCCGGTTGGCCGGAGACAGCATCACCGATTGCATGAAGCGGGTGGCGGCACGGATGTCGATCGGGCTTGGCAGCACCGGCACCAGCACCACTCTGGCGATGTTGAGCAGGGCATCCAGTGCGGTGCCATTGAGTCCGGCCGGGGAGTCGATGATCAACAGGTCACCGGCTTCGCGCAGCGGTCCCTGCAGCTTGCCGGCGTGAAAGCGGCCATCCAGCGGGATCGAGATCAGGCGGATGTCGTCATTGCCGCTGTCCTTGCGCTGGCGACACCACTGGGTGGCAGATTGTTGCGGGTCGAGATCAAGCAAGGTGACGTCACAGCCGCGGCCGGCGTAGTAACTGGCCAGACTGGTGGACAGGGTGGTCTTGCCGCAGCCGCCCTTGGCATTGGCCAGCAAAATGACAAAGCGATGCCCGCCGCGATCCGACACCGGGCGTGCCGGGGCAAGTACCTCATCTTGTGGAATTACTGCGCTGTCACTACCTGTCATGCCCCCCTCCTGCCGTCACTATAGGGTAGCCGCTGTTGCGGTGCAGCTGACATCACTAAAATCGTGAACCGATGCCGGGGTTCGCCATGACAACCGCCAGCAAACGCCTGTATGCTTGCCGCTTCGCCGGCAACGGGGCGTCACGATGAAGTATTTTCTGCTGCTGATCGGGTTGGTTATCGCGGTACTGGCGGCGCTGATGTTTGTGCCGGTGGAAAACGGTAAGCCGGTACTGGATCCGGACTCAGTGGGTCAGTTGCTGTCGGAGTCGACCTCAATGGTTGTTTCTGGCGAAGAAGAGGTGTTGCCGGCGATGTACCGCTGGCGGGATGCATCCGGGCAGTGGCAATACGGTCAGGTGCCTCCGCCCGGAGTGAATGCCGAGCCGATGGAACAAAAAGATACCCGCACAGTCAGCCCTGAAGCATTGCGTCAGGGTGCGCTGCCGGAAGATTCACAATAAAAGCCAATGAGCTGCTATGGAGGCAAGATGAACAAGTTTGCACTGCTGATCGCCGGTACGGTGGCATTGACCGCCTGTGGCGATAACACCAAGGTCAATCTGGACAGCGAAGACAAGAAGGCTGCCTACTCGCTCGGTTACCGCACCGGCGAGCAGATGCAGGGCCGTATGGACGGCATTGATCTGGACAGCTTCCTGGAAGGTATGCGCGCCGGTGCGCTGGGCGAGGAGCAGGTCAAGGCACTGATGGCCGCCGAAGATATGGATGCGGCGATCACCGCATTCCAGCAGAAGAAAATGGAAGAAGAGCAAGCCGAAATGGCTCGCGAAGCAGATGAAAATCTGGCTGCCGGCGCTGCCTATCGTGCCACCCATGCTGAACAGGAAGGCGTAACCGTTACCGAAAGCGGCATGCAGTATGAAGTGCTGGCTAGCGGTGATGGTGCCAGCCCGTCTGCGGAAGACACCGTGGTGGCGCACTATCACGGCACCCTGATTGACGGCACCGTGTTCGACAGCTCGGTGGATCGTGGCGAGCCGGCCACCTTCCCGCTGAATCGCGTGATTCAGGGCTGGCAGGAAGCGCTGCCGATGATGAAGATTGGCGACAAGTGGCGCATCGTGCTGCCGCCGCACCTGGCCTATGGCGAGCAGGGCGCCGGTGGTGTGATTGGTCCGAATGCGACGCTGGTGTTTGAAGTTGAGCTCAAGGACATCGTTAAAGAGTAATGCTGTCACACCCCGTCACCGCTTGCCGGTGACGGGGTTTCTCTTCCCCTTCCTGCATCAATGCACCAGTACTCTCTGTAGTGGTTCCTCGCGCTGGTGAATGCTGACAATCAGCTGATCCTCCAGAGCGAAGCGTTCTTCCAGTTTGTTCAGCAGGTCATTCAGCCGCTGCGGCAGTATCTCCTGCAGGGCGGCAATGTGTTCGCCGGTATCGAAGTCATCATTGAATGCCAGCGCGGCATCGGTCGACTCCTCGAGACGGCGCAGGATTGACGCCACCAGTTCCGGATTTTCCCGCTGCGAGTAGCGCGCTTCACGGGCCAGTTCCCGGTATATCTCGAAGTAACCTGCGCTGATGTAGTCCACCAGTAATTCACAGAACTGCTGTACCCGCTGCGGCAGCGGATTGCGCTGGCGGTTGCTGTTGGTCAGGCTGCGCAGACTACAAAGCATGCGCAGTAACTGTTTGCGCTCGCCCAGCCACTGCTGAACCAGAAGCTCAATGCGCTGCCATTGCTGCAGGGCGGCGTGGGTCTGTTGTGTCATGATCAGTCCTCCCGACATTTCCCTATCCCAAGTACACGCCGGCAAAGCCGGGAACTCACGTTAGGCGGGAGAGGAACAGGCGCGCAATTGGCCGCACGTGACGTGGCGCAAGAAATCGAGCTGGCAGGAAAATTTCGTTGTTAAAACAGCGGATTAATCCCAAGACAGATTTCGCATAAAAAGCCCGCAGAAAAGGTAGGCTGGCTATGTCGGAGAAAGGACTGATGGCACTGTCTGCTGTAGGAGCCGTCGATCGACAGCGAAGATCTTTCGCGGCTGATCAGCCGCTGCTACAACAATCCCGCAATCCACGGCCATAACCATGGCAATGCCAGCGCAGTGAGCAGCCCGGTCAGGCCAAGCGCCAGCGACGAGTAGGCGCCGGCGCGTTCGCCGTATTCAAACGCCCGGGCGGTGCCGATGGCGTGGGCCACCAGTCCCAGCGCCAGGCCACGAATGCGGTCATCGGTGATGCGGAACAGACGGAATACCAGCGGGGCTGCCAGCACCCCGACAATGCCGGTAATGGCCACCGCGCCGGCGGCCAGTGCCGGGTAGCCGCCGGTCAGGCGGCTGACTTCGAGGGCAATCGGGGTGGTGATGGATTTCGGCGCCAGCGAGCCAACCACATCCGCCGGGGCGCCGCATATCGCGGCCAGGGCAATGGCCAGTCCCGCCGCCAGGGGCGCGCCGATCAGGATATACAGCGTCACCTGTCGCCAGATATGCCGCAGGGTGGAGAGCTGGCGGTACAGCGGCCAGGCCAGTGCCACGGTGGCCGGGCCGAGGAAGAACTGCAGCACGGCGGTGCCGGCCAGATAGTCGCGGTAGGAAATGCCCAGCGCCAGCAACACCACAATCACCGGGATCATTGCCAGCAGAAACGGGTGCGCCAGCGGATGGCGACCGGTGCGCTCGTAGACCCACCAGGCCAGCCGGTAACTGGTCAGGGTCAGCAGCAGGGCAAACAGCGGCGTTGAGAAAGCGCTCATGACGGCGACCGCAGCAGCAGCTTGAGCAGGCCGGTCACCAGCACCAGCGCCAGCACCGTGCCAAGCACAATCGACACCAGCAGGGCCAGACCATGCTCGGCGTACCGATCCCACTCCAGCACGATGCCGATGCCGATCGGAAAGAACAGCAGGGTCAGGTTGCCAATCAGCAGGTTGGCGGCCGGGGCGATGCGTTGCAGGATCGCGGCGCGGGTGGTCAGGGCGGCGAGCAGCAGCACCATGCCCAGCACAGGGCCGGGCAGTGGCAGGTTGAGGGTCTGAACCAGTAGCTCGCCGGCGAACTGGAACGCCAGCAGGATCAGCAAACCATCAAGCATGGCGACGCAGCAGCTGGAACAGGGCGACTGCGGTCAGGCCGATAAACACCAGCAGCGACCAGGCCGGCAGGGAAATGCCGAGGAACAGCCAGTCGATCTTGGCGCACTCGCCGGAGCCGGTCAGCACCATGTCCAGCACTTCCAGAAACGGGAACACGTCCATCATGTAATCCAGCGCCGGGCCACAGGCCGGCACATCTTCCGGTGGCAGTCCCTGCAACCAGACATGGCGGCCGGCGACGGCGCCACCGCCGATGGCACCGATGCCAGCCAGGGCAGCATAGATACGCTGGCCGGTGGCTCCGGGGTTATGCAGCAGGGCAAGCAGGAAGAACAGCCCGGCAACGATCACGCCGACGCGCTGGAAGATACACAGCGGGCAGGGGTCGAGGCCTTCGACATGTTCCAGATAGAGGGCGCCGGCCATGGCCACGACGCAGGCCAGAAAGGCAAGCAGGTTGAGCATACGCGGAGCCAGCAAGCGGGCCATCAGGGGCATGGCGACCTCTCTGTCAGTAAGTAGAAGGCAATGTGCGGCGAAGGGTAGGGAAAAGGGCGCCGTCCGGCAACCGGCAGAATTGATTCCTCAAACAGGGAGGTCAGGGTTCCCGGGGCGGATCAGCCAGCGACGCGTTGTCCGGCCTGTTTCCGCAGCCAGGCTTCGTTACCTTCCGCCCAGCCGGATTCCCACCACTGCGACAGGGTTTCATCCTGAAACGGGCAGTCCGTTGACGGACGACCGCTCAGGCCCCAGAGGCAGCCCTGATTGTAGGCCTTCTTGCATTCGTCGTTGCTGTGTTGCGCTGTCATATGCAAAGGCTCCGTGAACAGGCTCAAACTTAACACGCCCGTACCGATGCGGTGATGCCGTCGGGTTCACATAATTTGCCTTTGGTCAGGGGGCTAACTTGTTGTCTACGAAGAAAAGATTAAGTTGCGACGGATTTCGTCAGAGCTTGTCGAACTGCGTCACTTTTTTCCGCGAGCGGGTTTTGCTGCAGAAAAAAATGACGCAGTGGATCTCTGCTCAGTCACGGAAGTAATCAGCAAGAAACTCGGCGAATGGCGGCTGTGACTCAGCCTCCCTGGCAGCCTGTTCTGTCAGGCTGGTTTTTGCCATATCGGCAAAAATTGCCTGACCGGCCGGCTCCAGCGGTCGCTTGAGAAACTGGTCGCGATGCTGCTCGGCCTGACGCAGGGCAAAATCGAAAAAGCCGAGTTTCTCCCGGGACATGGTTTCGAGTACTCGCGCCGAGGTGGTCAGCGCCGGGTCACGAACCTTGTTGCGTTGCAGCGACAGTGAATCACGATAGCCCGTGCCACCTTCGGACTGATCATACAGCTCGGCCAGCGCTTCGAGCTTGTCGAGCAGTTCTTCCGACCATTGTTGCAAGGTGGTCTGACGACCGGCGCGGCACAGTTTGGCGTTTGCATCGCGACCGTTATACACCGCCTGACGGATATTCTGTTTCGCCGCGATCTGATCGCAGGCTTCCACCATCGGCGAGCGCTCAAGCAGACAGAAACTGGCAAACAGATCAATAAAGCGCATGGTGTCTTCGTTGATGCCAACCGGCTCGAACGGATCCAGATCCAGCACCCGCACTTCAATATATTCCACCCCGGCACGCTGCAGTGCCTGAGTCGGTCGCTCACCCTTGCGAATGGTGCGCTTGGGCCGGATCGACGAGTAGTACTCGTTTTCGATCTGCAGGATGTTGGCGTTCAGCTGACGGTATTCGCCATCAACACAGACACCGATCTCTTCGTAGGAAGGTTCGGGGGTGTGAATGGCGTGATTCAGGGTGCGGACATAGCTGTCGATATCGTTGTAACTGATATGCAGGCTCGACTGGGCGTTGTTCTGATAGCCAAGGTCACTCATGCGCAGGGAAGTGGCACCGGGCCGGAACAGGCTGTGATCAAAGCGCTTTAGCAACTGGTGATCGCGACCTTTCAGAAACGAGGCGCACACCGCCGGCGAGGCGCCGAACAGGTATACCAGCAACCAGCTGTAACGATGAAAGTTGCGCAGCAAATCAAAGTAGCGCGAAGAAATATAATCCTGCAGCGGCTGCTGATTGCCTTCCGCCTGCTGATGAATTTGCCAGAATGATTTTGGCCAGGAAAAGTTGTAATGGATGCCGGCGATGGTCTGCATGCGCCGGCCATAGCGATGGCCCAACCCGAGCCGGTAAATGTGTTTCATTCGGCCGATATTGGAGGTGCCGTAGTAAGCCACCGGCACATCGTCATCGTTATCTACCCGGCATGGCATTGAGTTGACCCAGAGCAGCTCGTCACCGAGCTGGCCATAGGTGTAGCGATGCACACGATCGAGAAACTCCAGCGGTGTGCTGATGCCGGTGGTGGCCGGAGTAATGAACTCCAGCAAGGCTTCAGAATAATCGGTGGTGATATGCGGATGGGTCAGTGCTGATCCCAATGCTGGCGGATGCGGTGTTTGTGCCAGCGTGCCTTGCGGGGTAATACGCAGGCTTTCTTTTTCAATGCCACGACGTATATCACGCAAGGTCGGGGCAGCGTCGGCATCGATCAGGGCTTGCAGGCGGCGGTTCAGGAATTCACTCATACGGATTCCGGCAATGATTCAGCAGGCGCCGTCAGCGGGCGCCTTCGAGCGAACACAGAGCGTCCACGCGAAGGCGCCGGCCGTCAAGCGCGACCTTTCTTTTTGGCCTCTTCCTGAGCCTTGGCAAACAGCGCCGCCATACCACCCGCAGCCGGTGCCGGCGCTGCCCTGGACTTGCCGCCGGCATTGCCCTGCGGACGTCCGCCGTGGCGTTGCTGCGGGCTCTGGCCGCGAGTGTCGGCGACCGGTTTGTCGTCATGACGATCTTCCAGTCGCATGGTCAGGCCGATGCGTTTGCGTGGCAGATCCACTTCCACCACCTTGACCTTGACGATGTCGCCGGGGGCGACCACTTCATGAGGGTCCTTGACGAAGGTATTCGACAGCGCGGAAACGTGGACCAGGCCATCCTGATGCACGCCGATATCCACGAACGCGCCGAAGTTGGTGACGTTGGTGACCGAGCCTTCGAGAATCATGCCCGGCTTCAGGTCCTTCATGTCCTCGACACCTTCCTTGAACTCGGCGGCCTTGAACTCCGGACGTGGATCGCGGCCCGGCTTTTCCAGTTCGCTGATGATGTCCTTCACCGTTGGCACACCAAAGCGCTCGCAGGTGTAATCGGCCGGATCCAGTTTGCGCAGGAAGCTGACATCGCCGACCAGATCTTTCAGCGGCCGGCTGTGCTTGGCAGCAATCCGTTCCACCACCACATAGGCTTCCGGGTGCACCGAAGAGCTGTCGAGCGGGTTGTCGCCGCGAATGCGCAGGAAGCCGGCAGCCTGTTCAAACGTCTTGTCGCCAAGCCGTGGCACTTGCTTGAGATCATCACGACTTTTGAAGATGCCGTTTTTCTCGCGGAAGCTGACGATGTTGCCGGCAATGGTGCTGTTCAGGCCGGCGATGCGTGCCAGCAGCGGCGCTGAAGCGGTGTTCACATCGACGCCAACGCCGTTTACACAGTCTTCCACCACGCCATCAAGGCTGCGCGCCAGACGGGTCTGGCTGACGTCGTGCTGGTACTGGCCGACACCGATGGATTTCGGATCAATCTTGACCAGTTCGGCGAGCGGGTCCTGCAAGCGGCGGGCAATGGAGACGGCGCCGCGATAGGACACGTCGAGATCGGGAAATTCCCGCGCCGCCAGTTCCGATGCGGAATACACCGAGGCGCCGGCTTCGTTGACCATGATCTTGCTGATCTTCAGCTCCGGCAGTTTTTTCACCACTTCCGCCGCGAGCTTGTCGGTTTCCCGGCCGGCGGTGCCGTTGCCGATGGCAATCAGTTCGACCTTGTATTTCATGCACAGGGCGCCGAGTACGGCGAGGGACTGGTCCCAGCGGTTCTGCGGCACGTGCGGAAAGACGGTGGTGGATTCGAGCAGCTTGCCGGTCTGGTCCACGACCACCACCTTGACCCCGGTACGCAGGCCCGGATCGAGCCCCATGGTGGCGCGCATGCCGGCCGGCGGCGCCATCAGCAGCGCTTTCAGGTTGCGCGAGAAAACCGAAATGGCGCCTTCTTCAGCCATCTCGCGAACCCGGCCAAGCAGTTCGGTTTCCAGATGGGTGGCGAGCTTGATCTTCCAGGTCCAGCGCACGGTTTCCTGCAGCCAGGTGTCGCCGGCGCGCTTCTGATTGGTCCATTCGATGCTCTTCGCGACCATGTCTTCGCACGGATGCGGCTGCGCCGTTTCCAGCTCCTCCGGCAAGGTCATGCTGACATGCAGCACGCTTTCATTGCGGCCACGGAACAGCGCCAGCGCCCGGTGCGAGGGAATCTCGGAAAGCTTCTCGCTGTAATCAAAGTAGTCGCGGAACTTGCTGGCTTCATCCTGTTTGCCGTCGGCGACCTTGGCGGTGACGATGGCGTGTTGCCACAGCCAGGTGCGCAGTCGGGTCAGCAGGTCGGCGTTCTCGGCGAAACGTTCCATCAGGATCTGTTTGGCGCCGTCCAGTGCATCCTTGGCCGTGTTGATGCTGTGGTCGGCGTTCAGATAGCCACCGGCCAGTTGTTCCGGATTCTGCGTCGGGTCGGCGAGGATGGCATCGGCCAGCGGTTCGAGGCCGGCTTCGCGGGCGATCATGGCGCGGGTGCGACGCTTCGGCTTGTACGGCAGGTACAGATCCTCCAGCCGGGTCTTGCTGTCGGCTTCGAGAATCTGCGCTTCCAGGGCCGGGGTCAGCTTGTCCTGCTCGCGAATACTTTTCAGCACGGCGGCGCGCCGGTCTTCCAGCTCGCGCAGGTAGCGCAGGCGCTCGTCCAGATTACGCAGCTGGGTGTCGTCCAGGCCGCCGGTGGCTTCTTTCCGGTAGCGGGCGATAAACGGCACGGTGGCGCCTTCATCAAGCAGGGCGACGGTGGCGCGGACCTGTTCGGGCTGACAGTTGATCTCGCTGGCGATGATCGCTTCGATGCTGGCCTTGATGGCGGCCGGGGTCGGGGTCGACATGGAGAAAAAATCCCTCAGGCAAAAAACACAACGGCCGGCATCATAGGCAATGAGGCCGGCCGTTCACAGATTGTATTTTTGTGCTGAATGGTGTCAGCCGAGCAGTTCGTTGACCTTGCTGATCAGCGCGTTTTCCTGCACCGGCTTGACCAGATAGGCCTTGGCGCCCTGACGCTCTCCCCAGACCTTGTCCGTGTCCTGATCCTTGGTGGTCACCAGAATCACCGGAATATGGGCGGTGGCCGGATCCTTGGTGATCTTGCGGGTGGCCTGGAAGCCGTTCAGTTCCGGCATCACCACGTCCATCAGGATCAGGTCGGGTAATTCGGACTTGGCCTTGTCGACCCCTTCCATGCCATTGGTGGCAGTGACGGTCTTGTGGCCGTGGCTTTCCACGATCTTGATCATGTTGGCCATCTGGGTGGGGGAATCATCAACGATAAGGATTTTTGCCATGGGGTACTGTCTCCACTCTCTCCCGGGGACCATCTTCGGTGGCCTTCGATACTGAACGGCATCATAGCAGCGCCATGCTGCTCTCACACCTGCTGATTGTGCCCATCAGCCGCCGGACGGCAGCGCCGGCCGATGGGCGGCGATTCAACGGAGCCTGTAGGAGCGGCTGATCAGCCGCGATTCTTTCCGGAGAGCCTTCGCGGCCGGTCGGCCGCTCCTACAGTGTCTAGTAGCGGAACGTGACCCGGGCGCGGCGTAGCCAGCGCAGCAGGACCACTGCCAGCCCGCCCTCGAGCAACAGCCGCAGGGCCAGTTGCCACTGGCTCATGGCCAGTTCATGCAGGGCCGGGTTGAGCCGGCTGATCAGGCTGGCGAGCAGCAGCAGCGGCACCCCGGCAAGCACCAGCGCCCGGGTCCGGCCACGCACGGCGAGCTGCTGTCGGAATAGCGCCTCCAGCGTCTTGCCGGTGAGCCACAGCAGCAGAATCAGCAGCGCCAGTGTCAGCAGCACAGTCAGGCTGACCCCGGAAGTTTGCACCGAGCGTACGATTACCCCGGCGTGCTGCAACAGCTGGACGGCAAACAGGCCGAGCAGCGCAGTTGGCCACCACAGGCTGCCGCGCAGACCCGGTTCGGGTTCGGCGGCACGGCGGTATTGCTTCGGATCGAATTGCCACAGTGCCGCCACCGTGCCGGGCAGGTGCGACAGCGTGACCGCGCCGCTCAGGCGGGCGCCGAAGTGTGCCAGCCGCGGTTTGGTTTCCTCGATGATCATCAGCATGCTCGGCACCACCAGCAGAATCAGCACGGTGCCGAAGCTCAGGCCAAACACCAGACTGACCGCCATCGGCTTCAGGAACTGTGCCTGCAGCGAGGTTTCCAGCAGGATCGGGGCGAGGCCGGCGACGGTGGTGATCGAGGTCAGCAACACCGCCCGCAGACGTCGCACACAGGCTTCGACAATGGCTTCGAGACGGTCCATGCCTTCGCCCACCAGTTGGCGGAAAAAACTCACCAGCACGATCGAGTCGTTGACAATAATGCCGGCCAGACCGAACAGGCCCATGATCGAGAACATCGAGAACTTGACCCCGAACATGCCCATAAACAGATGGCCGATGACCGCGCCGGTGAAGCCGAACATGATCGCCGTCATGATCGCGATCGGCCACGACCAGCTGGCAAACACCCAGGCCAGAATGATGTAGATCAGTGCCAGCGCCAGCATTTGGCCGGTCTGCACATCGCGCATGTTTTCTGCCTGCTCCTTGAGCTTGCCTTCAACGTCGACACTGATGTGGTAGCGGGCCTGAATATCCGGCAGCAGTTGGTCGGTGAGCTCGGCAATAATCTGGTTGGCGTTGCCCTGTTCCGGATCGAGATCGGCGGACACCACCACCGATAGCCGACCATCAACGCGGCGTAACAGGTCGACACCCTGACGGCTACTGAAGGTCACCACGTCGCTGAGCAGCAGGGTGTCGCCATTCGGGGCAATGATTGGCATCCGGTCCAGTGCTGACAGACTGCCGCGCTCGCTGTCCGGCAGCATCACCCGTACTTCGACTTCTTCATCCTGCTCGTTGAAAAGTTGCGCCAGCGAGCCATCGAAGGCACTGCGTAGTTGTGCGGCAACCGAGGCCAGTGTCAGCCCCAATGCGCGCGCATCCGGGGTCAGTTCAAAGGTGAGCTGTTCCTTGCCCCAGGGAAGGTCGTCCTCGACATTGCTGACGCCGTTATAGCGGTTCAGCGCTTCCTGAATTTCCAGAGACGCAGCTTTAAGAGTGCTGATATCGGCACCGCCCAGACGCAGGGCAATCGGACTGCCCGGTGGGCCGGCTTCCGGCTGGCCGATGGTGAGCAGTTCGAGTCCTGGTGGTTCGATGATTTTCTCACGCCAGGCACGGATGAATTCGTCATTGGAAATATCCCGGGCATTACCGGTCCAGACTTCCACCAGCAGGGTGCCATAGTGATCGCCGAGTTTGGTGCGGCTGCCACCGATGGTCTGGAAGCCGGAAGCGGTGCGATGCATTTGCACCACGGTTTCGACGATATCTTCATCAAACTCTGCATCGGTTTGCTGCAGGGTGGTTTCCAGATGACTGAGGAAGCGGTCCACCGTGCGCTGGTCGGTGCCGGCGCTGAACTCGACCACGGCGCGCAACTGGTCGCCATCCACCGGCGGGAAAAAAGTGAACTTGAGCCAGCCGGTGACAACGATGGCCAGGGCAACAAAAAAGCTGCAGAACGCCGCGGTGACCACGGCATAACGCCGCTCGATGGCCCAGCGCACAATTGGCCGGAAACGGTTCTCGCGAAAATCATTGAACTGTCGGTCCAGTCGCTCACGCAACTTGCCACCAAAAGATGAAGCCTGGGCAAAGCTGTGATGCAGGTGGCCGGGCAGGATCAGGAAACATTCAACCAGCGAGGCAATGATCACGCAGATCATCACAAACGGAATATCAAAGGCGATCTTGCCCATGGCGCCACCCATCATCGCCAGCGGCAGGAACGCGGCAATGGTGGTGGCCGATGATGCCATTACCGGCCAGAACATGCGTTTGGCACCACCGATGGCGGCACGCAATGGCGATTCGCCCTGCTGCAGATGAGTCAGGGTGTCCTCGCCGACAACAATGGCATCGTCAACGATAATCCCCAGCGCCAGAATCAGGCCAAACAGACTGATCATGTTGATGGTGCCGCCCATAAGCAGCAGCACACCCAGTGTGGCGAGGAAGGACACCGGAATGCCGACGGTCACCCACCAGGCCACCCGCGCATTGAGAAAATAAAACAACGTGATGATGACCAGAATCAGACCGGTGATGCCGTTCCACATCAGCGTTTCAATACGGTCGCGAAGATGTTTCCAGCTTTCGAAATAGACATGCATATGCATGCCGGCGGGCAGGGTCGGCTGCACCTCATCTATCCACCGTTGCATGATCTCCGCAGAGACCAGTGAATCATCATGCTCGGCGCGTAACACCTGGATCTCGATGGCCGGGTAACCCTTGTAGGTCATATAGGGTTGCTCGTCGCGTGGCCGGCGTTCAATCAGGGCGATGTCCCCCAGCCGCAACAGCCGGCCGCTCTGGTCGGTGAACAGCGGCAGGTCGGCGAAGCCACGTTCATCGCGACGCTGGCCAAGACCGCGTAATTGTTTCGCGGCTTCATCCCGACCGACAGTGCCGGCGGGAATGTCATCGCTGAACTGGCGAATGCGCAGTGCCAGCTCATCCAGTGTCATGCCAAGGTCGTGGAGAATGGCGGCGGGAACCTGAATCGCCATTTCCTCCGCCGGCAGACCGGCAAACTGCACCTGACCGATACCGCGTGACAGCAGTTCGTTTTCCATCCGCCGCACCAGCGGGCGTAACTCCGCCAGCGAGCCGCGCTCGGTGTAAACCAGAATGTTGCCGATCGGCGAGAACCGGTCGATTTTCTGGACGATGGGCTGTTCGGCATCCTGCGGCAGATTACGGATGGTGCTGATGCGCTGGCGGACATCGGAAAGCGCGAGGCTGAGGTCGGTGCCGTCGTCCATTTCCATAAAAAATATCGACCGACCCTGCTCGGAACGGGCGGTCAGCTTGCGCATGTTGGCCAGCGTTTTCAGGTTCTGTTCCACCGGGATGGTGATGGCGCGTTCGACATCCTCGGGGCTGGCGCCGCGCCACGGAATGGCCACGGTGATGTAGTCGAAATCGAAATTCGGGAACAGCTGGCGGTTCAGGTTGTAAAGCCCGTACAGGCCGCCGAGTACCATCAGCAGCATCAGCAGGTTGGCGGCAAGCCGGTGCTCGGTGAAGCTGGCGATCAGGCCGCGCTGACTCATGTTGCATCAGCCTCGGTGCTGCCTGTCTCTTTTTTCGTGGGCTGTGGTGCCTCTTCGACGGGCTGGGGTTCTTCCTCGGCAGGTTGCGGCGGCGGTGCGACATCCGCGGCCGGTTCGATCCCCGCCGGTGTCTGGCCGCTTTCGCTGGGCTGCACTTTCAGGCCGTCAATGGCGCCAGGCAGTTGGTTCACAACAATCCGGTCGCCTGCGTTGAAGTCACCCTGAAACAGCAGCCGGCGTTGACCATCGGCCTGTTGCCATTCGCCGATTCGTTGCACCGGTACAGTTTGCAGACGGTCTTCCGTGTCCAGCCGATAGACCCGGTCGAGGCCATGCAGGGCCGCTGCCGGCAGCGCCAGCAGGCCATCCCGTGGCGGCAATGACAGCACCATCGGCAACGGCCGGCCGAGTTCCGGGGTGACGTTGCTGTCCTCCAGCACAAACAGGCCATCGACCCCGCCGCGGCCGCGTTCCACTTCGCCGGCGAGGCGGGCAAGGCGTAATGGCAGGCGGCGGTTTTCGATCAGCAGTTCACCGGCGAGGCCACCGTTGTTCAGCCCGGCGCGTACTTCCGGTAGATGACTGAGCGGAATCTGGGCGCGGATCTCGATGCCCTGATCGGCATACAGGCTGATCAGCGGCGCACCCGGTTGTACCCGCTCGCCCTCGGCCACATGCAAGGCGGTGATGCGGCCATCAAACGGCGCATGGACCTGGCTGCGGGCCAGATCCAGATCGGCCTGGTCGCGGGCGGCGCGGGCACGGCTGATATCGCTGTCGAGCCGGCGCAGGTCGTTCTGGTAATTGCTCACCGCCAGCTGCCGGGTTTCCAGGCTGAGCTGTTGCCGGGTCAGTCCCTGGCGGGCCTCGTCGAGCTGGGTCTGGGAGGCGAGGTTGGTTTGCCGCAGCCGTTCCAGCCGGGCGACATTCTCCTGCGCCAGTTTGGTCAGCTGCTGTTCCAGCGCCAGTGCCTTGCGGTCGCTCTGATGGCGTTTGATAGCAGCGGACTTCTGCGCTTCTGCCTGCGCCAGCGAGGCTTCCGCCTGAGCCCGTGCCAGCGCCGCCTCGCGGGGGTCGAGCTGCAGGATCAGGTCACCCTTGCTGACCCGGTCACCGGGCAGCGCCACCGCCTGCTGCACCAGTGCCACCACCGAGGATGACAGGGTGGCGCTGGCCGGCGACTCGATCCGGCCGAACAGCGACAGCTGCGGTGCGAACCGGCCCGGTTGTGCCAGTTCCACCTGCACCCGTGGGCTGCTGTCGGTGGCCGGCTTTTGCGGCGCCGACGGTTTGAACAGCGACAACAGGATGATGGCGACAAGGGTTCCGATCAGCAGACGCGGCACCGGTGGCAGTTCACGCCAACGGGCTCCGAGACGGGCGGGCAGATCGGACATGGCGGGGTGTCTCCGGTGTGCATTCAGTGAGCGGATGATACCTGTGCTGCGCATGCGGATGCAGTGAGGATTCGTTACCGCAGTTCTGACCGCCTGCCCGGTTTGCTCACAGTTTGAAACCATTCCCGTCACCTGCCGGGGCGTGCGGCAGTTGAAAAGCCGGGCTGCGGCGATGAAGATGCCGGTTCTTTGCAATCCCGGAGCAGGCCATGAGCAGCGAACAGCCCAGCGACAAGATCCTGGTGGTGGATGACGATGTTCGCCTGCGCGGCCTGTTGCAGCGCTTCCTTGAAGAGCAGGGTTTCTACGTCAAGGGCGTCGGTGACGCCGAGCAGATGGACAAGGCACTGTCGCGCGAGCTGTTCTCGCTGATCGTGCTGGATCTGATGCTGCCCGGCGAGGACGGTCTGTCGATCTGCCAGCGGCTGCGCCAGCGTGGTGACGATGTGCCGATCATCATGCTCACCGCCAAGGGTGACGATAACGAGCGCATTGAGGGGCTGCAGCTGGGCGCCGATGACTATCTGGCCAAGCCGTTCAATCCGAAGGAGCTTGATGCCCGGATTCGTGCGGTGTTGCGGCGGCGGGTGCGTGATCTGCCCGGCGCGCCGAGCCGTGATCTCGAAGAGATCAGCTTTGGCCCCTGGACCCTCAATCTCGGCACCCGCATTCTCAGTCGTGACGGCAAGGAAGTCGGCCTGACCACCGGCGAGTTTGCCGTGCTCAAGGCGCTGGCCCAGCACCAGCGTGAACCGCTGACCCGCGACAAACTGATGAACCTGGCCCGTGGCCGCGAGTGGTCGGCGATGGAGCGTTCGATCGACGTACAGGTGTCACGCCTGCGTCGGCTGATTGAGGAAGATCCGTCCCGGCCGCGCTATCTGCAAACCGTTTGGGGTGTCGGCTACGTGTTTGTCCCGGAGTAAAAACCTGTAGGAGCGGTCGATCGACCGCGAGTCACGCCGGAAAATCGCGGTCGGTCGACCGCTCCTACGGGTACCACATTATTTAAGAGCTTCTCTGGCAATAACGACGGATTCCGCCTGCCGATGCCGTCTGGATATGGCATGCTTGTCGGCATCTGTCGCTCAGGGAATTCTGCTTCATGGCCTCGTTTCTGCTTCCGCGCACCGCGTTCGGCCGCACCGCCGTTATCACCGGCCTGATCGTTGGTCTCAGTCAGGCGCTCAGCCTGTGGTTTTTTGCCCGTAACGCTTACCTGCCCGGTATTCGCGAATACGCCGAGTTGACTCATCTGTACGCCAGTGCATCGGTGGGCGATCAGGCCGACATCGAAATGGCGCGGCGCATTGCCGAAGCCACTGGTATCGAAATCACCGCAAACAGATTGCCACCGGATGATGAGCCGTCATTTATTGCCCGACCGGTGGTGGACCGTTTCCAGCTTGAGGTGGAGGAGCTGCTGAAAGAGCCAGTGATTGTGCGCATGGAAGAATCAAAATCGCCGGTGCTGTGGGTGACGTCGCCAAGCCTGAATAACGAGTGGATTCGGGTGCCGATGAAGTTTTTCCGCCACTATGATCGCTACTTGCTGATCGGTTGGGGCGTGACGGTGCCGCTGTTTGCCTTGCTCGCCGGTGTTTTTATTGCCCGTGGCCTGACCGATCCGCTGCGCAAGCTGGCAAGGGTGGCCGGTATTGTTGGTCGCGGTGAACCGGTGCCGGCACTGGATGAGGAGGCCGGGCCGCTGGAGCTGGACGCGGTCAACAAGGCGTTCAACCGGATGGCCGCCGATATGCTGCATGCCCAGCGCGACAGGGCCCTGCTGCTGGCGGGAATATCCCATGACCTGCGCACCCCGCTGACCCGCATTCGTCTTTCGGCCGAATTTATGCAGGACGATGAATTGCGTTCCGGCATCGTCGCCGATATCGAGGATATGGATGCCATTCTCGAACAGTTTATTGCCTTTATTCGCGATGGCTCTGATGAAGTGCCGGAGTTTGAAAGCATCAATGTGCTGATTGATGAAGTCAGCAATCGTCACGCCAATGTTGATGTCCGCACTACCTTGCACGACGTGCCCAGACTGATGCTGAAACGGCTGACTTTCCGTCGTCTGCTATCCAATCTGATTAACAATGCGGTCAAGTATGGCGCTGAGCCGGTGCTGATCAGTACCCAGGTTGGCAAGGGCGAAGTCATTCTCACCGTGCGTGATCATGGCAAGGGCGTGAACGAGGACGATATTCCGATGTTGCTGCAGCCTTTCTCGCGTGGAGAAAAGGCGCGCACATTAAGTGGTTCCGGACTGGGGCTGGCAATCGTCAAGCGGATTGTCGATATGCACCATGGCGAGATGACGCTGAGCAATCATCCCGAAGGTGGTCTGGTGGTGGAAATCCGTTTGCCCTTTACCGGGCGGCTGGTGCAGCCAGAAGCGCTGTCGGCGCGAGTGCGATAGCGGCCGAGGCCGCCCGGCCTCTGTTACATGTAAACCTTCAGTTTTTCCCGGATTACCCGCTGGATGCTGCCAACTTCCATGGCAGAACGCTCGCGGATCATCTGCGGGACGATGCGCTGCAAGTGCAGGCAGGGGTCGTCCTTGCGGAAAGCGCGCAGATCGCCCTTGGTGATCACCGGCAGGAACGGCGCTTCCGGTTTTTCCTGACGCATCAGCGTCAGCAGGCCAACTTTCAGCGGCACATTGCGCATCACCCGGTTACCACTGCTGTCACGCATCGGCAGGGTCATGTACAGGCCCTGCTTGCCGAGCAGATCGCCGGGAATGATGGTAATGCCGGTTTCCTTGACGGCCTCTTCGGGAATGCCGTTAAAGGTGTCGTGGTAGGCATAGGGGTTCGGCAGGATGATCAGCGAGCGGTCATCCTGCTCCGGAACGGAAATTTCATAGTTGGTATAGAGCTGCTGGACCGGCCCGCTGTAGACACAGAGGGTATCCTGGAACTGCCGTACGAAGTTGATCGCCCGGTTATGGTTCTCGAAATGACTCAGGCGCCAGATCAGGTGATCCGGGGCATTCATTTCCTGAGTGGACTCAATCATGCATACGACGCTCTTCGTAGTAATGGGCTGATTGTGCGTATCGTTTTGAGCGGATGCAAATACTGATGATGTGTTGTTGCGGTCCTGTGACTGATTACTCAGATAACCGGTGCGGCTGCATCAGTGATGCCCCGCGCCGCTCGTAAGTGCTTGCTGCCATAGCAGACCAATGGCAACGCGGTTCTCTGCACTGCCGAGGCTGGCGTCACGGGTCAGGTCGGCGCGCAGGGCCACGGCCTTGCGCCACTGCCAGCGCCAGCCGGCGCCGAGGCGCCAGGGATTATGCCCGGTGATCAGGTTGGCATCCTCGGCCAGCGGCAGGGCGGCGGCGCCGCTCAGGTAATTGTCGAGGCTCAGCTGCTCAGCACGCAGGGCGAACAGGTGACGGCCCATAACCCACTCCGGTTGCACCACGACACCCTGATACTGGCCGTCGAGGTCGGCGCGGCGGGTTTCGTCCTCGATCCACCCGTCAGCATCCACCTGCATCCATTCCAGCCGCAGCTGCAGCGCCTGACGGCTATTCAGCTGCCAGCCGAGCAGGGCATGGACGCCGCTCAGCAGCGAGTCGCCGGTAAAGCGGATATCCGCCGGGGGCGTGTTGTTCAGGCCGCCGTGGCTGTGCTCTTCGCTGTAGCGATGATCGGCGCGCTGGTCCGCGCGGGCGAACAGTGCCCAGACACCGGTGTGCAGGCTGAAGCGTCCACTGCGGTGCTGCAGGCTGGCAAAGACATCGGCTGCCCCGCCGTCCTCGCCGGCCGTTGCCGGAAACGCATGGCCCTGCCAGAGTTCGATACCGGTGCTGAATCCCTGTGGGTTGTGCCGCCATAGCCGCATGCCCTGATCGTGGAAGTGGCGGCCAAGAAAGGCATCCGCCGGCAGCGACGCATCGGCGAAAATCCGTGCCGAACTGTGTTCGGAAACGGATGGCGTAAAAGTGGCGGACATCTTGCCGACCTCGATCACCAGCGGGCCGGTGTCGCCGCAGCAGACGTAACCGAGCCAGGCATGCTCGATCTCCACGGCGCCGTTATCATGGCCGTCCTGTTGTCCGGCCTTGATAACGGCGAACAGGTTTTCATCCATGCGGTAGCTGAATGACAGGGAAAGTTCATCCGCATTCAGACCCTGCTGCGCCGGCCAGGCGTGGCCGCCCATCATGACACCGGGAATGCGCCAGTACTGGTCCGATTCCACCGCGCCCGCCGAGCGTGCGGTGACCGCCATGGCCACCTGCAGCTGCGGCTCACCAATGCCGGTGGGAATGGAGTGGGCGGTGACCTGCTGGCTGATAGCCAGCAGCAGCCAGGGCATAACTGTTTTCATGGCGTGACCCAGGGATTGCTGAAGCGCTCGGAATTCAGGAACTGGTCATCGCTGAGCGATTCCAGAAAGGCAATCAGATCGGCGATCTCGTCATCGCTGATGCTGAAGCCGGAAATAAAGCCATCCTTGTGAGGATTCATGCGACCGTCGCCGGCATTCGGCCCGGCGGTAAGGTTGCGACCGCCGGCGGCATAGTTACGGATCGCATCTTCCAGCGTGGCGACGCTGCCGTCATGCATGTAAGGCGCGGTCACCGCGACGTTGCGTAACGAGGGGGCACGGAAGCGACCCATGTCCGCAGCGCGGCCGGTAATTTCATGCACGCCGGTGTTCGGTTCCGGATAGCCGCCAAGGCCGTCGATGTTGTAAAGCCCGGTGTTGTGAAATGGCCGGTCGACCAGAAACATGGTGCGATCCTGCACCGAGTCGGTGAAGTTGTAGCCGCCATGGCAGTGAAAACATTCCAGTGATTCACTGAAGAACAGGGTCATGCCGCGCTTCGCTGATTCGCTGAGTGCACTGCTGTCACCCTGTTCATAGCGATCAAAATCACTGGCGAACGAGGTCATGCCACGAACGAAACTGGCCAGCGCCTTGACGATCGTGTCGTAGCTGACCGGCTGATCCGGAAAGGCGGCGCTGAACAGCGATGTATAGGCAGGCTCTGCCAGAATCCGGTTTAGCACCAGCTCCTGATTGGCATCACTGATGCCGTGTTCGATCGGCGTTTCACCAAACAGCGGAATAACAATCTGCTGCTCGATGCTGCGCAGCGACGGATTGCCCCAGGTCAGGGTCGGGTTGTAAGCAATATTCACCAGCGCCTGGGAATTGCGTGGATGCAGCTCGCCGGTGGCGCCACGGGCGGCAACCCGACCGTCGGCAAAGGCCTTGTCCTGATGGTGGCAGGAGCTGCAGCTGATGGTTTCATTGCCGGACAGGCGCGGGTCATAGAACAGGTGGCGGCCAAGCTGGAATTTCGCTTCGCTCATCGGGTTGTCGGCGGGTTCTACCGGCAGCGGAATGCCGGCGCGAACCTGCCAGTCAAAATCACTGCGCAGGGCGCTGCCATCATTGATGGTGGTGCTGCTGTCCGGGCAGCCACCGAGCAGCGGCAGTATTAGTGGTATCAGCAAGCGCCAGTGCATTTCTGTCAGGGCTGCAGAACGACAGAGAAAACCGACTGGGTGTTTGCCGGGCCCGCAGCTGCACCCAGTGTCATGCCGAGATTATCAAACAGATTGGTGCACTCCGGGTCCGTGGTGCCGGACATGCAGCCCGGTGCGCCCGCTGCGTCTTCCGACAGCTCGTTATCAATCACCAGTGCGGCATAGTCGATGCGAATGATTGAGGCGCTGTCATCAAATCCGTCCAGACTGATTTCCGGGCGGTTGTTGTATTCACAGCTGACATCCTCCGGCGTGTTCGGATCGACTCGCGGATCGGGGCTGCAGTTGGTGGCGCCAAGATGGATGTTCCAGGTGGTGTTGCTCCAGCCGCCGTCGTCGGGGCGTGAGACGCCGCCATCCGGACGCACATCAAAGCGCAGATGTTTGTAGCCGCCCTGCCAGTTCCAGAACATGCCGGGCAGATTCAGCGGCGCCGGCGCGGTGGCGACGTTGTTGTGGTTGTGACTCGACGGCACGCCGACGACAAAGCGGATGCCGGCAATCACCACCGGCTGATCTGGCACGCTGCCGCGCACACTGGTGTTCACCGGTTTGACGTCGCCGTTGCAATTGTCGCCCTTGTCCTGAAAGTCGAGCAGGGCAATGCCGTCGGTTTGCCAGTTGTCCTCGTCCAGCGTCAGCGCAATTTCCGCGCCTTCGTCGGTCACCAGTCGAATGTCATGAACGAACAGTTTGAAGTCGGCCAGGGTGGCGCTGCTGCCGCCCAGCCCGAGGCTTTGCAGGCTGGCATCGCAGCTGATGGCGGTACTGCCGGCAACTGCCTCGAACGGAATGGTCAGGCTGCGGGTGCTGGCAGTGTCAGTGCTGGCGCCACCGCAAGCGCTGAACAGGGCGCTGGCGGCAATCAGGGTAAGAAAACGTGGGCTCATCAGTCAGGTCCTGCCGCTGCAATCGGGGATGGCGCGCATTCTAGTGGCAGGGCGGAGTTGCAGGGGTGTGGCAAAGTGTCGCAGGCGGCGGGCGCCGCCTGCGCAGGTAGTTCAGTACAGGTAGTTCAGTACAGGTAGCTCAGTGCAGTTTCAGGCGCGGTCGTACCAGCCGGCTGAACTTGCCGGCCAGCAACAGCATGATGGTGCGCGGCCAGCCGTACAGGGTGGCCTGATGCAAACGATACAGACTGATGTACATCATTCGCGCCAGCCAGCCTTCGACGAAGAAATTGCCGCCTTTCAGGTTGCCCATCAGCATGCCCACTGAACTGTAGTTGGACAGCGACACCAGCGAGCCGTGGTCCTTGTAGACAAATGGTCGCGGGGCACGGCTGAACATCAGCAGACGTTCGATCTCCTTCGCCAGATGATGGGCCATCTGCTGGGCGGATTGCGCGCGCGGCGGAATCGGCCGGTCCATGCCCGGCAGGTGGCAGGCGGCGCAGTCGCCAATGACGAAAACATTGTCCTGACCTTTGGCCAGCAGATTGCTGCCGACTTCGATCTGGTTCAGCCGGTTCAGGGTGAGACCCTGAATGCGAGTGAGAAACTCGGCGGCTTTGACACCGGCGGCCCAGACCAGCAGGTCTGCTTCGATGCGTTCATCCTCGCGGGTGACAAAGGCATCTTCTTCCACCCGGGCCACCACCACGCCGGTGCTGACCGTGACCCCCAGCGCTTCGAGCCGCTCCGTGGCCGCAATCGACACACGCTCGGACAGCACCGGCAGAATACGCGGCGCACCTTCAATGACGCGCACATCCAGCAGCGCCCGATCCAGCTGCTCGTGGCCGTAGAACTTCAGCATGCTGATGGCGTGGTGCAGCTCGGCGGCCAGCTCGACGCCGGTGGCGCCACCGCCAACAATCGCCACCGACAGCGGCTTGCTGTTGTAGTTGGCGTGCAGGCAGGCGTTGAGAAACTTTTCCCGGAACCGGTCCGCCTGCTGGCGGCTGTCGATAAACAGGCAGTGCTCCGGCACGCCCGGGGTGCCGAAATCGTTGCTGCGGCTGCCGACGGCGAGCACCAGATAGTCATAGCGGATCTGCCGCTCGGGCAGCACCTCGTTGCCTTCGGCGTCGGTGAGTGGCGCAAGGGTAATGCTGCGGGCGCTGACATCGGCGCCGGTCAGAGTGCCGGGCTCGAAGCGGTAACCGTTCAGGCGGGCATGGGCGCGGTAATCGACGGCATCAAGATCGGCGTCGATGGCGCCGGTGGCGACTTCGTGGAAGCGCGGCTTCCAGACATGGAAGCTGTTGTTATCGACCAGCATGACGTCGGCGCGACCGCCGCGTCCGAGTTTGCGTCCCAGCAGGGTAACCAGCGGCAATCCCCCGGCGCCGCCTCCGACCACAACAATACGTGGTTTGGCCATGGACCTGTCCCCTATGGTGGAAAGCGCGCCAGTCTAGTGCGCGCGGGAAACATGTAAAGGCCGAATGTCGACTGAGCCGTCTTGCAGCAGTCAGTCCAGTGGCCGATTGCATGCTGAGGAATCAGCGGAAAAATGCCGCCACACAGGCGCCGATCACCGCCAGCAGCAGGACAATTCGCAGGGTGTCGGCATTGGCCTTGACGGCAAAACCGACCGACAGCCGCACGCCAATCACCGTGCCGACGGTGATGATCAGACCGGGAATCCACAGCACCTGACCGCGAATGGCGAACACCGTCAGCGCCACGGCGCCGAAAATGCCGGTGCAGACCAGTTTCAGGGCGTTGCCGGCGAGCAGGTTGTAGCGCAGCAAACCGACCAGCGCGAACAGCAGCAGGAAGCCGACCCCGCCCTGGACAAACCCGCCATACAGGCCGGCGGCGAACAGTGTCAGCCAGCCGGCCGGTGAGTCAGCCAGTTTTTTCGGCAGCTCGTCCGGGGTCGGCGCCATGACCGAGGGCTTCAAGAGCAGCACCACCGCCATGGCAATCATGGTGCCGAGCAATAGCGGCTTGAGTAGCCACACCGGCATCCAGGAGGCGACCACTGAACCGATCAGGGAGCCCGACAGTGTCGGTAGCAGAATCGGCCGGATCGCCGAGGTATCCAGCACGTTGTGACGGCGAAAGCCGCGCACCCCTTCAATCGACTGGGCGGCAACACTGACCCGGTTGGTGCCGTTGGCAATATCCGCCGGAATACCCATCAGCATCAGCGCCGACAGGGTAAACAGGCCGCCACCGCCGGCCAGCGTGTTGACGAAGCCTGCGGCCAGACCGGAGACCACCAGCATCACCACGGTCCAGAATGTCAGTTCGTATTCCACGCAGCTTCTCGGCACGGCATCGGGCAGGGCAGTTTGCCAGCTTTGCGCCCGGCTGTCGGCGCCATCGCGGTGGTGCGATGAACGATTGCTGACCGGAGTGATCGACGAATTGACCAGAATCGGTCAGCGGGTGCAGGGTGAAGGGCAGGCACAATCGTCCCATTGAAACAGGAGGACACCGCCATGACCCTGACCGCTCCCGTACAAGGCATCCACCATATTGCCTTCGGTACAAAATGCACTCGTGCCACCTATGAGTTCTACAACGACAAGCTCGGCATGCCACTGATGCATACCGAGAACCACAAGCTCAAGGATGGTTACTTCCGCCATTTCTTTTTCGATATGGGCATGGGTCAGGCGCTGGGCTTTTTCGAGATCCATGATGTCGGCGAGCAGCCGAACTACCGCACCGATCCGTCCACTGGCCTCGGCCTGCCGATCTGGGTGAATCATGTTTCTTTTCGCGTACCGGACATGGCCAGCTACGAAGCCTTCCGCGAGCGGCTGCGCGAGCGCGGTGTGATGATCCTTGGCGAGACCGATCACGATTTCTGCCAGTCCATGTATCTGCTTGATCCGAACATGCTGATGATCGAGTTCAGCGTCGACACCGACACGGAAAAATTCGGCATGACTCACGACGAGGCCTACAAGCTGCTGTTCGATACGCCACCGGAGCAGATTCCGGAATCGGCCTACAAGGGCCGCAAGAATCCCAAGGTCAAGATTTACGTGTGAAACATCTTCAGGCGATGCGCTGTAGGAGCCGTCGATCGACGGCGAAAAGATTTCGCGGCTGATCAGCCGCTCCTACAGGGCGGGCTGCTTTTACCCGAGGAAGACAAATGCTGCTGATTTCGAAAACCTACTGGCTGGGGATGCCGTTCAACTACAAGGGCGCATTGCCGGAAGGCACCAGTGTCACGCCGATTCATATTCAGGCCGCGGACATGCGCTGGATCTCCGGTCTGCACTACACCGCACCGACGGCAAAGCAGCAGAAGATCGGTGTGCTGGTTATGCATCCACGCGCTGACTTTACCCGCCACTACTGCATTCCCGGCTTTGTTGGCGCCGGTATCAGTGTGTTGGGTTTGTGCACGCGAACCCTGAACAACGATGCCACTGCGATTCATGAAGACCTGGTTCTCGATGTTGCCGCCGGGGTGAAATACCTGCGCAGCAACGGTTGCGACAAGGTGCTGCTGTTCGGTAATTCCGGCGGCGGTTCGTTGTTTGCGTTCTATCAGGCCCAGGCGGAGAAGAAGCCGTCCGAGCGACTGGCAGTGGATGCGGCCGGCAAGCCAACCAAGTTGCAGATGGCCGAGATGATTCCCGCCGATGGCTTGCTGGCGGTATCAGCCCATCCCGGCGAGGGCAAGATTCTCGAGCACTGCATCGATCCGGCGGTGGTCGACGAGCAGCAACCGCTGCAAACCAACCCGGCACTGGATATGTATAACCCGGCCAACGGTTTCGCCGCGCCGCCGGCGCCGAGTCACTACGACGACGAGTTTGTCAGCCGCTATCGCGCTGCCCAGCGTGCCCGGGTCGAGAAGCTGGATAATCTGGCCCGCGCCATGATTCACGATGCCCGCGAAGCGGAAGCGTTGTACAAAACCTCCCGCGACACGCTGTCGTTTGAAGATCGCCAGCAGATCGGCCGGCGTGCCGCACTGGAGCCGGTAATGGTGATCTACCGCACCATGGCCAACCTGCATTACACCGATCCGAACCTTGATCCGAGCAAGCGTGCCTATGGTTCGTTGTTCTCGGAACGGCCGGACCTGATGAACTTCCAGTACATCGGCTTTGGCCGAGTGGTGACGCCGGCGGCCTGGCTGTCGACCTGGTCGGGCTTGTCATCGAATGCGGATTTCTGCAAGAACGCCGCGCAGATGAGTTGTCCGGTGCTGTTGGTCAACGCCCTGCGCGACAAGGAAATCTATCCCGGCGATGCAAAGCTGATGTGGCAGAGCCTGGCCAGCGAAGATCGCACCTATCTGGATGTTGATGCCGAGCATTACTTCGAACCGCCGTTCGGCGAGCAGACCGCGCCGGATGTCGATGCACTGATGACACAGGTACTGCCCTGGGTGATGGAGCGCTTTGCCTGAGCTTCGCAAGGCCAATAAAAAAAGCCCGCATCAAGCGGGCTTTTTTATGGCTGCTGTAAAGAAGCTTACAGCTGCGGGCCAGCCGCGCGGATGTCGTCGGAGACGTCCGGGTACTTGTCGGCAAAGTTTTTCTGGAACTGGGTGGACAGGTCCTTGGCTTTGGCGTCGTAGGCGGCCTTGTCTTTCCAGGTGTTCTTCGGAATCAGCAGAGCGTCGTCGACGCCCGGTACCGATGCCGGCACATCCAGATTGATGCCGTCGATATGGGTGGTTTCGATATCGTCGAGCGCGCCGGAGACAATGGCATTGACCACGCTGCGGGTGGTCGGAATGCTGAAGCGCTTGCCTTCGCCGTACGGGCCGCCGGTCCAGCCGGTGTTGACCAGGAATACCTGCGAGTCGAACGCGTCGATGCGCTTCATCAGCAGCTCGGCATATTCACCAGCGCGGCGCGGGAAGAACGGTGCGCCAAAGCAGGTGGAGAAGGTGCTCTTGATGCCGGCGCCTGCACCCATTTCGGTGGAGCCCACCAGTGCGGTGTAACCGGACAGGAAGTGGTACGCCGCCGCTTCACGGGACAGCTTCGACACTGGCGGCAGCACGCCGGTCAAATCGCAGGTCAGGAAGATGATGCGCTTGGGTTCGCCGGCGCGGTTTTCGATCACGCGCTTGTCGACGTTTTCCAGCGGGTAAGCGGCGCGGGTGTTCTGGGTCTTGGAAACGTTGGTGTAATCCGGCAGACGGGTCTGCGGATCGATCACCACGTTTTCCAGTACCGCACCGAACTTGATCGCGTTCCAGATCACCGGCTCGTTCTGTTGCGACAGATCGATGCACTTGGCGTAGCAACCGCCTTCGATGTTGAACACCACGCCTTCGCCCCAGCCGTGCTCGTCGTCACCGATCAGGTAACGGGCCGGGTCAGCGGACAGGGTGGTTTTACCAGTACCGGACAGGCCGAAGAACAGTACCACGTCACCGTTGTCACCCACGTTGGCCGAGCAGTGCATCGGCAGCACGTCCGCTTCCGGCAGCAGGAAGTTCTGCACCGCGAACATGGCTTTCTTCATTTCACCGGCGTATTCCATGCCAGCAATCAGCACGCGACGCTGGGCGAACTGGAAAATGACACAGCCGTCAGAGTTGGTGCCGTCACGCTCCGGGTCACACTTGAAATTGGCCGCGTGGAGAATTTCCCAGTTGTCCTTGCGCGCCGGGTTGTACTGGTGCGGGCGGATAAACAGGGTGTTGGCAAACAGGTTGTGCCAGGCGGTCTGGGTGGTGACTTTCACCGGAATATAGTGAGTCGGATCAGCGCCAACGTGCAGGTGCGAGGTAAAGGTGTCGCTGCCGGCAACAAATTGCTCAACGCGGGACCACAGCGCATCAAATTTTGCTGCGTCAAAAGCGCGGTTGATCGGGCCCCAGTGGATCTTGGCAGTGGTGCTGGCTTCGTCAACGATGAATCGGTCCATCGGCGAACGGCCGGTGCGGTGGCCGGTGTCACATACCAGAGCGCCATTGGCAGCCAGCTGGCCTTCATTACGCTGGATGGCCAGCTCGACGAGCTGGGCGGGGCTCAGATCAGAATACGCAGTGGTCATATCAGGCTTCCTGGGCTTGTGGCCGGCCGGTGTGAATTGCTGGTTGTTTTTGCACGGCAGGTCGCCGTGCGGGCCCCGTGCCAGAACGGGCTGACAGGGCGGGCCGGCTGGGGAGATGACCCCACCCGGCAACTACGGCGCGCGATTATGCCAGATCATCCCGCGAATGGCGACGCGTCGGGGCGATCATGCTGACAGGCCCTCGCTATGGGCCCGGGTTCGGGTTCAGGGTAACTGATGGATCAGCTGGTCCAGATCCACCCGGTCGAAATGCTCATCTTTCGAGCAGAAATCGCAGCTCACGGTGATGCTGCCCTGTTCCTCGAGGATGGCCTGCAGCTCCCGGCGGCCCAGCGACTGCAGAGTGCGGCTGACTTTCTCCCGTGAGCAGGTGCACTGGAAGCGCACCGGCTGTGGCGCCGTGACTTCCGGCGGGGTTTCGTGGAACAGCCGGTGCAGCACGGTTTCCTCCGGCAGGTCGAGCAGCTCTTCCATGCTCAGGGTGTCGGCCAGCGCCAGCACGTGCTGCCAGATCGCCGCATTGTACTCGTGGTCGGCAATCCGGTCCGGCAGGCGCTGCAGCAGCAGCCCGGCAGCGCGGCCGTTACCGCCGGCCAGCCACAGACGGGTCGGCAGCTGCTCGGATTGGCGGAAGTAGTCTTCCAGGCAGGCGGCCAGAGTGCTGCCCTCCAGCGGCACCACGCCCTGGTACTGGCTGCCGCGCTCCGGGCGGATGGTGATCGCCATCAGGCCCTGCTGACCGATCAGGTCATGCAGGTGCGGCTGCTCGGTGAGTGGGACATCGTCGCTGAACCGGGCCAGCCCGCGAATGCCGCCATCATGGGTGGCTTCGGCCAGCAGCAGGCTGACAGCGCCATTGCCCTGGGCCTGGAGGCTCAGTCGGCCTTCGAACTTCAGGGTGCCGGTCATCAGGGTTACGGCGGCAAGGCTCTCGGCCAGCAGGCCCTGCACCACCAGCGGGTAGTCGCGGGCGCCGAGCACCGGGGCGACGCTGGCCTCGAGCTGAACGATCTCGCCACGGATATCGGAATCCGGGAACAGGAAACGCTGGCGTTGATCGTGCTGGGACATTGGAGCCTCCTCTAACGGGGGGCGGCATTCTAGCTGAAGGTGCGGGCAGGGTGTGATGCCGCAGCACAGTCGCTCCCCGATAATCGCTTGGTGTGCCGCAACATGCCATCACGCCCGAGCGGAGATCTTGCCAAGCTGCTCAAAAGGAGCGGCGGAATTTATCGATGGCACGGCGTTCTTTCTTGTCCGGCCGATGATCCGGCCCGGCGCCGACCAGCTTTCGGTTGGCAGCGGCGGTTTCCCGGGCGGTGATGCTGGCCTCGGTCTCACGGTACATCTTGGCTGCCTGCGGAGCGCCGCCGCGCTTGTCGGAAACCTCCAGCACTTCCACTTCGCGCAGGTCGTTGCCCTGACGCAGGCTGATCAGCATGCCGAGCTTGACCGCCTTCGCCGGGCGGCCGCGCTCGCCATTTACCTGTACCTTGCCGCCGTCAATCATCTCGCGGGCAATACTGCGGGTCTTGTAGAAGCGGGCCGCCCACAGCCATTTGTCGAGACGTACTTCCTCCATGCTCATGCCGTCTGCACCTTATAAGGCATGACATCGGCGAACCGGTCGATCGCCGGGAACGGGTTGGTGTGCGGGCGCGGCGTCTGGGTGGAGTCCGGATGGAGGATGCTCCACAGGTGGCCGACACCGTATTCCTTGCCGGACTGCAGCACCGGCAGGGAGTCATCCACCAGAATGCTGCGGCGGCGATCAAACGGTAGATGTTGCTGCAGGGCTTCCCAGAACGGTGCGGATTCCTTCGCGGCGCCGAGTTCGTGGCTGGTGATCAGCTGGTCGAAATACTGCTCCAGCCCGGTGCGCGCCTTCTTGACTGCCAACGCATCCGGGTGGGCGTTGGTGACCATGACGATATGCCGGCCGCTTTCCTTTAATGCACGCAGGAAATCCTCGGCGCCGGGGCGATAGCAGATGCGGCTGCCGACATCGCGCTTTAGTGAGGCGATATCCAGCCCCAGCTCCGAGCTCCAGAAATCCAGGCAATACCAGTTCAGGGTGCCCTGATGGCGATCGATCCACTCCTTGATCAGCCGGTGGGCCTGATCATTCGGCAAGCCGTTCACCTCGGCATACTTCTGCGGCACCACCTGCTGCCAAAACCAGTTATCAAAGGCCAGATCCAGCAGCGTGCCGTCCATATCCAGCAATACGGTGTCGATGTCGTTCCAGGCGATCATTTTTCCCAATGTCCGTTCAAGTCGCTAAGCTAGGCGCTCTGTTCCTGTAGGAGCGGCCGATCGGCCGCGAAATCTTTCGCCGTCGATCGACGGCTCCTACAGGGGAATTGATGTTTAACGCGCTCCAGTATGCCCGATCAGAAGAGACAGATCATGACCGACCGCCAATCCCTGCTTGATCCCGTTGCCGATATCGCCCGCCGCGCCGGCGCCGCCATTCTTGAGGTCTATAACGGCCCGGATTTCGATGTCGAGCGCAAAGGTGACGATTCGCCGTTGACCGCCGCCGACCTGGCTGCCCACAAGCTGATTGTGAAGGGGTTGACCGAACTGACCCCCGATATTCCGGTGCACTCGGAGGAATCCGAAGGCATTACCTGGGAAATGCGTCGCGACTGGCAGCGCTACTGGCTGGTGGATCCGCTTGATGGCACCAAGGAGTTCATCAAGCGCAACGGCGAGTTCACCGTGAACATCGCCCTGATCGAAAACGGCGTGCCGGTACTTGGCGTAGTGCATGTGCCGGTGATGGGCGTGACCTATCTGGGTGGCGACGGCATCGGTGCCTTCAAGGAAAGCGAAGGCGGCCGCGAAACCATTCAGGTGCGCAGCACGCCGCCGAAAGTGGTGGTGATGGTGGCCAGCCGCAGCCATGGCACCGATACCATTGCCGTGCTGGAAGGCTTGATCGGCCAACGCCTGGGTCCGGTGGAGCTGACCAGTATGGGCTCGTCGCTGAAGCTGTGTCTGGTGGCCGAAGGCCGCGCTGACATTTATCCGCGTCTGGCGCCGACGTCGGAGTGGGATACTGCCGCTGCCGATGCCGTGGTGCGTGCCGCCGGTGGCACCGTGGTCAATACATCTTTTGAGCCGCTGCAGTACAACAAGCAGGACATTCTCAATCCGCACTTCCTCGTGCTCGGCGCTGGCGTCGACACCTGGAAATTTCTCGCGCCCGTGCTGAAATCGTAGGAGCGGCTGATCAGCCGCGAAGCTTTCGCCCTCGATCGAGGGCTCCTACGACACATCTCTGTAGGAGCGGCCGATCGGCCGCGAACCGACCAAACCGACAAGGAACACACCATGTTCACCCGCACCGATCTCGCTTTCACCAGCCACGGCGTTACCTGCAAGGGTTACCTGTATATGCCGTCCGAAGCCAAAGGCCCGGTGCCCTGCGTGATCATGGGCCACGGCTTCGCCGCCACCCGCGAATGCGGCATCGCACCGTTTGCTGAAGCCTTCGCCAATGCCGGCTATGCCGCCTTCATGTTTGACTACCGCCATTTTGGCGCCAGCGGTGGTGAGCCGCGTCAGGTACTGGTGCCATCGCGGGAAGTGGAAGACTGGCTCTCCGCCATTGCCTTTGTGCGAAAGCTCGACGGCATCAAGCCGGACGCCATTGCCCTGTGGGGCACCTCGTTTGGAGGCGGTCTGGTCACCGTCGCTGCCGCACGTGACGGCAACGTGCAGGCGATCATTGCCCAGTGCCCGATGATGGATGGCCTGGCATCCGTGTTTGAAGTGATTCGCTATGCCGGCATTGCTCAGGTGATGAAGTTGAGCGCGCATGGTGCTGTGGATATCACTCGTGCGCTGCTGGGGATGTCACCGCATTACATCGCTTCTGCTGGCCGGCCCGGTGAAGTCGCAGCGATGAGTGCTGCCGATTGCTACGACGGTTATCTCGCCCTGATTCCGGAAGGTGTGCCGAATCAGGTGGCTGCTCGGATTGCCGCCACACTGATGACGTTCCGCCCGGTGACGGAAGCGCACAAGGTTACCTGTCCGGCGCTGATCCAGATTTGCGAGAAGGATACGGTGGCGCCGGTGGCGGCCGCAGAAAAGGCCGCGAAGAAAATGAAGCGGGCGGAGGTGCGTCGGTATGAGATGGGGCACTTTGATATTTATCAGGGGGACGACTTGCAGAAGAGTGTGGCGGATCAGCTGGAGTTTTTGGAGAAGGCGTTGCAGGCGTAGATATTGAGCATACCGGCGGCGCATTACGGAATGCTTATGAGCCCATTCTTTTATATTATTTATATGCTTTTCATTGGACTGATTTGCGTTGCATTTGAGAGATGGTTAGTAGCATCTGGTCGCTACCGCTCTTCGGCAGCGGCAAGTTTGCTTAGTTTTATTTGTCTAGGTGGGGGGCTTCATACTTTGGCTGTTACACTCATTTTCCCTTGGTTGACGGGGGAGGATAGCGGCATATCTTCCGATGGTTTTCTCCTAACGCTGCTATTTTTTCTGAGTGGAATATGGGGCTCTGCAATTCTTGAGGCCAGGGCGAGAAAGAATAGGTGAGTCGCCAGTAGGCCAATGAAATGAGGGCTTTACTCCCTTGATTTGATCCGTATCTGCTCCTGCTCGTTAAATAGTCTGCTCCGTGCCGCATCAATCTGCCGCTCCTTGTCCGCCTCACTGACCCCGGTATTCGACAGTATCGCCTCCCGCTCCCGCAGCCAGCTATCCACCCGGCGCTGCCACTGCGCCCGCTCCTGATCCAGCTTGGCCAATCGTTCGGCCGCTTCCCGGCCGACCAGATTTTCGCGCATCTGCTGCAGGCTGGCGGGATTGCCATCGCTTTCCTGCCATTCCTGCGTCAGCGTCTGCAAGTCCTGATAGCGGGTGATGTCACGCATTGACTCCTGCAGTTCCGGCGGCAGTTGGTTTTCCAGTGCGGCGAGACGACTGGCGCGTTCGTCAGCACTCAGATTTTCATCCTGCATTACTTCCAGTCGGGCAAGGGTGTAACGGTCGTAGGCCTCTTCTTCGGCGAAGAAAGCCTCGTTGGCGACGGCGTCAAAACGGCCGGCGCGGATGGCGGCGAGTTGCTCTTTCTGCGCCCGCAGTTGTGCAGGGTCGATGGGTTGTCCGGGTGTGACCGAGGAATCCAGTGCCGCGACATCGTCCAGATAGCCGATATAGCTTTCCAATAGTTGTTCTGCGTCTGCGGCGGCATCACCAGTGAGAGTGTTATGGATGTAGGCGCGCAGGCGTTGGACGATGGTGGCTAATGATTCCTCGCCTTGGGCGGAAAGGAAATAATCAAACAGCTGGCGGATGCGGTTGGTAATGATCAGGTTGCCGTCGGCATCGAGTTCGAAGCCGCCGTCGACTTCGGTGTCGTGCAGGGAGGCGGGCAGGTTTTCGAGGCCGGTAACAAATTGCTGATCGCTGTTGGGGGTTTTACTGGCGGCAATAGTGGCGGAGGCGATGGTGGCGTCATCTGCCTGACTCTGAATCTCTGTGGTTTGAACGGCAGTGTTCTGCTGCTGATCCGTCGGCATCTTCCACCAGACCAGCAGGGCTGTCATCGCGATAAAAGCAGCAACTGGGGCGGCGACAATATAGTGGGTGCGACGCATGGGATTGGCTCTGTTGTTGTTTTTGTCGGAGTGTAAATGACAAGGCGCCCGTAAGGGGCGCCTTGTTCGCGGCCGGTCGGCCGCTCCTACAGGGGGGGCTTACAGGCCGGCGTTCTTCAACCGGTTGGCATGCTGGCGGAATACCGATTTCGGGTTGGCTTCGAAGATGCTGACCAGGCCGAGAATCTGGTTCACTTCGTCGAGGTGATCCATGTAGTAGTTGTCACGGATCACTTTGCCCAGATGGCTGCTGCAGCGGCCGACCAGACCATCGTTCTGCGAGTCCGCCTTGCCGACAAATGACAGGCCAACGCCGGCCATGGCATAGGCGCTCGGGTCGAGCAGGTTGGTCAGGGTGCCGGTGCCGCTCCAGGAGAAGTAGCGCACGCCGTTGACGCTGTAAGCGCCTTCGCCGCAGGCGGTGGTCGGTACGCCGGCCGGGAACTTGGCGTTAAAGGCAGTGGCGCCGGCAGTGGTCAGCGATTGCAGGCCGGCATAGGAATCCTGCGGCAGCTTTTCACCGGCGCCAAAGCCGAGCAGCCAGCCGAAGCCATCAACCACAGAAGTCAGCAGGCCGGTTGCCGGGCTGCCGATCACAGGCAGTTCAGACGCTTGCATGATCAGGTCGGCAGCGGGCGAGCCTTTGGTCGGGCCGCCCACCGAGGTGGCGGAGGCAATGCGATGCGGAATCACGCCAGCGACATAACGGATCGACTGGTTGCCGTGGCTGTGGCCGATCAGGTTGACCTTGGCAGCGCCGGTGATGGCGAGGATTTCTTCCACCTGACGCAGCAGCTGCTCGCCACGGACTTCGGAAGATTCGAACGAGGACACCTGGGTGACGAACACCTTGGCGCCATCTTTGCGCAGCTCGTTGGGGATCTGGTACCAGTAATCCAGCGGGCCGATATTGTCGAAACCGGCCATGCCGTGGGCCAGCACAATCGGATATTTGGTCTTGGTGTAGTTGCTGTTGAACAGGCTCCAGAACGCATGGCTCGGGGTGGTAACCACAAGTGCGAATATGGAAGCGATAAACAGGGCGATTTTGCGATTCATCAGTCTCTCCGGATTTTCATTATTGTTATTTCAGGTTCTCGATCGCCGGTCTGCGCCGGGTGGATCGGACTGCGTGGACGAATAGTAGACAGTCGCGGGCGAGGGGGTAGTGTCTGAAACGGACAAGGCAGATGGCAAATCTCGCCAATTTTCAATGGTTTAATCTTTATGGCGCAGTGAAGAATGAGGCGAAAGGACTAGAGTTGCCCGGCCCCTAGTAGGACCGGCCGACCGGCCGCGATTGCAAGGGGGAGGTCGTTGTAGGAGCCCTCGATCGAGGGCGAAGGTTTCGCGGCTGGTCAGCCGCTCCTACAACAAAGCCGTCATCAGCCCGGCTATCAGAAAGGTGGCGATGATATTGAGGCGCATGCCGGCGCGGATCATTTCCCGCTGTGGAATACAGCCAGTGCCGAACGCCAGTGCATTCGGTGGCGTCGCCACCGGCAACATGAACGCACAACTGGCGGCGACACCAATAATGGCGGCGGTCACCACCGGGCTGGCACCAACCGCCACCGCCACCGGCATAAACAGAGGAACCAGCAGCGCCGCACTGGCGGTGTTGCTGACCAGTTCGGTCAGGTAGACCACAAACAATGCCACCAGCAGATACAACAACCACGGATGCTCCGCCGGCAGAATCTGGCTGATGCCGCCGGCCATCCAGGCGCTGGCGCCGGACGACTGCATCAGCGTCGACAGGGTGATGCCGCCACCGAATAGCAGCAGCACGCCCCAGTTCGATTGCTTCTCAATTTGTTGCCACTCCAGAGTGCCGCTAACGCCGAGCAGGGCGATGGCGAGCAGCGCCACCCAGGTATCGAAATCCTTGCTGATGCCGAGCAGTTCGGCGAGTGGCTTGCCGAACACCCAGAGCGAGACAGTGAGCAGGAAAATAGCCACGGTCAGCAGCGCGGCGCGGTGCTTCGGAAAAGCGATGGCTTCGCCGCTGCGTACGTTGGGCAGATCCTGTTCCGGTTTCACCGTCAGCCACAGCACCAGCAGCGCCAGCGGAAACAGCAATGCATAAACCGGCATGCCGATTTTCAGCCAGTCATCAAAGCCCCAGCCCAGCGCCGCAGCAGTAATCGCATTCGGCGGGCTGCCCACCAGTGTGGCGATACCGCCGATATTGGCGCCCCAGGCGAGACCAAGCAGGACAAACAGCTGATAGCGCGGGTACTTCGCCGCCAGCGGTACGGAAAGTCCGAGCGCAATCGGCAACATCATGGCTGCTGCCGCGGTGTTACTGATCCACATGGATAAAAGTGATGTGGCCAGTGCCAGCAGCAATGCCGCACCCAGTGCATGGCCACGCGCCAGTCGCATCAGCCGGTTTGCCAGCCAGCGATCAATGCCATGCGCAGACAGCGCCGCCGCCAGCGCAAAGCCGCCAAGAAAAAGGCCGATCACCGGGTGGGCAAAACCACGCAATGCGGTGTTGACGTCGGCCAGCCCGAGGGCGACGCCGATCAGCGGAATCAGCAGCGCGGTGTAAGTCAGGGAGATTGCTTCGGTGAGCCAGAGCGTGCCGGCCAGCGCGAACAGGGCAACACCAGCGCGGGCGGCCGGATCGTCCGGCCCCAGCGACGCCAGACCGGCAATGATCAGCGCCAGTGCAATTCTGAGCGGCTTCACGGAGTGTCCTGCTTATTGCGATCGAGCAGTGTTATCAGTCGGTCGGTCACCCGGTTCGACAACGGCGCAATAAAGCTGATCAGCGGAAACGCCACAGCCCAGGCAACGACCCAGGCCTTTAGCCAGCGCAGCGGAAACTGCATGTCGATGCCGGTATTGATCAGGGTAATCACCGCCGACATCAGCAGCGACATAAAGCAGGACATCACCAGTGAAAAAACCAGATGGCGGCGGCGGGCAGAGATCATGGCAAGCTCCGGAGTGACCCGGGCATTGTTGCCGTTGCCACCTCAAGAGGCAATGCCATCCGCAGGAGCGCAGTCTGTAGGAGCGGCCGACCGGCCGCGATTCCTCGCCGGAAGATTTCGCGGCTGATCAGCCGCTCCTACGGGGTGTGATCAGGACTGTGGTGATAGCTCAAGCAGCAGCTTGTTGATCCGGCGCACATAGGCGGCGGCGTCCTTCAGGCTGTCCCCGCCGGCCAGCCGGGCCTGCTCGTGGATCACCGCGATCAGATCCTCACTGCGGCTGCCGTTGCTTTCCTGCTTCAGGCGCTGCACCAGCGGATGCTGCGGGTTGATCTCCAGAATCGGTTTGCTGTCCGGCAGTTTCTGCCCGGCCGCTTCCAGAATCCGGCGCATCTGCGCACCCATATCGTCTTCCTGAACCACCAGACAGGCCGGTGAGTCGGTCAGGCGGTGGGTAGTGCGTACGCTTTCCACGTCATCCTTCAGGGTCTCGGCAATCTGTTTGCACAGATCCGCAAACTCCTTGTCGGTTTCTTCCTTGGCCTTTTTCTCTTCGGCATCTTCCAGCGCGCCAAGATCGAGCTCGCCGCGGGCGATATCGCGCAGCGGCTTGCCATCGAACCCGTTCAGGTGGCTCATCAGCCAGTCGTCGATGCGATCCGACAGCAGCAGCACCTCGATGCCTTTTTTGCGGAAAATTTCCAGATGCGGGCTGCCCAGTGCGTTCTGATGGCTGTCGGCGGCGATGTAGTAGATCTCTTTCTGATCCGGCTTCATCCGCGCCACATAGTCGGTCAGGCTGATGTTCTGGGTGGACTCGCTGTTATGGGTAGTGGCAAAGCGCAGCAGTTTGGCAATGGCTTCGCGGTTGCTGAAATCCTCGGCCGGGCCTTCCTTTAACACGTTGCCGAAGGCGTTCCAGAAGGTCTGGTATTTTTCCGGCTCGTCTTTGGCCAGCTTCTCCAGCATGTCGAGGGCGCGTTTGCTCAGTGCGCTTTTCAATGAGTTGACGGTTTTGTCCTGCTGCAGAATCTCACGCGACACATTCAGCGACAGATCATTGCTGTCGACAATACCTTTGATAAAGCGCAGATAAAGCGGCAGGAACTGTTCGGCGTCGTCCATGATAAAGACACGCTGTACATACAGTTTCAGGCCGTGCGGCTTTTCCCGCTGGTACATATCGAACGGCGCCTTCTCGGGCACATAGATCAGCGAGGTGTAATCGAGCTTGCCTTCGACACGGTTATGGCTCCACGCCAGTGCCGGAGCGAAGTCGTGGGAAACATGGCGATAGAACTCCTGATACTCCTCGTCCTTGATCTCGCTCTTGTTGCGGGTCCACAGGGCAGTGGCAGTGTTGGCCTGATCCCAGCTGGTCTCCGGTTCCTTGCATTCCTCTTCGGCGGGTTTCTGGTCGCGAACCAGCACCGGAATGGCGATATGGTCGCTGTATTTGCGCACCAGGCTTTTCAGTCGCCAGGGTTCGAGGAATTCTTTTTCATCAGCGCGCAGGTGCAGGACGATGCGGGTGCCGCGCTCGGCCAGTTCGACTTCGCCGAGATCAAACTCGCCATTGCCTTCGCTGCTCCAGTAGACGCCGTCTTTGGCGTCAGTGCCTGCCTTGCGGGTAAAGACTTCGACTTTCTTGGCAACGATAAAGGCGCTGTAGAAACCAACGCCGAACTGGCCGATCAGGCGCGAGTCCTTCTTCTGGTCGCCGGAGAGATTTTTCAGAAACTCGGCGGTGCCGGATTTGGCGATGGTACCGAGGTTGGCGACCACTTCGTCGCGGTTCATGCCGATGCCGTTATCGCGAATGGTCAGGGTGCCGGCGTCCTTGTCCGCTTCGATATGAATACTGAGATCGCTGTCGCCCTGATAGAGGGTGTCGTCCTGCAGGGCGAGGAATTTCAGTTTGTCGGCGGCGTCGGAGGCGTTGGAGATCAGTTCGCGCAGGAAGATTTCCTTGTTCGAGTACAGCGAGTGCACCATCAGATGGAGTAGCTGTTTGACCTCGGTCTGGAATTCGCGCTTTTCGGTCTGGACAGTCGCAGACATGGGGTGGGGTCCTCTTTGGTTGTTCGGTTGATGTAAGTGCAGGTGGGGTTTGTTGTGTGAATTTCAAGGCCTTTTGTTAGTAGGTTGGGCAGTGAGCGTCTCCGGCCCTTTGGGCTGTCAGGGGGTGCCGGGACCCGCCGTGGACCCATCCATGGGGGCTTGGGTTCGGCATCCCTGCCTCACACAGTCCCGTCACCCCCTGACAGCCCAAAGGGCCTCGCATCGGTGTTTTTCCAAGCCTTGAAAGAAGCAGGATGCAGGTTGCTCGCGTGGTTTCCCCTGTCCGGGACCTTCGGAGCCATGGATGGCGGAGAAGAGCTACATGGACGTACTCGTGCGTGTCCCGGACAGGGGAAACCACGCGAGTAACCGTCGACTCTACTGCCGGACGTCCTCACAGTGTGCCCAGCCACCTTTGCCTGAGAACACAACCAGTGCGACACTTCCCGCCCCCATGCAAAACACGAGGCCCACCCCCGATGACCCGATTGGTGTTCTGCCGCAAGTACCAACAGGAACTCGAAGGACTGGAGCGCCCCCCGTTTCCCGGACCGAAAGGGCAGGAGATCTTCGACAATGTCTCGAGGCAGGCGTGGCAGGAGTGGCTTGGCCAGCAGACCATGCTGATCAATGAAAAGCGCCTCAGCGTCATGGACCCGGCCACCAAGGTCTACCTGGACGGCCAGCGTGAACGTTTTTTGGCCAACGAGCCATTCGACCAGGCCGAAGGCTACGTGCCCCCGGAAAAATAGCCGCCCGCTCGGTTGACCCGGCAGGGCCGAATCGCTTTAATAGCGCCCTCTCCAAGGCCCGGATAGCTCAGTTGGTAGAGCAGGGGATTGAAAATCCCCGTGTCGGTGGTTCGATTCCGCCTCCGGGCACCATCATTTCTCCAACAAAAAGCCCCGCATTGCGGGGCTTTTTGTTTTCAGCCTTGCGGCAACTCTTATTATCAGCCTTGCGGCAACTGCGGCTCGGCTGATTGCTCCGCTTTCCGCTGCAGCGGAAGCAGCGGCGTCGGCCACGGCGTCCGGTGGCCATAACCCTTCAGGTACCAGCCCAGCACCAGCGCAACCAGCGAACGCCTGATGCGTGGATTCTGCTGATCGATCAGCGCGCGCAGTTCATCCACACAACGCCCGACCCGGTAAAACGGCATGCGCGGAAAAACATGGTGGACCAGATGACAATCGCCGGAATCCCACAGGAACAGCACACGGGTCAGCGCGCCGCTGTGGTAGTTGGTGCCGAGCTGCCAGGCATTGCCGGCACGGGTGTCGGCGTCGGCATGCTCGATGATGATGCGCAGGGTATTGATCAGCGGTGCGACCAGTAGCAGCGGCAACCAGTAGCTGAACAACATCGCCATCGGCGCGACGATGGTCAGGGCGATCATCAGCAACAGCCAGATTCGCAGGGCGCGTTTTTCCCACGTGGCGCGTTGCCGGATGGCAGCATTTTTCCCGCTGACATCGTGATAGTGCGCGGTTCCCTGACGCTTGCCGGACTGCGCCATGCGAACACCGAACAGGGTGGAAAACAGCAGGCGCTTGCCGCGCGTATCCAGCGCCTGCTTGTAGTTTTCAGTATCGTGTTGCGAGCCGAGGTAACGGTGATGAGCGAGATGGGCATTTTCATAGCCCACCGGCAGGCTGAGCCGGGGCAGGGTCAGCAGCGCGCTGCCAAACCGTGACAGCCACTCGCCACCGACCCGGCGGTGGACAAAAAGATCGTGGCTGATCAGCCCGGCAATCTGGAACAGCCAGCCCTGCACAAGCAGGCCGAATAAGGTGTAAAGCCCCGGAGATTGTGTCCACAGCAGGGCGCTGTTGATGACGGTCAGAGCGATCAACAGAACGACCGCCAGTGCATCAAGTCGCCAGTCCTGCCGGTGCAATGCCTTGATCCGCTCGGCACCAAGTGCGGCGCGGGCCTGCTGCCGGGCCAGATTGAGTAGCGCCTGACTATCGAGATCGTCCTGATAACGGTTATCCATCTGTTCCTCCTGATGACGGAGCAGATTGTTGCTATCGGGAGGTTCAGCCAGTGGCGTTCCTGCCGGACAATCCGGTCGGCAGGAACGCGAATGCAGTTAATGCCATGCGAAAGGGAAAAACTGCCATCAGCGGGCGAGGCGCGACACCGGGGTAAAGCTGGTGTCGGCGCGAGTGCGCTTGACCTGCTCGGGGAACTGGATGCGCACGGCTCTTTCTCCGCGTTTGACCAGCGCCCTGTTGACCGGCGGCACGGCAATGCGGAAAAGCTCGGCACCGACACGTAGCGGAATCTGTGCCGGCCAAAAATATTTTGCTGCGGTACGCGGCAGGCCGAGGGCATCGCCAGCTTCATCGCCGAGGATGTAGCGGCTGTAACCAATACGCAGGGTGCGTTCGATCTCGGCAAGCCGCTGGCTGATCCAGCGATCATCAGCAAACTTCAGTGGCGAGTCGGCCAGCGACTGGCCGAGCAGTTTGCTGTCTTCATCGCTGTCGCAGATGGTGGCGATCACCTGATAAAGAGCACGCATGGCGTCAGCCTCGCAGGTTGGCAGGATGCGTTCTTCGACGCCCATCAGGTAGCCAACATAGCGCCACAGGTGCACCACGGCTTCGCGCTCGCGCTTGCTGAAAATAAAGCCGATCGAGCGCAGGCCGCTCAGGAAAATCACTGAAAATTCCAGAATGGTGGCCATGGAATCCCACTGGTTCAGCGGCTGGCCCCAGGCCATATCCCACTTCCCGGATTCGAGCAGCATGGCGCGCACCTGGGCATGCATCAGGCGCACGCGCACGGAGCTTTTGAAACCTTCAGCATCACGCTCCAGCCCACCGCGAGTAGTAACGTCCATCCAGAATTTGCTGGTTTCCACCAGTCGGCGCGGGGTCATCCGATCGAGCTGGCCGGTGAACGCCAGCGGTTTGGCGGCGGCGGCGCCGAGATAGCCGCCCATCAGCGACAGGTTGCGCAGCACCAGCTCGCCGGACAGGCCGACGCGGCGCGAGACATCGCAACCGAGATTGAGTTTGTCGCGATCGAGCCAGATCGGCTCGTGATCGATCTGCTCGAACAGCGTGACCAGTTCTGCTGGCGGGTCGGTCAGTGTGTGCAGACCATTTTCCAGTGCCTGATCAACCAGCTTGCGGCCTTCCCCGGCGGGCAGGGTTTTGTACATGGCGACCACGGCATCGGCGCGGCCATCTCCCATCAGCATATGGCGGCGGATTTCATTCATCTGCCGGCTGGTGGGGTGCGGGTCGGAGCCGAGCATCCAGCGGAAGATACGTCGCCCCCAGCGCATGCCGGGCCGATTCGGGTCGCCGACGCGGGTGAGGATATTCAGGGAGGGCTGGGTGGCGCTGGTCATGGTCGGGCTCCTGTCTGGCTGCGCCAGAACTCGCGGGTTCTGGCGCAGCATAGCAGTGCTTTTTACAGGCCGGCAATGACCTTACCGATGATGCTTTCGGTCAGGTTAGCGTGGTGCCAGGGTGTGCCACTGACTGGCCGACTCCAGCTGCTTTGCCACCTGCAGCAGCAGCGCTTCTTGCCCCTGCGCTGCGTTCAGCTGCACGCCCACCGGCAAGGTGCCGTTGGCGCAGAAGCCCATCGGCAGGGAAATGCCCGGTGTGCCGCAGAAGTTGGCCAGCTGGGTGAACGGCACCCGGGCCAGCGCCTGCTCGGCCATCTTGTCGACCAGGCCGGTGGCGCGCAGCAGTTTGCCGGCACCGAGAGTGGTGACGATGCGGGCACCGATGGCTTCGCCCGCGGGCAGATCCTGTTCGCCGATGCGCGCCGGCGGTTGCGCGGTGGTCGGCGTCAGGTACAGATCGAAGCGACTGAACAGGGCGGCGAACTGGCGTGCCAGCGTGTTCCAGTGGCGCAGGTGCTGAGCGTAATCACCGGCGGTAAAACTGTTGCCAAGCAACGCCAGCACCCGTGAATCCAGCTCGGTCTGGCGCAAGCCTTCGGCGCCGTAACGCTGGCGAATTTCGGCCAGCTCGCAGGCCACCTGACCGGCGTACAGCATCAGGTAGCAGCGTGCCATCAGCTTGCCGTCGATGTCCGGTCGCGCTTCTTCGACGCTGTGGCCGAGGGCGGTGAGTTTTTCTGCGGTCTGTTCGGTGATGCGACGGATTTCCGGATCAACTTCACCGGCCAGTGGCGAGCGGGTGTCGATGGCGATGCGCAATTTGCCGGGATCGCGCTGCATCAGATTCAGGAACGAATCCGTGGGCGGTTCCGGATGATGCGGATCACCCGGTTCGGCGCCGGCAAGAATATCGAGCAGTGCGGCGCTGTCACGTACCGAGCGCACCAGAACATGATCGGTGCTCATGCCGTCCCAGAGCTGGCCGAGATGCGGACCTTCACTGACGCGTCCGCGAGTCGGCTTCAGCCCGATCAGGCTGCAGTAGGCTGCGGGAATACGAATCGAACCGCCGCCATCACTGGCGGTGGCCACCGGCACGATGCCGGCAGCGACGGCCGCAGCGGAGCCGCCACTGCTGCCACCGGTGATGTGATCGCTGGACCAGGGATTGCGGGTTGGGCCGAACGCTTCCGGTTCGGTGGTGCCCTTGAGGCAGAACTCCGGCACATTGGTTTTGCCAGCGATGATAAAACCGGCGCGGATCAGCCGATCGACCATGTAGCTGTTGCGCTGCATGATCCGGTGGCGATGGGCGCCGCAGCCGTCTGTGGTGGGGGCACCGGCAAGATGGTTCGGCGCGGTGTCTTTCAGCAGTAATGGTACGCCGGCAAACGGTGCCGCCGGGTTCAGGGTTTTCAACTGCGCTGCAGTGCGTTCGCGATCCTGCCAGACCAGCGCGTTCAGTTTTGGTTGCCAGAAATCGATTTCCTGCCAGGTCTGCTCCAGCACCTGCTGTGCAGAGACGCTGCCATTGCGAATTGCTTCCGCCAGCGCGGTGGCGTCCAGTTGTCGATACTGATCAGGGCCGAAACTCATGGCGATCTCTCCCGAGTGTCAAATATGCAGGTATCGTAGGAGCGGCCGACCGGCCGCGAAATCTTTCGGAGAAAATCGCGGCTGATCAGCCGCTCCTACAGGGATTCCAGCAGTTTCTTTATCGGTGCAGCCAGGCCCAGTTCGCCCGGGCTGTTATGCCGCACCCAGCGTTGCCGTGCAGACTCGCGAACCTGCTTGCTGGCCGGTTTCACCTTTATCCGCAGTGGGCTGATGTCGAGGTGAAAATGACTGAAGGTATGGCGAAAATCCGGCAGTGATTGTTTTTTTCCGGCGTGCAGGCCGCGCTCGGTGAGGGCAGTTTCCAGCAGCGCGCTGTCGCTGATTTCCGGCAGGCACCAGAGTCCGCCCCACAGGCCACTGGGTGGACGCTGTTCAAGCAGAATCTCGCCACGTTCATTTTCCAGCAGCAACATCAGCGTCTGCCGTATTGGCGTGGCCTTGCTCGGCTTCTTGCCTGGATAACGGGAGACCTCGCCAGCCTGAAACGCGGCACAGTGCTTTGCCAGCGGGCAGTCGTTGCAGCGCGGTTTGCTGCGGGTACACAGTGTGGCGCCAAGGTCCATCATCACCTGGGTGTAATCACGCAGTCGTTCTGTGGGCGTATATTTTTCGGCAATCGCCCAGAGCTTGCTCTCCACCGGCTTGTCACCGGGCCAGCCTGCCACCGCGTGGAAACGTGTCAGGACCCGTTTGACGTTGCCGTCCAGAATCGGTGCGCGCAGCTCCATGCTGATACTGGCAATGGCACCAGCGGTAGAGCGACCAATGCCGGGCAATGACGAGAGCGCGTCCACGTTTGCAGGAAACTTGCCGCCATGCTCTGTCGCCACAATCTGTGCGGCGCGATGCAGATTGCGGGCGCGTGCGTAGTAACCAAGTCCTGTCCACAGGTGCAGCACCTCATCCTGGTTGGCGCTGGCCAGCTTCTGCACTGTGGGAAAGCGCTTCATGAAACGCAAAAAGTAGGGGATCACGGTGCTGACCTGAGTCTGCTGCAGCATGATCTCAGAGACCCAGACCCGGTAGGGACTGATGTCCTGCTGCCAGGGCAGATCCTTGCGACCGTGCCGGTCGTACCAGGCCAGCACGGTCTTGCGAAAAGCGGCCGGCGTCATTGAAACAGTTTCTTCAGGCCTTCCTCAGCCTTTTTCTTCAGCTCCTCCTGAGCTTTCTGTTTTGCTGCATCTTTCACTACTTCTTCGGCGCTGTCTCCCTTGCCCTCGATGCCAAATCGATCAAGCAGCTTGTCTTTGGCCAGCTGGGTAGTGATTTCCTTGCCCATTTCCCGGAATGCCTTGTTATCGGCGCCGCACCACTTGCTGACTTCGCCGGCCAGATTGCCCTTGCAGCGCATCGGCCAGGCGCGATCGGCAATATATTTGTTGGTGCTCAGATCCGGCACCTTCATCGCCATGCGCAGATCAAATGCCTGACTGCGCAGATTCAGGAAGCCCTTGCCAGACAGGGTGCCGCGATCCAGCTCCGCATCAAGGCTGTCAATGTGCGCGATCAGGTCATCGATGCGTGCCGCCATTTTCAGTTGCACAACTTCGGTATCCTCCTTCAATGCCGGCGGCAAACGACCCTGATCGACATCGGGCAGGAACTGGGTGATGACCTGATACTGGCCGAGCATGTCGTTGATGCCAGCGCCCAATGCATTGTTCAGGTTCATGCCGCGAATCGTGCCTTGCGCCAGTGTCAGGTTGACGGTGCCGTTGCCGCTGTCCGCCAGTGCCTGCTCGCTGTTGCCTTCGGCGCGGAAGTTCATGCTCATGTCGAGGATGCCGGTGAACAGGTCGTCTTCCAGCGCCATCTTCATGATTGGCTGGATCTGCACGCCGCTGGTGCTGGCGGAGAAAGTCATCACCGGCTTATCGGTGCGTGCATCCAGTGCCGCCTCGGACTTGAAGCTGCCGGCCATCAATTTGCTGCCGGCTTCTACCATTTCCATCAGGCCATTGTCGGCGCGAACCAGAACACGCAGGTCGCGCATCTCGATGCCTTCCATCTGAATGGTGCCGGCCGAGAACACACCGTCGACTTTCAGGCCGCGCAGATCCTCCAGTGGCAGCAGCGGCTCGGTAGAGAGTGGTGGCAGCAGTGACTCGGTGGTAGCCAATACTTCTTCTTCGGCAGCAGCTTCTTCAACAGTGGGTGGCAGGTAACCATCGGCCACCAGTTGATCCAGCGTCAGATCAAAGCGGATATGACCGCTATCAATGTCGGTCAGTCCGGCAACGCCAGTGATGGTGCTGTTATCCAGAGTGATCTTCAGCGGTTCAAGCAGAATGCTGTTCTCAGGGCCGCTGAACGTCATTTCCAGCGCAACTTTTTTCAGTGCGGCAGGATCCGTGGTTTCGATCGGCGCCTCGCCGATGGCTTTCAGCGCTGCATTGACATCAAACGCAGCAACGTTTAACGCGCCACGGAAGATCGGCTTGGCCGACAGTTGGGTCAGCTCCAGGCTGCCACTGGTGCGGGTGCCGGCAGTTTCAACAAGAATGTCGCGAATGCTGATGCGATCTTCATCCAATGCGGCCTCTATGCTCTGCCGGGCATGCACCTGCACAGGCAGGGTGGTAATGCCGGCCAGCGTGGTATCAATCACTGATTGCTCAAAGCGGAACAGGTTCTTCTCCAGATCCATGCTGACCGTGCCGCTGACAGCCAGATCGATGCGGATATCGGCCTGATCCTGATAACGCAATGACGCTTCCAGCGGGAACGGCGAAGTCAGACTGAAGTCGCGGGCGCTGACGTTCATCTGTTCCACCCGGATATCGGTTCCGTCGACGTTGTTCAGGTAACGTACCTTGCCATTGCTGACGGTGATTGCAGGAATGGAAACCGGCATGTCTAGCGGTTGGCTTTCGGCGGCAGGATCCTGTGCGGTTTCGGCGCCTGCTTCGGCTGCGCCAATTCGCTCCCAGTTGGCGCCATCGGCGGTTTCAATCAGGTTCAGCTCCAGGCCATCCAGATACAGGCCCGACAGTTCCACCGCGCCGCGCAACAGCGGCATGACGGCAATGCTGCTGCGAACATTGTCGAACGCGGCAAACAGCTGCTCGTCATCGGCAATACGTACCTCGGTACGCCCTACCTCAATGCCGAGGTAAGGCCAGAAGCTCCAGCCCAGATTGCCCGGGATCTGCACATCCAGGTTGGCCTGTTCGCGGGCGGCAGCGCTGATTTGCGGTTTGAAATCATTCGGGTCAATCAGCCGGGTGATGGTGAAAATGGCGCCTGCGGCCAATACGATCAGGGCCAGAACGATGACGACGAGGATCTTCAGTGCGCGAAGCATGGCGGTCTCCTTGCGTGCCGGTTGCGTGCGGTCGATTATAGGGAGGCTGTGACCGGCATAGCCACGAGTAACGAACACCAGCATAACAACGAAACGCCATGGGGTGGCGCCGATATTACGGTGATGGCAGCTTGGGGGAGATTGTTTTGAAAAAGTTCCGTTATTGCCTGTTTGGCATGCTGCTGGCGGCTGCGCCAGCATTTGCCCTGATCACGCCGTCGCCACAGGAGATGGAGCGGGTCATCGGTCTGGATCTGGAGGTACTGAAGGATCCGGAGGGGCGCTGGACGGTGGAGGACGTCAGCGGGCCATTCAGTGACCGGTTTCGCCCTTCCGATCGCCACTATCCTGGTTTCGGCTTTACCCGCTCGAATATCTGGCTGCGCTTCAGTGTCGACTTTTCTCTGGTTCAGGATCAGGCCTGGTACCTGATCCAGCGTCACCCGATTGTTGATCAGGTGGTGCTGTACCAGCCACAACCCGGCGGCGGCTACCTGCCGGTGGAGATGGGTGACGCGCTGCCGTTTGACCAGCGCATCATCGCCCATCGGGAGTTCATTTTTCCGCTCGACAGCAGCCTTGCAGGGCCGCAAACCTACTACCTGAAAATTGCTGGCAAGGGTGCCCTGAATCTGGAGGTGAAGTTGTCCAGCGCCCGCGGGCTGATAGAACGCACTTACTATGAGCAACTGATTTTCGGCCTGTTCTTCGGTGGCCTGTTTGTCATGCTGGTGTATAACCTGTTGTTGTACTTTTCCGTCCGTGATGTCGCTTACCTTTACTACGTAATATTTCTCGGCGCCCTGGAAGTCAGTCTGCTCAATCTCAACGGCTTTGGCCTGCAATACCTGTGGCCACTGTGGCCACGGCTGAACGAGCATTACCCGTTGTTTGCCTATATCGGTATGGCGGCGCTGGTGCGCTATTCCATGCATTTCCTTGACCTTTCCAGCCGCATGCCCATGGCGCAGCGCTGGCTGCTGTGGCTGTTCCGGGCGTCTCTGGTGATGGTGCCGCTGACGCTGCTGGTGCCACCGCCCTGGTCCTATCACTTGAATACCTTGCTGGTGCTGACGGTGGTGCTGTCGCTGTTCGGCATCGGCACGCTGACCTGGTTGCGCGGCTACACTGCGGCGCGTCTTTATGTGGCCGCCTGGTCCGTTTTTCTGCTCGGTTGTGTGGTGTTTGCGCTGGATAATCTCGGTGTGATTCCACATACCACCATTGGCAACTACGCGCCGCACATTGGCGGCGGCTGGGTGGCTGTGTTGTTGTCACTGGCGCTGGGCGACCGCATCAATCTGCTTGAGTATCAGCGCGATAGCCTGTCGAAGGAGTCGGAAGATGCGATGCGTCGGCATATGGCGGAAGTGCAGCGGCTCGACAGGGACAAGCTGGTGTTTCTCGAGTACCTCAGTCACGAACTGAATACGCCGCTGAACTGGCTGGGCAGCGCCCGCCTGCTGGAAACCGGATCGGTGCCGAAGGAGCTGCGTGATGCGGTCAACATGGTCAAGCGTGGGCAGGACCGGTTGCAGCAGCTGGTGGCGACCTCGCTGCGTTATTTCGATCTGGCCGGCCGCGAGCAACTGCCGGCGCAGGGCTTCTGCCAGCCGATGTGGATGATTGACCGGTTGATGACCGACTTTGCCGAGCCCCTCAAGGAGCGCAAGGTAAAGGTACTGAACCGGGTGCCCGCCGATCTTTCCGTGCTGGGCTGTGAGCGGGAGCTGCGCGAGGTGCTGATGATGCTGGTGGACAACGCCCTGCGGGTCAGCCCGGAGGGCGGCGAGCTGCTGTTCACAGCCGATGTGGGCGAGGGGGATGCGGTGATCCGGTTGCGTGATCAGGGCCGCGGTATCGTGCGTGGCAATCTGGAGGGCATCTTCCAGCCGTTCTTTATGGTCGGCTCCGGTCATCACGCCGATGGATTCGGGCTGTCCCTGCCGATGGCGCGAGTGATGATCCGGCAGATGGGAGGCGAGCTGTGGGCGGAGAGCGAGGGCAGCGACAAGGGCTCCAGCTTCTGCATCCGCCTGCCGACGGAGGATTTGTAGCAGCGGCCGATCGGCCGCGATTTGCGGGCATCGCCGTCGATTGACGGCTCCTACCTTGACCAGCGCGGGCCGCTGTCGAGGCTGGCCGGCGCAAGCAGGTTGCCGGACTGACGCAGCATTTCCTTGCCGACACCGCGTCCGCGGGTGGCCGGGTGGACAACGATTTCCGCCAGTCGCCAGCCATCACCGTCGGCTACAACCCTCAGCAGCGCCACCGGCCGGGCGTTGAAAATGCCCTGAAACAGCCGGCCCTCGGCCTTGCCTGCGGCATCCGCCAGAGCGCTGCCGATCTCGGGATCGGCCTTGAGGACGTTGGCGAAGTCGGCCGAGGCGGCCTCGGTGACGGCAATTTCACTGACTATCAGCGGCATTCAGTATTCCTCATTGGTCCACAGCGCGGGCGGGCCCTATAATAGCCGCCCTGCCCGATGGAGGTCATTCATGACGCAGCGTATCGCCAGCGTGTCCCGCGACACCCTGGAAACCAAAATCGCCGTTACGGTCAATCTCGATGGTACTGGCAAGAGCCAGCTCGAGACCGGCCTGCCGTTCCTTGATCACATGATTGATCAGGTGGCCCGTCATGGTCTGATCGACATCACCATTGCCGCCAAGGGCGATCTGCATATTGATGCCCACCACACGGTGGAAGACATCGGTATCACTCTGGGTCAGGCCATGGCAAAAGCGTGGGGCGACAAGAAAGGTGTGCGCCGTTACGGCAACGCCTATGTGCCGCTCGACGAAGCCCTGTCGCGGGTGGTGATCGACCTGTCCGGCCGTCCCGGTCTGGAGATGCATGTCGATTTCTGCCGCGCCCGCATCGGCGATTTCGATGTCGACCTGTTCTATGAATTTTTCCAGGGTCTGGTGAACCACGGCATGATGACCGTGCACATCGACAACCTGCGTGGCCGCAATGCGCACCATCAGGCCGAGACCGTGTTCAAGGCGTTCGGTCGGGCACTGCGTATGGCGGTGGAATTCGATCCGCGCATGGAAAACATCACGCCGTCCACCAAAGGCACGCTGACCGAGAAAGGCTGAACCATGACTGAGACCGTCGCCGTCCTTGATTACGGCATGGGTAATCTGCATTCGGCTGCCAAGGCGCTGGAAAAAGTGGCCAGTGGTCAGAAGATTGTCATCACCTCGGATCCCGCGGTGGTGGCAAGTGCTGACCGCGTGGTGTTTCCCGGCGTCGGTGCCATCCGTGATTGCATGCGCGAGCTTTCCGAGCGCGGTTTTGATCAGGCAGTGCGTGAAGCGGCTGCCCGCGGCACGCCGCTACTCGGCATCTGTGTCGGCATGCAGGCGCTGATGAGCCACAGCACCGAAAATGGCGGGGTCGAGTGTCTTGGTGTGTTCCCCGGTGAAGTGATTCACTTTGGCGAGCGTTACTCGGAATTCGGTGATCGCCTGAAGGTGCCGCATATGGGCTGGAACCAGGTCCGTCAGGTGCAGCCGCATCCGATGTGGGCCGGTATTCCGGATTTTTCCCGGTTCTATTTTGTTCACAGCTATCACGTCTCGGACTTGCCGGAAAACCAGATTGCCGGCGTCTGCGATTATGGCCTCGAGTTTCCGGCGGCGGTATGTCGCGGCAATGTGTTTGCCGTGCAGTTTCACCCCGAGAAAAGTGCCCCCCATGGTCTGACCCTGCTGGAAAATTTCCTCCGCTGGGCACCGTAAATCCTGTTTTGTTTGTTGAGGTTGTTCCATGCTGCTGATTCCCGCCATCGATCTGAAAGACGGCAAGTGTGTGCGTCTGCGTCAGGGCCGCATGGAAGACGACACGGTATTTTCCGACGACCCGGTGGCCATGGCCCGGCACTGGGTTGAGCGCGGCGCCCGTCGTTTGCATCTGGTCGATCTTAACGGCGCCTTTGCCGGCGAGCCGGTTAACGGCGGCATCGTCAAGGCGATTGCAAAAGAGTTTCCTGGTCTGCCGATCCAGATTGGCGGCGGCATCCGCTCGCCGGAAATTATCGAAGCCTATCTGGCTGCCGGTGTGCAGTGGCTGATCATCGGTACCAAGGCAGTGCGCGAACCGGACTTTGTCGGTGAAATGTGCAAGCGTTTCCCGGGCCACATTATTGTCGGTCTGGATGCAAAAGACGGCATGGTAGCCACCGATGGCTGGGCCAACGTTACTGATGTCAATGTTATTGATCTGGCGAAGCGGTTTGAAAACGATGGTGTTTCCTCCATCGTCTATACCGATATCAGCCGCGACGGCATGTTGCAGGGCGTCAATGTCGAAGCCACCGTACGGCTGGCAGAGTCCATGTCGATTCCGGTGATTGCTTCCGGCGGCATTACTAATCTCGATGATGTGCGCAACCTTTGTGGCGTGGCTGCAAGTGGTATCGAAGGCGCCATCACCGGGCGGGCAATTTATGAAGGCACGCTGAACTTTGAAGCGGGTCAGCAACTGGCGGATGAACTGACGGCGTAAGCCGCAATCCTGTTCCCGATACGCGGAGTCTGATATGGGTCTGGCCAAACGCATTATCCCCTGCCTCGATGTCGACAAGGGTCGGGTGGTCAAGGGCGTCAAGTTCGAGAGCATCCGGGATGCCGGTGATCCGGTGGAAGTCGCCAAGCGCTATAACGATGAAGGCGCGGACGAAATCACTTTTCTGGATATCACTGCCAGCCACGAGGGCCGGGACACCACCTTGCACACCGTTGAGAAGATGGCGTCGCAGGTGTTTATTCCGCTGACTGTGGGTGGTGGTGTGCGTACCCTGCAGGATATCCGCAACCTGCTTAACGCTGGTGCCGACAAGGTCAGCATCAACTCTGCTGCCGTGCACAACCCTGAATTTGTTCGCGAGGCGGCCGACCGTTTCGGTTCGCAGTGTATTGTCGTGGCTATTGATGCCAAGAAGGTCAGCGCCGAGAGTGAGCCGAATCGCTGGGAAATCTTTACCCATGGTGGCCGCAAGCCGACCGGGATTGATGCCATCCAGTGGGCGAAACGGATGACCGATTACGGCGCCGGGGAAATCCTGTTGACCAGCATGGACAAGGATGGCACCAAGAACGGCTTTGATATCGCCGTGACCCGGGCAATTGCCGATGCGGTACCGGTGCCGGTGATCGCCTCCGGCGGCGTCGGCACGCTGCAGCATCTGGTCAATGGGGTATTGCAGGGTGGTGCTGACGCGGTACTGGCAGCGTCGATTTTTCACTTTGCCGAGTACACCATTCGCGAGGCGAAGGAGTACATGATCGCCGCGGGCATCGAAATGCGGCTCTGATGTTGCCTTTCCCCGGGCTGGCCGCTGCCAGTCCGGCTGTGTCAGTTATGGAAATCGTTTAGTCAAATCCGGACAGACATTCTCGCATCCTGCCTGTTTTCGCGACTTCTCCCCGCTACCTCCTCGTGCTCGGAACTTTGCCTGATTCAATCAGCCCGGCTGCCGGCTAGGCTGACCTGCCTGATATGTGCTGCTCCGGTCATCGCCAGCCGTTGCCAGCCGTGCGTGGCAGGAAATCTGATGGCGAGAAAAATAATAACGAGGTTGTCATGACTGCGATGAATCCCCCGGCGCCTGTTGCCGGAAAGCCGGCGATGCCGACAATAGCTGCGGCACGTCATCTGAGTGAAGCGGAGTTGCAGGAGTTTGCAGCCCGACTCAATGCCATTGGCAAACGCATCATGGACAGCCGTGGCCCGAAGGATGAGCGCTATATCCGTCGTCTGGTTGCCGCTCAGCAGGTTCTGGAGGTTGTCGCCAGAGCGGTGATTTATCTCGGCATTCTGTTTCCACCCCTGTTTGTTGTCGGCGCCTGTCTGCTTGGTCTAAGCAAGATTATCGAGAATATGGAGATTGGCCATAACGTCCTCCACGGCCAATGGGACTGGTTGCGTGACAAGAAAATCCATTCCTCCACCTGGGAGTGGGATGGCGTATGCCCATCAAAGCAGTGGCAGCGCTCTCACAACTTCATTCATCACAAGTGGACCAATGTGATCGGCATGGACCGGGACTTCGGTTATCACGTGTTGCGTATGAGTGAGAAGCAGGAGTGGAAGCCGACCTATCTTTTTCAGCCGATATCCAATGTCTTGATGGCGGTGCTGTTCGAGTGGGGCGTGGCGGTGCATGACGACGAAATGGGCGGCATTCGCACCGGCGAGAAAACGGTTAAGGAAGTGATGCCGAAGTTTCGTCGCCTGCTGGCCAAGATTGCCCGGCAGGTTGGCAAGGACTATATCCTGTTCCCGCTGCTGGCAGGCCCCTGGTTTGTTTCAGTGTTGCTGGCCAATGTGGCAGCGAATCTGATTCGTAATGTCTGGGCCTATGCGGTGATATTCTGCGGACACTTCTCGGATGGTGTAGAGGAGTTTCAGCCGGAAGATATCGAACATGAAGACAAGGCACGCTGGTATGTGCGGCAGATTCTCGGTTCAGCCAATATCAGTGGCGGTCGGCTGATGCACTTTATGAGCGGCAATCTCAGCCATCAGATCGAGCACCATATCTTTCCGAGAATGCCGAGCAATCGCTATGCGGAGGCGGCCTCCGAGGTGCGGCCTTTGTGTGAGGCCTACGGCATCCGCTACAACAGCCGCAGTTTGCCGTATCAGTTGTTCACGGTATGGCGAAAAGTATTTCGTTATGCGCTGCCACCCCGACGGGAAAATCCACTGAACCAGCAGGGCTGAAAGCTCAGAGTGCCGGATCCGGTGTTGCGGCGGGCTTTGCTTTTGCCATTTGCGGGCGGTTAAGCAGGCTTGATACCGGGACCAGTTTAATGCCGGCGTTGTCCAGCAAGGGGATAACGTTCTGCAAATACTCGATGGTTTCCGGGTAAGGGTGGCCGATGACAATCGCGTGCCCGCGGCGTTTTGCCAGTGCAATCGCCTGGTTGAACTGATCATTGATGGCGACCAGATCACGTTCGTTATCGAGAAAAATGTCGCGCCCGGCGTAGGCGAGGCCATGTTGTCGGGCAAGGTTGCCGGCCACGGATTGCGGTGTGGTGCGGCTGTCGACGAAGAACAGTCCGTGCTCGCCGAGACTTGCCATCAGCATGTTCATGGCGTTGACATCTGCGGTCAGAATGCCGCCCATGTGATTATTCAAACCACGGGCTTCGGGTATGCGTGATACCGCTGCATCAACAGTGGAAACGAAATCCTCCTGAGTCATGTCCTCGCGTAAACCGCCAACATCCAGTTCTGCATAGCCATCGGTTTCCATTGGCATATGCAAAATGACTTCCTTGCCAATATCGTGTGCAAGTTTCGCCAGTGTCGGGGCATGTGGCGTTTGTGGAATAACCGCGCAGGTTATCGGGCCGGGCAGGTTGATGATCGCTTCGCCGCGGCTGCGGTGATAGCCGAGATCATCAATGATGATGGCAATCTTCGGTTGAGCCACTGCCAGCGCCGGAATCAGTAGCAGGGCACTGGCGAGTAGCCGGAACATCAGTCACTGCTCCGCGGTGACGCCAGAGCGATGCCCTTCAGTACAGACAGAGCTTGATACAGGGTGAAGTCGGAAACAGCCAGAGGTTGTGGCTGGCTCTTTTCTCCGGCTTTTTCTTCGTGCTGGCCATTTTCAAGATGACCGCGCAGGTCTGCCTCTCGGACACCCTGCAGGCCCTCGATCAACTCAACCTTTGAAATCTCGGTGGCGATGTCCGGGACAATACCTTCTGCCTGAATAGAACGGCCTTTCGGTGTGTAGTAGCGCGCGGTAGTCAGCTTCAGGGCGCGATCACCATGCAGCGGCAGAATGGTTTGTACCGAGCCCTTGCCGAAGCTGCGCTGGCCAATGACGATGGCACGGCCATGGTCTTGCAGGGCACCTGCGACAATTTCCGATGCCGATGCGGAGCCACCGTTAACCAGCACAATCATGGGCAGGCCATTTAGCAGGTCACCATCAGTGGCGGCGTAATTGACCCGGGTGGTTTCGTCCCGACCCTGGGTGTAAACAATCAGGCCATCGTTCAGGAACAGGTCGGAAATCTGCACTGCTGCACTGAGCACGCCGCCGGGGTTATTGCGCAGGTCCAGCACCAGACCTTTCAGGTTGCCGTCTTCGACAAGCTTACGCAGGGCTTTTTCACTGTCGCGACCAGAGTGGCTCTGGAACTGGGTAATGCGCAGATAACCAAAGCCCGGCTCCAGCATTTGAGAGCGCACGCTCTGGATGCGGATGCGATCCCGCTTGAGCGTTACCGTGCGTGGCTTCTCCGTGCCCTGAGACAGAATGGACAGGACAACTTCGGAGCCGACCTCACCGCGCAGCAGTTTGATGGCGTCTTCAAGGGCCAGACCTTTGACAAAGGTATCGTCTATTTTCAGGATCAGGTCGCCGGCGCGCAGGCCTGCTCGACTGGCCGGAGTGTCATCAATCGGTGTGACCACCTTGACGAAACCATTCTCCATCGTGACTTCGATGCCGAGTCCGCCGAACTCGCCGGTGGTGGTGACCTGAAGGTCATCAAATTCACTCGGGGTCAGATAGGAAGAGTGCGGATCAAGCTCGTAAAGCATGCCGCGAATGGCAGATTCCAGCAGGGTGCGATCATCGATATCTTCGATGTACGCGCCGCGAATCCGCTCCATCACCTCGGCAAATACCCGCAGCTCGGTAATCGGTACGCCCTGACTTTGTGCTTGTGCATCCAGTGCCGGGTCGGCCTTCAATGCAGTGCTGGCAAGCAGTGCTAAACCGAGGCAGGCGGCGGGCAGAAATCGAATCATCAGCAGAGTATCCCGATGTTATTGGCGGCTGGCGATGGGGGGGAGTGTAACACGGCTATTGCACCATTGATCCGGATTGACTGGCACTCCGGCACGGCGGATCTCGAAGTACAGACCGGTGCGATTGCTTCCGCCGGAATCACCGACCCGGGCAATGATGTCGCCAGTGGCCACCCATTCGCCGACTTCCCGGGTCAGGGTTTCGTTCTGCCCGTACAGGGTCAGATAGCTGCCGCCGTGATCGACGATCATCAGCAGGCCATATCCGCGTAGCCAGTCGGCAAACACTACCCGGCCGGGATGGATGGCGCGTACCGGTGTGCCGGCGGGCACATCCAGCAGAACCCCGCTCCAGCGCACAGAGCCTTCGCGGGGGCTGCCAAACCGGGCAACGATCCGGCGTTGTACCGGCCATGGCAGCTTGTTGGCGAGCTTGCCAAACGGCGCGCCGGATGGCGTGGTGGGGATATCCGCAACGCTGCGGCCGACATCCTTCAGCAGTTTCGCGAGACGCTTCTCGTCGTTGCGCAGGCTGTCGAGCCGCTGCTTGCCGGAGCCAATCCGCTGATTGATGGTGGCGAGTGTCTGGCTGCGTTCTTTTCTGGCTGCGGCCAGTTCAATACGTTGCTGCTCAAGCTCCGCCTGCCGCTCGTCCAGTGCCTGTCTGGCGGCGTCGGTGGCGGCCACTGCCTGCAGCAATTCATCCATATCACGATTGATCAGGCTGACGCGCTGCTGCCGGGCGCGCTGGAAATATTCCTGATAGCGCAGCAACCGCGCCACTGCATCGGGCTGTTCCTGATTCAGCAGCATGCGAGCCAGCTCCTGCCGGCCATTCATGTAGCCGGCTCTGGCGGTTCGGCTGACCCAGTCCAGCTGGACGCCGCGCTCCCGCGCCAGTCTGGCCTGCCGTGCCTCAAGGCGGGCCAGTTCGGCGGCAGCCTCGCGGCGCTGCTGTTCCAGCGCCCGATTCTGCCGGTTCAGCCGGGCCAGCCGCAGCTCCGCCTCGCGCAGGCTGGCCTGGGCACTATCACGCTCGCTGACATCCGCACGCAGTGCCTTTTCCAGCTCGCCAATACGCTGACGCAGGGTATCGAGTTCCGCTGCCGACGGGGTGTTAGCCCAGACGGGGGAGCAAAGCAGCAGGCACAGGCAGATAAGCAGTCTCATGCCGGCGTTTTACCTGATGTCTGACGGGGAGGGAAGCGTCGCGACCATCTGTTATACTCTCGGCCCGTTTTCCCTGCTCCGGAACTACCAATGGATCGTCTGCTTGAATTCGCCATGAACCACTATGTGCTGGTGTCCGCCTTCTTTGTACTCTGGGCGGTGTTCTTTTCGCTGGAGTCCCGTCGCGGCGGCCAGAGTGTCAGCCCGCAGCAGGCCACCAATATGGTGAATCGCGAAGACGCCCGGATTGTCGACCTGCGTGATGCCGACGAGTTTCGTCAGGGCCACATCGCCGGCAGTGTGAATATTCCGATGAGTCAGTTGGCGGAGCGTATCGCTGATCTTGACAAGCACAAGGACAAGCCGGTGATTCTGGTGTGCAAGATGGGTACCAGTGCTTCTCTGGCCGGTCGCCAGTTCCGTGCTCGCGGTTTTGCCCGGGTTGCCAGAATGCAGGGCGGCATTCAGGGTTGGCGTGCCGACAACTTGCCGGTGGTGAAGGCCTGATATGGCCAGTGTTGTCATATACAGTACGCCCTGGTGTCCGTACTGCGTTCGCGCGAAAAGGCTACTGAATGACAAGGGAGCTGAGTTTACCGACATTGATGTCAGTGCTGATCCTGCTTTACGCCAGGAGATGATCCGCCTCAGTGGCCGCACCAGCGTGCCGCAGATCTGGATTGGCGAGCAGCATGTTGGTGGTTGTGATGAACTGTATGCGTTGGAGCGGCAGCGCCGCCTCGATGAACTGCTTTTAAAATAATGGTCAAGGGGTGCGCCCCTTCAGAAACGGAGAATAAAAATGTCGGAACAGCCGCAGCGCGTCTTCCAGATCCAGCGAATTTTCCTCAAGGATCTTTCGTTTGAATCACCGGCCGCGCCTGGTATTTTTCTGGAGAAGTGGAATCCCTCGGCGAATCTGCAGCTGAACAATAATGCCCGCAGAATCGAAGGCACTGACGAATATGAAGTGCAGATTGGCGTCACCCTGACGGCTGAGCAGGAAGGCAAGACGGTTTATCTGGTCGAGGTCAAGCAGGCCGGTATCTTCACCATCACCGGCGTCGAGGGCGAGGAGCTTGAACATTTGCTTGGTGCTTATTGCCCGAACATCCTGTTCCCGTATCTGCGCGAAGTTGTATCTTCAACGATTTCCCACGGTTCCTTTCCTGCCTTCCAACTGCAGCCAATCAACTTCGAAGGTCTGTTCCAGCAGGCCAAAGCGAAGCGCGCAGAAGACCTCAAGCAGAAAGCGCACTGAGTTTTATCAGCGCATCCCGGCAAAGCCCTGCTGTCGCAGGGCTTCATACAGCACCACCGCCACCGCATTGCTGAGATTCAGGCTGCGACTTTCCGGCATCATCGGAATGCGCAGCTTGTGCTCGTCGGGCAGTGTGGCCAGCAGCTCTGCCGGCAGGCCGCGGCTTTCCGGGCCAAACAGCAGAATATCTTCTGTCTCGAAAACCATCTCTGTATGTCGCCGGCTGACCTTGCTGGATAACGCCAGCAGACGCCGTCCGGGCAGGGCGTCGAGCATGGCGTTCAGGCAGGCATGCACGCGGATATCGGCGAACTCGCGGTAATCAAGCCCGGCGCGGCGCAGTTTCTTTTCTTCCAGCGAAAATCCAAGCGGCTCGATAAGATGCAAGGTGCTGCCGGTGTTGGCGCACAGGCGGATGATGTTGCCGGTATTCGGGGGGATTTCAGGTTCGTAGAGGGCGATGTGGGACATGGCACTACTCATCGCTGAGGATGGATTCTTCCACCGCGTTCTCCAGCATCGTGCCAGATTCGCGGTGAAAGAATCTCTCGTTTATCAGGCGTTGCGGCCCGTGCGCTTGCGGTCTGATTCAGTCAGCTGCTTCTTGCGCAAACGAATACTGCTCGGGGTGACCTCCACCAGCTCGTCATCGTCAATGAAGTCCAGCGCCTGCTCCAGTGACATCCGGATCGGCGGTGTCAGGATGATGTTTTCATCACTGCCGGCGGCGCGGATGTTGGTCAGCTGCTTGGCTTTGGTCGGGTTCACAACCAGATCGTTGTCGCGACTGTGAATGCCGATCAGCTGGCCTTCATAGACGTCCACGTTCGGGTCGATAAACATCCGGCCGCGCTCCTGCAGGTTGAACAGGGCGTAGGCCAGTACCTTGCCGGCAACGTTGGAAATCAGTACACCGTTATTACGCTCTCCCACCGTGCCCGGACGGAAGTCACCGTAGTGAGAGAAGGTGGCGTTGAAAATGCCGCTGCCTGAGGTCAGCGTCATGAACAGCGAACGGAAACCGATCAGACCACGGGACGGGGCAACATACTCAAGACGCACACGGCCCTTGCCATCCGGGGTCATGTTGCTCATCACGCCGCGACGCATGCCCATCTGTTCCATGATCGGGCCCTGATGCTGCTCTTCGACGTCCAGCACCAGTTGCTCGTAGGGCTCCTGCTTGACGCCATCGACTTCCTTCAGAATCACTTCCGGACGACCGACTGCAAGTTCATAGCCTTCGCGGCGCATGGTTTCGATCAGCACCGACAGATGCAGCTCGCCACGGCCGGAAACGCGGAAGCGGTCCGGGCTGTCGGTGTCTTCGACGCGCAGTGCAACGTTGTGTTTCAGTTCTTCATGCAGACGATCGCGGATGTTGCGGCTGGTGACGTACTTGCCATCCTGACCGGCGAACGGCGAAGTATTGACATGGAAGAACATGCTTACGGTTGGCTCGTCGACTTTCAGCGCCGGCAGCGCTTCGACATTGGCCGGATCGCACAGGGTGTCGGAAATATCCAGCGGATCAAGACCGGTAATGCAGACGATGTCGCCGGCAGACGCTTCCGGTACTTCAACGCGCTCAAGGCCATGGTGACCCATAACGGTCAGCACCCGGCCGCTACGTACCTTGCCGTGACGATCAATCACTTTAACCGGCATGTTGCTTCTCAGCTTGCCGCGCTTGATCCGGCCGATGCCGATCATGCCGACATAGGAGTTGTAGTCGAGCGAGGAGATCTGCATCTGGAACGGGCCTTCCTGATCAACCTGCGGTACCGGGACCTTGTCGATGATGGCCTGGAACAGCGGGGTCATGTCGTCAGCCATATTGTTCACGTCGAGACCGGCAATACCGTTCAGGGCGGAGGCGTAGACCACCGGAAAATCAAGCTGCTCATCGGTTGCACCGAGACGGTCGAACAGGTCAAACACCTGATCCATGACCCAGTCCGGACGGGCACCCGGGCGGTCGACCTTGTTGATCACCACGATCGGGCTCAGGCCCTGTTCAAATGCTTTCTGGGTGACGAAGCGGGTCTGCGGCATCGGGCCGTCCTGCGCATCCACCAGCAGCAACACCGAATCCACCATCGACAGCACCCGTTCTACCTCACCACCGAAGTCGGCGTGCCCGGGGGTGTCGACGATGTTGATGTTGTAGCCGTTCCACTTCAGCGCCGTATTTTTGGCGAGAATGGTAATGCCGCGTTCCTTCTCCTGATCGTTCGAGTCCATGACGCGCTCGACGTTGCCGGCCCGGTCACCGAGGGTGCCGGACTGCTGGAGAAGACGGTCTACAAGGGTGGTCTTGCCATGGTCGACGTGGGCGATAATGGCGATGTTACGGAGGCGTTCGATCACAGGTTTTCTACCGCAGACGGAATTTGAGGGCGCGCAGTATAGCAGCGTGTGAGCCTGCTGTGACGGGATTCGTAAAACTGTCATGATGTCGCCGATGGGCGGTAGCGGGGGAACCCGGTCGCCAGTCGCGGGTCGGAGGCGGTCCGCGAGTGAGGAGATGCTGTTGATGAATCTGAGACACTGTTGCCTGCTTTTGGCCCTGTTCGGCCTGCCGTCGCTGTTGTCGGCGGCGCCTTTTGCTCCTGCCAAGCCCACCGCCCGCGTTATCTATGGTCTGCATGAGCAGGTGTTTGTCACCGAGCTGGGCATCATCCTGCCGGCCAAGGTCGATACCGGCGCCGACAGTTCGTCGCTAAGTGCTACCAACATCCGGCCGTTCAAGCGCAACGGCGAGCGCTGGGTGCAGTTCGATCTGGCGGTTGAGGGCATGGAGTTGACCGATGTTGAGCTGCCGCTGTCCCATAACGTCCGCATCCGCCGCCGCGCCTCGGACTATGATCCTGAAGAGGAAAAATACTATGCCCGTCGGCCGGTGGTGGAGTTGATGCTGTGCATCGGCAACCGGGCGGTGAAGGTCGATGTTAATCTGGCCGACCGCCGTGGTTTCCGCCAGCCACTGCTGTTGGGGGCCAGCGCCTTGCGCGAGATGCGTGCTCTGGTGGATTCTGAGTTCGAGTTTTCTGCTGGCGTCCCGCTTTGTGCCGGGGCAGAGGATGCCCAGCGTTATCCGCCACTAACTGAAGAAGAGGAACGTTAATGCGCACTGTGCGCCTGCACGCCAGATTGCTGGCTCTGGCTTTGTGTCTTGTTGGTTTGGGCAGTGTCGCCTGGCAGGTCTGGGTGCAGGAAATTCCGTTGGTGGAATCGGATGTGGAGCCGGTCTGGGTGGTCGATGCCCGGGTAGAATTCGAGCCCAGGGAAAGCCTGCCGATCAAGGTGCAGATGTATGTGCCACCGGGTGCCAATGAGTTTGTGACCTTGAGCGAGAGTTTTGTCGGCAACAACTTCGGTGTCGGCATGTCGCGCAGTGACGGCAATCGTCTGGCAACCTGGTCGACCCGCCGGGCCCAGGGGCACCAGGTGCTGTACTACCGTCTGGTGCTGGCGCGACGGTTTGTCATGGAAGACGATTCAGATGCGGCGCCGCATTTTCGTCGGCGTGAGCCACTGGAGGGGGCTGAGCGGGTTGCCGCAGAAAGCCTGCTGGACCCCATTCGTGAGCGTTCCGCTGATATTCAGACGTTTATTTCCGAGACCATTCATACCGTTAATGACGACAACAACGACAGCGTCCGTCTGTTGCTGGCCGGAGATCGCTCGGTAGAGCAGCGCGCCAGAGTGGTGGACCTGTTGCTGGCGGCGGCGCATATCCCGGCGGAACAGGTCCATACCGTGCGGCTGGCCCATGGCCTTGTTCAGCAACCGGAGTTGTGGGTGCGAGGCTTCAATGGCACCGACTGGTTGTATTTCAATCCGCGCACGGCAGAGCAGGGTCTGCCGGCTGATCGCATTGTCTGGTGGACTGGCAGTGAGCCGATGGTCCGGGCAGACGGCGCCAAGCGCCTGCAGGTGCAGGTCAGTGTCAGCCGTACCGAGATGAGCACCATCCAGATGGCCCGCGAGGTTCAGCCGGTTCAGGAGCGTACCCTGTGGGGGCTGTCGCTGTATGACCTGCCGGTGGAGTCACAGCAGACCTTCCGGGTGATCATGATGATTCCGCTTGGCGTGTTGCTGATTCTGTTTCTGCGTAATCTGGTGGGTATGGAAACGCTGGGTACCTTCACCCCGGTGCTGGTGGCGCTGGCGTTCCGGGAAACCGATCTGCTCTGGGGGATTTTCCTGTTTACCGTGGTGACGGCACTGGGCCTGTCGCTGCGCTCCTATCTTGATCATCTGCGCCTGCAGTTGTTGCCCCGACTGTCGGTGGTGCTGACCTTCGTGGTGGTGGCCATGACCCTGATCAGCGTGTTTGGCCACCGTATGGGTTTTGAGCGCGGACTGTCGGTGGCGCTGTTCCCGATGGTGATTCTGACCATGGTGATCGAACGTCTGTCGATTGTCTGGGAGGAGCGTGGCGGGCCGCATTCGATGAAGGTGGCGTTCGGCACCATGGTGGCGGCAACGCTGGCGCACCTGCTGATGATCCGCGCTGAGCTGGTGTATTTCTTCTTCACTTTCCCGGGTGTCTTGCTGGTGCTGGTCAGTGTGATGTTGCTGATGGGTCACTACCGTGGCTACCGCCTCACCGAGCTGCGCCGCTTCCGGGCGCTGGTGAAAGACCAGAGGGGCGGCTGACATGTGGCTGAAGACCTGGCGAGCGTTGCGACAGCGTGGCGTGCTCGGCATCAACCAGCGTAACTGCGAGCTGATCCTGCGTTATAACCAGCGCCATCTGTATCCGCTTGTAGACAACAAGCTGTTGACCAAACAACGCGCTATTGCAGCCGGGATGCGGGTGCCGGCGCTGTATGGCGTCATCGAAACCGAACGCGATATTGCCGGTCTCGGTTCGCTGCTTTCCGGGCATCGGGATTTTGTTATCAAGCCGGCTCAGGGCGCTGGCGGTGACGGCATTATCGTGATCGCGGACCGGTTCGGTGAATACTGGCGCACGGCCTCCGGCAAGCTGATGACACTGGATGATCTTGAGTTTCATATCTCCGGCATTCTCTCCGGGATTTACTCCCTCGGTGGTCACCGTGATGTGGCGTTGATCGAATACCGGGTGCAACCGGACAGTGTGTTCTCGGCGATCAGTTATGAGGGTGTGCCGGATATTCGTATCATCGTGCTGTGTGGCTATCCGGTTATGGCCATGCTGCGCTTGCCGACCCGACAAAGTCAGGGCAAGGCCAATCTGCATCAGGGTGCTATCGGCGTTGGTGTCGATCTGGCCACCGGGGTCACCCTCGGCGGCACCTGGCATAACCTGCGCATCGAGCGGCATCCGGACACTGCCAACCCGGTGTCCGGGGTGCAGTTGCCGTACTGGGAGGAATTCCTGCAGCTCGCCAGTCAAAGCTATGAGCTGACCGGGCTGGGTTACCTTGGTGTTGACCTGGTGCTGGACCGTGACGCCGGGCCGATGATTCTCGAGCTGAATGCCCGGCCCGGGTTGAACATCCAGATTGCCAACGATGCCGGGCTGATGGCTCGTTGCCGGGGGGCGGAGCAGGAGATGGAGCGATGCCGGCTGGCTGGCGAGACCAGCACGGCAGAGAACAGGATTCTTTTCTGTCAGCAACACTTTTACGGGGCATCCGGACACTGAAATTTGCAGACCGTGAGGCGCAGTAGCGCTATCATGCTGCATCCCGGCATCGGCCAGCGCACCAACATGGTGCGTTTGCTGATTTAATGCACCAATATGGTGCTTTTCATAAGGGCAAACTCGCCTGCCCGGGCTGCAAATGCGACTGTTTTGCTGGCACGCATCTTGCTCAATTGCATTCAACTCCCAGCCCGGCCAGTTCTCCGGGGTGGGTAAACTCACGCTGTTCCGGGAGGACGCGCAATCATGACTGGCAGAACTATCGGTTTGATCAAAGAGCACGACGTCAAGTGGGTGGACCTGCGTTTCACCGACAGCCACGGTAAAGAGCAGCACGTCACCTACCCGGCTGCTGACGTTAACGAAGATTTCTTCGAAGACGGCAAGATGTTTGACGGCTCCTCCATTGCCGGCTGGAAGCACATCAACGAATCCGACATGATCCTGATGCCGGACGACTCATCTTCCGTGATGGACCCGTTCTCTGACGTCAGCACCGTGATCGTGCGTTGCAACATCGTCGAGCCGGCCACCATGCAGGGCTACGACCGTGACCCGCGTTCCATCGGCAAGCGTGCCGAGGAATACCTGAAGTCCACCGGCATTGCTGACTCCGCCCTGTTTGGTCCGGAGCCGGAATTCTTCGTATTTGACGGCGTCAAGTGGAGCTCTGGCATGAGCGGCCAGATGTACCAGATCCACTCCGAAGAAGCGGCCTGGGTTTCCGGCGACGACTTCGAGCGCGCCAACAGCGGCCACCGTCCGCGCGTCAAGGGCGGCTACTTCCCGGTTCCGCCGGTGGACAGCCTGCACGACCTGCGTGCGGCCATGTGTGCGGCCATGACCCAGATGGGTCTGCACGTTGAAGTACACCACCACGAAGTGGCCACCGCTGGCCAGTGTGAAATCGGCGTTGGCGCCAACACCCTGGTGAAGAAGGCTGACGAAGTTCAGATCCTCAAGTACTGCGTACACAACGTTGCCCACGCCTATGGCAAAACCGCTACCTTCATGCCGAAGCCGCTGATCGGCGACAACGGTTCGGGTATGCACGTGCACCAGTCCCTGAGCAAGGACGGCAAGAACCTGTTTGCCGGCGACGTCTACGGTGGCCTGTCTGAAACCGCACTGTTCTACATCGGCGGTATCATCAAGCACGCCCGCGCCATCAATGCCATCACCAACCCGCTGACCAACTCCTACAAGCGTCTGGTCCCGGGCTTCGAAGCCCCGGTAATGCTGGCCTACTCGGCTCGCAACCGTTCCGCCTCGATCCGTATCCCGTTCGTCAAGAACCCGAAGGCGCGTCGTATCGAGACCCGCTTCCCGGATCCGGGCGCCAACCCGTACCTGGCTTTCGCTGCACTGCTGATGGCCGGTCTGGACGGTATCCAGAACAAGATCCACCCGGGCGATGCCATGGACAAGGACCTGTACGACCTGCCGGCCGAGGAAGCGAAAGCGATCCCGACCGTGGCGCACACCCTGACCATGGCACTGGATGCGCTGGAAGCCGATCACGACTTCCTGCTGAAAGGCGGCGTGTTCTCCAAGGAAATGCTGGAGGCTTACATCGGCCTGAAGCGTGCCGACGTGGACCGCCTGAACATGACCCCGCACCCGGTCGAGTTCGACATGTACTACTCGGTCTGATCCTCGCGGTCAGTTCGCGAAAAAGGGGCTTCGGCCCCTTTTTTGTTGTCTGCAGGAAAGGCTGGCGGGGGTTTCCTTTACTCCAGGCCAGGCCCAGAATGGTGAAGGTTTGGTGGAGGAAGTCATGATGATCAGGTGGTCTCTGGTGGCGGTGCTGGTGCTGGGTTCGGTGGCAATGGCGGAGGAGCCGGCCGGCGAGCAGCAGGACGAGGCGGAGGACGTTACGCCGCGTATCTATCGTACGCTGGACGAAAAGGGGCGGCCGGTTTTCACTGATACGCCAGACTCGCGCCAGCCTTCCGAAGAGGTGGAGGTTCGCGAACAGAACACCATCAAGATGGTCCAGCCTCGCCAGCTGATTCAGGCGCCTGAGCAGCAGGGGGAGGAAGCGCTAACTTATAAGTTGGCGATTACTTCGCCCGCAGATCAGACCACCGTGCATAACCCTGAGTCCATGACCGTGCGGATGAGCGCGCAACCCGAGCTGCAGGAAGGCCATCGCCTGCGCCTGCTGGACAATGGCGAGGAGTCAGCCACGACGATCGCCTACCCTGATCGCGGTGAGCACCGGTTTGTCGCCCAGGTCGTAGACGCCGACGGCGAGGTGTTGGCCGAGTCCGATCCGGTGGTGGTTTATGTTCACCGCGTTACCGTAAAAAACTGATCTCCCGGTACTTTTATCGGGCGCCGGGCTGGCGCTCGGTGTCATCTGCACCACAATAGTGCATTCTCCCTTCTGGAGGTGCCCGCATTGCCGGGCGCCGGTCTGCTCCTGCGCGGTGCGTTGCGGCATGGCGTTGTGGCCTGAAACTTGCTTCTTCGGCTGATGATGACTGATTCCCTGTTCCATAAACGCCTGCTCGATCACCTGCGTACTGCGGTGTTGCTGCTTGATGGCGATCTGGTGGTGCGCTACCTCAATCCGGCGGCGGAGATGTTGCTGTCGGTCAGTGCAGCACGCATCGTTGGCGGGCGTCTGCCGGAATACTTTATGGCCGACGAGGACTCTCGCGATGCCCTGCGCAAGTGCATCGATGATGGCCATCCGTTTACCCGTCGTGAGGCGCGTTTGCACACCGGGCCCGGTAGCGAAGTCACGGTGGATTACAGCGTCAGCCAGATCAGCGAGCCTGGTCAGGCGCCGACTCTGCTGATTGAGATGCAGCCGCTTGACCGGTTGCTGCGGATCACCCGGGAAGATGCCCTGCTGCACTCGCATCAGGCGACCCGGGCGCTGGTCCGCGGTGTTGCCCACGAACTGAAAAACCCGCTTGGCGGCATTCGCGGCGCAGCCCAGTTGCTGGAGCGGGCGTTGCCGAATCAGGAATTGGCCGAATACACCCGGGTCATCATTGATGAGGCGGATCGGCTGCGCAGTATTGCCGATCGCATGCTTGGGCCAAGGCGTATGCCGCACTTTACCGGCGTCAACCTGCATGAATGTCTGGAGCATGTACGCCAGCTGATTCTGGCTGAACACCCGGATCGTATTCGCATTGAGCGCGATTACGATCCGTCCTTGCCGGATGTTCCGGCCGACCGCGATCAGCTGATCCAGGTGTTGCTCAATCTGGTCCGTAACGCGGTTCAGGCCATCACTGAAGCGGGTATCGGTGACGGTGTGATCCGTCTGCGCACTCGTGCGCTTCGACAGTTCACCATCGGCGCCCAGCGTCACCGTCTGGTGGCGCGGATAGATATTGAAGACAACGGTCCGGGGATACCCGAGTCGCTGAAAGAAATGCTGTTCTATCCGATGGTCAGCGGCCGTGCCAGTGGCACCGGTCTTGGCCTGTCCATTTCCCAGTCGATCATCAACCAGCACCGCGGGTTGATTGAATGCGACAGCAACCCCGGCAAAACCGTGTTCAGCGTGTTGTTGCCGATGGAGCTTGCACCTGTCGAAGGAGAAAGTGAGCCGTCATGAATGCCACTGTCTGGATTATCGATGATGACCGTTCCATTCGTTGGGTGCTGGAGAAGGCGCTGAGTCAGGATGGCTTTGTCACTCGCAGTTTCGAGGATGGCGACGATGCCCTGAATACACTGGAGAACGGCGATAGTCAGCCGGATGTGCTGGTGTCCGATGTGCGCATGCCGGGCACTGATGGCCTGCGTATGCTGCGTATCCTGCAGCGCAAGTATCCGGAACTGCCGGTGATCATCATGACCGCGCACTCGGATCTGGATTCGGCGGTGGCTTCCTATCAGGGTGGCGCCTTTGAGTATTTGCCGAAGCCGTTTGACGTTGATGAGGCGGTGGCGCTGGTCAAGCGGGCGATTCGTCATCGCGCCGAGAGTCAGGGCGAGCCGGTTGAGCAGCCGGTCGAGCTGCCAACGGAAATCATTGGTGAAGCGCCGGCCATGCAGGAGGTGTTTCGTGCCATCGGCCGGCTGTCGCACTCCAACGTGACGGTGCTGATCAATGGTCAGTCCGGTACCGGTAAGGAACTGGTGGCGCGGGCATTGCACCGCCACTCGGTACGCAAGGAAAAGCCGTTTGTCGCCCTGAATATGGCGGCGATTCCGAAGGATCTGATCGAGTCGGAATTGTTCGGTCACGAGAAGGGCAGTTTTACCGGCGCCAATGCCCAGCGCATTGGTCGCTTCGAGCAGGCCAACGGCGGCACCCTGTTCCTTGATGAAATCGGTGACATGCCGCTGGAAGCGCAGACCCGTCTGCTGCGAGTGTTGCAGGAAGGCGAGTTCTACCGGGTTGGCGGCACCACGCCGATCAAGGTGGATGTGCGGATCATTGCTGCCACTCACCAGAACCTGGAAAAGCTGGTGGCCGATGGCGATTTCCGTGAGGATCTGTTCCATCGCGTCAACGTAATTCGCATTCATATTCCGAAGCTGGCGGAGCGGCGCGAGGATATTCCGCGGCTGGCCCGGCATTTTCTTCAGCGCGCCGCCCGCGAGCTGGGCGTCGAGGCAAAAACCCTGCACAAGGATGTCGAGCGTTATTTCTCGTCGCTGTCCTGGCCCGGCAACGTCCGGCAGATGGAGAACGTCTGCCGCTGGCTGACGGTGATGGCATCCGGTCGCGAGGTATTGATTGATGATCTGCCGCCGGAACTGCGTCAGCAGGAAGGTCGCGGGGAAGTGGTCGGTGACTGGGAGAAATCCCTGCGCGCCTGGGCGGACCGGGCGCTGGCTGCCGGCGGCAAGAATATTCTTGATGATGCGGTGCCGGCGTTTGAGCGCACCATGATCGAGATCGCCCTCAAGCACACCGGTGGTCGACGTCGTGATGCCGCTGCCTTGCTGGGTTGGGGGCGCAATACCCTGACCCGCAAGATCAAGGAGCTGGGCATGGAGGAGGCGCTTGGCGCCGACGACGAAAGCTGAGCGCCTCTGGACAATGTGTAGGAGCGGCCGACCGGCCGCGAAGATCTTTCGCCGTCGATCGACGGCTCCTACTCCAGCGCTCGCTTGGCTTCCATGGCGACCAGCTTCCAGTCACCATCGTTTTGCCACTCGCTGCTGATCCGGTAGAGCTGGGCACGATCCGGCAGGATGCCGCCACTGCCGCCGGTAACCAGGGCATTGAAGGTGGCCTCCGCACGGTCCTCGCGGATACTGTCCGCCGTGACCTGAATGTTGGTCAGCACCACACTGATTTCCCGATGACGGAAGAAGGTGGCGGTCAGCATCCGTCCCGCCTGCTCCTTGCCAAGTGCGCCATGAATTCCTTCCCGGATCACCAGGTCATCGTGCAGCCGATCGACAATCGGTGAGGCTTCGCGTTGCTCCAGTGCCGCGGCCATCTCCTGGATGGCGCGGGTGATGGCATCTTCCGTGGGCTCGGGCCGACCGCAGCCGCTGAGCCAGAGTGTCAGCAGTGCAATCAGGGTATATGCTGTGGCGCGTCCGGGTTTTGGTCGAATCATGTATGCCACTGTATCCGCCTGTTTCTCCCCGTCAACAATTCCATTTTCCGGTTGATGACCGCCATTCGCTGTATGTCGAGGAGTGCGGTAACCCGGCTGGCCGACCGGTGGTGGTACTCCATGGCGGTCCAGGGGGCGGTTGCTCACCACACCTGCGCCGTTTTTTTGATCCGCAGCACTGGCGCATCATTCTGTTCGATCAGCGTGGTGCCGGCCGGTCGACGCCACCGGCCTGTTTGATCGATAACACCACCGAACATCTGGTCGCCGATCTGGAGCGGCTACGAGAGCATCTGGGCATCCGCCGCTGGATGCTGTTCGGCGGCTCCTGGGGCGCAACGCTGGCGTTGCGCTATGTCAGTCAGTATCCGCAGCATGTCTCGGCGATGGTGTTGCGCGGTATTTTTCTCTGTCGCCAGCAGGATCTCGACTGGCTCTACCGTCCCGGTGGTGCCGGTCGGTTGCAGCCTGAAGGGTGGGCTGAATTTGTTGCGCCCTTGGCGGATGTGGAGCGCGATGACCCGTTGCCTGCCTGGCAGCGTCGGCTGGCGGCCAGCAGCGGCCAGCCCCAGCTGGCGCTGGCGGCGGTGTGGGCAGCCTGGGAGGCGCGTTGCTCATCGGTACTGCCGTCTCAGGCAGTGGCTCAGGGGTTCTCCCGTCAGGCGCTGGCCATGGCCCTGATCGAGAGCCATTACTTTATTCATGGCGGCTTTCTTGATGGCTGGCCCATGCCGCCGCCAGCCGCTGTGCTGGCCGATATTCCGGGGGTCATTGTCCATGGTCGGCTGGATCTGGTCTGCCCGGCGGACCAGGCACTGGCATTGCACAAGGTTTGGCCGGGCAGTGATCTGCAGCTGGTTGAGGGTGCCGGGCACTCGGTGCTGGAGCCGGGTATCGAGGCGGCGTTGCTGGAAGCGGTGAGCGCCATGGCCGATCTGGGGGCGCGGTCATGAAGTTGTTGTTGCAGCGGGTCAGTCAGGCCAGTGTCAGCGTTGACGGGCAGGAGATCGGTCGTATCGGTCGCGGCATTCTGGCGCTGGTGGGTATCGAGCGCGACGATACTGAAGCGCAGATCAGCAAGCTGACCGAGCGCATGCTGAATTACCGGTTGTTTGCCGATGCCGATGGCAAGACCAATCTGAGTGTTCGCGATATCAGTGGCGGGGTGCTGCTGGTATCGCAGTTTACTCTGGCGGCGGATACCCGCCGTGGCCTGCGCCCCGGATTCAGTCTGGCGGCGGCGCCGGCACTGGCAGAAAGCCTCTATCAGCGCATGCTGGCGCAGCTGTGCTGCGAGACAACCGTACAAATTTCCAGCGGTCGGTTTGCAGCGGATATGCAGGTGTCGCTGATCAATGATGGCCCGGTCACGTTTTTGCTTGAAGGCTGAAAACGGGCTTGCCTGCCGCCATGCGAACTGGTCTATGATGGTCTCGGCTGGCCGCGCGACTGCGAAGGCCACATGGAAGCAAAAACCATTCAAATCTGGAGAGACACGATGAAGAAGACCATCATTGCTGCCCTACTGCTGGGTTCTGCCGCTGGTGCACACGCTGATGCAGCGGGCGGCCCGGGTTGTGGCTGGGGTAACATGCTGTTTGAAGGCCAGAGCGGCATGCCGATGCACCTGTTGGCAACTCTGGTAAACGGTACTTCCGGTAACGCCACCTTCGGTATGACCACCGGCACCAACGGTTGTGACACCAGCGGCGCGCTGAGCTACAGCGGCAAAAGCCTGCTGAGCATGAACGGCGTACTGGAAGAAGTGGCTATGGACATGGCAACCGGTCAGGGCGAAGCATTGACTGCGCTGTCCGTGTCTCTGGGTGTGCCGGCTGAAGAGCGTGCGCACTTCAATCAGGTTATGCACCAGAACTTCTCTGTTATTTTCTCCCGTGACGATGTGACTGCCGGTGAAGTGGCAGATCAGATCTCGGCTGTGATGCAGTCTGACGAGATTCTCGCCAAGCACATCTGATCCAGCTGCACCGTCACTCTGCTGCCTTCGCAGCAGAGTGACGTCTTCGTTTAATCTGCCTGTTGAGGCTTTGAATTAATGCCACCGGGCATTCCCGCATTTATTGCTGTTTTCCTGCTGATTCTAGCCTTGCCGCGCCCGCTGATGGCGAGCACTGCCGAAGAGCTGGCGGCGGCGCCGCGCTGGCAGGCGCTGCTGCATATCAATCGTGGTGCAACGTTGCGCAGTCGAGATCAAAGCTATGTCGACGACGACCGCTTCTTTATGGCCGAGAACGGACGCACGGACCCGCTGGCCGAATTGCAAAGCGCTGCAGAAGTGCTCGGCCAGCCTGGCGCCGAACAGCGTTGCCGCTTTCCGGCACGCTACCGTTATCTGGCCGAGGCGCTGGGCTGGCAGGAAGCAGAGCCGTTTGCTCACTGTGACGAGTACCTGAGCTGGCGAGCCGGAATTCCGGATGCCTCGGTGGTGCTGGTGTTTCCGGCCGCTTACCTGAACAGCCCGTCTTCGATGTTCGGCCATACCCTGCTGCGTTTTGATGCGGCCGACCAACAGTCCGACTGGCATGCCTGGGCGGTGAACTTCGGCGCATTGGTCACCGCCGACGACAATTCCATTTTCTATATCTATCGCGGTTTGGCCGGCGGTTATCCCGGACGCTTCTCGACGGTTTCCTATGTCAGCAAGATCCAGGAATACGCCCATCTGGAAAACCGCGACATGTGGGAGTACCGGCTTGGCCTTGATGCCGATGAGATCAGCTGGATGATCGATCATCTCTGGGAGCTGAAGGACGTCGATTTTGATTATTACTTTCTCGATGAGAACTGCTCGTTCCGGTTGCTCGAATTGCTCGAAGTCGCGCGCCCGCGAGTGGACCTGCTCAGTGATTTACGTTTCGCCGAAGTGCCGGTGAATACTGTTCGGGCGATTGATGAGGCAGGTCTGGTTGCCAGCCGTCTGTATCGCCCGTCCAAGGCTGTCGAGCTGGAGCAGGCCGGTGAGGCGCTGTCTGCCGACGAGCGGCGTATGGCGGTCAGGTTGATGAAGGATGTGTCTCTGGCAGCGCAGGGCGAATACCAGACGCTGCCACCGGAGCGCCGTCATCTGGTTGCCCGCGCCGCCTATCAGGCAAGCAGATTTCGCGATCGCACCCGTGATAACAACGAGCAGGCGGCCGCCAACAGCTATCGGTTGCTGCAACTGATGCACGCCAATGCCGCTCCTGAACTTGCCGCTATTCGCCCGCCGGAACCACCGGAACGGGGCCATGCCACGCAGATGCTTGCCGTCTCGGGCGGGCAGCGCGAGGACAACGGTTTCGCCGAGATCCAGTATCGCCTGACGTATCACGACTGGCTGGATAATCATCGCGGTTTTCTTGATGGCGCCTGGATTGAAGCGCTGAATCTGCGTGTTCGTCGTGAGGAGTCGGATCGCTGGCGGCTGTGGCAGCTGGATCTGGTCAATATCCGCTCGCTGGCACCGCGGACCGCATTTGTCCGGCCGACATCCTGGTTTGTGCATGCCGGCATCGACCGTCCGGAAGTGGCGGGACAGCGCGATGCCACCCGGTTCGTCCGTGGTGGTCCTGGCCTGGCCTGGCGGGTCGGCCGCTGGCTGCCTTACGGATACCTGCAGGCCAGAATCGAGAACAACGACAACCTTGACCCCTTTATCAATAGTGGTGGCGGTGCCGAGCTGGGCTTGCTTCGACATGGTGATCACTACAGTCTTCATTTGAGTGGCGAATCACTTTATTTTGCCGATGATCAGTATCGTCATCGCGGCCAGATTGGCGTGCAGCTACCGATCACTCAGCAAAATGGCATCCGCCTGTCTGCGCTGCATGATGAATGGCGTGGTGGACGGGAAACTTCCTGGATGATGACATGGCGTTACTACTTCGACTGACTGTGTTGCTGACGCCGCTGCTGCTGGCTGGCTGCAACAGTCTTTACTTTCTACCGATGAAACCGTGGGTACAGAACCCGGCCAATCAGGGGCTCGCTTACGAGGACGTGGTTCTGATCCATCCCCGTGGAGAGCGTGTTCACGGCTGGTGGCTTCCGGCAAAGGGGCCGGCCCGTGGCACCGTATATTTTCTTCATGGCAATGCCCAGAACGTCAGCACCCATGTCATGAACGTGGCCTGGTTGCCGGGGCAGGGTTTCAATGTGTTTCTGCCGGACTATCGCGGCTACGGACTCAGTGAGGGCGAGCCGAAACTGAAGTATGCGATGCAGGATGTCCAGCTTGGCCTGGACTGGTTGCGGGCGTCCGGCCGTCTTGGTGAAAAGCCGCTGATAGTATTTGCCCAGAGCCTCGGTGCGAGTTTGACCATTCCGGTGCTGGCGAGGGAAGAAAACCATGGCCGCTATGATTGTCTGATCGCCGAAGCAGCGTTTACCGGTTACCGCGATATTGTCGGCGACATCATGTCCCGCAGCTGGTTGTTGCGGCCGTTGAAGCCGGTGGTGATTCCATTCCAGCCGCGCCAGTACGATGCCATTGATGCCATCGATGAGCTGCGTGCGCCGTTGTTAGTTCTGCACAGCGAGGAAGACGAGGTGATTCCTTTCTCGCATGGCGAGACACTGTTTGCCTCGGCGTCAACCAAGAAGGAGTTCCAGCGTTTGCGCGGTCGGCATATCGCCAGCCTGCGCGATCCTGAGGTTCGTGACCGGTTGATTCGTTTTACCGAGGAGCATTGCGGTGTCCGCAAGCCATTAGCGCAGACACCACTTCCGGTACTGCCGGGCGCTGAGCCACGTCTGCCCGCGGCGCCGGCAAGGGAATCATTGCGCCCATCAGGCAATGGCTTTACCTTCTGATCATCGAACGTTCATTTACAGGAGACAGACCATGAAAAAGCTGATGCTGCCAGTGCTGATCTCGGGTTCCGTGATGTTGTCCGGTTGTCTTGGCCAGAATGCACTGTTTAATACCGTGCAGGACTGGAACGCGACGGCGACGGAAGAAAAGTTTGTCAATCAGGGCATTTCCTTTGCCTTCTGGATTCTGCCGGTATACGGGCTGACGATTCTGGCGGATATCGTTATTCTCAACTCGGTGGAATTCTGGACCGGCACCAATCCGGTCAATAACAGGCGCGCCAAGGTGACGGGCACTACAGAACGTGTAGAAGACGGCCTTGGTAATGAGGCGTTGTTGACTTATCAGGCAGATGGTTCGGTGCAGGTTGAAGTATTTCGCGGCACTGAAACCGAACGTTTTGTCCTGGTGCGCGAGGGCAGTCAGGTCGTGCGGTTGCAAGATGGCGAGCGCGTTGCGCTTGGTAGTCTGACGTTGTAATTCGGGATTGCCGGGGCGGCTGGCCGGCCGCCCTACGGCGCTTCCGGATCCGCCTGCTTTTCCCTTTTCTTGATCATGCTGGCAACAAACACCCCCGCTTCAAACAGCAGCCACATGGGCACCGCCAGCAGGGTTTGTGAAATCACATCTGGCGGCGTCAACAGCATGCCGACAACGAAACAGCCGACCACGACATAGGGGCGCTTCTCGCGCAGGGATTCCACCGTGGTGATGCCGCTCCAGACCATCAGCAGGATGGCAATCGGCAGTTCAAAGGCAGCGCCAAAGGCAATAAACAGGGTGATGACAAAATCCAGATAGCGGCTGATGTCAGTCATCACCGCCACACCCTCGGGTGCTATTGCGGTAAAGAAACCAAACAGCACCGGAAACACAACAAAATAAGCGAAAGCAACGCCACCATAAAACAACGCGATGCTGCTGGCCAGTAACGGCAGGGCAAAACGCTTTTCATGCTTGTACAGACCCGGCGAAATAAATCCCCAGGCCTGATGCAGGATAATCGGCATGGCCAAAAGAATGCTGACGTAGAGCGTCAGTTTGAATGGCACCAGAAAGGGCGAGGTAACATCGGTGGCGATCATCGATGTACCCGCCGGCAGTGACTGCATCAGTGGCTGTGCTACCAGCGTGTACAGTTCCTGAGAAAAATAGAATAACGGGAAAAACACCAGTGCGATGCACAGCATCGCACGTAGCATGCGATCGCGCAGCTCGATCAGATGTTTGATCAGCGGCTGCGGTTGATCCAGCGGTGACAGGTTGTCGCTCATGGCTTGTCGTTCTGCTGTTCGGCAGGTGGCGCAACAGGCGATTGAGCAGACTGCTCGATAGAAGATGGGGTCTCGGGCTTCTGCCCTGTGGCCAGCGTCTGCTCGTCTATGCCGAGTTCCTGAAGCTGCTTCTTGAAGCGCTCCTTCATTTCCTCGTTATAGGCTTCGCGCTCCATCTCGTACTTGAGATTATTCAGCGTGGTCTTGGCACGGCCGGTCCAGTGGCCAATGGCGCGCATCACCTTGGGCAGGCGCTCGGGGCCAAGCACCAGCAGGCCGATCACAAAAACGACGACCAGCTCGAAAAAGCCGATATCAAACATCGACGCAGGACTCCGTGATCAGGCCTGATCCTTGTCGGTGACTTTCTTTTCCTGCGTTTCATTTTTCTGCTCGGACAGCTGCTTGTCACTGGCGGCTTTCTCGCCGTCCTTGACCGCATCCTTGAAGCCTTTCACCGCGCCGCCGAGATCGCCGCCGATATTACGCAGCTTCTTGGTGCCGAAAATCAGCATGATGATGACGAGGATGATCAGGAGCTGCCAGATACTGATGCCGGACAACATGGTTATTCTCCCTGTGGGGAACGTGAATTTTTTTCGTCAATGCCGGACAGGCCGAAGCGCCGCTGCAGTTCCGCAAGAACCTGATCAGGATGCGCGCCGAGCTGGCTGAGCATGACCATGGAGTGGAACCACAAATCTGCCGTTTCACCGATCAGCTTGTCATTGTTACCGCTGACCTCGGCGTCGCGCGCCGCCAGAATGGTTTCCACCGCTTCCTCGCCGACCTTTTCCAGAATCTTGTTCAGGCCCTTGTGATAGAGGCTCGCCACATAGGAGCTGGACGGCTCCGCCTGTTTGCGTTGCTCCAGCACGGCGTGAAGTCGGGCGAGGATGTCACTCATTGGTTACTCCGGTATGACTGCCGCGAGAATAACAGAATCAGGGGGTTCCCTGTAGGAGCGGCCGATCGGCCGCTCCTACGGGCGCAGCGCCCAGCTGCCCAGCAGCACGCCGCTGGCCAGAGCTGCGCCGGCCCAGAACGGCGGCAGTATCAGGGCGCCGCCAATCAGGCCCAGACCGGCCAGACCACCCAGCAGCTTGCGCCGGTGCCGGGCCAGATCACGGCGCATGTGCTCTTCCAGCTGACGCTGCTGGTGTGGCAGGTGGCGCAGGGTTTCCAGTGCATCACGGAACAGCTCCGGCATTTCCGGCAGCTGCGCCGCCCATTCCGGCAACCGGTCCTGAAACTTCTTCAGGGTGGCGGTCGGGCCGTACTGCTCCAGCATCCAGCTTTCCAGCATCGGTCGGCCCAGCGTCCAGATATCCAGCTGCGGGTAGATGCTGCGGCCCAGCCCCTCGATATGTACCAGCGTTTTCAGCAGCAGGATGTATTGCACTGGCGCTTCGATATGGAAGCCGCGGGCAGTATCGAACAGCTTCATCACCAGCGGCGCAAACTCAAGCTGGTCGAGCGGCATCGACATGATCGGATCGACGATCTCCTCCACCGCCCGCTGGAAGCGCGAGCGATCCACCGGCACCGTGGTCCAGCCGGCGCGGATCACCAGATCGACCATGCCGCCGTAATCACGCCGCATCACCAGCAGGGCGAGACGACCGAGTACGTGCAGGTCTTCCTTCGACAGACGGCCGGCGATGGCGCAGTCCACGGCAATGTACTGCGGTGACTCCGGATGTGCCGGGTTGACGAAAATGTTGCCCGGATGCATGTCGGCATGGAACAGGTTGTGGCGAAACACCTGGGCAAAAAAGATTTCAAAGCCGCGTTCGGCCAGCAGTCGTGGCTCAATGCCGGCGGCGCGGATGCGCTCGACATCATTGACCGGAATGCCATAGATGCGATCCGACACCATGATATGGCGGCTACTGAGCTCGGGGTGGGTGGCCGGGATATGCAGCAGCGGGCTGAACAGGAAATGCCGGCGCATGGCCTCGGCATTACGCGCCTCGCGGGTCAGATCCAGTTCGCCGAGGATCACATCCTCGTAATCGGCAACAACGCGGGACGGGCGGAAATAACGTGCGTCTTTCCACAGTCGCTCCAGCCAGGCAGCACCGAATTTCATCACCTTGAGATCGCGAGCGACGACGCGGTCGATGCCCGGGCGAATAACTTTTACCACCACTTCCTGACCACCGGGCAATACCGCAGCATGCACCTGCGCGACCGAGGCGGAGGCCATGGGCGTTTGCTCAAATTTCTCGAACACCTCGCCAACCGGTTTGCCCAGTTCGCGCTCGACAATACGCTGCGAGGCGGCGGCATCAAACGGCGGCACCTGATCCTGCAGCTTCGCCAGCGTATCGGTCCACTCGCCTGGCAGCAGATCACGGCGGGTGGCAAGCAACTGACCGAACTTGATAAAGATCGGGCCAAGATCCTGCAATGCCTGACGCAGGCGCTCGCCCTCGGACAGATGGCGCGGGCCGAACCAGCTCGACGGCATCAGGTATTCGAGCAGGATCAGCGGCTTCAGCAGCGGGTGCGGTGGCAGCAGTGAAATCAGCCGGTAACGGCAGACAATATGCAGAACAAACAGCACGCGAAATACAGGAAACATTATTGCGCCGCCTCGCTGTTCTGCTTCAGCCGGGCAATGCGCGCGGCAAGGCGGTCGGTATCAAAGCGTAGCTCGTCAACATCCTGAACGAACTCGGAGACATCCCGGCGCAGCGCCATCAGCGAGGATTCCTCACGGAGAAAATCGCCGGCCCGGTTGAGGAACAGATCAAACGCCTGACGGGCCATCGAGAATACCCGTTTGGCGCCATATTCAAGCTGCTGGGCCAGTTCGCTGCCGAGCAGCGGCTCGACCAGTGCCGACCAGTTCAGGTCCAGTTGTTTGGCGATGGCGGTAAGTTTTTGCAGCAGCTCGCGATCGCCGCTGATCTTTACCGGCCCGGCGACCACGCTGTCGGCGGTTTTCCAGTTGAACAACTGCGCCGCCAGATCAATCGGCCCGCCGCGCACGGTGACATCTGCCTCCGCCTCGCTGCCGTGATACAGCTCGATGCCATCTTCGACAATCAGGGCATAGATCGACAGCGGCGGGAACGTCAGATGCACAGCTGCCAGTCTGCCACTGTGTTCGCGCAGCAATTCCATCGTCAGCGGGTCTGCTGCCAGTGCAGTGTTGATCGCGCGCTCCAGTGTGGCCAGCGCAGTGGCTTCGAACAGATTCGGTGGGCGCGTTTCCATCAGCTCAGATCCATCAGGCTTTGAAGCCGCGGTGCAGGGCGACGATGCCGCCGGTCATGTTGAAATACTCGCAGCGGATAAAGCCGGCCTGTTCCATCATGCCCTTCAGGGTTTCCTGATCCGGATGCATGCGGATTGACTCGGCCAGATAGCGATAGGACTCGGCATCACCGGCCACTGCCTGACCCAGCTTCGGCAGTACAGAAAACGAATACAGGTCATACAGTTTCGAAAGTGGCTCGTGAATCGGCTTGGAAAACTCCAGCACCAGCAAACGGCCGCCGGGTTTCAGTACTCGCAGCATCGAACGCAGCGCCTTGTCCTTGTCGGTGACATTGCGCAGGCCAAAGGCGATGGTGATGCAGTTAAAGGTATTGTCGGCAAATGGCAGCGCTTCGGCGTTGACCTGCACCACCCGGGTGTTGTGTCCGCAGCCGTTGTCGAGCAGACGGTCGCGACCGACGCCGAGCATGGCCTCGTTGATGTCGGCAAGAATGACCTCGCCTTCGTCGCCCACCAGACGGGAAAACTTCATCGCCAGATCACCGGTGCCGCCGGCCAGATCCAGCACCCGCTGACCACGGCGGACGCCGGCCAGCTCAAGGGTGAAACGTTTCCAGACCCGGTGCACGCCCATCGACATCAGATCGTTCATCAGATCGTATTTCGGCGCCACGGAACGGAACACCCCGGCAACCCGTTTGGCTTTTTCCTGCAGCGGCACCTGCTGGTAGCCGAAGTGGGTGGTCTTGTCCTGACTCATTTCAATGCTCCGAAGAGGGCTCCGCCCGGTTCACTGCCCGGCATAGGGCGTCGGGTGACCGGCATACAGTCGCGCCATGATCGCTGCCTCGGCGCGGGTCAGCTCATTCAGCAGGCGGCCGGCACTGTCGAGATCACGCATGGCGACAAAACCGCGATCGAGGAAATCATACAGGTTGCCGAATCCGGCCGCATGGACCGGGCGGCGTACCATGCGGAAGGTGGCCTGCAGCATGCGGCCGCGAACATAGCGGTCGACATGGTGCCCGACCTCGCCGATCAGGTCGAGCTGACGCTGCCGGTCATCGGCCCGGCCCAGCGCCCGGAAGCCTTCGATATAGAGGGTGTCGTGGAGCGGGCCGTCGAGGCTGTCATGCAGGGTATCGGTCAGCGCCTCGTCCAGCTCCTGAGTCAGGATGGCTGCTTCCAGCACCGAGGCGGATGTCGCCATGACCCGGTCCGGCAGCAGGCTGGCGGCCTTGTTCACCGCCCGGCGGATATCCCGGGCCACCGGCAGCAGGTCCTTGCCGCCGTAGACCTCGTCGAGCAGAAAGCCGATCGCCGCCTGATTGGCCGGCACTGCCAAGAGGCCGGCATGGCTGCGGGCCAGACGCTCGCCCTGATAGTCCTGCAGCCGCCGCAGCCGGGCGCGGAAACGCTGGTCGTCGCTGTGCTGACGCAGGGAAAAGAACCGTTCGAGATCCTGCTGGAGTTTTTCGTCGGCGCGCATGGGGAGTCCTGAAAGCTGGCGGGCGGGATAATAGCACCGCCAGTGTGTGTTGCAGCCGCCAATTTGTAGGAGCGGTCGACCGACCGCGATCCATCCGTGAAGTGAAAAATCGCGGTCGGTCGACCGCTCCTACAGGATGTACTTGCTCAAATCCTCATCCTGCGCCAGCTCGCCAAGGTGGCGGTCCACCGCGGCGGCATCCAGCACCAGTGCCTTGTCGTGGTACTGCACCGCCAGATCATCAGCGTCGTAGCTGATTTCCTCGAGCAGCTTTTCCAGCACGGTGTGCAGGCGGCGGGCGCCGATGTTTTCCACTTTCTCGTTCACCTGCCAGGCGATTTCTGCCAGACGGCGGATGCAGTCCGGGGTGAACTCGACTTTCAGGCCTTCGGTGGCGAGCAGGGCGCGGTACTGTTCTGTCAGCGAGGCATCCGGTTCGGTCAGGATGCGTTCGAAGTCATCCGGGCTGAGTGCTTCCAGCTCGACCCGGATCGGCAGGCGCCCCTGCAGTTCCGGAATCAGGTCGGACGGTTTCGACATCTGGAACGCACCGGAAGCGATAAACAGGATGTGATCGGTTTTCACCATGCCGTATTTGGTGGTGACGGTGCAGCCCTCAATCAGCGGCAGCAGGTCGCGCTGCACGCCTTCGCGACTGACATCGGCGCCCATGGTTTCACCGCGGCGGGCAACCTTGTCGATCTCGTCAATAAAGACGATGCCGTGCTGCTCGACCACATCCACTGCGCGCGCCTTCAACTCATCTTCATTAACCCGGCGCGCCGCTTCCTCGTCGCGGGCCATGCGGAATGCATCACGCACCTTCAGCTTGCGCACCTTGCGCTGGCCACCACCCATCTTTGAGAACATTTGCTGCAGCTGGTTGGTCATTTCTTCCATGCCCGGCGGCGACATGATTTCGACACCGATTTTCTGTTCAGCCAGATCAATCTCGATCTCGCGATCATCCAGCTCGCCTTCGCGCAGTTTCTTGCGAAACAGCTGGCGGGTGGAAGAATCGGTGGGCTCGCCACCACGCGCCGGCGGCAGCAGGGCATCAAGAATGCGATCCTCTGCGGCATCTTCGGCGGCGCGCTGGTGACGCTGCATGGCGTCTTCGCGCAGCATCTTGATGGCCATTTCCATCAGGTCGCGAATGATGGATTCGACATCGCGGCCGACGTAACCGACCTCGGTAAACTTGGTCGCTTCCACCTTGATAAAGGGTGCGTTGGCGAGCTTGGCCAGACGCCGGGCGATTTCGGTTTTGCCGACCCCGGTGGGGCCGATCATCAGAATATTTTTCGGCATCACTTCGGCGCGCAGCGCTTCCGGCAGCTGCATGCGGCGCCAGCGATTACGCATGGCAATGGCGACAGCTTTTTTTGCCGCCTGCTGGCCGACAATATGACGGTTCAGTTCGCGGACCGTGTCGCGGGGAGTCAGTTCAGGCATAAGAGGATTACCAGGAAAGTTCGTCAATGGTGTGACTCTGGTTGGTGAAAACGCAGATATCACCGGCAATGTTCAGACTTTTCTCTACGATTTCGCGGGCACTGAGGTCAGTATTTTCCAGCAGTGCACGGGCAGCGGATTGCGCATACGGGCCACCCGAACCAATGGCAATCAAATCCATCTCCGGCTCGATCACATCACCGTTGCCGGTGATGATCAGTGAATGCTCCTTATCTGCCACGGCCAGCAACGCCTCAAGACGCCGCAGCGCACGATCGGTGCGCCAGTCCTTGGCCATCTCCACAGCCGCACGAACCAGCTGGCCCTGATGTTTTTCCAGCTGCGATTCAAACCGCTCGAACAGGGTAAAAGCATCGGCAGTACCACCGGCAAAGCCGGCAATCACCTTGTTGTGAAACAGACGGCGCACCTTGCGGGCATTGCCCTTCATGACGGTATTGCCGAGGGAAACCTGACCGTCACCACCAATAACAACACTGTTGCCACGGCGGACGGAAACGATGGTAGTCACAGGCGGACTCCTTGCTGTGAAAGGGTAAATTGACGCGTCGGGTGGGACATGGGGGCGTGCCTCCGGGTTTCAAGGCAGCCCTGAACCAACAGATGGGTTGGCGCGATCATTGTAAAGACGGCTAAAGCGAGGACAGAGGGGGGGTTCCGGGTTGCCGGGACTGTGTGAGGCATGGATGCCGAACACAAGCCTACAGGGACGTATTCACGGCGTGTCCCGGCAACCCGGAACTCCCCCTCTGTCCGGAGAAGATCACTACCGAACCGGAATCTAATCTTTCTTGGCCCGAATCGCCAACGTCTCAATCCCCGCCGACGCCAGCTTGTCCTGCGCCCGATGCGCCGCATTGGCGTTATCAAACGGCCCGACCATTACCCGGTACCAGGTGTCCCCGTTACCCATGGACACCGGCTGAACCCGCGCCGTCAGACCATGCAGAATCAACTCACCACGGCGCCGGTCGGCATCATCATTGCGACGAAAACTGCCAGCCTGCAGCAGATATTGTTCCTGCCGATCTGCCACGGCCACCTCTGTCTCGCCGTCCGTTCCGGCATCCGCCGGCGGCGTCCGCCGCGATGGCTGCGGATCATCCTCACCCTTGGGCACGATCACTTCCATCTTTGGCAGCACCGCATAGAAATCAAAGCGCGGCCCGGTGTCGACCGTCTCGGCGGGCTTTTCCACCACCGGCTTGCCATTCTGGCCAGCCATATCCGGCGCCTGACCACGCAGCGTCGCCAGATGATAAAGAAACACCACGAAGCCACCGCAAACCACGCCGGTAAATACCCAGACCCAGGCTGGCACCTGGCGTTCCGGTTTGCGGCTGCTGCGGCTGGCGCCGCGGGAAGCAGGTTTTCTGGCCATTACATGCGCTCCAGCGTGTCGATGCCGAGCAGGGTCAGGCCCTGCTTCAGGGTGCGGGCGGTGACCGCAGCCAGACACAAACGACTGTGTCTGATTGCCTCATCACTGACACTCAGCACCGGGCAATGTTCATAAAAGGCAGAGAACAGACCGGCCAGCTCATACAGGTAACTGCACAGCAGGTGCGGCATGCCCTTGTCGGCAACCTGTTGCAGCACATCAGCGAACTGCACCAGATGATTGCCGAGTTCGATTTCCTGATCTGCCTGCGGGTTGATGTCGCCGCGCAGCTCAAGCGGATTCAGTTCCGCCTTGCGGAAAATGCTGGCGATACGGGTCCAGGCATACATCAGATAGGGGGCTGTGTTGCCGTCAAAGCTCAGCATCTGATCGAAATTGAAAATGTAATCGCTCTGCCGGCTTTTCGACAGATCCGCATACTTCACTGCGCCGATACCGACATGCCGGGCAATGTGTTCGAGCGTTGCCGGATCCAGCTCCGGGTTCTTTTCCTTTACCAGCGCCAGCGCCCGCTGCTCGGCTTCGTTGAGCAGATCAATCAGCTTGACGGTGCCACCATCGCGGGTTTTGAACGGCTTGCCGTCCGGGCCGTTCATGGTGCCAAAGCCCATGTGTACCAGATCGGTGTCGGCATGAACAAAGCCGGCCCGGCGCGCCACCTCAAACACCTGCTGGAAATGCAGGGCCTGACGCTGGTCGACAAAGTACAGCATGCGATTCGCGCCGAGCTGATGCTGCCGATAACGCAGCGCCGCCAGATCACTGGTGGCATAGAGGAAGCCGCCATCATTTTTCTGCACGATCACCGGCAGCGGGTCGCCATCCTTGTTGCGGAACTGCTCCAGAAACACGCAGCGGGCGCCCTCGCTCTCACTGAGCAGGCCCTGCTTTTCCAGCTCGGCTACCACGTCGGCGAGCATATTGTTGTAGGCACTTTCGCCACGCACATCGGCGCGGCTCAGGTTAACGCCAAGTCGCTCATACACTTCAAAGCAATGGCTGAGCGAGATGTCGTTAAAGCGCTTCCACAGCGCCAGACAATCCGGATCTCCGGACTGCAGTTTGACCACCAGTGCACGGGCACGCTGGGCAAATTCCTCCGACGCATCGAAACGCTTTTTTGCATCCCGATAAAACGCTTCCAGATCGGACAGTTGCTGGCCGGCATCACCGGGCAGCTCTTCAAACAGCGCCAGCAGCATGCCGAACTGGGTGCCCCAGTCGCCAACATGATTCTGCCGCACCACCTTGTGACCAAGAAACTCGACGGTGCGGGCAACCGCATCACCAATAATGGTCGAGCGCAGGTGGCCGACGTGCATTTCCTTGGCGAGGTTGGGGCCGGAGTAATCAATCACCACGGTCTGTGCCGGGCTGGCGGCAGCCACGCCAAGGCGCGGATCGGTCAGCGCTGCGGCCAGCTGCTTGCCGAGCAGGTCATCGGCCTGAAAAAAGTTGATAAAGCCGGGCCCGGCGATCTCGGCCTTGCTGATGCTGTCATCCGCGGGCAGGGCGGCAATCAGTTGCTCGGCCAGCTCGCGCGGCTTTTTCTGTGCCGGCTTGGCCAGCATCATCGCCAGATTGGTGGCGTAGTCGCCGTGGCTGCGATCTTTGGTGCGGTCCACCTGAATATTGACACTGAGGTCCGCAGGCAGGGTGCCATCGGCTTTCAGGGTGGCGGTGGCCTGTTCGAGCAACTGGATAATGCGGTCTTTCATCGGTGATCCGAAGCAGAGCGGGTAATGGCCGGCGATTGTAAGGGAAAGCCGGGTTGTTTTCCTGCTTGTGGAGTATTCGGTGTGGCAGTGAGCCTCGCTGGTTCTATTGGGTTTGGCAGTGAACTTCTACGGATCGGGGCAGTGGTTTGCACCTGCCGGGACGCGCCGTAAACCCATCCCTGGGGGCTCGGGTGCGGCATCCCTGCCGCACACGGTCCCGGCAGGTGCAAACCACTGCCCCGATCCTCGCATCTGATTTTTCCCACCACTGGATTTATGAGTTTCCAGTATCAGCAGGTTGAGGTGATGTGAGGCCTGAGCCGTGTGCAGGGAGGTGACGGGACTGTGTGAGGCATGGATGCCGAACACAAGCCCCCAGGGATGGGTTCACGGCGGGTCCCGGCACCTCCCTGCACACGGCTCAGGCCGGAGAGGATCACTGCCCCACCTTTAAACGGGGGCAAAAAAAAGCCAAGACCTAAAGCAGATCCACCGGATCCACATCAAGATGCCAGCGGCACCGCCGCGCCATCGGATGGCTGTCCAGCCGGGCCAGCAGCACATCAATGGCCCGATGCAACGGCGGCCGGTCCGGGGCCAGCAGCAGCAACTGGGTCCGAAAGCGTGCCTGCCGCCGCTCGATCGGCGCCGGGATCGGCCCGAGTAACTGCACGCCTTCCGGCAGGCCCTCCAGCGCCGCCACCTCGCCAAGCAGCGTCATGCCTTCCTCCGCCTTGGCCGACTCCGTCCGAATCAGCGCCAGGTGCCCGAACGGCGGCAAGCCGACATCGCGGCGCTCGCCGAGCAGGGCATCGGCCAGCTTGTGGTAATCGCCGCTGAGCAGAAGATGCAGCAGAGGATGCTCCGGATGGCGGCTCTGGATCAGCACTCGGCCGGCCACCTGCTCGCGGCCGGTGCGGCCGGCCACCTGCAGGATCAGCTGGCCGGCATGCTCCGGACCACGGAAGTCGGAACTGAGAAAGCCGCCATCGGCATCAAGAATCACCGCCAGTGTCAGATTCGGAAAATGGTGCCCCTTGGCCAGCATCTGGGTGCCGACCAGAATCGCCGGCGCGCCACCGTGCACCTTCTTTAAGGCCGCATCCAGACTGCCCTTGCGGCGGGTGCTGTCGCGGTCGACCCGGATCACGCTGGCACCGGGAAAGCGCGCCTCCAGCAACTCTTCCAGCTTTTCCGTGCCGGTGCCGGCATCGCCCAGATTGCTCGAGCCACAGCCGGGGCAGTGGCGCGGAATCCGTTGCTGGGCACCGCAGTGGTGACAGATCAGCCGGTTGTCGCGCTTGTGCCAGGTCATATGCACGCTGCAGTGGCGGCACTCCGCCTCCCAGCCGCAATCGTGGCAGTGGATCAGCGGCGAATAGCCGCGCCGGTTGATAAAGATCAGCGCTTGCTGCTTCTGTTTAAGGGTGTCCTCAATGGCCTGCAGGCTGGCCGGGCTGAGCGGCTCGCGGCCGGACAGGGCGCGGCAGTCCTCCAGCAGCAGGGTCGGCGGCTTGGCATCGCCGGCGCGGTTGTGCAGTTTCAGATGGCGGTAGCGGCCGGCGCGGGCCAGCTGCAGGGTTTCCAGTGCTGGTGTGGCGCTGCCCAGAATCACCGGCACATCCAGCAGGCGGGCACGCCAGACAGCGAGATCGCGGGCCGAATAGCGCAGGCCGTCCTGCTGTTTCAGCGAGCCGTCGTGGGCCTCATCGACAATGATCATGCCGGGGCGCAGCAGCGGGGTGAAAATCGCCGAGCGGGTGCCAAGGACGATGCCGGCCTCGCCGCGGCGGGCGCGCAGCCAGCCGTGCAGACGCTCGCGGTCGGTCAGGCCGGAGTGCAGGCTGATCACCGGCACGTTGAAGCGCTTTTCGAAGCGGCGCACGGTTTGCGGGGTCAGGCCGATTTCCGGCACCAGCACCAGAATCTGTTTGCCTTCCTTCAGCAGCGGCTCCATCGCTTGCAGATAGACCTCGGTCTTGCCACTGCCGGTGATGCCATCAAGCAGAAACGGGGTGAAGCCGTGGGCGCCCTGAATCGCCTTGATGGCGGCCTGCTGTTCGGTGCCGGGGGTTGGCGGCACTTCCGCCATCAGGCTGCGTGGTACCGGGGTGTCGGCCTCGACCTCGCGCAGCACCACCCAGCCTTTTTTCTCCAGCGCCACCAGCGCGCTGCGCTGGATATCCAGACCGGCGAGCATGTCCGCCGGCAAGCCCTGTGGATGTTGCTGAAGCAGTTCCAGTGCCTGCTGCTGGCGCGGCGCCCTGGCCAGCGCCGCCGGTTCGGCAAAGCGGCCCTGGGCGGTGAGCTGCCATTCCAGTCGCCCCGGCAACAGGGCCTCGCTGCCCTGACGCAGCAGCACAGGCAGCAGCGTGGCAACAACATCGCCAATCGGATGGTGATAGTAGCTGGCGGCATGGTCACACAGCGCCAGCAGGTCCGGGTCGATCAGGGGCTGCTCATCGATCACCCGCCGCACCGCCTTCAGCTTGCCGCTGGCCACCTCGGACTGTTCATGGCCCCAGACCACACCAATCAGCGTCCGGTTACCAAACGGCACCTCGCAGCGGCAACCCGGTGCTGGCAGGGCTGCGCCACGGGGCGGCAGGTAGTCGAACAGCTGGCGCAGCGGTGCCGGTACGGCAACCTTGAGCACCAGCCCGGGGTGGGCAGGGGGCATTTCATCTCTCTGGTCGGGCAAAGGCGGTGATTGTGGCCTGACCCGCTTGCGTCGCCAAGACAAGCTGGTATGATTCGCGCTCAATTTTGCCCGGCGCAAGCCAACAGTGTGGTGCCCGAAAACGGTTTCGGGTAGCGACACGCCAGGAGTCGAGTCATGAAAGCTGAAATTCATCCGGATTACAAAGACGTCACCATCACCTGTTCCTGCGGTAACGTGATCAAGACCCGTTCTACCCGCGGTCAGGATTTTCTGATCGACGTCTGCTCCGCCTGCCACCCGTTCTACACTGGCAGCCAGAAGGTTACCGACACCGGTGGCCAGATCGACAAGTTCAAGCAGCGTTTCGGCGCTATCGGGTCACGCAAGAAAGCCTGATCCGTTCCGGTTCGGTGATTCATGCGAAAAGCACCCGCAGGGTGCTTTTTGCGTTTCACTGGCGGGCAGAAACAGTTTGTATAGCGACATCATCGCCGGCAAGGTGCCGGCTGGCTGAGGCAATCGGGCCAAGGCTTGGGCAGCACGGGTAGCAGAGAGAGTCGAGTCATGTCGGACGATTTCAAACAGGCAGCACTGGAGTACCACGCACGTCCCCGCCCCGGGAAGATCAGCGTGGAAGTGACCAAGCCGGCCGCCACCATGCGCGACCTCAGTCTTGCCTACAGTCCGGGTGTGGCAGAGCCGGTGCGGGAAATCGCCCGGGAGCCGGAGCTGGCCTATCGCTATACCTCGAAGGGAAATCTGGTCGCGGTGATCAGTGACGGCAGCGCGATTCTCGGCCTTGGCGATCTTGGCGCGCTGGCATCGAAGCCGGTGATGGAAGGCAAGGGCATCCTGTTCAAGTTGTTTGCCGGCATTGATGTGTTCGACATCGAACTGGAGGCTGAGTCCCCTCAGGCGTTTATTGATACCGTGGTGCGCATCCATAAAACCTTTGGTGGCATCAATCTGGAAGACATCAAGGCGCCTGAGTGTTTCGAGATTGAGCGTACCCTGAAAGAGCTGTGCGATATTCCGGTATTCCACGATGATCAGCATGGCACCGCCATTGTTGTTGGTGCCGGTCTGGTCAATGCCCTGCAGATACAGAAGAAAAAAATTGAGGATATCCGTGTGGTATGCGTCGGCGCCGGCGCTGCCGGTGTCGCCTCAATCAAGCTGCTGATCGAGATGGGCGCGCGCAAGGAAAACATTCTGGTGCTGGATCGCAAGGGCGTGATTCATTCCCGCCGTAACGACCTGACCCAGTTCAAGGCAGCGTTTGCCAACGATACCGACAAGCGCAGCCTCGACGACGCCATCGAAGATGCCGACGTGTTTATCGGCGTGTCCGGTCCGGACATGCTGACCCAGGACATGGTGCGCAAGATGGCGCCGAAGCCGATCATTTTTGCGCTGGCGAATCCGGATCCGGAGATCCGCCCGGAACTGGCCCGTGAAGTGCGTCCGGATGCAATCATTGCCACCGGCCGTTCTGATTATCCGAATCAGGTTAACAACGTACTCGGCTTCCCCTACATCTTCCGCGGCGCGCTGGATGTTCGTGCCAAGGCGATCAATGAAGAAATGAAGATTGCGGCGGTGCGCGCGATTGCTGCGCTGGTGCACGAGCCGGTACCACAGGTAGTGCTGGACGCTTACGGCGGTCAGGCGCTGTCATTCGGTGCTGATTACATTATTCCGAAGCCGAATGATCCCCGTCTGCTCGGTATTGTGTCGGCAGCCGTGGCCCGTGCTGCGGTGGATTCCGGTGTTGCGCGCAAGGGCTACCCGGCTCATTACCCGCTCAAGACTGTCAAGGATGTGTTTCCGCAGTGACGATCTTTCGGCAATAAAAAAGGCCGGTTGCTGACCGGCCTTTTTTATTGTCGCCAGAAAATCAGAACAGATGCTCCGGCTCACCTTCCTCGGTGGCAGTGCCCATATCCATGGGCTGTTCGGTATCGGCTTCCGGGACAGTGCCTTCGATGAAGTATTCAAAGATGGCATCGGCATCACCGGGGTGTGCCAACTTGCCACTGGTGCTGTTGATGCGGGCCGTGACGATGCCGGGTGGTTGTGGCATTTGCTGCTCGGGCTCACCCTCCAGTGCCGTGCTCATGTAGTTGATCCAGATAGGCAGTGCTGCGCGACCACCGTATTCGCCACGCCCGAGCGTTGCCGGTTCGTCAAAGCCGACCCACACCGCGGCCACCAGCGCCGGCGAGTAACCGACAAACCAGGCATCGACCTGCTCGTTGGTGGTGCCGGTCTTGCCGGCCAGATCACGCCGGCCAAGTTGACTGCTGGCCTGATAGGCGGTGCCGCGCCGGACCACATCTTTCAGCATTGAATCCATCAGCCAGATGTAGCGCCCGTCAACGGCGCGTGGAATTTCAACGGTTTTCCGAACTGGTGGCGGGTTACCCGAATCCGTGTCGGTCAGGTCGCTACTGTCCTCCGACTCCAGCGCCATTTCCTGTGCAAGCAGTGCTTCAGTGCTCAGAGTGTGTTCGGTTGTGGAGCCACAGTCCGGATCGCAGAACACAACCTTTGGCGCCAGCCAAAGCGCTTTGCCGTCATTGTTTTCAATTCGGTCGATAAACCAGGGTGTAACCCTGAAGCCACCATTCGCAAACACGCTGTAGCCACTGGCCATTTCCATTGGCGTTACAGCGGCACTGCCCAGCGCCAGCGACAGGTCACGTTGGAAACGTTCGGTCGGCAGTCCGAAATCCTTCAGCGTCGACAGCGTGTGGCTGATGCCGGTCTGCTGAAGCAAGCGGATGGAAACCAGATTCAGTGAGCGGTACAGCGCTTCGCGAAGTCGGGTTGGACCATAGAAACGGCTGCTTGCGCCGGTCGGCCGCCAAGCGGTTTCCAGAGCCGAGTCCTCGAACACGATCGGCGCGTCGTTGATCAGGGTGGCGGGGGTTGCCCCCTTGGTCAGGCCAGCGGTGTAGATGAATGGCTTGAGTGCTGAGCCGGCCTGACGCTGACCCTGAATTACCCGGTTAAAGTGCGACTGGGCAAAACTGTAGCCGCCGGCCAGTGACCGGACTGCGCCGTTGCGAGGGTCCAGTGACACCAGCGCACTTTGTGCTGCCGGAATCTGTGCCAGTCGCCATTGCGGCTGCTGTTCTTCATCAAGCACGGAGCGGATTCGAATGACGTCGCCGGCCTTGAAGATGTCAGTCACCTTTTTCGGCTCGCCTGCCACCGCATCTGTATTGATATGGCGCTTGGCCCACTGCATCTGCGACCACTTCAAGGTGGTCAGGGTGCCGTTGGCGAGCAAGACCTGTGCTTCCTGCTCCGCAGTGCTGACAACAATAGCCGGCTCAAGTCCGGCGATGGCGGTAAAGGGGCGCAACAGGGAAGTCCAGCGGGCTATGGTTTGCAGAGCCTCCTCGTCCGGCTCGGCATTGATCTCCGGCAGCGGTGGCAGATCGGCCAGCTCCAGAGTGGCCTCGGCGCCGCGCCAGCCATGCCGTTCATCGTATTCGTGCAGGCCGGCGCGCAGGGCGCTGACCGCCGCCGCCTGCCGTTTGCCATCGACCGTGGTGTATACCCGCAGGCCGGCAGTGTAGGCCTGCTCGGTACCGTAGCGTTGAACCACTTCGCTGCGCACCATTTCAGCCAGGTACGAGGCATCCAGTTCAGGTGCCGGGCCGTGGTAACGGACGTCCACCGGGGTGGCGCGGGCAGCATCGTACTGTTCGCGGTCAATCATGCCGGTCCTGAACATCCGTCGCAGGATCCAGTTGCGCCGGCTTAGTGCCCGCTCCGGATTGGTGATCGGGTTGTAGGCTGAGGGTGCCTTGGGCAAGCCGGCGATCATCGCCCACTGCGGCAGATCCAGATCGCGAATGGATTTGCCGTAGTAGACCTGTGCCGCAGCTTCGGCACCGTAGGCGCGGTGACCGAGAAAGATCTTGTTCATGTACAGCTCGAAGATCTGTTCCTTGCCGAGCACATTCTCGATTTCCAGAGCAAGGACTATCTCATTGAATTTCCTTAGGAATTTTTGCTCCCGATCAAGAAAGAAGTTGCGCGCCACCTGCATGGTGATGGTGGAGCCGCCGGAGCGGATCTCGCGGTAGCGCAGCAGTTCGGCAAGAGCCCGGGCCAGACCGCGCAAGTCGACCCCGCCATGGCGGAAAAAGCGCTCATCCTCCGCGGCCAGCACGGCGTTGACGAACATCGGCGGAAGTTCCTCGAATTTCAGTGGTGTCCGGCGTTTGTCGCCAAACTCCCCGATTAGTAGCCCGTCGGCGGAGAACACCCGCAGAGGGATCTGGAAGGAAACGTCGCTGAGCTGGCGGGCCGGGGGCAGCTGGGGGGCCAGATATAGGTAGGCTGCATTAAGCACCATGATGGTGCCGCTTGCCGCCAGAGTCAGTGCCAGCAGGAGCCAGCGCCACCAGGGTCTTCGTAACTGCATGATTTTTAAAACCCGAATCCTGTCCGAAGGGAAGATGGCCGGGGCCATCCGTGAAGGCCGTCATTATATGGGGCAAAGCAAGTTGTGATCTAACATCCTTTCTGTTATTAGTTATTCCTAAAGTGATTAGACATGAATATCCTGTAAGTGTATATTTCTTCGATAAAAATAGTCCGATAACAACCAGATAGGACATCAACGTGCTGGCCTTGTTCAGAAAAAAGTCCCAGATCTATCTGGGAATCGACATCAGCTCCACCGCAGTCAAACTGCTTGAGCTGTCGAAGTCCGGGGGGCGCTATCGGGTCGAGAGCTATGGCGTCGAGCCGTTGCCGGCCAACGCCGTGCAGGAAAAAAACATTGTAGACGTGGAAGGTGTCGGTGACGCCATTGCTCGTCTGGTCAGTCGTACCCGTCCCGGCGCGAAGGCGGCCGCGGTGGCGGTGGCTGGCTCTGCAGTGATCACCAAGTTGATCGAGATGGACGCTTCGTACAGTGAAGACGAAATTGAAAATCAGCTGAAAATCGAGGCTGACCAGTACATTCCGTTCCCGCTGGACGAAGTGCGCATGGACTTCGAAGTGGTTGGTCCGACCGAAAACAACCCCGATAAAGTGGATGTGCTACTGGCAGCATCGCGGACTGAGAACGTCGAGATGCGCGAGGATGCACTGGAGATCGGTGGTCTTCAGGCAAAGGTTGTTGACGTCGAGGCTTACTCCATGGAGCGAGCTTTTCAGCTGGTGCTGCCGCAGCTGCCCAACGCCGCCGAGCTTGAAACGGTAGCCCTGTTTGATATCGGCGCCACCATGACGACCCTGAACGTTTTTCATCAGGGTCGTACTGTCTATACCCGCGAGCAGTTGTTCGGTGGCAAGCAGCTGACTGAGGAAATTCAGCGTCGCTATGGTATCTCCATGGAGGAAGCGGGGCTCGCCAAGAAAACGGGGGAGCTGCCGGATGATTACGAGAGTGAAGTGCTTCAGCCCTTTAAGGATGCCATTGTCCAGCAGGTAAACCGCTCGTTGCAGTTTTTCTATGGCTCTACCCAGTTCAACGAGGTTGATTACATTCTCCTCGCGGGTGGTTCGGCTTCCATTGCCGGATTACCTGAACTGATTCAGGACAAGGTTGGCGCGGCCTGCTCCGTGGCCAATCCGTTTACCGATATGACCCTGTCCAACAAGGTCAGCGCCAGTGCCATTGCCAATGATGCTCCCGCGATGATGATCGCCTGTGGCCTTGCCCTGAGGAGCTTTGACCAATGACAACTATTAACCTCCTCCCCTGGCGAGAAGCGCGCCGCAAGCAGCAGCAGCAGGATTTCATCATCATGCTGGCGGTGGCGGCAGCGATCGGTGTTGCAGTGTTTTTTGGCTGGAAAATGGTTGTCGACAGCAAGGTCGAGAATCAGCTCAGTCGTAATCGTTATATCGAGCGAGAGTTGACCCAGCTTGATCAGCAAATCAAGGAGATCAGTGAGCTGGAGAAGCGTCGTGCAGACCTGGTGTCACGGATGAACGTGATTCAGGATCTTCAGAATAACCGCCCGTATATCGTTTATATGTTTGATCAGTTGGTTCGTACCCTGCCGGATGGGGTCTACTACACCAGCATAGAGCGTAAGGCCGGTACCTTTACCATCTCCGGTATTGCTGATTCGAATAACCGAATCTCCGCACTGATGCGTAACCTGAACGAGTCTGACTGGTTCAAGGATCCGGATTTGCGCACTGTCGCGGCCGCCGGGGATGACTCGCAGGAAAACATATTTACCCTGACGGTAAGTCAGGAGCTGCCCAGCGCGAATGCAGACAAAGAAAAACAAGGGGGTGGCAAATGAGCAAGGCCGAGAGAAAGGGCTTTGACCCTCAGGAGTTGATGGAGACGCTTCAGAATCTCGACTTTGAAAATGTCGGGGGCTGGCCGCTTCCTGTCAAGCTTGGGGCGGCGATGCTGGTATTTGTTGGCGTGCTGGCGGGGGGGTATTTCTTTAGCATTACCGAGAAAAACACCCTGCTGCAGCGATATCAGAACGACGAAAGCAACCTGATGCAGCAGTATGAAAAGAAAGCTTTTACTGCCCAGAATCTGGAGCAGTACAAGAAGCAGATGGTCGACATGGAAGAGATGTTCGGCTCTCTGTTAAGTCAGCTGCCGAAAGATACCGAAGTGCCAGGGCTGCTGGAGGATATTACTCACACCGGTCTGGGCAGTGGTCTGGAGATTGATCGGATTGAGCTGGGTTCGGTTGTCGAAAAGGAATTCTACGCAGAGCTGCCCATCAAGATGATGGTGCGTGGCGATTTCCATGGCTTTGGTTCATTTGTCAGTGGCGTGGCGGCATTGCCGCGGATTGTGACGCTGGAAGATTTCACCATCAAGCCAGTATCGAAGTCATCTAACCGGCTGCTGGACATGCAAATCAGTGCCAAGACCTACCGGTATGCCTCCGGTGCTGGTGCAAAAGCTGGCGCCAAGCCGGCAGGGGGGCGTTAATGATGTCCGCACGCCGGCTTTTAAATAATGGCATTCGCGCCGCACTGGTTATCGTGACCATGTCTTCTTTGGCTGCTTGTGGTGGCGGTGGCGACTTCTCGGACTTGCAAGCGAAAATGGCAGAGATCAAGGCGCGACCGCGTGGCCGTATTGATCCGCCGCCGGAGTTCGCTCCGATCGCCAGCGTGTCCTACTCCGTGCATCAGATGCGCGGTCCCTTTACGCCGCCCGTTGATGATAGTGGGCTGGAGCTTCCCCAGGGTCGTCAGGTGGAGCCTGATTTCACGCGTCCGCGTGAGTATCTTGAGCGCTTTACGCTTGATTCATTGCAGATGGTCGGATCGATATCTCGTCCCGGCTCATCGCTGGAAGTACTGGTCAAGGACCCCACTGGCACAGTTAACCGTGTTCGGGTCGGGAATCATCTTGGAAAGAATTTCGGCCGTGTGGTCGAAGTGTCAGAAACATCGTTCGGCGTGCTTGAGATCGTACCCGACGGGCAAGATGGCTGGGTTGAGCGTTCCCGGACCATCAAGCTGGTTGAATAAACGGAGCTGGGGAAAACACCATGACAATTACAATGGCAAGAAAAAATAATTACTCAGCTGCCCGCAGAATTTCGCTGATATTCAGCGCGGCGCTGATGTCTCTGATGACGTCGGTGGTTTCAGCCGCAACGCTGAAAGACATCAGCTATGCCTCGCTACCGGGTAACCGCCTTGAGGTTCGTCTTTCATTTGACGGAACCCCACCCGAGGTGAAGGGTTATAGCATTGAGAAGCCGGCGCGGATTGCGCTGGACTTGATCGGTGCAAACAGTGGCCTGTCCAGCAAATATCACAACCTTGGTACTGGCAATGCCCGCAGTGTCACGGTGGTTGAGGCCAAGGATCGTACTCGCCTGATCGTCAACATGATCCAGCTTCAGGGTTATGAGACCGAGGTGCAGGGCAACGATCTGGTGCTGCTGCTCGGTGTTGAAAGTGCAAATGGTGCTCAGGTGCAAGCCGCCGCAACTGGAGGTTCAGCTCCCGTGCAGACCGCTGCGTCCCGGGAGGCAGCCGTGCGTTCGGTCGACTTCCGTCGCGGCTCGCAGGGCGAGGGCCAGATCAACATCAGCTTGTCCTCATCCTCCATTCCGGTGGATGTGCGCGAGGAGGGCGGCCGAGTGATCGCTCGCTTTGTCGGTGCTGAGCTGCCGAAAGACCTGCATCGTCGCCTCGATGTCACCGACTTCGCTACCCCGGTGAAGTATATCGATACCCGCAACGACGGGCAGAGCACCATCATGTCTGTGGAAGCGGACGGCAACTGGGAATATCTGGCGTATCAGGCTGATAATCTGTTCACCATCAACATCAAGCCGGTTACTCAGGTCGAGGCTGCCAAGCGCAAGAAGGATGCATTCCAGTACACCGGAGAGAAGCTTTCTCTGAGCTTTCAGGACATTGAAGTGCGCTCAGTGCTGCAGCTTGTTGCAGACTTCACCAGCCTGAACCTTGTCGCTTCTGATACGGTGACCGGCCGGATTACCCTGCGGCTGCAGAATGTACCCTGGGATCAGGCGCTGGATCTTATCCTCAAGACCAAAGGTTTGGATAAGCGTCAGGTGGGTAATGTTTTGCTGGTTGCGCCGGCCGATGAAATCGCCGCCAGAGAGCAGCTTGAACTGGAAAGCCAGAAAAAAATTGAGGCGTTGGCGCCACTGCGTACTGAATATGTGCGTATTAACTATGCACGCGCTGCCGATCTGGAAAAGCTGATCAAGGCCGAGGGTTCGTTGCTGTCCAGCCGCGGCTCGATTGCCATAGATGAGCGCACCAACACGCTGATTATTCAGGATACTGATCGCAAGCTGGAGGAAATCCGGGAAGTGATCCAGATTCTGGATATTCAGGTGCAGCAGGTATTGATTGAAGCCCGGGTGGTCATTGCCACCACCGATGTTGCCAAGGAAATGGGTGTGCGTTGGGGCGGTACCGCCTATCAGGGTAGCCGGCTTGACCGTAGCGGTCGCACGCTGGTGCTGTCGGGCCGGAATGACAACATCTACAACTTCGGCGAAGGTGCAACAGATCCGGAAGATGATGGCAGTTTTACCTATGAAATCGAACGGCCGCAGGATGCTGTTGTAGATTTTGGTGTGGCCAATGCTGCGGCCAGCCGTCTGTCAATCGGTCTGGTTGATCGTAACTCTGGCATCATCGATCTTGAGTTGTCTGCGCTGGATTCAGAGGGTCGCGCTGAACTGGTTGCGACTCCGAAGGTACTGACTGCAGACCAGCAGCCGGCGGTAATCGCTTCTGGTCAGCAGGTTGCCTATCAGCAAGCGACTTCCAGTGGTGCGACGGCGGTGAAATTCATTAACGCCGAACTGCGCCTTGAAGTGACACCGGCAATCACTCCGGAAGGCAAGGTCATCATGCGCATCAAGGTCAATAACGACAGCGTTTCGGTGTCCGGCGCGAACCCGGTAATCGATACCAACCGTGTTGAGACTGCGGTGGTGGTTGCTGACGGCGAAACAGTGGTGCTTGGTGGTATTTTCCAGGAAAACACCACTAAACAGGTTCTGAAAACACCATTCCTTGGCGATCTGCCATGGATCGGTCGTCTGTTCCGTAAGGACGTCAGTACTAACGACAAGCAGGAACTGCTGATCTTCATCACTCCCCGTCTGATCAAGGATGCGGTGGCCGGGAAGTGATGCGGGACGCATGAGTGATGCTACGCCAGGCATTTTCCTGATCGGGCCCATGGGTGCTGGAAAAAGCACTCTGGGCCGTCATCTTGCCCATATACTCAAACGGCCCTTTTACGATTCCGACAAGGTGATTGAGGATCGTACCGGGGCCGATATTCCCTGGATATTTGATGTCGAAGGTGAGGCCGGTTTTCGTCGTCGCGAAGAAGAGGTGATTGACGAGTTAACGGCCCTGCCCGGTATTGTTCTGGCCACTGGCGGCGGCGTTGTCATGCGCGAGCCGAACCGAAGGCATTTGCATGATCGCGGGGTGGTGATCTACCTCTGGACGCCGGTTGAAGTGCAGCTTGCCCGTACCCGGCAGGACCGAAACAGACCGCTGTTGCAGCAGCCTGACCCGGAAGGGGTTCTGCGACGTTTGTTTGAGGTGCGTGACCCGCTGTACCGGGAAACCTGTCACCATGTTGTGCCCACGTCGTCCGGCAACTTGCGCAAGGTGTCGGACCAGGTGCTTGGTTGTCTCGGTATCGAAGCGGCCGGATAATGGCCGCTCCCGGCCCGGAGGACCTGCATGCTTACCCTCAACGTTGCGTTATCTGAGCGCAGCTACCCTATCTATATTGGCAAGGGTCTGATCGACGGCGACTTGTTGCGTCGCCATGTTCGTGCCCGGCAGGTACTGGTGGTGACCAACACCACCATTGCGCCGCTTTATCTCGACCGGGTGATTGCCGCCCTGTCGGGGCTACAGGTGGATACCCTGCAGCTTCCTGATGGCGAAAAGTTCAAGACCCTGTCTGTGCTGGAGCAGGTTTTTGACAAGTTACTGGAAGCACGCCACGCCCGCACCACGACACTGATCGCGCTGGGAGGCGGGGTGGTTGGTGACATGGTGGGCTTTGCTGCGGCCTGTTATCAGCGTGGCGTTGATTTCATTCAGGTGCCTACAACATTGCTGGCTCAGGTCGATTCATCCGTGGGTGGCAAGACTGCGGTGAATCATCCTCGTGGTAAAAATATGATCGGTGCTTTCCATCAGCCGAAAGCGGTAATTATTGATACTGATGTGTTGAGTACGCTGCCCGCGCGTGAGTTTTCTGCGGGGCTGGCGGAGGTCATCAAATACGGATTGATTCGTGATCGGGAATTCTATCGCTGGATAACAGTCAACATCGATGCGCTGCTTGCCCGTGACCCGGCGTTGCTGTCCGAGGCAATTTTGCGCAGCTGTCAGAACAAGGCGGATATTGTCGCAGAAGATGAAACCGAACAGGGCAGCAGGGCATTGCTGAACCTTGGCCACACCTTTGGTCATGCAATCGAAACTGCCACCGGCTATACCAGTTGGCTGCATGGTGAAGCGGTTGCTGCAGGCATGGTTATGGCTGCGCAGCTGTCTGTGGAGCTCGGCTGGTTGGCGCAGGATGAGGTCGATGGCCTGGCGGGTATTCTTGCGCGTGCGAAACTGCCAGTGAGACCGCCTCAGGGCATGAGTGCAAGGCAGTGCCGGGAGCTGATGGCGTTGGACAAGAAAGTGCATGATGGCAGTCTGCGACTGGTGTTGCTGCGTGCGATTGGCGATGGCGTAGTCACCGCGGATTATGATGAAGCCGTGTTGATGCGGATGCTGGAACGCGACTGCGTAGCGGGAGACTGAGATTGGATGATCTGCTGAGTACAGAGGAGCTGGTTGATCAGCTGACTTCCGAGGCCATGGCCGGAAGGATGGTGTTGCTGGTTGGCGCGGATCCGGAGGCGGTCTCTGAGCGCCTCGGACTGGCGGTGGAAAAGCTGATCGATTTTGGCAGTGAGTTACTGCGTTTTGATGCCTTGCAGTTTCATACCGCAGACACGCTTCTGGCGGATCTGGCTGACGCGCTGGGCATTGATGGTGAGCATATTCTGGTGGGGCTCAAAGTACGGGGTCAGACAGACAACCCGTTGCTGATGGTGCTCGACAACGCTGAGTGTCTGGCCGCCGATGCCCGTGCCTTGCTGCGCCAGCTTGCGACGGAAGCGGAATCTGGCCTTGGCGTTATCTTTGGTGGTGAGCCGGATGCTGAGGCGGCGCTGCTGAATGCCGGCATACCTTTATCGCTGGTGTTGGAAACGGCGGATAGCGCAACTGAGGAATTATTGGACGATGCCCCCATACTGCGGGCCGATCTGGATCGACCCAGGCCGCGCCGGCCGGCCTCGCCGTTAGAAGGTCTGGCCATTCCGTGGCGACATCTGGCGGCGGTACTGGGTTTGCTGTTGCTGGTCTGGCTATTTTGGCCGGGTGAGGATCAGGAGTCCGGAGAGCAGGAGGTGGCGGTATTGGATCTGCCGCCAGCCCCTCAGGATATTGCTGAGGCGCCGCCGGTTACGGTGGAGCCGACGGTTGCCGAGTTGCCGGTTGCACCTGATCCGCCGCCTGAGCCGGCGACGACCCAGGTGGAGCCCCCGTCAGAGCCAGAGCCAGAGCCAGAGCCAGAGCCGGTCGTGCAGCCGGAGCCCAAGCCCAAGCCTGCTCCTGCTCCTGCTCCTGCTCCTGCTCCAAAGCCCGCGCCGAAACCGGCCCCTGTTGAGAGCAAGCCGGCGCTAACCGGCATGGCTGCAGAGCTGGGCTATCGCAATGAGGACTGGCTACTGGCCCAGCCGGCGGAGCGCTGGGTTCTGCAGGTGGCAGTGGCGACCTCTGAGGACGGGGCTCGCGCCATGCTTGACCGGCTTGGCCGAGAACGGTCCGCCTACTACCGTGCACGCCGCGATGGCCGAGTAATGTTCGTGGTGCTTGCTGGTACCTGGGCATCCCGTGATCAGGCGGCCGCAGGCCGGGACAAGCTGGCAGCTGAATTCCGCCAGCGCGGTCCGTTCCCGCGTGAATTGCGAGCGATTCACAGTGAGATCATCGCGGTGCGCTGAAGCTCCGGGCAGGCTGGAAAGTCCGGCGAGAAGCTGTTCATTTGTCCGCTTCGGGTCCAATGTGTAGAATGTGCTTCCTTTTTCGCCGACGGTTTCGGCGAAGTCGCCACCGCCTTCTGTAAGTCTCTGAATTTCAAAGAGGAATGATGTTAATGCAGCAGAATCCGACGCTGGTGCGCGGGCTCTATGAGCCCGGAGAATTCCGTGACAACTGCGGCTTTGGCCTGATTGCCCATATGGAAGGCAAGGCCAGCCATCAGTTGCTGCAAACCGCGATTGAAGCGCTGACCTGCATGACCCACCGCGGTGGTATCAACGCTGACGGCAAAACCGGTGATGGTTGTGGTCTGTTGCTGCAAAAGCCGGACTCGTTCTTCCGCAAAGTAGCTGCCGAGCTGGGCGTGACCCTGCCGACCAGCTATGGCGCCGGCATGATTTTCGTCAACCCCGACGTCGACAAGGCCGCCGCGCAGAAAGCGGTTATTGATGAAGAGCTGCGTGCTCAGGGGCTTGAGGTGTTGGGCTGGCGCGATGTGCCGACCGATCCTTCCTGTCTTGGTCCGATTGCACTCGAATCGCTGCCGGGCTTTGCCCAGGTGCTGATCGGTGGCGCTGATCTGAATGCTGCCGATCTGAATCGCAAACTTTTCTTTGCCCGTCGTCGTGCTGAAAACCGCATCGAGAATGATGGCTGCTTCTACGTCTGTTCGCTGTCTTCCACCGTCATCGCCTATAAAGGCCTGATGATGCCGGTGGATCTGCCGCGCTTCTTCCCGGATCTTGGTGATGAGGCGATGCAAACTGCCATCGTGGTATTTCACCAGCGCTTCTCCACCAACACCATGCCGCGCTGGCCATTGGCGCAGCCGTTCCGTTATCTCGCCCACAATGGCGAGATCAACACCATTGAAGGTAACCGTAACTGGTCGGTAGCGCGGACGCCGAAATTCGTCAGTGACTTGCTGCCGGAACTCGATAGCCTGACGCCACTTGTCAACCGCACCGGTTCCGACTCGTCGAGCATGGATAACATGCTGGAAGTGCTGATTCATGGTGGCATGGACATGTTCCGCGCCGTGCGCATGATGGTGCCGCCGGCCTGGCAGAACGTCGAGTCGATGGATGCTGACCTGCGTGCCTTTTATGAATACAACTCCATGCATATGGAGCCGTGGGACGGCCCTGCCGGTATCGTACTGACCGACGGCCGCTACGCGGTCTGTCTGCTTGACCGTAATGGTCTGCGCCCGGCCCGTTGGGTCATCACCAAAAACGGTTTCATCACGCTGTCGTCGGAAGTCGGTGTGCACGGCTACCAGCCGGAAGATGTGGTTGCCAAGGGCCGTGTCGGGCCGGGCCAGATTCTGGCCATTGATACCGAAACCGGTGAGCTGCTCAAGCACTCCGATATTGATAACCGTCTGAAGGTCCGTCATCCGTACCGCAAGTGGCTGAAAGAAAATGCCCTGCGCATCGAGGCTGATTACGACACTGAAGTCGAGCGACTTGACGAAATCGGTTCCGATCAGCTGCTGGCCTATCAGAAGCTGTTCCAGGTGACGTTTGAAGAGCGCGATCAGGTGCTGCGTCCGCTGGCCGAAGCCGGCCAGGAGGCCGTTGGCTCGATGGGTGACGACACGCCGATGGCGGTACTGTCGCAGCGGCAGCGCCCGCTCTATGACTTTTTCCGCCAGCAGTTTGCTCAGGTGACCAACCCGCCGATTGATCCGCTGCGTGAAGCGATCGTCATGTCGCTGGAAACCTGTGTCGGTGCCGAACGTAACATGTTCGAGGAAACCGCCGACCATGCTGACCGGGCGATTCTGTCGACGCCGATTCTGTCGCATTCAAAGTTTGCCAACCTGCTGCGCATCGACCGCCCGGGGTACAGTGCCGAGCGTATTTCCCTGCACTATGATCCGGCCATCGGTCTGAAGCAGGCGGTGCTGAATATTTGTGATCAGGCGGAAGCGGCTGTTCGCGCCGGCAAGGTGCTGATGGTGCTGTCTGATTACGGCATTACCCAGGATCGGCTCACCGTACATGCATTGATGGCCACCGGCGCGGTGCATCACCGCCTGACCGTCAAGGGTCTGCGTTGCAGTTCGAACATTGTTGTTGAAACTGCCACCACCCGTGATCCGCATCACTTTGCCGTGCTGTTCGGTTTCGGTGCCACAGCCGTGTACCCGTATCTGGCCTATGACGTGATTGCTGATATGGTTCGCTCCGGCGAACTGATTGGCGACGCTATTGAGCTGCAGAAGAACTTCCGCAAGGGCATCAACAAGGGCCTGCTGAAGATCATCTCGAAGATGGGGATCTCGACGATTGCCTCCTATCGTGGTGCTCAGTTGTTCGAAATCATCGGGATTGCCGACGAAGTCGTCGATATCTGTTTCCATGGTGCGGCCAGCCGTATCGCCGGTGCGGATTTCTCCGACTTCGAGGAGGATCAGCGGATTCTCCGTGGCGATGCATGGAAACAGCGCAAGCCGATTGATGCTGGCGGCGCGTTGAAGTTTATCTACGGCAAGGAATACCACGCCTTTAATCCGGATGTGGTGCATGCGATTCACAAGGCGGTGAATTCCGGTGACTACAATGATTACCTGGAGTTTGCGGCTCTGGTGAATGATCGCGGTGTCGCTACGCTGCGCGACCTGTTCCACCTCAAGGCGGACGTCAAGCCGCTGGCGCTGGATGATGTTGAACCGATTGAAGCAATCCTGCCGCGCTTTGATTCTGCGGGCATGTCGTTGGGTGCCCTGTCTCCGGAAGCGCACGAAGCCATTGCCACGGCGATGAACCGCCTTGGCGGTCGTTCGAACTCCGGTGAAGGTGGTGAAGACCCGGCCCGTTTCGGTACCGAGCGTGTTTCCAAAATCAAGCAGGTGGCCTCCGGTCGTTTCGGTGTGACCCCGCATTATCTGGTCAACGCTGAAGTTCTGCAGATCAAGGTGGCGCAGGGCGCCAAGCCAGGCGAGGGCGGTCAGTTGCCGGGCGGCAAGGTCAATGAACTGATTGCCCGTCTGCGTCATTCGGTGCCCGGGGTGACGCTGATTTCGCCGCCGCCGCATCACGATATTTATTCGATTGAGGATCTGGCCCAGCTGATCTTTGACCTCAAGCAGGTCAACCCGGATGCGCTGGTGTCAGTGAAGCTGGTTTCCGAACCGGGCGTCGGCACCATTGCTGCCGGTGTGGCGAAGGCCTATGCCGATCTGATCACCATCTCTGGTTACGACGGCGGCACCGCTGCCAGTCCGCTGACCTCGATCCGTTATGCCGGCTCGCCGTGGGAGTTGGGCCTGTCGGAAGCGCATCAGGCGCTGCGCATGAACGATCTGCGCGGCAAGGTGCGGCTGCAAACCGATGGCGGTTTGAAGACCGGTCTGGATGTTATCAAGGCGGCCATTCTCGGTGCCGAATCGTTTGGTTTCGGTACTGTTCCTATGGTGGTGCTGGGCTGTAAATACCTGCGCATTTGCCATTTGAATAACTGTGCCACCGGGGTTGCCACCCAGCGCGATGACCTGCGCAAGAACCACTTTATCGGCGCACCGGAAATGCTGATGAACTACTTCCGCTTTGTTGCCGAAGAAGTGCGTCACCTGCTGGCGGCACTGGGTGTGCGTTCGCTGGCGGAGCTGATTGGTCGCACTGATCTGCTTACCATCAGTGAAGGCCTGACGCCACGTCAGGGCAAGCTGAACCTGCTGCCGATCCTGCGCAACGACAATGTATCGGCGGACAAGCCACAGTTCTGCGATAGCAAGCGCAATGCACCGTTTGATAAAGGCGAGCTGGCCGAGCAGATGGTGGCGGACATGCTGCCGGCGATCGAGAATCGCACCGGCGGCTCGTTCCATTACCGCATCACCAACTGCAACCGTTCCATCGGAGCCCGCCTGTCCGGTGAGATTGCCAAGCGTTACGGCAACCTGGATATGGAAAAGACACCGCTGCGCGTACGCCTGACCGGCACCGCCGGGCAGAGCTTTGGCGTGTTCAATGCCGGTGGTCTGCATCTGTATCTGGAAGGCGATGCCAACGATTATGTTGGTAAAGGCATGGCCGGCGGCCGTATTGTGATTGCGCCGCCGAAAGTCAGCAGCTTTGCCAGCCAGGATACCGCCATTGTCGGCAATACCTGTCTGTATGGTGCCACCGGCGGCAAGCTGCTCGCGGCGGGTACTGCAGGTGAGCGCTTTGCGGTGCGTAACTCCGGTGCCCACGCCGTTGTTGAAGGCGCTGGAGATCACTGCTGCGAGTACATGACCGGTGGCTGTGTCACCGTGCTGGGTCGCACCGGGGTGAACTTTGGTGCCGGCATGACCGGTGGCTTTGCCTATGTGCTGGATGAGCACAATGATTTCTTCGACCGCATTAACCCCGAGCTGATCGAGCTGCACCGGATCAGCACCGAGGCGACCGAGGCACATCGCAGTCATCTGCTGCGGGTGATTCGCGAATATGTGGAAGAAACCGGCAGCGTCTGGGGTCAGCACATCCTCGATAACTTCGATGCGATGAGCCGCAAGTTCTGGCTGGTGAAGCCGAAGGCGGCCAATCTGGCCCATCTGCTGAAAAGCACCCGCGCCAATCCGGCCTGATGAGGTAGAGAGCGATGGCTGAACGACTGAGCAATGATTTCCAGTTTCTGGATGTGCCGCGGAAAGATCCGAAGAAAAAGGACATTTCCCTGCGCAAGGACCGTTACGAGGAAATCTACTACCCGTTCGAAACCCGGGAAGTGGAACATCAGGCACATCGTTGCCTGGAGTGCGGTAACCCCTATTGCGAGTGGAAGTGCCCGGTTCACAACTACATCCCGAACTGGTTGAAGCTGATTTCCGAAGGCAACCTGATGGAAGCGGTGGAGCTGTGTCACCAGACCAACTCGCTGCCGGAAGTGTGCGGTCGGGTCTGCCCGCAGGATCGTCTGTGCGAGGGCGCCTGCACCCTGAATGATGGCTTCGGTGCCGTCACCATCGGTTCCGCCGAGAAATACATTACCGATACTGCCATTGCCATGGGCTGGCGCCCGGATATGTCGAAGGTTGTGCCCACCGGCAAAAAGGTGGCGGTGATTGGTGCCGGCCCTGCCGGCATCGGCTGCGCCGACGTGCTGGTACGCAGCGGGGTCAAACCGGTGGTATTTGATCGTTACCCGGAAATTGGTGGTCTGCTGACCTTCGGTATTCCCGAGTTCAAGCTGGAAAAGCCGGTGATGGCCAAGCGCCGGGAGATTTTCGAAGGCATGGGCATTGAGTTCCGCCTCAATACTGAAATCGGCCGCGATGTCAGCATCGATGAGTTGCTGGAAGAATTTGATGCGGTGTTCATGGGCATGGGCACCTACACCTACATGAAAGGCGGTTTCCCCGGCGAAGATCTTGCCGGTGTTCACGATGCGCTGCCGTTCCTGATTTCCAGTGCCAATCGCAATCTCGGTTTCGAGAAAGACGCTGCCGACTTCATTGGTGTCAGCGGCAAGCGTGTGGTGGTGCTCGGTGGTGGTGATACCGCCATGGACTGTAATCGCACCTCTATTCGTCAGGGCGCTGCCAGCGTGGTTTGCGCTTACCGTCGTGACGAGGAAAACATGCCGGGTTCGCGTCGCGAAGTATCCAACGCTCGCGAAGAAGGTGTGCAGTTCCTGTTTAACCGCCAGCCGATTGAAATTGTCGGTGAGAACGGCAAGGTTACCGGCGTCAAGGTAGTCGAAACCCGCCTTGGTGAAGCAGACGCCAATGGCCGTCGCCGTCCGGAGCCGATCCCGGGCAGTGAAACTGTTTTGCCGGCGGATGCAGTGCTGATTGCTTTCGGCTTCCGTCCCAGCCCGGCGGACTGGTTCGATAGCAAGGGCATTGCCACCGACGAGTCCGGTCGTGTCCGCGCCGCTGAGAAACAGAAGTTCCCGTTCCAGACCGCCAACGAGAAGGTCTTTGCCGGTGGCGATATGGTGCGTGGTTCTGATCTGGTGGTTACCGCGATCTGGGAAGGCCGTGAAGCGGCCAAGGGTATTCTCGACTATCTGGATGTCTGATGAGCTTTGCGCCGCTGAAGAATGATCGTTTCCTGCGGGCGCTGAAGCGCGAGCCTGTGGACATGACCCCGGTCTGGATGATGCGTCAGGCCGGTCGTTATCTGCCGGAATACCGTGCCTCGCGGCAAAAGGCCGGCAGTTTCATGGATCTTTGCACCAACCCGGATCTGGCCTGTGAAGTGACGCTGCAACCACTGGCCCGCTACCCGCTTGATGCCGCCATTCTGTTCTCCGACATTCTCACCATTCCCGATGCCATGGGGCTGGGCCTGTATTTTGAAACCGGCGAAGGCCCGCGTTTCAAAAAGATTGTTCGCACAGCGGCAGATGTTGATGCGCTGCCGATTCCTGATGTGGAAAGCGATCTTGGTTATGTTATGAAGGCGGTCAGCACCATTCGTCGCGAGTTGAATGGTTCGGTGCCGCTGATCGGCTTTTCTGGTAGTCCGTGGACGCTGGCCACCTACATGGTGGAAGGCGGCTCGTCGAAAGATTTTCGCCATCTCAAGGCGATGATCTACGACCAGCCGGAGGTGGCACATCGGTTGCTCGACAAGTTGGCGCAAACGGTAATTACCTATCTGAACGGACAGATTCGCCACGGTGCTCAGGCAGTGCAGATTTTTGATACCTGGGGTGGCTCGTTGTCGGCCGAGGCCTATAAGCAATTTTCCCTTCGCTACATGAAGCAGATCGTCGATGGACTGATTCGTGATCAGGGCGGCCGTGCCGTGCCGGTGATTTTGTTCACCAAGAATGGTGGCCTTTGGCTTGAGTCGATGGCTGCCACCGGCTGTGATGCACTGGGTCTGGACTGGACCATCAATATCGGCGATGCCCGTCGTCGGGTTGGCGACAAGGTTGCCCTGCAGGGCAATATGGATCCGGCCGTGCTGTACGCCTCACCGGCAACCATTCGCGCTGAAGTGAAACGCATCCTGAAAGATTTCGGTGATCATCCCGGCCATGTTTTCAATCTTGGTCATGGCATCACGCCGGAAGTGGATCCGGAGCATGCCCGGGTATTTATCGAAGCGGTGCACGAATTCAGCCAGCGCTGAATTGCTTTTGGGGTTGCTGACACTGCAGATGATTGAGGGCGCCGCTGGCGCCCTCAATCGTTTTACATGCCGATCTTGCGTAGTTGGTAGACGTTGTGTGCCAACGCAACCACTTCACCGCTGGCATCCTTCAGCTCCACGTCCCAGGAAAAGTCGCATTTGCCATTGGCTTCGGTCTCGGCCTCAATCCGGGCAATTTCGTCTTCGCCCAAACGAACCTCTACAGTGATATCGGTTTTCGCCGGCCGGCGGAAGCGGATGCTCATGTCTTTGACGATCGGATAGAACTTCCGGGTGTCGAAGCTGGTCATGTACACCACACCACCAGGCAATTCGGCCAGCGTGAACAGGGCGCCGGCATACATGGTGCCGACGTGGTTGATGTTGAGGTCATAGGGCATCAGCATCTTGCAGTAACCACGCTCCAGTTCCAGTACCTTGACACCGCAGCGGCTGACAAAGGGAAAGGTGTTCTCGGATGCCTGGCGCAGGGTTTCGATCTGTTCGGCGGTGAGCGACATACGGTTCTCCGGTGGTCGGCTTCTGAATCAACACCGGGATGCTACCATCGACAAAATTGACCGGAGGTATCCGAAATGGTCAGGACCTTGGTGAAAACCGTCATGCTGAGCCTGTTGCTGGTGCAGCCAGCCCCGGCGGCGGTGATTCTGATGTATCACCATATCGATGCCGGCGCTCCGGCCGCGACCTCGGTAACGCCGGAACAGTTCAACGAGCATCTCGACAGGCTGTCGGCGGAAGGCTTTGAGGTGGTGCGGCTTGATGACCTGATTGAGCAGGTTCGCGCCGGCGCCGATCCGCGCCGAAAGCTGGTGGCAATCACCTTTGATGATGCCTATCGCAGTATCTATGAGGTCGGCCTGCCAGCGCTGGAGGCGCGCGGCTGGCAGGGTGCGGTGTTTATTAATACCGGTGGTGTTGGTGATGGCCCCATGGCCATGACCCAGGAGATGGTCACGGACATGCATCGACGCGGGCATTTGCTGCTCAATCACAGCCATTCCCATCCGCATATGGTGCGGCGCCTTGACCGGGAGACCGAGCTGGACTGGCGTCAGCGTATTCGTGGAGAGATTGAACAGGCGCAACAGAAGTTGGCGGAATGGACCGGTGCCGATGTTCTGCCGTGGCTGGCATGGCCGTACGGCGAGCAGACCCGGGATCTCCGTGGACTGTCCCGTGACATGGGCTACCTCGGCTTCGGGCAGCAAAGCGGCGCACTGGATGCCAGCATTGACTGGCAAAATATCCCGCGCATTCCGGTCAACCGGCAGTACGCTGGCTGGTCTTCCTTGCGGGAGAAGTTACTCGCACTGCCGTTTCCGTTACGGGCGACATTGCCGGAGGATGGTGTCACCCGGTTAGCCAGACCGGAGCTGACACTGGTGTTGAACGGCGACTGGCGGGGGCGCCAACTGCAGTGTTTTATTGGCGGCAAATTGATGCAGCCAACGGTCCGTTTCAGTGATGGTGTCAGTGAAGTGACCTTGCGTGCTGCTACCGATATTCCGATTGGCCGTAGTCGCTATAACTGCACGGCGTTTGCCGGGGATGGACGCTATTACTGGCATTCCTGGGTGTGGATGCGGCGTACTGACAGTGGCTGGTATCCGGAGTGATCAGTAACTGGGGAAACGGTCAAAACGGTTCTGCCGGATCAGGCCACGGACCATGCCGATATATTCTTCACCAAGCTCTGAGTAACCTTCCAGACCGGCGGCCAGATCGCTGCCGGTAAACGGCTCATTCTGATCCCGCGATTGCTCTCTTATCAGGCGCAGCTCGGTATAACGCGGGTGGCTGTTGAGGTTGTGCATGTAGCGACGGACGCTTTCCGCCGCCGAGGAGAATCGTGCCACTTCATGGCGTGCGCCTTCGCGCCGGTTCTGTGGCACCAGGCCGCAACCTTTTACGAAACACCAGTGACCGAAATAGTTGTTTCCTTCCTCTGCAAACCGGGATGTGCCCCAGGCAGATTCCAGCGCTCCCTGAGCCAGCGCCAGATCCGCTGGTACGATATCAATCCGGCGCAGCAATATGCGGCTCCATTCATCGTTGAGGGGTTCAGGGATGTCGAGCCGGTAACGTTGCGACAGGTCCTCCAGCCAGGCCTGATCCCTGCCGGTCAAGGGCGCGCCATCGACAATTTGCTGATGCAGTGCCAGCAGGCGCTCACGTTTGCTGAGCAGGTCGCGGTTGTTTTGCTGGATGACCGGCAGAAGCAGGTTTACCAGTCGGGCCTTGCGCGCGTCGGTTTCATCCTCAGGCAATGGCCATATCGGGGGGGTGTCGCTGATTGCCCCCGTTTCTGAGAGCCGGCTGTGCTGATACCAGTAACTGATCAGCGGCAGGAAAAGCAGAAACACCAATACCGTAAACAACGCGCTGCGCTGCCAGAGCTGGTCATGCTTATGCCGGTAGGTCATGGGGGCTCCGGTACTGTCTGGCTCCGGCGCGCAATGACTCAGTGCTGAGCCAGCAAATCTGTACGAGCGGCGCAGATAAAGTCGTTACGGTGCAATCCACGAATCTTGTGCGACCACCAGGTGACGGTGACCTTGCCCCACTCCGTCAGTAGTGCCGGGTGGTGGCCGAGAGATTCGGCCAGCTCGGCAACACGCTGGGTAAATGCCATGGCATCAACGAAGTTACCGAAGCTGAACTGGCGCTGCAGTTTGACAATGCCATCCTCTTCCACCAGCTTCCACTCCGGCACTTCCTCATGCCAGTGAGCAATCTGCTGGTCGGAAGCCTGCGGTGCGTCAGCACGGCAGGCTTCGCAGACCTCGTTGGCCAAACTCATCGTCCTGCCACCGTCGGCGCAGCACAGAGGCGGGCCGGTTCCTTGCTGCCGCCGGGTGCCAGCCGGGCCAACATGCGCCGGGTCCGTTCGAGCTCGGTTTCGTCTCGTTCCTTGCCGGGCATTTCCATTGAGTCGGCTAACCGCAAAAGCACGGATTTCATGGTCTCGGGCATCAACGCCGGCTGCCGGTGCTGAACGACATAAATCAGCTCGCCTTTCTTGAACAGCAGGAAGCCGTAGTAATACAGGCCGGATACTTCCGGTATGTCGACAGCCTTGCTGCTGTCCACGTCGAGACTGATGATCGACATCATTGCCCGCGGGTCACTGTCTTGAATCTGTTCGCGGTGTACCACCTCGGCAGATTTCACCATCGGCGAATCAGCCACCACGCTGCGCAGATAGCCGTTCAGTACCAGATTGAGCAGAGTCTGGTCGGCGGCAAAACGGGGAATACGCAGGTTCGGGTTGCCCTCAGCGCGCAAGTAATCAATCCGGAACATGCGACCGCTGGCATCCCACATGGTGGTGGAGCCGCCGTACTGGTCACAGCGCTCATCAAGGGCGACGTGGCCACGGAAAGTGTTCAGGCTGAGGTCGATGGAATAGGCCGCCGCCGGGGCGTGGTAGAAATCACCCTCACGGGCGCCCTGCATGCCCTGGCAGCCAGTCAGCAATGCCGCCCCGGTTACCATCAGGGCTGCGGACAGGGAGCGTATTTTTGTTGTCATTATGATGATCCTGAAAACAGCAATGGCCGCATCATAGCACAGGCTCAGCGGCTGTCAGCTGGCCCCCCTGAGGTTCTAGCGGGGCAGTCGACGAATCAGGTGCAGCTGTTTGAAGTTGCGCTCTCCGGCCAGACGCTGCCACTCGCTGACAGCTTCTCCTTCATCACTGAACACCCGGGGAGACAGGGTCTCCAGCAGCTTGCAGCCGGGCAGCTTCTTCAGCCGCTTGTTGAAGGCATTGAGTGCCTTGCCACGCTCATCAATGGTCAGGCTGGCCTCCAGCTCGGCCGGGCACTGGGCGGCACTGCTGGCCTGAAACTGGTGGCGCTGCTCTGACAGCAGCACGTGATGAGTAATGTCCCGGGTGCGCGGATCGCGGATCTCGAAGCAGTCGGTGGTCCAGAAGTAATGGCATACCACGCCCTCCGCCAGCGCCGTTAGTGGGCAAAGCAGGATGACAGCAAGGCAGAGGCGTAGCGTGGTCATTGGCTCAGGAGGCTTCCTGTTGGCGCTGTTGCCGTCCCGGTTCCCATTGCAGAAGCATGGTATCGACGATCAGCTCCTCGGGGATCCGGTCGCGAATCTGGCCGTGCAGCTCCGGCAGCTTGCTCCAGTGCAGGCCTGGCAACAGGTGGTGGGCGGTATGGAAACCGAGGTTCCAGGAGGTCAGGTTGTACAGTGGCAGCTCGACGTTGCGGGAGGCGACGTAGTGGTTTTCGGTGCCAGTGCCGGCATGCTGGCCGTAGGTGTTGTCGAGCAGTACCAGTAACAGCAGGACCATCGGCCCGATAAAGACTATCAGGGAGCGCAGCGGGTCAATCAGCAGGCACACCAGCAAAGGGATGTTAGCGAGCACAAACATACCCTTAAACCTTCTATATAAAAGGGGGTGGTCACGGCCAATGCGGATGATCTCCGGGTAGATCCGGGCCGCATTGAGGACATCAAACTTGATCCGGTTCATTACCGAGCCATCCGCCTCACGCCAGGAAGCCGGGTCCTTGTCCTGATCGAGGTAGTGGCGGTGGTGGCCGATGTTGTGGTGCAGGGTCCAGCTGAACGGACTGGTGCCGGTCTGCAGGTACATTACCACTTCGTATAGCCGGTTCAGCCAGCGCACCCGGAAGGTGTTGACGTGATGGTGGTTGTGACAGATTGCTCCGCTGGAGACCTGCACGCCGAGAAGCAGGGTCACCAGACCTAATGCCATCCAATGGCTGTCGACCAGAAAAAAGATCGAGAACTGGGCGGCCATCACGGCCAGCACCAGCAGCACGGCGGGGATATCCGCCCGGTAGCGCATCAGGGACATACCGCATTCCCATGTATCTAGTAAGAAGGCAGTATTCTATTGCGCGCAGGATTAAGCACAAGGACTGAGCGGGCCAGTAGGGCGGTCATTCGGGCCAATAGATGTGTCAAAACACGCCAGCTCTCGGGGAGGCTGCCAATAGTGGCTATCTGATATCGAGTTTTATGCCGGGTCGGCTTGCTGGATTCGGCTCTGAACTGCGGGTTATTCTTCCCGGCGTTGCTTGTCCGGATGGATGTCTGGCTTGATGAGCGCAATGGAATTTACCGGGCTGCCGGGCGGTGGTCATACAGAGAAAAGGAGCGGTAAGGATGAAGGAAAGTCTCGGTTCACGAGTGGGTCGTCTGGTCAGTGGCGGGTTCAATGCACTGGTTGATGCAGTCGAAAATGCGGCCCCGGAAGTGGTCATGGAGCAGGCAACCCGGGAGATTGACGGGGCGGTAGATGAAGTGCGCGCCGAGCTGGGCCGCGTTCTGGCCAACCGCCATCTGGCCCAGAAGCGTCTGGTGGAAGAGAACCGCAAGCACAGCGAGCTGGTCGAGAAAATCGATTTTGCCGTACGCGAGGGGCGCGATGATCTGGCCGAAGTGGCGATTGCCCGGCAGATGGACGTTGAGGCCCAGATCCCGGTACTGGAGGCGGCGATTGCCACAGCCGGCGATAAAGAACGTGAGCTGGAAGGCTTTATCAATGCCCTGCAGGCGCGCAAGCGCGAGATGCTGGACGAGTTGCGTGCCTTCCGCGAAAGCCGGGCGGCAGCAGAGAGCGCACAGGCCAGTCCGGCCACTGGCGCCGGCCCCGGTGGCAAGGCCGACCGGGCCAGTGAGGCGTTTGACCGGATCATGGAGCGCAACACCGGTATCGCAGGCGCAGGCTCTATCGATCGCAAGGACGCGGCCAAACTCGCCGAACTGGAAGAGTTGTCCCGCAGTAACCGGATCAAGGAGCGCCTCGCGGCGGTCAAGGCAAAATCCGGCCAATGATCAGCTTCATGTTTCTGGCGGAGAACCTGCCGTTCGCCGCTGCGCTGTTGCTGTTGCTGGCGATCGGGGTGCTTGAAGGCGTGCTGTTGTTTTTCGGCGCCGGCTTTGCCTCGGTGCTGGAATCGCTGGTGCCGCAGGTCGATCTCGACGGTCCGCCGTCACCGACGGGCGAGGGCGCGCTGTCGCGTCTGCTTGGCTGGTTGCATATCGGCCGGGTACCGGTGCTGATCCTGCTGGTGGTATTCCTCGCCGCTTTCGGCCTGATCGGGTTGCTGATGCAGGGCATCCTGCATGGCGTCACCGGTCTGCTGTTGCCAGCCTGGCTGGCGGTAGCTCCGGCGTTCCTGCTGTCGTTGCCGGTGGTCCGGGTGGCTGGTCATGGCATTGCGATGATTATCCCGAAGGATGAAACCGAAGCCGTCACCGAGAGCAGTTTCGTTGGTCGCGTGGCGGTGATTACCCTGGGCACCGCCCGTCAGGGTGGGCCGGCGCAGGCCAAGCTCAAGGATATCCATGGTTATACCCACTACGTGATGGTCGAGCCGGAAGCCGCTGACGAGAGTTTCGCTACCGGTACGGCAGTGCTGTTGGTCAGTCAACAGGGAGCGGTGTTCCGTGCCATCGTCAATCCGAGCGGTGCACTGGTCGACTGATCCTCTGAATTAACGAAGAAAGGAGTTCTCAATGTATTTCAATATTCTTGATGCAGCGGTGATCGCCGGCATCATTCTCTTCACTTTGATTGTTATGGGTCTGATCCTGGCCCGTTTGTACCGCCGAGCTTCGAAAGAGGTGTCGTTTGTTCGAACCGGTTTTGGTGGCCAGAAGGTGGTGCTGAATGGTGGTGCGCTGGTGCTGCCGGTGCTGCATGAATCCATTCCGGTGAACATGAACACCCTGCGCCTTGAAGTTCGTCGCACCGGCGCACAGGCACTGATCACCCGTGACCGGATGCGTGTTGATGTTACCGCCGAGTTTTACGTGCGGGTCAAGCCGACGGTGGATGCGATTGCCAATGCAGCGCAGACCCTCGGCATGCGGACCATGAATCCGGAGCTGCTGAAAGATCTGGTTGAGGGCAAGTTCGTCGACGCCCTGCGCGCGGTGGCGGCGGAAATGGGAATGGAAGAACTGCATGAAAAGCGTGTCGACTTTGTCCAGAAAGTGCAGACCGTGGTGTCCGAGGATCTGCTCAAGAATGGTCTGGAGCTGGAATCAGTTTCGCTGACCGGTCTGGATCAGACCAGTTTTGAACATTTCAATCCACAGAACGCATTTGACGCTGAAGGTCTCACCAAGCTTACCGAAGCGATCGAGATGCGACGGAAAAAGCGTAACGACATTGAGCAGGATACCGCTGTTGCTGTGCGTCAGAAAAATCTGGAGGCACAGCGCATTACTCTCGAGATCATGCGTGAGGAAGAATACGCAAAGCTTCAGCAGGAGCGAGAGGTGGCAATCCGCCGCGCCGCGCAGGAAGCAGAGATTGCTCGCGAGCAGGCCGAGAATATGCGTAACGCGGAAGAAGCGCAGATCATCGCCAAGCGACAAGTTGATACTTCACGTATTGCTGCGGATCGGGCGGTGGAAGAGCAGCGCATTGAAATGGAGCGCGATGTAAAGGAGCGCGAGATTATCAAGCAGCGCGCGCTGGAAACCGCAGAAGTGGAACGGCGCAAGACCGTCGAGCTGGCCGAGCAGGACCGGGCTATTGCCATCGCTGAGCGCTCGAAGGCCCAGTCTGAAGCTCAGGCTGAAGCCGACAAGGCGCGGGCCGCCGCCGTAAAAGAAGAGGAAGCGGTGGTCACCGTTCGGGAAACCGAACGCGCCGAGCGGGTCAAGAGCGTCGAACTGGTCGAGGCACGCAAGGTCGCCGAGCGAGATGCTATTTCGATTACCGTGGCGGCGGAGGCTGAAAAGCAAGCGGCAGAAGATCGCGCTGAGGCAGTCAAGACTGCCGCGCAGGCGGATTCGGACAAACACCGTATCGAAGCGGAAGGTCTGGCTCAGGCAGAAAAGCTGAAAGCCGAAGCAGCGGCCAAGCGTTATGAGGTGGATGCTGCCGGCAAGCGCGCAATCCATGATGCCGATAACCTGCTGTCGTCAGCGCAGATCGAGATGCAACTGCGCATGGCTCTGATTCGTCACTTGCCGGAAATCGTCCGTGAAAGCGTCAAGCCGATGGAGCGTATTGATGGTATCAAGATCTTCCAGATCGAAGGTCTTAACGGTGCCAATGGCCATGCCAGTGCCGAGGGTGACGCAGCCAGCGGTAGTACCAATCTCGCCGATCAGGTGGTGAACAGTGCGCTGCGCTACCGGGCTCAGGGGCCGCTGCTGGATTCGCTGATGAATGAGATTGGTCTGAACGGTGGCGACATCAATGGCCTGACGGCCAGCCTCAATCCGTCGGCACCGAAAGCCAAGTAATCCTGGTGTACGGACGAATAGAAAGGGCGGCCAATGGCCGCCCTTTCTATTGCATGTCGCTCAGCGTGAAGTCAGGTCTCTGGCGATGGCGATGATCTGCATCTCATCAGTGCCTGCGTAGATCTGCAGAATCTTGGCGTCACGCATCAGCTGCTCGACCCGTGATTCACGCATGTAGCCGTAGCCGCCATGAATCTGCACCGCTTCGGTGGCTACTTGCATGGCGCTTTGCGCGGCATACAGTTTCATCGCCGATGCCTCGGCCAGCGTCATCTGCTTACCGTGGGCCACCGATTCGATATAGCGGAACACCATGTTTTGCAGGTTCATCCGCACCACTTCCATATTGGCAAGCTTGAGCTGGATCAGCTGGTTATCACCGATCGGTCGGCCGAACTGGACGCGATCCTTCGCATACTGCACCGACAGCTCCATGGCGCGCTCGACCATGCCCAGTGCCATGGCCGCGACACCGGCGCGCTCCTGCATGAAGGTGCCCTTGGCGCCGGAGCGGCCATAGCTGTCTTCACTGCCGCCGAGCAGACGTTCCGGGCCGCAATGCACATTGGAGAGGAATAGTTCGCCGGTGGGGGATGAGCCAATCCCCATTTTCTTGAACGGCTTCGACTGGGTCAGACCTTCCATACCGGAATCGAGAATGAACGAGACAATCTTGCGGTCCTGCGGCGCCACACCTTCGTCATCCAGTTTGCAGATCAGGATGATGGTGTCGGCATAGGGGCCGTTGGTAATCCAGGTTTTCGCGCCGTTGATGATGTAGCCGCCCTTGCCGTCACGCTTGGCCAGGGTCTTCATCTGGCCGAAGGCATCGGAACCGGAGTTCGGTTCGGAGATCGCCCAGGCGCCGACTTTTTCCAGCGTCAGTAGCGGCAGCGCCCAGCGCTCTTTCTGTTCGGTGGTGCCCTTGCTCATGATGGCGCCACCACCCAGACCCATGGACACGCCCATGGCGGTCACCAGACCCTGAGCGTGTTTGCATATCTCGATGATCGGGATCATGCGCATGGCCGCTTCTTCACCGGCCATGGCGTTATAGCCTTCCTTCTTTTTCTTTTCCTCGACCACTTCGCCGGCGGCAATGGCCTTCTCGCGGGCAATCTGTTTGTCGAAGCTGGCCTTGGCCATCACATCGATGCCGAAGGTTTTGATCAGCTTGCGCAGGATGTCGTACGGCGGCGTGCCGTTGTACTCGATGTCATCCAGATGCGGCACGACTTCCTTTTCGACAAAGTCGCGCACCATTTTCTGGATCATCTGCTGGGATTCGGACCACTCGATCATGTTGCCTCCGGCTGTTCAAACGTGCGTTTGATGTGCCGGGGATGGAAGCATGCGCCGGAAGAGGGGGTCAATGACCGGGGGAGACGGCCCGGATTGACGGAATGTCACCGCCGGCATGGCCGAACTGTACCTTCATGATAGTACCGTCATGGCCGGCGCTGGCGGCAGCAAGGACGATATCCTCAGCGCGCAGGCACGGATGGCTGCCGTTCAGGAATTTTGCCGCCGCGGACGCCTGAAAGGTGCGACGGATGGCATCCTCCAGTGTGATACCGTCACCGCCGAGCAGGCCGCGAAGATATTCGGCGCAGGCAACATCCTCATCGCCATCCGGGTGTGATGCCACCAGCAAGATCTCCTGATAATTCTGTCGCAGCAGCCAACGGGCGGTGGCTTCCGCATTGACCAGACCGGCCACCAGCACCGCCGCACTGTGTCGGGCCGCCAGCGTGGCAATCACGCCGTTAGTGGTGCGCTGCACCAGTGTCCTGTCACGGACATTGGACTGGCGGATTTCATCGGGTGAGTTGCCGAAATCAAAACCGGCAACCGGAAGTGCGTCAATCTCGCCAGCGAGCAACAGCGACGGATCGTGTTCTTTCAGCAGCAGGGCGGCATCGGCTGTGGCGACCAGGCGTATTTCACGGGCGCCGCCGACAAAGGCGTAGTGTGCCGTGGTGAAAGCCCGGATCACATCAATCACCACTGTCGCACCGTTCGGGTTCGGCGGTGGCGAGTGTCCCTGTGTGATCCGGATATTTATGGACATCAGAACAGCAGGCCGATGCCCCAGGTGGTGTTGTTGAAGGCTTCGCTTTTCTTGTCGTTGTAACGTTCACCGGAAATGGTGAACGTCAGCCGATCCGCCAGCAGCATACGATCTTTACGGGTCTTGGTATTGCTGAGAAAGTCGACTACAGCGCGGAAATTGAAGTCGGAACGCAGGCGAACCAGATCGCCCTCCGTGCCATAGCCATATTGAAACTGGATAATGCGACTGAAGCCGACGCCGAAATAACCGTTGGTAAAACTGGCATCACAGGCTTCAGTGAAAGTGACGCAGCCACTACCGGTGGGCGCATTGCTGAATTTCTTTGTGGCGATGCCGCCGTTCAGGGCAACGCTGCTGTAATTCACGTCAAAGTACAGGCCGGTACCGATATTCTCGGTGGGATCCACCCGGCCAAACGACACCACAGTGCCACGCAGCACATTGCTGCCGCCGTACAGGCTTTCTGCCAGAGTCGGCGTTATCAACATCATCCCCAGCAGTGCAACCAACGCATTTTTCATTCTTGTTCTCCATGGACAGGGGGTGGACCGGGGCATTATGCCTGAATTATCAACGGGATCGATCAGCCATCCGGGTCAGTCATGCTGTCATGACCTGCTCCGGTCCGGCAATGATCGGGATCAGGAAAAGCAGCTCTCAAGCTACCGCGCTGATGGTGGCAGCACCCGACATAGCGCGACCACTGAGACGCTTTCCGCTCCGGCATTCAGCAGGGCATCACTGGCGGCGCGTACGGTGGTGGCGGTGGTGATGACGTCATCCACCAGCAGGATGCGCAGTCGGCGGACATCCGTGCGGCAAACGAACATGCCGGGGTGGGCCCGGCGTCGGTCACGAGCACTGCTGCCCTGCTGATGTCTGCCGGCGCTCGGTCGGGACAGGGCCGGCAGCAGGCGCAGTCCATGCCGATGAGCCAACGCCAGGGCGAGCAGGGTCGCCTGATTGAAGCCACGTTGCCATTGCCGCTGCCAGTGCAGGGGGATCGGCACTACTGCATCGACATCGGGCAGGGCTGTCAGGCCCTGATCGAGCAGGTACTGCAACGGCCGTTGCATATGCAGGCGCCGCCGGTGCTTCCAGTCGTTGATCATGCGGTCGAGGGGATGAGCGTAAACAAACGGCGTCTGAATGCCGAGGAAGGTCGGTGGCTGGTGCAGGCAGTGGCCGCACAGTGGGGCGAGATCATCATGTTCTGTCAGAGCGGTGCCGGGAATGGGCAGGGCGCAGCGACACAGGGGGCCGGGCAGGGTGGGCAGGTCGGTCAGGCAGCCGGTGCAGAGCCCGGAAGCATGGCTGGTCGGGGTTGCGCACAGACTGCAGGGCGACCGCAGCAGGCTAAATAATGACCATATGTAAACCTTTGCAATCATTGCCAGATTGACAGCCATTCCCGTGCCTCCTAGTCTGCCGGCATTCCTGTGCTGTTTTCGGAGCGCCAGCATGACCGCTGTCCAGACCACCCTGAAGTCGTCCCCCGAGGTTGTTGCCGTACGCCATGACTGGCGTCGTGATGAGATCGAGGCTCTGTTCGCCTTGCCATTCAATGATCTGCTGTTCCGGGCCGCCACCGTGCACCGCCAGCATTTCGATCCGAACGCGGTGCAGGTATCGACGCTGCTGTCGATCAAGACCGGCGCCTGCCCGGAAGACTGCAAATACTGCTCCCAGTCCGGTCACTACAACACCGAGCTGGAAAAGGAAAAATTGCTGGAAGTGAAGAAGGTGCTGGAAGAGGCGCGCGCGGCAAAAGAGAAAGGCGCATCACGTTTCTGCATGGGCGCTGCCTGGCGCAGCCCGCGCGACAAGGACATGCCGTACGTGCTCGACATGGTCCGGCAGGTCAAGGCCATGGGCATGGAAACCTGCATGACGCTGGGTATGCTGTCGCCGGAGCAGGCCGGGCAGTTGGCCGAGGCCGGGCTTGATTACTACAACCATAACCTTGACACCTCGCCGGAATACTACGGCCAGATTATTTCCACCCGCAGCTATAACGATAGGCTTGGCACGTTGGCGCATGTTCGCGATGCCGGCATGAAAATCTGTGCCGGCGGTATTATCGGTATGGGAGAAGACCGACGCGATCGCGTTGGCCTGCTGCAGCAGCTGGCCAATCTGCCAGCGCACCCGGAGTCGGTGCCGATCAATATGCTGGTCAAGATCAAGGGCACGCCGCTGGCGGATGTGGCCGATCTCGATCATTTCGAATTTGTTCGTACCATTGCGGTGGCCCGGATTCTGATGCCGGAGTCGTTTGTGCGGCTGTCTGCCGGTCGTCAGGAAATGAATGATGAAATGCAGGCGCTGTGTTTCTTTGCCGGGGCCAATTCGATTTTCTATGGCGAACGATTACTGACCACCGATAATCCGGAAACCGGTCACGATCAGAAGCTGTTTAACCGTCTCGGGATTCATCCGCTTGATCCGCGTGACGAATGTTCTGATGAGGCCACCGAAGACGCATTGCTCGGTCAGGTCCAGTCACAGCAGCCGGCGCCACTCTATTACGATGCCATGAGCAGTCGTGAAGCCAAAGCCGTGCTCGGCAAGCGCTCTGCTCAAGACGCCTGAGTACCGATGACACATCCGTTTGATCTTGCTGCGGCGCTGGCAGAGCGCCGGCAGCAGCAGCGTTATCGCCAGCGTCTGGAGCAGCAAGCGCCAGCGGGCCGCGAAGCGGTGGTCAGCGGCCAGCGGCTGATCAATTTCTGTGGCAATGATTATCTTGGTCTCGCCAATCATCCGCAGTTAGTGGAGGCATTCAAAAAGGCGGCGGACGAGTTCGGTGTCGGTAGCGGCGCCTCGCATCTGGTCTGCGGCCACAGTCATTATCATCACACTCTGGAACAACAACTGGCGGCATTCTGTGGCCGGCCGCGTGCATTACTTTTCTCCACTGGTTACATGGCCAACCTCGGCGTGATTCAGGCGCTGGTCGGCAAGGGTGACGCGGTGTTTGAGGATCGCCTCAATCATGCCTCGCTGATTGATGGTGGCCTTGCCAGTGGCGCCCGCTTTCGTCGTTATCAGCATGCCGACGCGGCCAGTCTGGCGTCGCAGCTCGCCGGCTCCGATGGGCGCCGCAAACTGGTGGTCAGCGACGGCGTGTTCAGCATGGACGGCGATGTGGCGCCACTGATGGCATTGGCGGATGTCTGCGAACAGCATCAGGCCTGGCTGATGGTTGATGATGCCCATGGCTTCGGTGTGCTCGGCGAACAAGGTGGTGGCTGTGTGGCGGCTCAGGGTATGCAGGGCCGAGTGCCGGTGCTGGTGGGTACGCTCGGCAAGGCGTTCGGCACGTTCGGTGCCTTTGTTGCCGGCAGTGACGAGCTGATTGAAACACTGATCCAGTTTGCCCGGCCCTACATTTACACCACGGCGTTGCCGCCGGCATTGGCAGCGGCCACATTGGCCAGTCTGTCGTTGCTGAAACAGGAAAGTTGGCGTCGGGATAAACTGCAAAGCCTGATCGCCCGATTCCGACAAGGAGCGACCCAGCGAGGCTTTCAGCTGATGGATTCGGCAACACCAATCCAGCCGTTGCTGATTGGGGAGGATGGCGAAGCGGTGGCACTGAGTCAGCGTCTGCGTGAACGTGGCTTTCTGATCAGCGCGATTCGGCCGCCAACGGTGCCGGAGGGCACGGCCCGGTTACGCATTACATTTAGTGCCGCGCATGAGCCTGAAGATATCGACCGATTGATTGAGGCCCTGTAGGAATCTATGACTGCACTGGTGCTGTTCCACAACACTTATCGCTGTACTGGTCCACATGGCGACAGCGCAGCGGATCTTGTGCTGCTGCATGGCTGGGGGCTGCACTCGATTGTCTGGGACGACATCATGCCCGGACTACTGCAGCACTTTCGCGTCACTGTGATTGATTTGCCCGGCATGGGACAAAGCCCGTTACCCGCTGGCGATTACACGCTGGATTATCTGGCCTTGCATGTCGGTGTCATTTTGCCGCCGCAATGTCATCTGATGGGTTGGTCGCTAGGCGGACTGGTGGCATTGAAGCTGGCCAGCGACAGACCGCAGCAGGTGCTGTCGCTGACCATGGTGGCATCAACGCCGAAGTTTGTTGCCGACGGTGACTGGCCTGGCGTCGCGGCACACCTGTTTGACCGTTTTATGGAAGTCTTCGATGAGGATACCGAAGGCACCCTGATCCGCTTTCTGGCGCTGAACTGCAAGGATGCCAGTAGCGTTCGCGAGGATGTCCGCAAGCTGAAAGATATTCTCTACTTTTGTGGCCTGCCGGCGCCGCGGGCATTACGTGGTGGTCTTGCCGTCCTGCGTGATAGCGATCTGCGCGAGGAGCTGGCAGCACTATCGTTACCACGACTGATGCTGTTCGGTGAGCATGACAATATTGTCCCGGTGGCGACTGCGGACATGCTTGCCAGCCAGCATGAGGTGAGGGTGCTGGCAGATGTTTCCCATGTGCCGTTTATTTCCCGACCGGAACCGTTTCTGGTCGCGCTGCAGCAGGGCTGGCGTGAACTCGGCATTGTCAGGGAGCTGCCATGACCGAGCAGGCCATTGCCCGTGCGTTCGGTCGCGCCGCGCGCAGTTACGACGAACATGCGACGGTACAGATTTCCGTGGCTCGCAGTCTGCTCGGTATGTTGCCGGATGACTTTTCCGCAGAGCGGGCGATTGATCTTGGTTGCGGCACTGCATCGATGGCACGCCAGCTTTGTACCCGCCTGCCACATTGTCACTGGCTGGGTGTGGATGTGTCGCAGCAGATGCTGGATGAAGCCCATCAGCGTGGCCGTCTGCATGACCGCTATCAACCGGTGTGTGCCGATGCCACGGCCTTGCCATTGGCGGACGGCTCGCAGGATCTGCTGTTCAGCTCCTTCGCGCTGCAGTGGGTTGATAGCGCTGCGGTTTGCATGGAGATGAACCGAGTACTGCGAGCGGATGGTCTGCTATTGATGGCATTGCCGGTGGCTGGCACCTTGCGTGAGCTGAAGGAAAGCTGGGAGCAGGTCGACCAGCAAGCGCACGTCAATCCATTGCTTGCCGCGCCACAGTGGCTGCAACAGCTGGAGCAGCACCGGCTTGCCTGTATTGATGCACAAACCGTCACAGTCACCGAGCATTATCCGTCTCTGACAGCAATTGGGCGCATGCTCAAGCTGACCGGAGCGCATCATGTCACTGGTCGGCAGTCTGCCGGGCTGCTGTCACCGCGCCGACGACGCGCGCTGGAGCAGGCCTACGAAATGAAACGCGAGGGGAAAGGATTGCCACTGACCTGGCAAGTGCTGTTTGTGGTGGCTCGAAAGCTCGCCTGACCTGCAGGAGCGGCCCACCGGCCGCGAAGGGATTTCGCCGTCGGTCGACGGCTCCCACGAAGTGCCATAAGCATTTCTAGCGCAGCTGGCTCGGCGAGGCCCCATACCATTTGCGAAATGCCCGCGAGAATGAGCTGACATCGGCAAAGCCGAGCAGAAACGCCAGCTGGGTAATGCTCATACCTGGCTGGCGAAGATGTCTTTCTACCAGAACACGACGGGTTTGCTCGATCAGTTGTTGCCAGGTCAGATTCTCTTCCTTCAAGCGTCGTTGCAAACTGCGCACACTCATGTTCAGCAATGAGGCTGCATCGGTTAGAGCTGGCTCACCCTCGGGCAGGCGATCTTCGATCCACAGAGACAACCGAGTTGATAGCGATCCGCGTTCAGCATCCGCCAGTCGCTGCGCCAGCGTGGCATCGAGCATGGCGGCCACTTGTGGATCGCTGGCGGCAAACTGCAACTGGCTGGCATGGCGGTGAAAGAACAGGGCGAAATGATCGCCCTTGATGACCGGGCAGCGAAAGTAACGTGCCATCGCCGCGCTCATCGGTGCCGGAATCTGTGGCGTCATGACTTGCACCGGATCGCCATGCCCGGGCAGGCGAATGCGGACCATGCGCTGGATAATTGCCAGCACAAACAGCAGGGCCTGCGGATGCGGTTGAGGGCCGGCAGCGGGAATCAGATGCAGGCCGATAAGGTCATCGTCTTCACTGAGCTCAGTTGCCGCCGCATCACTGATCAGTCGATGAAAGCGAACAATCCGGTTCAACACGCTGCGCAGATCACCGCCAGCGGCCAACGCCAGCCCCAAAGCGCCGAACGTCGAGTACTCGGCGTGGCGTGCCATATTGATACCAAGTGACGGATCTCCCAGCAGCGCTTCGCACTCTTCCAGCAGCGCGGCCGTCCCCAGCACAGTGACCTGCGCTTCCGGATTCATGGTGTCCTGCAGGGCAATGCCGTGGCGGGCGAATACCGCGGTGGCGTCCAGGCCGGTGCGTCGCAGCATCGGTGCCAAAGGGCTGAGAAACATGGCGGCAGTGCGGCGTTCCGGTGTCATCTGGCATCCCTGGTCAAGCGACTGGCATTCGGCGGCAAGTGCTGCGCCGTGGATGTCCGTAGTCTGGCGGCATTCATATTGCCGGAGAATGGTTATGACTGACACGCCCAGACGCGCTGCGGCCAATACCGACAAGATCATCCAGAAGGAAATCATCGCCATCAGTGATGACGTTCGTCGCCGCCATGGCCGGCTGCGTCATCAGGATGCCATCGGTTTCAGCATATTTACCGTCAGCCTTGCTGGCATCGGCATTAATGCCTGGTTGTATCTGGCTGGTGTCATGCCGGCCTGGGCAGTGATTCTGCTCACCGCCTTCTGGACATCGCTGCTGCACGAGCTGGAGCACGATCTGATCCACTGGATGTATTTCAGAAAGAACAAGTTCATGCATCACCTGATGATGCTCGGCGTTTATCTGGCGCGGCCATTAACGATCAATCCCTGGGTGCGTCGCCATCTGCATTTTCATCATCACAAGGTTTCCGGCACGGTCACTGATCTTGAAGAGCGCGGTATCACCAATGGTGAAAAGTGGGGATTAAAGCGCCTGCTGATGGTCGGTGATCATATGCTGGCGGTGATCCTGCGCGCCCGGCAGTACCTGTTCGAGCCACGGCGTTTGCTGAAGAAAGGCGTTATCGACAAGCAGGACCTGAAAAACCTGAATCTGATCAGTCTGGCCAGCTATACACCGCTGGGCAATATCAGTTACCTGATCTGGCATGGCTACGTGATCTATCACGTAGCCAATGGTATGGCCTGGTTGGTCGGCGGTGTGATTCCGTGGCCGCTGTGGCTGGAGGCGCAAATGCCGTGGGTGCACGCGCTGGTGGTGACGTTGCTGGCACCGAATGTGCTGCGCACTTTTTGCCTGCACTTTATTTCCTCGAACATGCATTACTACGGCGACAATGAGCCGGGCAATGTCTCTCAACAGTGTCAGGTACTGAATGTCTGGTGGCTGCTGCCATTGCAAGCGTTCTGCTTCAATTTCGGCAGCACTCACGCGATTCACCATTTCGTTGTCCGCGATCCGTTCTACGTTCGGCAGATGACGGCAAAGCGTGCCCATGAAGTGCTGCGTCGGCACGGTATCCGGTTCAATGATCTGGGTACATTTCGCCGGGCCAATCGTTACCACGAGGCTGCCAACGCTGCTCCTGCCAGGTAGTTCTGTGTAGGAGCCGTCGATCGACTGCGAAGGCTTTCGCGGCCGATCGGCCGCTCCTACAGGAGCCATGGTGCGTTCTACTAAGGATTGGCGCAGGTCTGGCTGGTTTTGGCAGTCGCGACAGAAGATTTGTCAGGTTCGGCCAGTGACCGCGGCCGCGGGCTGGCTACACTGGGCTCCCGCTGATCAACGGTGCCCGTCATGTCCAGTCCTGCCCCGCATACTTCCCGGAACAAGCCATCGCTGACACGCCGCGTGCGGCATCTGGCTGACAATGCTCGTGATCGCTTTCTGGATGCCACTTCGCTGGTGCAGGCCGAGCTGACCCCTTTTGAGGTGATTCACCAGCAGGACATCGTCCGGCTGCGTTACTACCCGCCACTGCAGGAAGACAGCATCGAGATCAGTGGCGAGCAGGTTAGCGTGCGTCATGATCCGCTGGCGGTGCCATTGGTGCTGGTGGCGCCGTTGGCAGTGAACATGCTGATCTACGATCTGTTCCCGGATCGTTCACTGGTGCGCTATCTGCGCGCCCGCGGCTTTGAGTTGTATCTGATTGATTGGGGTCGTCCCGGTCGGCGCCACGATAATCTGCACCTGTCCGATTACTACGCCGGCCTGATGCCCGGCCTGCTGGAAAAGGTACGCGAGCACTCGGGCAAGCAAAAGCTGTCGTTGCACGGCTGGAGCTTTGGCGGACTGTTTTCGCTTTGCTACAGCGCACTCGGCGATCCCGATATTGAAAATCTTGCCTTGATCGGTGCGCCGCTGGATTACCACCGTAACGGTGCGCTCGGCCGCCAGTATCAGTTTCTCAGTCGCCAGGCGCGATCGCTGGAAAAGCGCACCGGCATCCGGGTGCACCGCACCAGCAAGCGTTGGTGGCGTTCACCCGGCTGGATGAATAGCCTGATGTTCAAGCTCACCAACCCGGTTGGCAGTGTTCAGGGTTATCTGGATCTGGTGAAAAATCTGCATGACCGTGATTACGTCAAGGCACACGCCACTCAGGGTGCATTCCTCGACGACATGGTGGCCTATCCCGGCGGCGTGGTGCAGGACATCATCCAGTTTCTCTGGGTCGACAATGTGCTGGCAGATAACCGTTTGCCGGAGCCGCAAAGCACGCGTGGTTTTGATGCGGTTCAGGCCAACCTGCTGCTGGTGACTGGCCGCAATGATCCGATTGTCACCGAGCAGTGTTCGCTACCGATCCTGAATCTGGCCAGCAGTGAAGATAAAACCCATCTGCGCGTGCCCGGCGGGCACATGGCGATCCTCGGCGGCAGCGGTGCGCCGAAAGCGATCTGGCCGCAGGTGGCGGACTGGCTCGAGGCGCGCTCCTCGTAGGAGCCGTCGACCGACGGCGAAGGTCTTCGCGGCCGATCGGCCGCTGCTACGGGGTGGTTGCAGTAGCCCGGGTCTTGTCTAGACTGCTGGTATGGATAAAAAACGCCTGCTTATCGTTGCCCATGCTCCTTCCGACAACACCCGCACGCTAGCCGAGGCGGCCCTGCGTGGCGCCCGCCATCCGGATCTGACCGGTATTGAGGTGATTTGCAAACCGCCGCTGGAAACGCAGCCGGAAGATGTCCTTGCCGCCGACGCTATCCTGCTCGGCACCACCGAAAATCTCGCCTATATGGCCGGTGCCATGAAGGATTTTTTTGATCGCTGTTACTATCCGGTGCTGGAGAAAAAGCAGGGGCTTCCCTGTGCGGTCTATATTCGCGCCGGCCACGATGGCACCGGCACAAAAAAGGCGCTGGAAACCATTCTGACCGGCCTGCGCTGGAAGCTGGTGCAGGACATGCTGATCTGCCGGGGCGACTGGCAGGATGCCTTTGCCGGGCAGTGTGAAGAACTCGGCCTGACGCTGGCCGCCGGTCTGGATGCCGGCATCTACTAGCCCCTCGTAGGAGCGGCTGATCAGCCGCGAAGACCTTCGCCGTCGGTCGACGGTTCTTACAGGGGGCCGATCGACGCGGCTGCTGGCCGGGTGTAATGTAAACACTGATTCGCTACCGCATCTGCAGGAGGCAGTCGTATGGTACGCGCGGCAATGGTGGCGGTGATTCTGGCGTTATCGGTGCAGCCGGCGCTGGCCTCGGATCGATATCGTTTTGCCGCTGTCCCGCCGCATCACGTCAGTCATCTCTCCTGTGGCACCAACGAATTTCCACCCTTCACTTACGCCGATGCCAAAGGCAATGCCGCCGGCATTGAAGTCGAGGTGATGGAAGAGGTGGCGCGCCGACTTGGCCTGAGTATCGATATCACCATCCTGCCATGGCCGCGGATGTTATCGATGATGCGCAGCGGCGAGCTCGATTGCATGTTTGCTGCCTTTCATACCGAGGAGCGTGCCAGTTACATGCAGTTCACCCAGATTCCGATTCATGTTTCGCGTCTGGCGATCTACACCCATCGGGCCGGTGCGTTCCCGCTGACCCGGCTGGAAGACCTGCGTGGCAGGCGTATCGGGCTGATTCGTGATTTCCAGACCGTGCCGGCGCTGGATGATGCGCTGGCCCGCGGAGATTTTGCCGAGGTCATCCTCGGCACCTCATTTCGGCAGATGTTTGATCAGCTCGCCGCCCGCCGCATTGATGTGGTTATCGTCAATCATCATGTCGCGGAAAATATTCTTTCCGAGATGGGAGCCCATGAAATCATTGAGCTGCCGCATGCACTGTCGTCAAACTCGGCCTTTGTGACCTTCACCCGGCAGCGCTCTTTTGACACCCTGATTCCGAAGATCAATTACGCCCTGTTCGAGATTATTGCTGACGGCACCTACGCCCGTCTGTTTGCCGCGCATATCATTCAGGGAGTTGCACCGCCGCTGGAGGAAAGATAACTGTAGGAGCGGTCGATCGACCGCGAATCTCTTTAAGAAATCGCGGTCGATCGACCGCTCCTACGGTGACAGCGGCCAGCTCTGCTGATACTGCTTCCCCTGCCAGTCCTCGATCATCAGCCAGAGTCGATCCTGTTCCGTGATGTGCTGCGGCGCCGGTGCATGAGCGTGCAGGATAAAGCGACTGCCATGCAGGATACCTGTCGGTTCAGCCTCGGGAATGGCCGCATCAGTACCGATACTCAGAAATGCCCGTCGTACCTGCGCAGCACAGCCGTCACACAGGCGCACGCTGAAATCCTTGTAGTGCTTGCCGTCGTAATAGTAAGGCGCATGACTGTCCGCGGGCGTCGGCACTGCGGTGAAGGGACCGACCGGCTTTTCTGACCAGGCATCCGGAAACACCGGGTTCATCGACTGGTACAGGAACCACACCGGGGCGATCAGAAAGACAACGGATAATCGTAGTAGCTGGCGCTGCAGCCATGCCTGTCTGCTTTTCATAGCGGGTTACCCTTGCCTGAACCGAACAGGCGCTGACGCCAGATCATGAAGCCGCTGATTAGCAAGCTGGTCAGCACCAGCCCGGAAAGGAACCAGATAATTTTTGTGGTCAGGCCACCAATGGTGCCGTAGTGCAGCGGGTCTGCCAGATGTGACAACTTTTCCAATGCGCCCATGTTCTGCGGCTGTCGGCGACCGACAATCTCGCCGCTCCACGGATTGATAAAAACACCATCGCTATAGTCGTCGTAGAAAATCCTTTCCTGCTGCCCCAGAACTGAAACAAGATCCTGTGCGTATTCAGGCGGCGATACCCAGCTGATCTGCAGCCCCGGTGTTTCATTCAGTGCAGTCTGTATGGCCTGTTGCAGCGAAATTTTTTGCGGCGGTTCGCCATCACTGAATGGCACCTGCTGCCAGCTCAGTGGAGCAGGATCGGATTCAAACTCGACGCCCTGATGCCAGAGCGCGGCCTGAATCAGGTACCAGAGCCCGGTCAGGCCAAGAATGAGCAGAAACCACAGCGACCAGACCCCGGCGAGGCGATGCCAGTCGCCCAGCGCGATACGCAGTTGCCCTGTGCGCAATCGCGGTCGGGTAAAGGCGCGCCAGAATCGTTTGTAAACGATCAGCCCCGTCAGCAGAGAACCCAACATGACCAGCGATAACGCACTGACCAGGTAATAGCCGACGCTGTAACCGGCCTGCCACGGAAACAGCAGCCAGCCATGCAGGGCGCGCATAAAGCTGATAAAGGTCTGGCCGCTGTGGATGTCCTGCACGGCGCCGGTATACGGATTGATGTACACCATGGCCGGGGCGGCATCGGCACGATTCATGGTGACGATGGCGACCAGATAGGGCTCCAGTCGCATCACGTTGGCCACTTCACCTTCCGGCATGGCCTGCTCGGCAATATCCACCCAGACGTCCGGACTTTTCTCCGCCAGTCCGTCCGGGTTCAGTGCCCGCGCTGCCGGATTGGCCAGCCAGGTGATCTCGTGACTGATGGTGGCGATGCTGCCGGTGAGGCAGACCAGTAACAGCAGCCCCCACACCGGCAACGACAACCAGCCGTGCAACAAGAACCAGAAGCGACGATTGCGCACAGTCATGATCAGAACCGGTAGTGCACGGAGCCGATCACCTTGCGGCGGGTGCCGAACCAGCAATCGCCACGGCCGAGGCAGGTTGCAACATAGCCATCGTCGAACAGGTTGTTGACGTTAAGCGCGTACTTCCAGCTGCCCTGTTCGAAGGCGAACAACGCATCAAACAGAGTGTTTGAGGGCGTCATCAGCCGTTCCTGACCGTCGCCGGTTTCGCTGGTGTAGCGCACGCCGCCACCAGCACGGAAGCCGTCAATGCCGTTGATGCTGAAGTTGTTTACCGCCCAGAATGACGCTGTCTGCTCGGGAATACTGACCAGCTGTTTGTCCAGTGTCGGATCATTCGCCACGCCACTTTTCGTGACTGCTGCATCCGTGTAGGAGTAGCTGGCAATCAGGTCCCACTGATTCAGGCTGGCGCTGGCTTCCAGCTCGACACCGCGAACCGTGACTTCACCGGCCTGAGTCTGATCGAAGCCATCCGCCGGGACCGGGTCGTTCGGGTCAAGGGTTGGCCGATTGGTTTCGCGCAGATCATAAACCGCCGCGGCAAAACTGACTGGTGCATCTGCGGCGGACCATTTGGCACCGAGCTCGATCTGTTCACCTCGCTTTGGTTTGAACAGATTAAGATCCGAATCGATGCCGCTGATCGGTTCGAATGATTCGCTGTAGCTCAAGTAAGGCGCCCAGCCATTTTCCGCCAGATACACCACGCCGAATTTACCCGAGGTGGCCTCGGCTTCGAGATCACCGCTGGTGCTGTCGATATCGATCTTGTCGCGACGCAGACCCGCAGTAATGGACCAGCGCTGATCAATTTTCAGCTGATACTGCCCCAGCACGGCCGCCTGATCGGTATCGATCACCGGGCCAGGGGTAAAACTGTAGGTTGGCCGGGCGAAGGTGCTGTACACCGGATTGAAAACATCCAGTGGGGTGGCTGCACCGCTGTCGGTGCGCTGGTTGTCATCCAGCATCATGCCATCGACACCGAACAGCACGGTGTGCTCAAGACGATTGCTGTTGAACTTGCCGACCATCAGCAGCTCGCCACTGGTGACCTTTGAATCCGTTCGGCTGGCATACCAGGTGCGGTTGATTTCGGTCTTGTCCGGGCCAACAAAGCCTTCGCCGTTCGGAGAAATTTCCCAGAAGTTGGCGTACATGCTGTCCTGATGGCCATCAATCTCGTCATGACGGGCACGATGCTGCAGCGTCCAGTGATCGCCAATCTGTTGTTCGATGTCATAGCCAGCCCGCTGGCGAGTACCGCCGTAACTGTCCCAGTCCGGTTCACCGATAAACAGATCGCGCGAGATATAGCGCAGGTAGCCTGCTGAAGTCGGATCAAGAATCGGATAAAGCGATCCCGACCAGGGCAGGAAGGCGTTGGTGTTGCCGCTCTCGTCTTTCTGGTACTCGACATAGGCGGTGATGCGGGTGCTGTCGGTGGGCAACCAGGTAATCGACGGCGCGATAAACTGACGTTCTTCTTTGGCGTAATCGATCTGCGTGCCGCTGTCCTTGATCACACCGACGACGCGGTAGAGCAGGGTGTCGCGACCAGCAACCGGGCCGGTGCTGTCGAGTGACAACTGACGATGCTCGTCATTGCCCAGTTCGGCAACGATCTCGTTCTGTGCGCTTGCCAGCGGTCGCTTCGACAGCAGATTAACCAGACCGCCGGGCGGGTTCTGGCCGCCAATCACCGAGCTCGGGCCCCGCAATACCTCAATGCGCTCGAAGCCGTAGGGCTCGTTGCGAACCGAACCGTACCAGCCGCTGCGTGGCAGACGCAGACCGTCCAGCAGAATGGAGCTTTCACTGCTGCCGCGAATGGTGAACCAGTCACCCCGGTTGTCGACGCCGTACATGGCAGCCCGCACCCCGGCGCTGTAGGCCAGCACTTCCTGCAGGTTTTTCGCCTTCTGGTCCGCGACCTGATCGGCACTGATCACGGTGATCGCCTGCGGCACTTCCTTCAGCGGGGTATCGGTTTTGCTGGCGGTGGCGGAGCGGGTGGCGGTATAGCCATTCGCCGGGCCAGTGGCCTGTTCAGCCTCAGCCTCGATGGTGATCGGCGCCAGCTCCAGCCCAGCGTCTTCGGCAATGGCGATGGACGCCGTGGCAAGGGTGATGGCGCTGACCGCGGCAGCCAGAGGCAGCCGCCGGGAGGGTGTGTGCAATGACATGGAATGGTCCCCCATAGATTCGATAGACGCGAATCATAGTGAGAACCATTCTCATTATCAATAGTGGGTATCAGCCCCGATCAAGGGGCTGGCGTCCGCGTCAGGGGTGCCGGGAAAACACTTCGGTCTTGCCGTCTTCGTCAAAGCTCAGCACTTCATAAGGATCCACCCGGTCGCCCATCTCCATGCCCGGCGACCCGATCGGCATGCCCGGCACGCTCAGGCCGCGGACGAAGGGGCGCTCCTTCAGCAGGCGTTTGATGTCCGCCGCCGGCACATGGCCTTCGATCACATAGCCGTCGACCATGCCAGTGTGGCAAGAAGCCAGATTGTTCGGCAGCCCCAGCCGATGCTTGATCATTGCCACATCGTGCTGGGCATGGCTGCGTACCGGAAAGCCGGCCTGCTCAAGATGGCTGATCCATTCCGTACAGCAGCCGCAGGTCGGGCTATGCCATACGGTGATTTCAGCGAGCGGCTCCTCCGCCACGACCGGCGCGGCGGAAAAAAGCAGGGTGGAGACCAGCGCCATCAGTAATGGCGAGCGGCGGATCAGTCGGATGAAATGGTTGCGCATGGTGATGCTCCTTGTTCAGTGGTGATCGTGAAGGTTCTGTCGTGATGGTGTCGGCAAGGTTTCGCTGCCAGTGCTGGCCGGCTTGCCGCGCCGCGCCGGACTGCCGTAGTCCGGATTGCTGCTGATTCTGCGTGCCACCGTGCCTTCCGGGTGTCGATACCAGCCCGGATCGCTGAAATCACCCGGCGCGATATCGTCACGGGTTTTCACCAGCGTAAACATGCCGCCCATTTCGATATTCCCGAACGGCCCTTTGCCCATCATCATCGGCAAGGTGTTGTCCGGGCCGCGCATATGGCCGCTGTCGGTATGTTCCTGATGCTCGCCCATGCCGAACTGGCCCATGGCCATGTATTCCGGCAGCAGCTTGCGAATCTCCGCTTCAATGCCGGACTGATCAACGCCGAGTGTATTCGGAATCTCATGGCCCATGGCGTTCATGGTGTGATGCGACATGTGGCAATGAAACGCCCAATCGCCGGGCACGGCAATAAATTCGATATCACGGGCCTGGCCAACGCCGACAATCTCGGTGACTTCGCTGCGCCACTGATTTTTCGGCCAGCGGCCGCCGTCACCGCCGGTGACATGAAACTGCACGCCATGCAGATGGATGGGATGATTCCACATCGACAGGTTGCCGATACGAATACGCACCCGCTCGCCGGTTTTTGCCACCAGTGAATCAATAGCCGGAAACACTTTCGAGTTCATGGTCCACAGATCGAACTCCTGCATCACGGCCGGGTCCGGCCGCGAGGTGCCCGGGTGCATGGCCCAGTTGTGCAGCAAGATAGCGTAGTCACGATCAACCGGCTCGGCCTCGCCATCTTTCGGGTGGATGATGAACATCCCCATCATGCCCATTGCCAGCTGCACCATTTCATCCGCATGGGGGTGATACATATGGGTGCCGTGCTGCTGCAGGGTGAACTCATAAACAAAAGTTTCGCCCGGCTGAATGGCGGGTTGGGTGACGCCGGAGACGCCGTCCATGCCGGCGGGCAGAATCAATCCATGCCAGTGAATGCTGGTGTGTTCCGGCAAGCGGTTGGTGACATAGATGCGCACCCGGTCGCCTTCCACCGCTTCCAGAGTGGGTCCCGGTGTGGTGCCGTTATAGCCCCAGCATTTGGCTTTCGAGCCCGGCGCAAACTCGTGCTCGATTTCCTCGGCCACCAGATGAAACTCCTTCACACCATCCACCATCTTGTGCGGCAGGGTCCAGCCATTCGGGGTGTGTACCGGCATATAACCCTGACCGGTGCGTTTGCCGGCGGTGGTTTCACCGCTGTTGTGATGGACATGGCCGGACTCGGCTAATGCTTTGGTAATGGCCGCAGCGGGAAGCATCGCGCCGGCGGCAAACAGAAAGTCTCTGCGATTCATCAGTGATGTCCTCTGTGCGGATCGTCCTGCGCCGGCATATTCGACGAAGGCACGGGTGTGATGTCGGAAAGGTCCAGCGTGCCGTCGCTGCTTCGCGTTGTCGCCCGGCCAAGCAATCGCGCCAGTTCGACCTCGTGCTGTCTGCAGCGCATCGGCGATAAGGCTGTCCGTGTCGGCATCACCATTCACCGGCAAGGGCAGGGCGGTACTGACCTGCCAATCGTCATGCGTCAGTGCCAGCTGCAATGCCAGTTCGCTGCGCGCCTGATCACGATCGCGCTCGGCCTGCAGCAGGGTCAGCTCCGCCTCTGCTGCACGCCGTGTCAGCTGTGCCTGTTTCAGCGGCGTGATATTGCCGGCGGCAGCAAAGCGCTCACCGAGCTGGTCCGCCCACAAGGCGGTGTTGCTGGCCCAGCGCTGCAACTGCAATCGTTGCTCCGCCGCTGCCAGTGCATGCCAGGCCGTTTCGGTTTCCAGCGCCAGGGATTGCAATGATTCGGCCAGTGTCAGCACCGCCAGTTCATATTCCGCCTCGGCCATGCGCCGTCGTGCCGGGCGCAACATTACCCCGGCCAGACTCTGACTGAGGCCGACACTGAATTCGCTGCCACCGCCACTGACATCCAGCCATGACAGCGACAGGCTCGGATTAAGCAGCTCGCTGGCGCGCACCACATCGGCACTGGCGATTTCCAGCCGGGCATATTCGGCACGCATCGAAGGATGATTCAGCAAGGCAGCTTGCACCGCCTGCTGCCGCGACAATTCGCCACGGAACTCGTCGCCGGATTCGCTGGCGGATTCGGTTACTGTCAGCCCGCGCTCTGCCAACAGTTCACGGGCCTGATCATCGCCATGCTGCGGCGGGTTGACCGCGCAACCGCTGAGCACTGACGACAACAGCAATAGTGATAACAGCGCCGGTACAGGGCGGCCGGTACGACCGGATGTATTCATGGATTTCACACTCCCACAGCCAACAAAGTCCTGCGCAACAGGCGCAGGCCGGTGGACCCGAACGGGTCATCAGGCGGCGGAGAGCGTCGGTGGTCTTAGCAGGGGAAGCGGGTGGGAAAGCAACAGGCCAGCGACCTGCGGTAGATCCGGGGTGGGGTGGTGTGCAGCGGTGAGTACGTCAGTTAACGACGCAGGCATGGCCACCGAAGCGCAGGCAGCCTGACAGGCAAGATCGCAGTTGTCGCAGTCTTCACCGGCCGGCTCACTCGCGGCTGCCACAGCAGCCTGATGATCATGATGGTCGGTAGACGCCATGGCGTGATGGGCATGGCCATCGGCGGTCACGGCTGCTTCGGCCGGCTGCGCACAACCCAGATGCTGCGCCGCGGCAAGCGGCGCAGACAGGATCATCAGCAGGGCAAGGAGCAGTCGCATAGTCATGGGCAAAGCCTAGCACATCGGGGTAACCCCGGGGTCAACAGCTGTTGATCTGCGGTTCTCCTTTTGTGCCGGAGAGTCCAGAATGAACGCACTCAAGGAGGTGGGCTATGGCGCGCTTTGTGGTATCTGGCGACGACACTTCGGCGGTTGAAGTAACCCATATTTCTGCGGACGGCGTCTGGATACTTAGCCGAGACCGGGAATTGTTCATGTCCTACGACCAGTTCCCCTGGTTTCGGGACCAGCCTGTCCGGGCAATTCTCAATGTGCAGGAACCATCCCCCGGCCACTTCTACTGGCCTGACATCGATGTCGATCTGACCGCCGACATCATCGAGCACCCGGAGCGTTATCCGAACATTTCCGCCGGCTGATCACAGCCAGAGATGGTTCTGATAGCCACCGCAATGGCAAATTCCGCCATCCCCCAAAAAGGCCTTCGGCGCGATCAGGTCGGTAAATTACTCTGCCTTGTCCTGCCCACGCAGTCGCTGTGTCTGCGCGGGTGAGGTAACAGAACAAGAAAAGGTTGCCCGATGAAAAAGATCGCTCTCTTGCTGCTGGCCCCCGTGCTGGCACTTACAGGTTGTACGTCCCTGCCGCCGGCCAGTCCGGCGCCCGAGTTTTATGTGGCGTACCCTGGGGTTCAGGACACCCGGATTCTGCAAACCGAAGATGGCCTGTACCTCTACGGGCAATGGTGGGAGCCGGAAGACCGCAACCCCGCTGCCGTGGTTCTGTTGCTGCATGGCACGGCGGCGCATGTCGGTGTCTACGCGCCCTGGGCAAACCACCTGGTTGAGCACGGCTATGCCATGTTTGGTTTTGACATGCGTGGCTGGGGTCAGTCGCAGGGCTTCGGTCGTGCCGGCTTTACCCGCAGCAACGATGCCTATGTGCAGGACGTGTCGCTGGCCCTTGCCGAGGTCCGGCAGCGCTATCCGGATGTGCCCGTGTATCTGCAGGGAGAATCGCTTGGTGCCGGTGTCGCGTTGCAGTGGGAAATTCGCGACAACGAGCCGGTTGATGGCCTGATCCTTAACGCGCCGCCGGTGGTGGTCAATATGAAGGTGGGGCCGTTCCGACAGCCAGACTGGCTTTCCAACTACATGGTCTGGAATGGCGGGTTGCTCGGGCGTATGGCACCCAATGCGCCGATATATTCCATGGCGGGCATCAGAGGTCGCTGGATGTGGAGCAAGGCAATCTTTGATCCCTGGGCGAAGAGCTGGATTGCCGAAGAAGTCAACATGACGCACAGCGCCGTGGCGGCCAGCTACGTGACAAACCTGCAGAAAATGTCCGCCGAGATTCGCGACAACTTCGACAAGATCGATACGCCCGTCATCGTGTTGCAGGGCAGCAAAGACTATCTCGTGTCTCCGAAAGCCGCAAAACGGATTGCGGATCATGCCGCATCCCCGGAACAGGTGCAGTGGCATTTCTATGAAGGGCGCTCGCACTGTGCCTTGCACGACACTGACAAGGAAACGGTCTGGGCGGATATCGTTGTCTGGCTGGATGGCATGGTCGCTACCGCGCAACAGCAAGAACAACAACAGCAATTGGGGGCGGCACAATGAGAACTGTTTTTCTGCTTCTGATCACGGCTTTTTTACTGCCCGGTTGTTCTGCTTCCGTTCGGCCGGCGTACTCCGATACTGCGGATGTTTCCGAAGCCATGCGCGCGCAGGCAGACAAGCTGGGCTTGCCGCTATCCGAAACCGGCAGCCTGATTCTGGCCAAGGCTCTGGCGCAGGGTGAGAAATACTGCGCGATGAACAATCAGAAACTGCAGGCTAAAGTTGCGCTGAGGGAAAGAGGCGGCGAAGCGGTTCCTGTAGTCCACATCCAGTGCGTACAGGAATCTGCCGTAGAGGGCTGACAATCCGGGCTTGATTACCCCGTTTGCTGCCGCACCCACTGCACCAGCGCGTTGCCCGGCAGCGCGCCGGACATCCGGTTAATCTCTTTGCCATTACGGAACACAATCAGCGTCGGAATGCTGCGGATGGCAAAGCGCTGGGCCAGCGCCGGCTCGGCCTCGGTATTGACCTTGGCCAGCCGCACCTGCGGTTCCAGCACCCCGGCGGCTTGCTCGAACACCGGCGCAAACTGCTTGCACGGCCCGCACCAGGGCGCCCAGAAATCCACCACCAGCGGCAGATCGGCCTGGGCATGGTTGTCGAAGGTCTGCGCCGTCAGCGCCACCGGATGACGATCAAACAGGGCCGCCTTGCAGCGACCGCATTTACCGCCGGCAGCCAGCCGATCTGCGGGCAGACGGTTCTTGCTGTGGCAGTGCGGGCAGGTGACGACGATTGGGGTGGTCATAACAGCTCTCCATTAGCATGGTCCCTAGATGGGGATAAAACCGTCAGGCTCAAGGCCATGCATTGATGTAAGGCAATGGGCGGGTAGGAAAAGTCTGGACGGCGACAGAAAAATGCTTACTTTGGACGCTATATCCGAAGATTGATGACGTTTCATGACTGATCCCTACAGCCAGCAGGCGGAGCGCTTTTTTGCCCAGTACCAGTCGGTGCGCTTCGCAGATGTGCATCGCAGTTGGCTGGGGCATCTGCCGGCACAGCCCGGATTCGCCATGGATGTCGGTGCAGGCAGTGGCCGCGACGCGGCGGCGCTTGCCGACATGGGCTGGGATGTCCTCGCGGTGGAACCCTCGGCCGGCCTGCGTCGTCTGGGCCGGCAGGCAACTGACGGCAAGAATGTTCAGTGGCTGGATGATGCGCTGCCGGACCTTGGTAGCGCCCGCGCTTTAGGTTACCGCTTCAACCTGATTCTTTTATCTGCGGTCTGGATGCATCTGAAGCCGGCGGAACGTGAGCGAGCATTTCGTATCCTCACTGAGCTTCTGGCTCCTGGTGGCATGCTGGTGATCACGCTCCGTCATGGTCCGGATAATCTGAATCGAAAGTTTCATGCCGTGAGCAGGCAAGAGCTTGAGGTGCTGGCGCGCAATCGTGCGCTACTTACACTTGATGCAACGTCTGAATCGGATGCGTTCAGTCGGCCGGATGTGAGCTGGGAGACGGTGGTATTCCGGCTGCCAGATGATGGAACCGGAGCGCTGCCGTTGCTGCGTCATATCATCGTCAATGACGACAAAGCCTCGACCTACAAGCTGGCTTTGCTGCGTGCTCTTACTCGTATCGCAGATACGCTGCCGGGAATGGTGATCCGTCGTGACGATCTCTGGGTGGACATTCCCCTTGGTGTGGTTGGCCTGTACTGGATCAGGCTTTATCAACCTTTGATCTTGCAGCACAAGCTGCGTCAGTCACCGGGCAATCGCGGTTATGATTTTGCCAAGGATGACTTTTACCGGCTTGCCGACGTTTCACCCTTTGACTTGCGAGTGGGGCAAACCCTGACTGGCGATGTCGCCTCCAGTGTTTCGGGTGCCATAAAGGACGCGGTTGCAACCATCACCCGTATGCCAGTTCGATACACCACCTGGCCCGGTACCAATCGCAGTGTGTTCGAGAGTCAGCCCGGCCGTGCACGCAGAGTGTCGAAAGTATTTCGCCTCGATGCTGAAACCTTGAGCGGGTTTGGTGTGTTCCGGGCGCCTGCGCTGCTCTGGGATTGTTTTAGTCGCTTTGCCTGCTGGCTAGAGCCTGCCATCGTCAACGAGTGGGAAAACCTTATGCCCCGTTTTGACGGGGTGCGTTACGACACTTCCATTTATCGAGCTGCGCTCGCTTGGCAGGAGGGCAAGCGCGACACACGGGTAGTGCGTGGTCTGGTCGACGCGCTGGTGCAACGGGGGCACGATGTACATTGCGTCTGGAGTGATCGCAGTCTGCGGCATCGACACTATCAGGTGGATCACTGTTTCCCATGGGCCCGCTGGAGCAATAACGATCTATGGAACTTGATGCCTGCCACTCTGCAGGTCAATGCAGCCAAGGCGGAGAAGTTGCCGGCGGCGCCACTGATGCAGGCTGCCCGTCCTCGCATTATCGGCTGGTGGGAAGATGCTTATCTGGTTCCGGCTTATCAGGACCAGTTCTTTGCCGAGGCTGAGGCTGCACTGCCGCTGGTGCGGCAGCACCGTTCGCTGGATGCCGTATTCGAGGGCATGCAGCAGCAGCGACTACGGTTAAAGATGAACCAGCAGCTGGCCGAGTGGCTGGGTTGAGCCATTGCCGGATCTATTTATCTCCCCCTTCCTGTATGGAGGGCGCCGCCCTCGTGTGCTAGCTTCCTGATCAGAACTTGATCGAAACCATAACAATAATCAGGGGCCTCAGTAGTCCCGCCGGGGTGTACCGCATGTCCATGATCCTGCGTCTGAGTCTGAGTCTGAGTCTGGTGCTGGTTTTGCCGTTGCTGACGGCCTGCGATTGGGACGGCGACTCAAAAAAATCCGGCCGTGATGAAGATCCGATCGTTCAGGAGGGGCCGGACTACTGGCCCACCAGCGCGTGGCAGAGTGCTGATCCTGTGCTGCACGGGTTCGAGGAAAGTGCGCTGGATACCCTGGCGGAAGATGCCGAGGCAGCCCTGCCGGGATTAACCAGCCTGATGATCATCCGCAACGGCTATGTGGTGCACGAGAGCTATCACACTCCCGAAGGCAGTGCCGAGATTGGCCCGGAGACAAAACACAACGTCTGGTCTGTCAGCAAGAGCATCAGCAGCCTGACCGCCGGCGCGGCGCTGCAGAATGGACTGATTGCGGCAGAGGATCTTGATCTGACCACCAATGATTTCTTTGCCGATATGATGGCCAGCTATGAAGCAGATGATGGTCGCCGTGATATCCGTTTTCGCGATGTGCTGCAGATGCGTAGCGGCCTGTCATGGAGCGAGGCAAACGAGCTGCTCACGTTCACCGTCTTTCATGTTTATTTGCCTGACCCGAGTTGCAGTGATGACGACACCCTGACAATCTGTTCATTGCTGCGCAAGCCGCTTGTCCATACGCCGGGCACAGTGTGGAACTACAACACCTATGACAGTTATCTGCTGTCAGCTTTCTTTTATCATCTGACCGATTATTCCCTGAGTGATTATGCCCGGCAGTTCCTGCTTGCTCCGATCGGCATCACTCTGGCAGAAGAAGACTGGGCTTACTGGCCGTCCACGGAAACCAATAATCGCTATACCTACGGTGGCGGGCTTTCCCAGTACCGGACTCAGGATATCGCCAGAATCGGCATGCTGGTGTTGCATCGTGGTGAGTGGGATGGCCAGCAGCTGGTCGCGCCAGAGTGGTTTGATCTGTCGCTGGAGCCGATCGGCGAGGGATTGGTGATGCAGTTTGACGGTACCGGCAATGTCCTGCCGGAGCCGGTTGCTGCAGATATTTCCTATGGCATGCAGTGGTGGACCCGAACCGGGCCGTCATTCACCGGGCCGGATTCGATCACGGCGCGCGGGCTGGGCGGCCAGTATCTGATGATCTTTCCGGAGCACGACCTGATTGTTGTCGCCACGCATGAGTATGATCTTGGCGAGTCGGTACCGGATCGAACTCCGGGCTTTGTCAGCTTTCTGCAGTCTCAGGTGATAGACCAGATCGTTGATTGACCGGCCGGCCGCTGGTCCGACAACCCGCTGCCCGGCCGATACATCCCGTCCCCAACCCGCTACAATGCCGCCCCTTCTGTGCCGGCCCCCGGCGCGTAACTGATCTGCCGGATGTGCCTGAGTCATGATTTCCACCGCTAATATCACCATGCAGTTTGGCCCCAAGCCGCTGTTCGAGAACGTTTCTGTCAAATTCGGCAAGGGCAACCGCTATGGTCTGATCGGTGCCAACGGCTGTGGCAAGTCCACCTTTATGAAAATCCTTGGCAGCGATCTGGTGCCGTCCAACGGTCAGGTGATGCTGGAGCCGGATACCCGGCTCGGCAAGCTGCGGCAGGATCAGTTCGCCTATGAGCAGGACAGCGTCATCGACACCGTGATCATGGGCCACGCCGAACTGGCGCGGGTCAAGGCCGAGCGCGATCGCATTTATTCGCTGCCGGAAATGAGTGAAGAAGACGGCATGGCGGTGGCCGATCTGGAAATGGAATTTGCCGAGATGGACGGCTACACCGCCGAATCCCGCGCCGGTGATCTGTTGCTTGGTCTGGGTATTCCGGTGGAGCAGCATTTCGGTCCGATGAGTGCCATCGCACCGGGCTGGAAGTTGCGCGTGTTGCTGGCGCAGGCATTGTTTGCCGACCCGGACGTGCTGCTGCTGGACGAACCGACCAACCACCTGGATATCAACACCATCCGCTGGCTGGAAGATATTCTCAAGGCGCGTAACAGCACCATGATTATCATTTCCCACGACCGTCACTTCCTCAACAGTGTCTGCACCCACATGGCGGATCTGGATTACGGTGAACTGCGGCTGTTCCCGGGCAACTACGATGAGTACATGACGGCGGCAACTCAGGCGCGTGAGCGTCTGCTGTCGGATAACGCCAAGAAAAAAGCACAGATCGCCGAACTGCAGACCTTCGTCAGCCGCTTCTCGGCCAATGCCTCGAAAGCCAAGCAGGCGACTTCGCGAGCCCGGCAGATCGACAAGATCGAGCTGGCGGAAGTGAAGCCGTCGAGCCGGGTCAGCCCGTACATCAAGTTCGAGCAGTACAAGAAGCTGCATCGTCAGGCAGTGACGCTGGATCGCGTCAGCCATGGTTACGGCGACGAGACATTGTTCAGCAATGTGTCGATGCAGATTGAAGCGGGCGAAAGGGTGGCGATTATCGGTCCGAATGGTATCGGTAAAACCACGTTGCTGCGTTTGCTGGCCGGTGATCTGCAACCGAAAAGCGGTGACATCAAATGGGCCGAGGCCGCCGAGCTCGGTTATTTTGCCCAGGATCACAGTGCCGATTTTGAAGGTAACGAGAACCTGTTTGACTGGATGGCGCGCTGGACCAAGGGCGGCGAGCAGGTGGTGCGTGCGGCACTGGGTCGGATGCTGTTCGGCGGCGACGATATCGGCAAAACCGTCAAGGTGCTGTCCGGTGGTGAACAGGCGCGCATGCTGTTCGGCAAACTGACGCTGATCAATGCCAACGTGCTGTTGCTGGATGAGCCGACCAACCACCTGGATATGGAATCCATCGAAGCGTTGAACCTGGCGCTGGAGCATTATCCGGGCACGCTGATCTTTGTGTCGCACGACCGTCAGTTTGTGTCGTCACTGGCGACCCGGATTATCGAGCTGAGCGCCAGTGGCGTCACCGATTATCACGGCAGCTACGAGGATTACCTGCGCTCCATCGGCGTAGTCTGATCTCTCTGCAGGAGCCGCCGATCGGCGGCGATCAACGGCTCAGATAAACACCGGCGCAAAACCGCCGCCGGGCGTGCGAAAGTTGGTGGTCTGCCCCTGATACAAACGGGCAGCCACCAGCTGAATGCCACCGGCATAGACGTAGTTACGCAGGTCCAGTTTCAGCGCACTGGGCTTGCCATCCACCAGTACCCCGCGCTCACTGGGCGCCACCCTCTCCTGTGCCACATAAATCCCTTGCAGAATCTCTGCCCAGACTCGAGTGGTGAGCTTGTCGCCGCGATAGGTGGCCTTGCCGCCATAACCGCTGGCCGGTTTGAAGAACAGCTCGCGGCGTCGTTGCCAGAGTGCATCGGCATTGTCAGCGCTGACATTGATCGTGCGGGGGATGCCGGTGATTAACATTGTGATCAGGCTTTCATCCACGTTCCATTGTCTTAACAGCGCTTCGTCGGTCAGCACAGTGAGGTTGCGCTTGTCGGCATACAGTGCATAGGCATGCGGGTCAGGGGTGACCACCACCGCATCGCTTGCATAGGCTTGTCGCAGGGCGTCGTGTTCGGGCTGGGCCAGGACAAAATCCGTCAGCCGGTTGTAAACCAGATCGATACGCGTGCCATCGTGCCAGAGTGCGCCGTCAACAAAAGTGAGCGCGGCGGGGTCCAGTATCAAGGCATTGATACCGTGACGGCGGAACATGCGCGCTGCCAGCCGGAACTCGGGATACAGATACTGCTCGGCGGGCGTGTCATCAATAATAGCGACGGTGTGCAGTGCTGCGTCACCGCGTTGCAATGCCCACTCCTGCAGAAACATGGTCAGCAATTGTTCTTCAATCGGTGTCACAGGCTGCTGCGCTGCCAGCGCCTGATCCATCTCCGTACAGCAACTTTTCTGTGCCCGAACCAGCGCCGCATTCAGCCAGGCGCCACCGGCGTTGGTGTTGATCTCGATCAGCTGCGGGCCGTCCGGGCCAAGGTGAAAATCATATCCCATACATGCACCGCGCGGACCATATGCATGCTGTGCAATCGCCGGAGCCCAGCTCAAAACTTTTTGCTGATAGGCGGGCATGGCCACGACCTGTTCAATCGCATGGATCACTTGCTGCATCTGCGCCGCATGCTCGCGGCTGACAAACACTGAGGTGTCGGCGAACAGATGTGGCCGACTGGCGAGGAGCTCCTGATACAGGTCAGCATTCTGCTCATCGGCGTTTAGATTGTTATGCAGGGCGTCGCGGTCAGCAGTAATGCAGAAACACTGGCTATTCAGGGTCTCGGCAAGACTCGGGTACTGCTCAGGTTTGATGAATCCACCGCTCATCTGTGAGCCCCGTTGATGGCAACCGGCAACAATGCGGTCAGAGCACAATCCTTGGGGCGGCAATGATGCTTTCAAGGGTGCGGATATTGTCTTCCAGCCGTTCCATCGGCTTGCCTAGATCATTGGCTACCCAGCCGGCCAGCTCCAGGCCATCGCGCTGAATCGCTTCCACGGTCAGCAGCGCATGGTTGATGCAGCCCAGTTTCATGCCGACCACCAGAATGGCCGGCCACTTCATGATCTGCGGCAGTCTCGATAGCGGTTCGCGATCGTTCAGCGGTACTCGCCAACCACCGGCGCCTTCCACCAGAATCAGATCGGCCTTGTGGCTCATCAGGGTGCCGCGCAGATAGCCGGCCAGTCGCTCGGCACTCAATGCGCGTTGCTCCTCCTGGGCGGCAATATGCGGCGCAATCGCTGCCTTCAGGGCCACAGGGTTGACCTGGTCGTAACTCAGCTTGATGGACGAGGATGCCATCAGGGCCAGCGCATCTTCATTGCGAGGGCCGTCTGTGGTGTCTTCGCAGCCGGCGGCGATCGGTTTCAGTCCATAGCAGCTCAGGCCTTCGCTTGCTGCGCGCTCAAGCAACCGGCAGCTGACCCAGGTTTTGCCAATTTCCGTATCAGTGCCAGTGACAAAAAAAGTGCCTTTCATGCTTGTCGTTCCTTACGCCGGCATCAGGCCGGGAACAAAGAAGTTGGCGCCTACGTAAGCGATATAGCCGAGTAGCAGAAAGCCGCCTTCGACTCGGCTCAGGCGCCGGCCGGTGTAGAGAAATACCAACAGCAGCAGGGCCGCCGCCAGCATCACCCACTGGTCAAACCAGACAATCCGGTCGGCCAGTGGCAACGGTTGCAGAATCGCGGAGACGCCGAGAATGCCCAGTGCGTTGAAAATATTGCTGCCCAGCACGTTGCCCACGGCAACATCGGCATGGCGACGTAGTGCGGCCATTAATGACACGGCCAGTTCCGGCAGCGATGTGCCCACTGCTACCAGCGTCAAGCCGATAAAGGCTTCGGACAGGCCGGCACTGGTGGCCAGATTGACAGCGCCGATCAGCAGAATGCGAGCGCCACCAATCAGCAGAATCAAACCGCCAAGTATGGACAGTCCGGTCATCAGTGGTGATTGCGGCAGGGCTTGCAGTTCACTGGCCTCGGCTTCGTGAACGGCGGCGGCCGGTAAAGGCTGGGTGCTTTCGGTGCGATATGCCCAGATAAGGTAAGCCGCCAGCGCTGTCAGCAGAACCGCAGCATCGATGCGACCGAGTGCACTGCCGGCGGCGAGCGCCATCAGAAGTAACGTGGCCGCTACCATGCTGCTGCCATCACGGCGCAGCGCCAGTGGATGTACTGCCATTGGTGAGATCATCGCGCACAGGCCGAGAATCAGCAGGATATTACCGATATTGCTGCCAACGACGTTGCCGACAGAAATATCCGGCTGGCCATTGATAGCAGCATCCACCGACACCACCAGTTCCGGTGCCGAGGTGCCAAAGCCGACAATGACCAGCCCGCTCAGTAGCGGTGATATGCCAAGCCGTTTTGCTGCAGACAGGGCACCACGGATCAGCGCTTCACCACCGACGAAGAGCAGACCAATCCCTGCTGCGATATACAGGAAATTCATCAACATAAATCGGCTCCTCTGTTAGTCGTCATCATCCTGCGGGTTCATTCGCGCCAGTCGGGCTTCCTCCTCAAGACGGGCATCTTCAATCTCGCGCAATACGCTGACCAGATCTGCTTCATGCAGGTCTTCCTCGGCTTCGCCGGTCAGTACGGTCTCCGGTTTCAGTTCGCCGCTTTCATACAGGTCCCAGATTTCCAGGCCATAGCGGGTTTGTTTGAGTTGCGGGGCAAATTGACCGAAAAAATCGGCCAGATTCTGCACGTCACGCATCAGCATCATCTTTGCATGCGGGTTGCCGGCGGCATCGATGGCCTGAGGCAGATCAATAATCACCGGGCCATAGGGATCCATCAGAATGTTGTACTCGGAAAGATCGCCGTGAATCAGGCCGGCGCAGAGCATGCGCACCACTTCCTGAATCAGTTCGTGGTGCAACTCGATGGCTTCCTCTTCGCTGAAAACCAGTTCGCAAAGGCGTGGCGCGGCGCTACCTTCGTCGTCGGTGACCAGCTCCATCAGCAGCACGTCATCAAAACAGCCAAACGGTTTCGGCACACGTACGCCGGCGGCGTCGAGGCGATACAGGGCATCGACTTCGGCGTTCTGCCAGCCTTCTTCGGTGACGCGCTTGCCGAATTTTGAGCCGCGGGCCATGGCACGGGCGTCGCGGGTGTTACGGGTCTTGCGGCCTTCCAGATACACCGCTGCCTGCTTGAAGCTGCGCTGGGCGGCATCCTTGTACATCTTTGCGGCACGGATTTCGTCGCCGCAACGCACCAGATAGACGGTGGCTTCCTTGCCGCTTTTCAGCTGCACCAGCACTTCGTCGATCAGGCCTTCTTCCTGCAACGGCAGCAGGCGTTTAGGCGTTTTCACAGACAAGCTCCTCCTGTCAGCTAGGTGTCAGATACTCGAGGGGCACTGCGGTTGAATCTATCACTTTGCGCATGACAAAGCTGGAATGCACGCCACTGACGCCTTCAATCCGGGTGATCTTGCCAAGCAGGAACTGCTGGTAGGCATCCATGTCCGGCACCACCACCTTGAGCTGGTAGTCGGCTTCCTGACCGGTGACCAGATAGCAGTACTGCACTTCCGGAAAGCCGCGCACTGTACGCTCAAAGTTCTCGAAACGCTCGGGGGTGTGGCGGTCCATGCTGATCTGCAGGATCACGGTGAGGTCCAGCCCCAGCGCTTTCTGGTTCAGCAGGGTGGTGCGGCCGGTGATGATGCCGGCCTCTTCCAGCGCCTTGACCCGGCGCGAGCAGGGCGACGGCGACAGGCCGACCCGCTCGGCCAGCTCCTGATTGGTCAGGCCGCCGTCGGCCTGCAGGGCGTCGAGGATCTGCCGGTCGTACCGGTCCAGTTTGTGCGGTGTTCTGGCCATATCAGCAATAAATCGTCTTTATTGGTGGTTAATTGGCAATATTACTCCGTATGGAGCGCCAAATAAGTGATATTTGCAAGCACATTGCGCCGACTATTAGCCAGAATGTGTCCTGTCGCCGCCGGAGTATCACAAGTAAACCGGCGGCTCGGCCTGTCAGGTGCTCACAAGGGATCTGGCCAGCCGCAAATACGAGGCCCCGGCACTATCCGCCGGGGCCTGTCACTTTCCAGGAGACCGACATGGCGTTCGATCATCGCAAGTACCGCCCCTATGCCCCGATTGCCAAGCGCGACCGCCGCTGGCCGGATCAGGTTATCAGCCACACCCCGGACTGGTGTGCCGTGGACCTGCGCGACGGTAATCAGGCGCTGGTCAAGCCCATGTCGGTGGCGCAGAAGAAAAAGCTGTTCCAGTTGCTGGTGGATATCGGCTTCAAGGAGATTGAAGTCGGCTTCCCGGCGGCCAGCCAGACCGATTTTGATTTTGTTCGTGCCCTGATCGAGGAAAACCGTATTCCCGATGGCGTCACCGTGCAGGTGCTGACCCAGGCGCGGGAGGACCTGATTGCCCGCAGTTTCGAGAGCCTGAAAGGCGCGAAGAGTGCGGTGATGCATGTCTACAACTCGACTTCGACGGTGCAGCGCGATCAAGTGTTCGGTCTGGACCGTGACGGCATCAAGCAGATTGCTGTTCGTGGCGCCGAGTGGGTTAAACACTACGCCGCGCAATATCCCGATACCGACTGGACCTTCCAGTATTCGCCGGAATCTTTTACCGGCACCGAAATTGATTACGCCGTGGAAGTAATCGATGCAGTGAATCATGTCTGGCAGCCGCAGGCGGGCCAGAAGGTGGTCATCAATCTGCCGGCGACGGTGGAGATGAGCACGCCGAATGTGTTTGCCGATATGGTCGAGACCGTGATTGATACCATGCAGCAGCGCCAGCATGTGCGCATCAGCCTGCACACCCATAACGATCGCGGCTGTGCCGTGGCCGCTGCCGAGCTTGGCGTGATGGCCGGCGCGGATCGTATCGAGGGCACCTTGCTGGGTAATGGCGAGCGCACCGGCAATATGGATCTGATCACCATGGCGATGAATCTTTACTCGCAGGGTATTGATCCGCAGCTGGATTTCTCGCGCATGAAAGAGATCGTTGAGGTGGTGCAGGAAGTCACCGATATCCGTATGCACCCGCGGCACCCGTATGCCGGCGAATTTGTTTATGCGGCATTCTCCGGCAGCCATCAGGATGCCATTCGCAAATGTCTGGCTCGTTATAACGAAGGCGATATCTGGGAAGTGGCTTACCTGCCGATTGATCCCGCCGATGTTGGTCGTCGTTACGAGGAAGTGGTGCGGATCAACTCGCAGTCCGGCAAGGGCGGCGTGGTGCATGTGCTGGAGCGCGATTACGGCATTACCCTGCCACGCTGGTTGCAGGTGGAGTTCTCGAAAATTGTTCAGCGTGAAGCCGAGGCGGATGGTGGTGAGATCAACGGCGCCCGCATTCATCAGCTGTTCAATCAGCACTACCTGAGTATTCGCGATGGCTGGAAGCTGCAGGGTTATGACCTGCACCGCAGTGGTGATGTGGTCGAGGCCAGCCTGTCGGTGGGTGGTCCCGGCAAGCCATCGCGTTCGCTGGTTGCCAAGGGTAATGGCGCGGTGTCGGCGCTGGTCAGTGCCCTGGCGGCCGAGCAGGGTATCGACATTCGGGTGGAGTCGTTTGATGAGTTCTCGCTTGGCGACAACACCGCATCGAATGCGCTCGCTTGTGTGCGCATGCAGGTGGACGGCCAGATGGTCAGCGCCGCGGCGTTGGCAGATGACACCACCTCGGCAACCATTCAGGCGGTGTTGAATGCCGTTTCCGGCGTGGCGGAAGCGAGAAAAACGCGCCTCGCCGGCTGATAGCCAAGCCGGGATACAAGCCCTCGTCAGATGCATGCCGCAGCATTGGCACGCCTGCGGGGGCTTGGTTATGATGCAGCGGCATTCCATGGAGGATATCTGCGGTGCTGTCTATCGTGACCGGGCTGACCACGACCCTGCTGTTGTTGCTGAACACCCTTCTGTTAATTGGCCCGTTACTGTTGCTGGCATTGCTCAAGCTGGTGATGCCAACCCGTCGCTCCCGTGCCATGCTGTCCCGCTGGGTAATGTGGGTCGCGGAAACCTGGGCGGAAGGCTGCAAGGGAATCTTTGCGCTGATGACGCCGACCCGCTGGGAAATCAGCGGGGCAGAGAAGCTCCGCCGGGATACTTCCTATCTGGTGGTCAGCAATCATCAAAGCTGGGTGGATATTCCGGCGCTGATTCAGGCGTTCAACCGGAAAACCCCGTACTTCAAATTCTTTCTTAAGAAGGAACTGATCTGGGTGCCGTTTCTGGGGCTGGCGTTCTGGGCGCTGGATTATCCGTTCATGAAGCGTTATTCGAAGGAGTTTCTCGCCCGGCACCCTGAGCTGAAAGGTCAGGACCTGGCGATTACCCGCGCGGCCTGTGAAAAATTCCGCGATCTGCCCGTGACCGTTGTTAACTACCTTGAAGGCACCCGCTTTACCCCGGCGAAGCAGGCGGCGCAACAATCTCCCTATCAGTATTTGCTGAAGCCGAAATCCGGCGGTATTGCTTTTGTGCTGGCGGCGCTGGGCGAGCAGATCGACGCGCTGCTGGATGTAACGGTGGTGTATGACGGCGGTCAGGCACCGGGCTTCTGGGCGCTGCTGTCAGGTCAGGTGGCACGGGTTCGGGTGGATATCCTTACTCGCGATCTGCAGCCTGCGCTATGGCAGGGCGACTATGAGAATGATCCTGCTTTTCGTCAGTACATGCATGACTGGGTGTCGCAGTTATGGCGCGACAAGGACGCCCGTCTTGAGACGTTGCTGCAGGATTAACCTGATGGCATGTGGGTAGCGTCCCGGGTGGGCCTCATGGTTCCGTCCAGATACTCCAGCACCGACGCCAGCAGCGGTTTTGTCGACAGAAACCGAGCCGGATCGCGAAGCATTTCCGCCGCTGTCTGTATCCATTTTCCGTTGCCGGGGTTCTGGTTGCAGTCAGCACACAGGTCTGCCAATCCGTGCGCGGTGGTTTCCAGATGGAACTGCAGGCCCAGCACTTTGTCGCCAAGCAGAAATGCCTGATTCTCACAGGCTGTGCTGCGGCACAGATGTTCAGCACCGGCAGGAATGGCAAAGGTGTCCCCATGCCAGTGAAGCACAACAGGACTTTCCGAGAATATTTTCGTCAGCGGATGTGAGCCGACGGCGCTGACCGGGAACCAGCCGATTTCTGTTTCCTCGTTGCGGCGTACCTGTGCGCCCATGACATCGGCAATCAGCTGCGCGCCAAGACAGATGCCCAGCACGGTTTTGTCGTTATCGATGCAGGCGCGGATAAAGCTCTTTTCTGCACCAAGCCAGGGAAATTCGGCCTCATCATGCACTCCCATGGGGCCTCCCATGATGATCAGCCAATCCACATCTTCCGCGCAGGGCAGCGGCTCTCCCTGATAGAGGTGGGTGGTGCTGATGCGATGGCCGCGCTCCAGCAGCCAGGGCGTGATCGCGCCGGGGTCTTCGAAGGCAACGTGTTGCAGAACATGAACTCTTGCCATCTATCGCTCCATGTCAGTTGTGAAGTCCTCAGGTGGAGCAAGTGTTGTGCCATCAGCATGGGTCAGCTCTACTGCTGTGGGCAGCTGTCTTCCGGGCTGGCACGAATCAGCTGCTCGACAATCAGGTGCGGCAACTGTGTGCCGGCTTCCATGCCGGGCCTGACCTCCTCAATGCCAATGACCTCCACCAGCATGGCCTGTTGCGGGGCGCGGCGGGTTTGCATATAGGCACGCTGCAGTTCCAGACCGCCGGCATCGGCAGCCACCGGCAGACTACGACCGCTGGCGCAGTCAGTGAAGCGAGCCGAGTCAGCGAAGTAAACGTACAGTCCGGTGCGGCTGACAGCATCCGCGGATACTGTCGGGATGATCACGTCCACGCTTTCCGGATTGTTCTCCGCAGGCGGTTCGGAGCAGGCGACCAGAGCAACCGCACCAATCAGCAGCAGGATAAAGCCGGCCAGTGCCGGGGTGTGAAATCGGCGAATACCAGACATAGTGGTCTCCTTTTCCAATCCAGCTTCGACGTCCATGACACTGCCCGGTTCCCGTGCCGGTGAAGCATAATAGCAGAGCAGCTCGCTCCGGGCCGGGAGATTTCAATATGACAGATCAGCGCATACCGGTATTCCTGTTGACCGGTTTTCTGGGTAGTGGCAAGACCACGCTGTTGAATGCGTTGTTACCGCACCACCCTGACTCTGCGCTGGTGATCAATGAACTTGGTGATATCGGCATTGATGACCAGTTGATTGAGGATCGGTCCGTACCGGTGACATTGCTTGCGGGCGGCTGCATTTGCTGCACGGTGCGCGGCAACCTGAACAGTACCTTGCGCAATCTGTGGATGTCGCGTCGCGCCGGCAGTGTGCCGGCATTTTCCAGGCTGATTGTCGAAACCACCGGAGCGGCGGATCCCTGGGGCCTGATTGAAACCCTGACGCGCGACAGTTTTCTCCGTCGTCACTATCGCTTTGCTACGGTGCTGACCACTGTGGATGCATCTCGTGGCGCTGCCGGTCTGCGCCAGTTTCCGGAAGTCATGGAGCAGGTGCTGGTGGCCGATACGCTGTTGATGACCCGTGCCGATCAGGTCAGCGAGCAGGCGCTGTCGGATTTTCGTGCCGAGCTTGCAGCACTGAATCCCTCGGCGCGCATTGAAGCGGTGCAGCCCGGTCGTTTGCCGGGGCATTTGCTGAATGATGCGGCACAGGCCCGGTGTCGGGTAACCGGCTTGCCGGCGCTGGCGAAATTCAGCGTTGCTGCTGCACGGCCGGAGACTACGCCGCTGATGAAGCCGGCGGTGACCCGTCATGGCAGCATTCAATCCGCCAGTTTGCGGTTACAAACGCCACTAGAGCGCTGGGCGCTAATGCGCGCGCTGGAGCAGTTGCTTGGAGAGAATGCCCGCTATTTACTCCGTTTCAAGGGCCTTTTTCATATTGCTGGTGAAGCAGGGCCGCTACTGGTTCAGGCAGTGGCTCAGGGAATGGATGAGCCGCGCAGCCTGACGACATGGCCGGATCATGATCATGGCAGTCGGATGGTGTTGATCGTTGAACATCCGGATACAGACTTTCCTGCTAAAGTGCTGGCTCGGCTTGAGAGTCTGGTCGCTGGCGCTCAGACTTGAGTGCCAGCGAAAGTTATTACTTTGATGGGAGAACGAAAGTGGCAGAGACCCTGTTTTCAAAAATCATTCAGCGCCAGATTCCGGCGGATATCATTTATGAAGACGATCAGGCGCTGGCCTTCCGTGATATTAATCCGCAGGCACCGGTGCATTTTCTGGTGATACCGAAAAAGCCGATTGCCAAACTCAGCGATGCGAGCGATGGGGATCAGGCCTTGCTTGGTTACCTTTTGCTGGTGGCAAACAAGGTGGCGGCGCAGGAAGGGCTGACGGATTTCCGTCTCAACGTTAACAATGGTGCCGGCGCCAGTCAGACGGTTTTCCATCTGCACATCCATGTGCTTGGCGGTCGTCCGTTCAGCTGGCCGCCGGGTTGATCATCCGGGGTGTTTGACCCATTCCGCCATCTCGGCAACTGCCGCGTCGGCGGTGGCCAGCGCACCGGCCTGAATCGGGAACACATGCCACATGTTCTGGTATACCGACAGTCGTATCGGTGTGCCGGCCGCTGCCATCTTCCGGTACAGCGCCTCGGAATCCCCCAGCAGGATTTCATCCGTGCCGACAATGATCAGTGTCGGCGCCAACCTGTCCAGATCTGCTTCCAGCGGCGAAACCAGAGGGTGACGACGTTGCTCGCCGGCATACAGTGCGGCGGCATGCTCCAGCGTTGGCCAGCTGAGCATGGCCTCATCCGGTTGCAGTGGATCGTTACGCCGATTCAGGCTGAGGTCGGCCCAGGGTGACAGCAGGATCAGTCCGCCCGGCGCTGGCAGGTGCTGATCGCGAATCTGCAGTGCCGTGGCCAGAGTTAGTCCGCCGCCAGCAGAATCGCCAGCGATGAATACCCGCTCCGGGGCATAGCCATTCTCCAGCAGCCATCGGTAGGCGGTCAGGGCATCGTCGCTGGCCGCCGGGAATGGATGTTCCGGTGCCATCCGGTAATCAATGGCAAAAACCGTTGCGCCACTGGTGCGTGCCAGATGCGAGGTAATCGCACGGTGGGTGGCCGGACTGCCGACACAGTAGGCGCCACCGTGGAGATACAGCACCGCCCGGTCACCCGGCTGTTCGGGGCTGGCGGCTTCGCCGGGTACGCCGCCCAGATTGATCGGCTGGATGTTGATGCCGGCAGCACGCAGGGTGGTAGTAGTCAGCGTCCGCATGCCGGCGCGTAGCAGGCTGGTGGGTACCCGCGGATGGAACATCGGTTTCATCAATATACGCAGTGTGGAGCGGAAAATGGCGGCCAGCAGCTGCTGGCCGGGCCGGTCGGAGGCCGGAATATCGCGGCGTTCTGCTAGCGTCATGAGAGGTCCGTTCAGTTCTGGTTCATCTTTGCTGTGGCACACTACCGGATATTCGGGTATTCGGTAAGAGAAGGCTACGATAGTGGTGGCGCGGGCAGATTTGCACGCAGGGGAGCAGGCATGATGGATCCGCACCGGGTATTCGACCCGGTCTGGCAGCAACTGATGCGGTCACGCGGCATGCTGGTGATGCTGGCGGTGGCCGGCATGCTGTTTACCAGCACGGTATCCGGTTGGCTGTTCTGGCTGGACTATCGCGGTGCCCAGCAGCGATTCCACCAGCAGGTGGATGATCGTGCCCGGCTGTTGCGTAGCGAGCTACGGCAGAGCATGGAGTCGCTTTACACCCTGCGTGATGTGATCCGTTATGTCGACTCGTTGCCGGCCATTGTCTTTGATGATGTGGCTCAGGCCGCGTTGCGTCGTAATGCCCATGTGCTGGCGCTGGAGTGGGTGCCCCGAGTATCACATGCAGAGCGGGCCCGGTTTGAGGAGGCAATGGGTGAGGGTGCTCGCATTACCCGGCTGGAGGATGGCGGCGGGAAATTACCGGCTCCCGTTGGTGATGAATACTTTCCGGTTCGTTATGTCGTGCCAGTGGCGGGTAATGAGGCATTACTCGGCCTGGATCTGGCCAGCCGACCGCGGCGCCTGCAGGCGCTGATGATGGCCCGGGACCACGGCGGTCTGGCCATGTCAGAGCCATTGTCTTTATTGCAGCCTGACAGATACGGCAAAGCCGGTGTGCTGATTGCCCTGCCAGTGTATTCAGGACGTCCGGAAACCATATCAGAACGCCGTCTGGCCTTGCGTGGCTTCGTCGTGGCTATCATTGATGTCGAGCGACTATTGTTGCGAATTTTTCCTGATGCAAAGGACCAGCGCTGGTTGCGCATTGATGATGTTGCGGATGAACCAACTCTGTTGATCGAGTTCGGTCGGCCTGCCGCGCATCATTATCAGGTTCAGCTGTCGTCTTTTGCCGAACGGCAATGGCAGCTCAGCATGTCGCCGCCATGGCGTATGGTCAGCGCCAATATCTCCCTGTTGCCATTGGCGGCTCTGCTGGTGGGCACCCTGCTGGTGGTGATTGTGTGTGGTTATCTGTGGTTGCTGCAGCGCCGTGGCGAGGTGGTGGAAACTCTGGTGGAGGAGCGCACCCGTGAATTGCGTGATGCGAACCAGCGTCTTGCCTCCCTGAGCGTGACTGACCCGTTAACGGGGCTGGCCAATCGGCGGGCGCTGGATGACTACCTTGCCCACGAGTGGCAGCGAGCCAGTCGCGATCAGTCACCGCTTGCCGTGCTGTTGCTCGACGTTGATCATTTCAAGAAGCTCAATGATACCTGGGGGCATCAGATTGGCGATCAGTGTCTGCGTGAACTGGCGAAGATCATGACGGCGTACTTCAAGCGCCCGGCCGATCTTGTGGCCCGTTATGGCGGGGAAGAATTTGCCGTGGTGTTGCCGAACACGGACATCGGCGTAATGGAGCAGGCAAATCGATTTCGCGAGGCTGTGGCGGCCCATGGCATCGATATCGGTGGCGGCGAAGTGCTGCACATGACGGTCAGCGGGGGTGTTGCCACACTGATTCCGGCCATCGGTCAGACCCCGAGAGACTTGCTAAAACGTGCGGACCAGGCGCTGTACGAGGCCAAGGGAGCGGGCCGTAACCGTATCCAGCGCGCCACTGGCGCGTGAGCATTGTCTGCCGCGCCGTTACCAGGGAATTTCCGAGCCGTCCCAGGCAAGAAAGCGACCACTATCTGTTGCCGGTCGGGTAAAAACCAGATCGAGCAAATGCTCGGCAACGAATGCCGGGGAAAACAGTTTTCCTTCCGTAACATTTTTCTGAAACGGTTTTGATAATCCGGTATCAGTGGTGCCCGGATGTAGCGCCAGGCAGGTCAGGTTTGGTGCACGTCGTTGCGCTTCGATGGCGAAGGTGCGGATAAACTGATTCTGCGCCGCCTTGCTGGCCCGATAGCTGTACCAGCCACCGAGCTGATTGTCCGCGATACTGCCGACTCTGGCGGACAGGCTGGCGAAGCAGGCCGGCTGGTCGTGGTTCAGCAATGGCAGGAAATGTTTCGCCAGCAGAATCGGCGCGAATGCATTGAGCCGGAACAGTGCCTCCAGTTGTGCCGTATCCACCTGCTCCAGACGCTTTTCAGGACGTATATTGCGCGCTGTGTCGTGCAACATCCCGGCACTGTTAATCAACCAATGCAGCCGTTGATCACGCTCACGAACCTCATTGGCAAGGCGGACAATATCCGCTTCCCGGGTGCTGTCCACAGACAGGACCTGCAGCCGCTCGACCTGATCAGAGGCCAGCGTATTCAACTCGTCACTAAGCAGTGCCTGACGGGATGCCGCATACACCCGAGTGACCTGTGGTCTGGTCAGCAGGTCGCGAACCATGGCCAGACCAATGCCATGGCTGGCGCCAATCACAACGGCGATACCTGTTCTGTCACTCATATCCGCGCACCGCTAATCCGGGTCGCCAGATTGGTCCGCCGGTGGACAAGACCACGTGAAACGCTCAGCGCAACTGCAAGTCCGCTGCCAGTCTGACAATCCGGCGCAGGGTGCGCAGGCGCCGGCGGATCGGCCACCAGTCGTAGAGAAAGGTCTGGATCGGCCGCCACAGGGCGACCCAGCCAATAATCAGCAGTCCTTCGTCGAGTAACCGGGTTGCCATGCCATCGGTGTAGTGCAGGGCCAGTTGCCGGGTCAGGGTGCAGAACACCAGAAAGCTGATGCCGATGGCCAGGCTGAGGCGGCCATCGCCCAGCAGACGGGACAGGTCGCGCCGGGTTTCCTCGGCGCGCCAACCGAAAAAGTTGCGCAGGGCCGAACCGAGCTGGTTGCGATTTTCGTCGGTGCGATGTTCATCGGGAAGATGGATGACGAGCTGTAGCGGCACCCCCTCGGCAAAGTTCTCCACCGCACCAACGATGTAGCGTTCCGCCGCCTCATCAAGGTCCTTTTCATGAAACGGAGATGGATCAATGGTATTGAAAAGCTGACGCGGACTGGCCAGTCTCAGCTCGATCAACCAATGGCCATCTTCACGACGATAGGGGGGCTTGTGCATACCGGTTTTCCGACAGTGCCTGTGGGAAACAGCATAATCCGGATTGCCTGATCAGTGTGAAATCGTTCTGCGCGTTGGCGGTCCGGGCATGATAGATTCTGTCCTGCTTCCGGAGGGGTATGTGATGAAACGAATCGGGCAGGGACTGCTGGTCTGGCTGGTACTGGTGTGCAGTGTGGCGGCCAGTGAACTGGACAAGGATCTGGCGCAGTTTCGCAAGGATGTGCTGGATATCAATCGCCGCTTGCTGATGCTGGAGGAGGAGCTGCTGTTCCCGGCTGATACCCAGCTGGCGGTATTTGTCTCGCTCGATGTCGGCAAGTATTTCAGCCCGGATTCGATCACCCTGAAACTCGATGGCAAGACCATTGATGGCCATCTCTACACCGATCGTGAGGTGAAAGCACTCAAGACCGGAGCTATCCAGAAACTCCATACCACCAATATTCGCAATGGCAATCATGAGCTGACAGCGTTTGTCAGCGGCACTGGCCCGGGAGGACGGGAATATCGTCGGGCAGTGTCGCTACAGTTCGAAAAAGGAAACGGCCGGCATTTTATCCAGTTGCGTATGGAAGATGATGCGGCGGCACAGCAACCGGTATTTGTATTCCGTAGCTGGCAGTGATGATGGTCCGCACCGGCATTGTCCTGCTGATTCTGACATCGCTATCAAGTCCGGTGGCGGCGACACGAATTGACCAGCCACACCAGGTCGTCGACCCGGGTTATGGCGCCATCCTGTTCGAGTATTACCAGCAGCACTGGTTTGCCGCCATGAGCGAAGCGCTGATGGAACTGGAAACCGGCACCCTGCCAACCCAGCGACAGCAGGCTCAGGTCTTGTTGGGGGCGCTTTACGCCCACTATGGCATGCCCGATGAAGCGGAAGCCCTGTTCCGGTCGCTGCTCGCGGATGCGGTGGATCCGGCGCTGGCGCCGGGTATCTGGCTGCACCTTGCCGAGTTGCATTATCGCAACCAGCGCTTTGCCGAGGCACTTGAGCTGCTCGATGACCAGATCGGTACGCCACCGGCTGAACTGCTGCGATCGTTTCATGCCTTGCGCACCAGAGTGTTGATGCGCCTTGGTCGCTTCGAGGAAACCGGTGCAGCGCTGGCTTATGTTGAAGAGAGTTCACTCAGTGCCTATCTGCGTTACAACCTGGCGGTCAGCCGGATTAACAGCGGTGATGGTCAGGCCGGTACCGAACTGCTCTGGCAGGTGGTCAATCTGGTCCCGGGCGATGACGAAACCAATGCGCTGAAGGACCGCGCCATGCTGGCCCTGGGGGTGCATTACCTGCGTAGCGGAGACGGTGCCCGGGCGCGGGACCTGCTGCGTGCGGCCCGTCTGGAAGGGCCCTATAGCGAGATGGCGTTGCTGTTGCATGCACGGGCCTGGATCGACAGTGAGCAGCCGGTACGAGCACTGGGGTCATTGCAGGCACTGGGCACGCGTTCATTGCAGTTTGAGGAAACCCAGGAGGCATTGCTGTCGCTGCCCTGGCTGTATCAGTTGCTCGGTGACGCCAGCCGTGCGGCCGCAGGTTATCGTGATGCTATTCAGCGCTATACCGAACACTACCGCTATCTGGCGGAGCTCGAGAAAAAAATCCGTGGCGGAGACTGGTTCCGCGAGCTGGTGCAGGAACCGGTATGGTCCACCGCCATGGATGCCTTGCCTGCATTTACACCGGCGCGGGTGGAGAGTTTTCCGACCTTCCGGCAGTTGTTTGCTTCCCATCAGTTCCACACCCGCTGGCGTGATTATCATGAGCAGCTACGCCAGCTACATTTGCTGCAGCGTTGGCAGCAGCGCTTGCCTGCGATTGAGGAAATGGTAGCGGCGCAGATCCGCAAGCATCGCCAGCAGGTGCCAATGGCTGAGGCGATGCTGCTGGCGCTGGAGCAGGCTGGTTGGCCGGCCCGGCGAAATCAGCTTGAAGACAGGTTTCGTCATGGTCAGCAGAACAATGATCTGGCGATGTTTGCCAGCGAGGAAGAGCTGCGGTTGCTGGCGGCGCTGGAGGAGGCCGAGACGCTGATCAATCGCTGGCCGGAGAAAATCAAAGCGGAGATCCGCGAACGGTTTACCCTGCAGAAAGGGTTGCTGTTGTGGCAGCTGCAGGAAAATATGGTGCCGAGGCAGTGGCAGCGGGAAAGTGAGCTGCGTGATCTGTCGCCGTTGCTTGCCGAGATGGATGATCTGTCTGAGCGGGTGGCGCGGGCCGCCCAGGGTGACAGCCATCGGGTCGTTGCTCTGGGTCATAAACTGGCAGGGCTGTATAACGAACTGGCGCTACTGGAGCGGCGTGGCGATGTCCTGTTGCAGCGTCAGCAACAGGAAATTGAAATGTTGGCATTACGACAGATCACCACGACCCGGGACCGGCTCAAGGCGTTTACTGCCGAGAGCTGGGCAGGGCTGGGGGATTTGCAGAACGCCATTCTGCGCGAACAGCGTGGCCGGTCGGTTGACGAAGATCAGTCTGCGCTGCCGAGATCGTCCGAGTAGTACACCTTGCCGTGCAGGTCGATCATGATTGCCGAGACATCGGCGAGCTGATTGGCCAGCGCCATGCCTTTTTCGATTCCCAGCACAAACAGTGTTGTCGACAGTGCGTCGGCGTCCATGCCGGCGGCTGCCAGCACGGTGACGCTGCTCAGCTCGCCAGCCGGCTTGCCGGTTTTCGGATTGAGGATATGGTGAACATGCTCGCCATCACGAACAAAAAATCTTTCATAATCACCAGAAGTGGACACGGCAATATCGGTCAGTGGCAAAGTGATCGCCACTGCTTGTTCGCTGCGTGGATGACGGATGCCAACTTGCCAGAGGCGATCATTGCGCTGGCCCATCACATAGCTGTCGCCCCCGAGGCTGATATAGGCATGCTCAATGCCGGCCTGGTGTAGCAGGGCAACGGCGCGGTCAATGGCGTATCCCTTGGCAATGCCGCCCAGATCAATGCGAACTGCGCTGTCGGTTTTTGCCACGCTCCAGTCGTCGCCAATGCGCAGATAGCGCATGCCGATTCTGGCTTGTTGCAGGCGGACATCATCAGGGGCAATGCCCGCCCGATAGTCATACAGGTGACCGGCGCCGGCAAAGGTAATGTCGAAAGCGCCGTTGCTGATGTCGGCATAGTAAGCGGAGCGTTTTAGCAGAAGGTGAAATTCGCGGCTGACAGTCATGACGATATCGGCGTCCAGCGCATTGAAGCGCGCCAGTTCGCTTTCTTCGATCCACGGGGAAAGCAGATGCTGGAGGCGGTCAAACTCCTGCTTTACGGAAGCAGTAACAGCATCGCTTTCGCCGCCGTTATGCCAGAACTCGAGGGTCGCCCGTGTCCCCATACTGTCCCAGGTTGCGTTGTGCCACTCGGCCTGCACAGGCAGGCAGAGGGACAGCAACAACAGAGCAAGAATACGGATCACGGAATCGTGCCACTCACAATGGGCTGGAACGCAGTCAGACGATCCAGACTGGTCGCGTTGCCAAGACTATGTGACGGGAAGCGAGTGGCAAACTCACCCACTTCACCATGCAGCGCCATGTAATTGAGGAGCACTGCTTCGACCAGCAGGTTCGGATTGTTCGCCGCCGGTGTTGCCGAGGTTTCCACCGATCCGTCGCTGCGCATATAGCCGAGCTGCTGACGACGGGCCAGCGAAATGCCGCTGGCATCAACCAGCTGCGGTTGATTGCCAGGGTTGTAGACCAGGAAGAACGACGCCGCCGTGGCCGAACTGTCGCCCGTCCACTCGCCTTTGCCACGACCATTCTCGGAGTCATCGATGCGACCGTTGCTGGCCACCGAGCCGTCGCTAAACACGTAAACCATTAGTGGAGTATTACGCCGCGCCGCATATTCCAGACAGGCGCCGATGCAGCGCCCGGCACGGAGGTCACGCAGCTCGCCGGTGCCCCGCTCGCCGGTGTGATAGTCATAGCCACCCAGAGTGACACAGCCGGCGCCGGCATAGCCGTTGACCACCAGCTTCATGATCGAGGCGGTTTTGCGGAACTCGCCGTCGCTGGCGAATTCGGCGCTTGAGAAGATGCCATCGTCACCGACGATATCGGTATCCAGATCGACATTCAGGGCAGCGGGATTGCCGAACCGGTCAGCAATGTCGGCGGCCTTGATGTAGCCACACTCGATCATGTCTCGCAGTACATCGTCGCCACTGATGCCAAGGCCGGGGGTCACGCTGTCCAGCTTCATACGGCTTATCCGGGCAATGGATTCCATCACCGCCACTGCGTCAGACTGGTCCAGTAGACCGACCAGTTTGCCGGTGCTGACCAGACCGGTGACATCCGAAGGGCGGTCGACTTTTGTTGGTCGCGCAGAGGCATCAAACATGGCGGGAGGGAATACCGAGTTGCCGCCGGAATCGCTACTGCGTGAGCCGACTGTGGCCAACAGTTCGCCATTGGCGCCGGCGCGGAAAATGCCGTAAAGCGGATTATGCGGATTGTTGGCGGTGTCATTTTCGGAGCGCGCCGGGATCACCGCGCCGTTGGTGAAGCTCTGTGTACCGACCGAGGTCTTCTCGAGAATGCCGGCAAGAAACTGTGAGTCGCTATGAAACGCCAGACCGAGCTGGCGATTCACGAATCCGGGCAGGCTTGGCACCATGTTGCCGGGCACGCCCAGGCGAGAATATCCGGCGGTGGAGAGAAAATCTTCCTGACCACTTTGACCGCCAACCAGCACGTTGGAGCCGGCAATGCTGGCGCCGCCAGCCAGATCGAAACAGATAAACGGGATCTTGCCGGCGCCGGCTACGGCTATGCCGCAGGGACCTTTCAGTGCTTCCAGATCCGGTGCCAGCGTGGCGTAGGCGGCGCGCGGGTTGCTGAACAGGCTCATGACACCGATGCTGCTGACCAGTCCGGCGCCGCGCAGCAGGCCGCGCGCAATAAACTCACGCCGGTTCATCGGCTTGCCGTGATCCAGCAGTCTCAGCGGTGCATCGGGGTGAAGCGGGGCATTCCGTTTCATCGTGTTGCCTCCGTTATTGCAACAGCAGGGTAGCGCTGCCCAGCGTCGCTGCGCAGGCGGCCTTGGTGGCGATCAGGGTCTGGTCTGCCGGGCAGGCACCGTTACAGCGCGCCAGTCCGTCGGGGATGCCATCCGGTGCATCGACCGGTTTGCTATCCGCCATGCTCAGCAACAGGCCCTCAAGCTCGGTGCTGACAGCGGCTGCAGCAGGCTGCGTGGCAATGTTGTCACCCACCATGCGATTGACCAGCGGAGCAATGACCAGCGACTGCCAATCGCCATCGGAAATGCTGTTGGCATTAATGGTGAAGTCCATACCAGTGAAGAACTGCTTTACTGGTCGGTCCGCTTCCTCTTCCACCAATGCATTGCAGTATTCGATCGCCAGCTGTGCGACGCCGATCTGATGTGCAGTGACAAAGCCGTCAGCGGCTTCGTTGATTGGCAGCTGCTGGCGCACCAGATTAAAGGTGTCACGCACATCGGTCTGGGTCATGGCGACGCCGGTCACCGCACTCATGCTGGCATGGACTTCATCGAAGGTGCGCAGGCCGATCAGGGGCCGTGCACTGCCTGGGGTAATAACAACCGGTAGTGGTGCGCTGTCGGTGTAGACATTTTCCTGATCGCCAAGTCGGGCGAAGGTGAGGAAAAACTCGTCCTGATTTTCACCATTCTGCAGCGCAATGACGGTACCGAGCGCAGACAGGGGCTGAAGGGGAGCCTGCCAGTCAACCCCGCCGAGCGTGGTCACAAGATTGGTCCAGACCTGACCCACTCCAGCCTCCTGACCATTGACGCCAATACGCATGCCTTCCAGCGCCACTGGCATCGGGTTCGGGTCCTCGCCGAGAACAATAAAGAACGGCTCGGCAAACAGGTAAGCGTAGTTATCAAACCGCGAGACCTCGAAGCCGATATAGCTATCCGGGCTGTCGATCAGGTCGCTGATGCTGAACAGCAGGAAGAATCGCTCGCCGACTCCGGCGGCGAAGTTCTGCGCCAGTTGCTCTTCGGTAAGCGCGCGATTGTGAATGGCGACAAAGCGCAGCACGCCCTGCCACTGACGACTGCCGTCGGCTTCACTGCCCAGTACCAGCGCGTAGATGTCATCCCATGAGCCGAGCAGGCTAGGGGTTTGCTGATCGATGGCGCCACTGTCGACGCCATTGATGAATAGTCGGCGGCCATTGATCGGATCATAGGTCAGGGCGACATGCTGCAAGGTGGCCTGAAGCGACTCCGCCGGGCTGAGCATGGCGGGCATGCCGTTGAGGTTGGTGCCTTCGTGGCGTAGCAGGCCACTGTAGCTGGATTGTTCCTGCGCCAGCGTAACGTTACGAATTTCTTCACTGCCGGAGTAGCTGACGATATTGGCATCATCCTGTGCCGGGGTGGAAGGAATCACCCAGGCCTCAAGAGTGAACTCGCCGCTGGCACGAATAAGGTCTGCCAGTTTGCTGCTGGCGGACACACTGCCCTGTGCCTTGCCACCATCATTGATGCGAATACCCCAGCCTCCGACCCACTCAACCTCGCCACTCAGGGTCAGGTTGATCGCCGGCTCAATGCCGCTGGTGTCAAACGCGGTGTTGCCATCACCGGTGCGGAATTCATAGCGGGCAATCACATTGCTGTCGAAGCGGCCACCACTGGCAGCAAGAATGCCATCAGTCAGGCGCAGGGCCTTGCTGAGCACCAGCTCTTCCGGTGGTTGCTGCGGTGTAATAGTGCCTGCCAGTGCGGTAATGGCGTTGGTCATGGATGTGGCATCGGTTTCGCAGTCATCGCTCCAGCAGTTGTGGCTTTCAAGCAGGCGCTGCACAACCCGTGATGCAGAGGGCTGATCAAGATTGATCACACCCTGGGCTGCCTGATAAGCCGCCTCGACATCGCTGTGGCCAATGTAAGGTGATATCGGCGATTCTGCCGCAGGCTCGTGGCATTCCGAGCAGAAGTTGCTCAGTAGTGGATAAACATGAGTTTCAAAAGCACTGGCGGAGCTCGGGAAGTAGCGCGTTTCACCGGCATCGCGGATTACTGGCGGGACAAACTCGATTAGCCCGGCCTCGCCACTATCGTTAGCCCCGGCCCAGTTCCCGATCCAGGTGGTGATCAGGTCTGCGCAGGCCTGATCGCTGTCGAGCCAGCAGTTATGTCCGCCGCCGACCTTACTGACCATCTGCGAGTTGGCCGGTGTGAAAAGATTTACCACCGTGCTGGCAGCGGTGAACGCGAGGTTGATGTCATCTCGGCGAACGAACGCCGGTGCCTGACCGCCGGCATCATGGCAAGCGCCGCAACGATCGACCCGAACCAGGTTGTCCCAGACATGGGTTTTGAAAGCGGCAATATCAGCGCTGCGTGGCGTTGGCCCGGTGTAGTTCACCGTGCCTTCATCAAGTGGCGGTGGATTGCTGGTTACCGGTGCGCCGCTATCGGCGCCGCAGCCTGCCAGCACAGTCAGCAAAACCATCGGAGTGAGTAAGCGCAAGATCGTCATGGTGGTCTCCTTACTCGCCCATGCAATAAACGGCGGCGTCAGCAAACAGCTCTTTCAGCTGATAGCCGTTGCCACGGAAGCTGCTGCTCATGGCTTCAATCCGGGTGACATCGGCCGGTGAGGTTGGCCCGCGCAGACAAACGGCGCGGAAAGTCTTTTCTGCCTGACAGGTGGCGAAGGCTTCGCTGTTGGCCAGCTCTTCACCAAGGCTTTTGGCGCCATTGCCGCCACCGGGCAGGGACGCGGACCAGCCGAGACCGCTATGGGGACCGCTGCGCCAGTAGTTATCCCAGCGATCGTCCGGCGTGACGAAACCAAACGGGAAATTATTGGCGTTGATCAGGTACTTGGGCTGGACATTGCCTTCGGTGTATTCAATCTGGCCGGCATCGGTGCCTTCTTCTCCGGTCCAGTTGTAGTAGGCAAAGGCTTGCGCCATCGGGTCCATGCCGTTGTGGCAGCCCACGCAGTTGTTCAGGAATACCCGGCTGTCACCGCCCGGGCTGCGGGTAACGTCCTGACGAATCCGGTCGGCCGGACGGGAGATGTCGTGCATCTGTTCCATATCACGGCAGAGATGATGCATCAGGGTAAAACGCAGCATGGCGCGATTGGTGCCGGCAACAAAATAGGCCATGGCGCCAGCCCGCGAAGTCATGACGCCAGCGGTGGCATCAGAAGGGATACCGTAAATTGTGGACTGCTGACGTGGTACCAGATAGTCCTGCAATGGCACGCGTTGACTCTCCAGTGCTTCATAATGCGCATTCGATGATGCCGATACGGCGGGAATGCTGTAGCCATCGTTACTCAGCGCAGCGCTGTCACCGACATACACCAGATCCGCCGACAGCACCTCGCGAAAATCGATATTGTCGCGAACCAGGCCGATGACGGTGGCGACATAATCATTCAGTGGCGCGAACACATCCTGTTCTTCATTGGTCCACGGCATGACAAAGTTTTTCAGGGTGACGTCATAGAACGCGTCTTCCTGCATCGCCCGCAGGGCAGCCTCGCGTGCCATGTCCTGGTCAATCAGGTCGGCCAGCTCTGCCAGCAGTGGTTCGCTGGCCGGCGTCCCGGTCAGGCGATCATGCAGTTGCTTTGCCTGCTCTCGTGGTCCGGCAACGGCGCCGGTGCCAACACAGGCACCAAGCAGGCCGATGACAATCCCGATGACAATATAGTGACGACGTATCCTTTCCATGGTGACCCCGTTAACCCGATTCAGTCCGGTTGCATTGCAGTAGGCAGCAATGTCTGTGCCAGTGTATTGTGCGGTAGCGCAGAATAGCGGACTGTGTCGCAACGCGCAGATTTTTTCTGCCTCCGTGCACGATACTTGCACGGTAAGTTTTTACCGATAAACGGCAGGATTGAACCGCAATGGTCAGGGACGTTCGTTCAGCATTTTTCACTGGCATGGTTTGCGTGACACAGTTCACGTTGACGGGCTGTCTGGGTGACAGCAGTCAGGGCGTTGATCCACGTCTCGGTGAGGCGCCGGTGGCGTATGTGCAGCGCAGCGCACCGCTTGACGACGATGGTGTGATGTTGCCGCGCAATGAGCTTGAGCCGGTTGGCTTTTTCCCCGGTGGCGAGCTGATGATTCGTGATGCCGCGTCACCGCAGGCAGCGGCACGCAGTTTATCGCTAAGGATATTTACTGAGCCGCACGATGTGAGGGATCTAAGCCCTTCGTTTGATGGAAGGAGTCTGCTGTTTTCATTACGTGCGCCGGAGATCCCGGGAGTGGATGAAGAGGATCAGCCGCGTTGGAATATCTGGGAGTACAGCGCCGATTCCGACAGTCTGCGCCGTGTTATTGCCAGCGACCTGATTGCAGAAGAGGGGCAGGATCTGATGCCACGCTATCTGCCGGATGGACGCATTCTGTTTGTTTCTGACCGCCAGCGTCAGTCCCGTGCCCGACTGCTTGACGAGGGTAAGCCACAGTTCTCTCCGCAGGAGGAAAGCCGGCAGGTGAACGGGTTCACACTTCACGTAATGAACAGTGATGGCAGTGACGTTCAGCAAATCAGTTTTAATCCGAGCCATGATCTTGCGCCGCTGGTGTTGAATGACGGCCGGGTGCTGCTGGTGCGTTGGGATAACAATGGCACAAACAATGAATTCAATCTCTATGCAATGAACCCGGATGGTAGTGCAACCGGTATCGTTTATGGTGCGGACAGTAATATGCCGGAAGATGGCGCACCTTTTTATACCAATCCGGCGTTGCTTGATGATGGTCGTCTGCTGGTGCTGAAGCGTGCCGAGGAGAGCATGAGCTGGTCGGCGCAGCCGCTGGTGATCGATATCCGGGATTTCATTAACCTTGATCAACCATTGGTGCCCGGCGCAGCGGTGACGGCAGAGGAAATTCTGATTGACCTGCCGGTATCGGTGGACGATCAGGTTTCCAGTTCCGGTCGGTTTGCTTCGGTGACGCCACTGGCGGACGGAACTGGTCGTTTTCTCGCCGCCTGGGCGCCATGCCGGCTGCGGCACCCGGACACGGAGGAGTTGCTGGCCTGTACCGATGCCAACCTGGGCATTGTCGATATTGTCGAGGCCGAGCCAGCCTACGGGTTGTGGATTTTCGATCCGGTTGGCGATCGGCAGTTGCCGGTGGTGCCGCCGCGTGACGGTGTCATGATCAATGAGGCGGTGGTCATGGCAGCACGAAGCCGTCCGCCAGCAATTGCAGATGGCGTGCCAGGGGTGGATCGTGATCTGGCGCTGGCGGAACGAGGTGCCGGGATCATCAACATTCGCAGCGTTTATGATTTTGCCGGCGAGTTTAATCCTCTGGTGGTGCCGCCGCTGGGTGTCTCGACGCTGCCGCAGTTTGCTGATCCATTGCAGGTAACCGCCGCGCAGCGCAGCGTGCTATTCATGCGAATCAGCAAGGCTGTACTGATTCCGGATCGCGATGTGGTGGATCTGGATGGTACCGATTTCGGTCGTCTGCCCGGCTTTGGCATGCGCGAAATCGTCGGCTATGTGCCGGTATCGCCGGATGGCTCGGTGCGCGCGGAAGTGCCGGCCAATGTTGCGCTGGATATTCAGCTGGTCGCGGCGGACGGGCGCCGGGTTGGTGGCCTGCATGGCGCCTGGTTAAGCGTGCGACCTGGCGAGGAGCTTGTTTGCAGTGGCTGTCATGAATCCGGTTCGTCGGCGCCGCATGGCCGCGCCGATGCCGAGCTGGCGAACATTAATGCCGGCGCGCCGGTGACGGGTCTGCCGTTCCCGAATACTCGCGATGAGCTGTTTGCCGATGCCGGCGACAGTATGGCTGAAGTGCTGACTCGGGTTGAGCCGCAATGGTTGCAGCCTTCTCTCGATCTCGCTTTCGTGGATCTGTGGACCGATCCGGATGCCCGTGCGCCAGACCCTTCCTTTGCCGTGCGCTATGAAGATCTTGAGACGCCGGCACCACCCAGTGATGTCAGCTGCATTGCCGATTGGACACCTCTGTGTCGCAGCGTGATTCACTATGGGGAGCATATTCAACCAATCTGGGATCTGCCCCGTGAAGTGGACATCTCCGGCATGCCAACGGATGTCACCTGTTCATCCTGTCATAGTCGCCGCAACGCCATGGATGAGCTGCAGGTGCCGCCTGGTCAGCTGGAGCTGACTGCCGATGTCGCCCCGGAGGCAGCATCGCAACTGGTCAGCTATCGAGAGCTGCTGTTCAATGACAACGCGCTTGAATTGGTGGACGGTGCGCTGGTGGATCTTCTTGAGCCCGTGCTTGACGGTGAAGGCAATCCTGTCTTCGTGACAGATGAAGAAGGCAATCTGGTGCTGGATGAAGATGATAATCCGATTCCATTGGAGCAGCCGGTGTTGCTGACCCCGCCGATGGTGGCCGCCAGCTCCCGTGCCAGCCGTTTTTTTAATCTGTTTAATGGTGGTCAGCACGATGGTTGGTTGAGCGCCGCCGAACAACGATTACTGGCAGAATGGCTGGATATTGGCGCGCAGAATTACAACGATCCATTTGTCGTGCCGCAGTGAGTATCGAAGTCGTGAGAGTGCCGCAGTGAGGCGGGGTAAGATGATCAGAAGTTTGCTCTTGCTGTTGGCATTGTGCGGTAGCGGGATTGTGCTGGCGGAAGAGTGGCGCGTCCAGATTGCCGACCCGTACATTGATATCCATACCGGCCCCGGCCGAGGCTACCCGGTGTTCCATGTGGTCGAAGAAGGTGCCTGGATTACCCTGATCAAGCGCCGTACCCAATGGATCAAGGTGCGCACACCACGGGGCCAGCTTGGCTGGGTGCATCGTCAGCAACTGGCCAGAACACTGGATGAAAGCGGAAGCTACGTGGCACTGGAAGAGCGAACGCTGGAAGATTTTTTTCGCCCCCATGGCGAGGTAGGCGTGATGATTGGCGAGCTGGATAACATTACCTCGCTGACCGTGCATGGTGGCTATGCTTTTACCGAGAACCTGCAACTGGACCTGATGTGGACCGAGGCGGCCGGCAGTTTTGCCAGCACCAGACTGATCAATCTGGGTCTCCAGCATCACCTTTATCCGCGCTGGCGCATTTCACCCTATGTACTGATAGGAGTTGGTGATGTCAGGGTGGAGCCGCGAACGGTGTTGGTGAAATCCGATATCCGCAGTGACCGCGGTGTTCATGCCGGTATCGGCCTGCGTGTGTATCTGACCCGTGAATTCCTGTTGCGAACCGAGTACCGCAATTACGTGGTGCTGACCACTGACAACAACAACGACGAGTTTGAAGAATGGCGAACCGGATTCAGCGTACTGTTCTGAGTGTCTTCATGCTGATGCTGCCGGCATTGCTGCCGGCAGTGGAGCAGGATGATTCAACTCTGATTGATCCGCGTATCGAGCGGCGGCAGATCCGCGAGTCGCAGATTGATAGCGAGAATATCGAGCTGGGGCTGTATGCCGGCTTGCTGGCAGTGGATAACTTTAATACTCCACCGCTGATCGGTGCGCGTGCAGCATGGCACGTATCGGAAGATATATTTTTTGAACTGTCGTTGGCGCAGGCAAAAACCGGCGAAACCAGTTTCGAAAAACTTGGTGGCGGCGTTCAGCTGTTATCCAGTGACGAGCGGTTGTTCCGCTACTACAACCTGTCAGTGGGCTATACCATTCTTCCTGGGGAGGCATTTGCGGGCCGCAACCGGGCATTTAGTAACGGCCTGTATCTGCTGGCTGGGGCCGGTAGCACTGATTTTGCCGGTGACAGCCACTTTACCCTGAATGCCGGCATGGGCTACCGATTGTTGCTCACCGACTGGCTGAATCTGCGTATGGAAATGCGTAATCATATGTTTGAACTGGATCTGTTTGGCAGTGATGAGGTGACCAATAACCTCGAATGGAGTTTTGGCCTTGGCGGGTTTTTCTGAGGTCTGATTAACTGATGTAACTAACCGGAAGAACAGGGGTAGAGCTGATGTGGCGTGCAGTGGCAATGCGTGTAGTGCTAACGGTGGTGACGCTGGTGTTCAGCGCGGCGGTCTTTGCGGTGGACCTGTCCGGTCCGGCGCCGGACTTCACCCTGAAGAGCCGCGACGGCAAGAATGTTCGGCTGTCGGAGCTGCAGGGGCAGGTGGTGATGATCAATTTCTGGGCGTCCTGGTGCGGTCCTTGTCGTCAGGAAATGCCGCATCTGGAAGCCATTCACAAGGAATACGTCGACTACGGCTTCACGTTGCTGGGGGTCAATGTTGACGAAAAGCAGGAGCTGGCGGAGAAGCTGCTGGCGCAGATTCCGGTTAGCTTCCCGATTCTGTTCGACCCGTCCAGCAGTGTCAGCAAGCAATACAATGTTGATGCCATGCCAACGACAATCCTGATTGATCGCGATGGCAATCTGCGTCATCTGCATCGGGCCTACCGACCAGGCTTCGAGGATATGTATCGCGATCAGATCAAGGCGCTGGTGCTGGAATGAAAGTCGTCCTGCTGCTGATCTGTCTGCTAAGTGCAGGTTGCGCGCCAAAGCCCTGGATCAAACCCTATGAGCGAGCGCGGCTGGCAGACCCGGTGATGGCGATGGATCGTCATCCGGCGTCATCGGCCTATCAGCATCATGTGCATCAGGCTCGCGAGGGCGCGCGCGGTGCGGAAGGCGGCAGTGGGGGTGGCTGCGGATGCAACTGAGATGCCTGCTCGCGCTGCTGTTGCTGCCGGTCTGGGTAAATGCCGCAGTGTTGCCGGAGGAGCGTGCTGACGCCCTTTATCACCGCTATGAGGGTGGCGGCATGACCATCGATGGGCCGTCGGTACTGGTGCGCAAGAATATTGCCGAGCGAGTTTCCTTCAGCGCCAATTACTACGCGGACAAAGTCTCGGCAGCGTCGATTGATGTGGTGACCACTGCCAGTCCCTATACCGAGGAGCGCGATGAATATTCCTTCGGCACAGACTATCTGGCTGGCAAGGCAATCTACTCGCTCAAATGGACACAGAGTGATGAAAGCGATTATTCCGCTCGCAGCGTCAGTTTCGGCGCCAGCCAGGATTTCTTTGGCGATCTGACCACGCTCAGCTTTGGCTATGCCCGTGGCGATGACACCGTGCGTCGCAGTGACGATCCGGTTTTTGAAGAGGAGGCGATGCGTCAGCAGTATCGTATCGGTGTCACTCAGGTGCTGACCCGTAATCTGCTGATGGCGTTCAGTCACGAATTTGTCAGTGACGAGGGCTATCTGAATAATCCGTATCGTTCTGTGCGCTATCAGGTTGGCAGCGGTTACAGTTTTCAGTCAGAGGTCTATCCTGAGACCCGAAGTAGTGAGGCGACGGCGCTTCGTGCCAGTTACTATCTGCCCTGGCGTGCCGGGTTGCACTTCGAACATCGCTGGTACTCGGACAGCTGGGGCGTAGGGTCTCGTGACTGGGGGCTGGTGCTGGTGCAGCCGTGGCAGGAAAAATGGGAGCTAGAGTTCCGTGCCCGCTACTACGACCAGACCGCGGCAGATTTCTACAGTGATCTTTTCCCGTTTCAGGACGCCCAGAACTTCCTTGCCCGCGACAAGGAGCTGAGCACCTTTACTTCCACGTCATTTGGTGTGGCCGCTGGTTATACATTCTTCAAGGGGCGCTGGAAGCATGCCGATCGTTTCCTGGTGCGGCTGTCGCTTGATCATTACCGGTTTGAATATGACGATTTCCGCGATATCCGTGTTGCCGTACCGGTGGCCGGAGATGAGCCGCTGTATGGGTTTTCTGCGGTGGTCAGTCAGCTATTGTTCAGTGTCTGGTACTGATCAGAATGTGTCGGTCAGGAGAATGCCGATCGAGACCCGATTTTCATAATCGTTGTAGTTGATCAGCGAGTCACCGTAGCCAGTAAAGCCTTGCAGTAGTCCCTTGAACCGGCCGTTGATGGGAAAGGAATAGTCGATCTGGGCGCTGCCCTTGTTCTCATGGCGGCGCAGATTATTGCGCAGCAGCAGTTCCAACACATGGTTGCCCATCGGTTTGATGACGTTCAGATCGAAATGGCCGAGGTAGCGTTCGATATCCGGGTTGTCATCACGTTTCGGGCTGGTTACCGGGTAGTCACCATCTTCCGGAATGCGCCACCAGGGTTTCAGTGACACATACCAGCTACCGGCGCGAAAAACATAGCTGACAAACAGCCGGTCCCAGCTGCGCGATACCGGTACGTCACGACCATTGGACTGGTGCCAGTAACCAAAGCTGATCAGCTCCGAATCAATCGGGCCGAATTGCCAGTTCACCGGGCGGGCAACAAACAGCTCCGGCTCATAATTGGTTTCCCGAAGCGGCCGGGACAGGTCCTGATTGTAGAGCTGCCACCAGGACACTGCAGTGAACGAGAAGTACAGCGTCGCGTCATACCAGAAATCATCAAACAGCGGCGTTTTCAGTGACAGCTGAAACTTTACTTCCTGATTCTCCAGCTCGTCGTCTGCAATCAGTGGGTTGTTGCTGCGCGGATTACTCCAGTAGCTGTACGGCAACAGGTAATTACGACGGTGCGGGGTCAGCACGAAGGGATTGAACTGGCTGACTTTCTCCAGTGCCAGCCGGCCTCGCAGCGCATATTCATTACGCTGTTTCTGGCTTTGCGCTTGCGGATCGCACCAGTGAATAACGGTAGAGGCGGAGGCATCAGGCGGTGCCTTGCGCAGCGCTTCGAGCAGACATTCGTCATAAAGACGGTTGGACTCCGCTTCGGCGTTGGAGATTGCCTCGGCATCCGACTCATGAATCTCGGCGCTGGCAGGCAGGGCCATGGCCAGCAACAGCAACAGACAGCGTTTCACAGGGCGCGCAGTTCCTCGTCGGACAGACTGCGTGCTTCCTCTTCCAGTAGCACCGGAATGCCATCGCGGACCGGATAGGCCAGACCACTGGCCTTGCAGATCAGCTCATTGGCGTCCTCACGCCATAACAACGGCGCTTTGCTGACCGGGCAAACCAGAATTTCCAGCAGTTCCTTGTCGAGCATGGTGCAGGCTCCTTTAACCGGCTATTCACGAGGGTGGCCGGATTATGCCACGGAAGCGGATTCAAACGGTCGTTTGACTCTGTGGTCACGCAACGCACTGGGACTGCCGGGTGGCTGGCGCTAGACTTGGCCCCCGACCCCGGCCCCTGGCCAAAGTTTGAGCAGTGCCGGCGACCCATTTCTGGAGGTGGATCATGACTCAATATAAAGCTCCCGTACGCGACATGCGTTTTGTTCTGAACGAAGTGCTGGACCTGGATGGTCACTATCAGAAGCTGGGTCTGGACGAAGTGAACAGCGAGCTGATCAACGCCTTCCTCGAGGAAGGCGCCAAGTTTTCCGAGAACGAGCTGGCTCCGCTGAACCGCTCAGGCGATGAGGAGGGCTGCCAGTGGAATGATGGCGTTGTCACCACGCCGAAGGGCTTCAAGGAAGCCTATGCCAAGTACGTTGAAGGCGGCTGGCCGGCCATGGGTGGTCATCCGGAGTTTGGCGGTCAGGGCCTGCCGGGCTCTGCTGGCATCGCTATTTCCGAAATGACCGGTACCGCCAACTGGTCCTGGAGCATGTACCCGGGCCTGTCCCACGGTGCGGTTGCCACCATTGAAGAGCACGGCACCCCGGAGCAGCAGAGCACCTATCTGCCGAAGCTGATCAGTGGCGAGTGGACCGGCACCATGTGCCTGACCGAGCCGCATTGTGGTTCCGATCTCGGCACCCTGAAAACCAAGGCTGAGCCGCAGGCCGATGGCAGCTACAAGCTGTACGGCACCAAGATCTTTATCTCCGCCGGCGAGCACGACATGGCCGACAACATCGTCCATATCGTACTGGCCCGTCTGCCTGGCGCACCGGAAGGCACCAAGGGTATTTCCCTGTTTATCGTGCCGAAAATGATGGTCAATGCGGATGGCTCGCTGGGTGCACGTAACCCGGTCAAGTGCGGCTCGATCGAGCACAAGATGGGTATCAAGGCATCTGCCACCTGCGTGATGAACTTTGATGGCGCCACCGGTTACCTGATCGGCCCGGAGAACCGCGGTCTGAACTGCATGTTCACCTTTATGAACTTTGCCCGTCTCGGCACTGCGATTCAGGGTGTGGCCCATGCCGAAGCCGGCTTCCAGGGTGGCCTGCGTTATGCCAAAGAGCGTCTCGCCATGCGCGCCCTGTCCGGCCCGAAAAACCCGAACGGCCCTGCTGACCCGATCATTGTTCACCCGGACGTACGCCGCATGCTGCTGACCGCCAAGGCGTTCGCAGAAGGTGGTCGTGCCATGGTGTATTGGGCGGCAATGATGGGTGACACCGTCAAGCTGGCCAAAACCGAAGAAGAGCGCAAGGAAGCCGACGAGCTGATGGCGTTCATCACGCCGATCGCCAAGGCGTTCATCACCGAAGTCGGCTACGAAGCGGCTAACCACGGCGTGCAGATTTACGGCGGCCACGGCTTTATCCGTGAGTGGGGCATGGAGCAGAACGTGCGTGACGCGCGTATCTCCACCCTGTACGAAGGCACCACCGGTATTCAGGCGCTCGACCTGCTCGGTCGTAAAGTGCTGCAGACCCAGGGTGCTGCCCTGCGTCGCTTCACCAAACTGATGCACAAGTTCTGCGAAGCCAACGCCGATAACGCCGAGCTGCAGGAATTCATTGCACCGCTGGTCAGTCTGAACAAGGAATGGTCCGACATGACCATGGCGATCGGTATGAAAGCCATGCAAAACCCGGAAAACGTCAGCGCCGCTGCGGTGGACTACCTGATGTATTCCGGCTATGTGGTCACCGGCTACCTGTGGGCACAGATGGCCAAGGCCGCTCAGGATGCATTGGCTGCCGGTCAGGGCGACGATGATTTCTACAAGGCAAAAATCAGCACCGCACGCTTCTACTTCAAGCGTCTGCTGCCGCGTACTGCCAGCCACAAGCTGGCCATCGAAGGAGGTCTGGAGTGCATGATGGAGCTGGATGAGGCGCACTTCGCGTTCTGATCCGCTTTGTCGATGTAGAGCACATCAGTTGTAGTGCGCAACAATGCCCGCCGTCATGCGGGCATTGTTGTTTAAAGCGATATGACTTTCAGGTCACGAAGAATTTTTTCTTCGTCGCCGATACAGGAGAAACAGCATGGCGACCTATAAAGCACCACTCGACGATATGCGTTTTGTTCTGAATGATGTTTTCGAAGCCGAGAAGCTGTGGGCGTCGATGCCGGCGACGGCGGAAGTAACTCGTGATCTTGCCGATGCCATTCTCGAAGAAGCCGGCAAGATGGTCGAAGGTCTGCTGTTGCCGCTAAACCGCTCCGGTGACGAAGAAGGCTGCCAGTGGAACGATAGCGTGGTAACCACGCCGAAGGGCTTCAAGGAAGCCTACAAAACTTTTGCCGAGAACGGCTGGACCGCATTGGCGGGCAACCCGGTGTATGGCGGTCAGGGCATGCCGAAGAGTTTGTCGGTGCTGTTCGAAGAAATGATTCATGCCACTAACACTTCTTTCGCGCTGTACCCGCTGCTGTCCAATGGCGCCACCCTGTGTCTGGACGCCCACGCCACCGATGAGCTGAAAGAGATGTACTTGCCGAAGATGTACAGCGGCGAGTGGGCTGGCACCATGTGTCTGACCGAGCCGCACTGTGGCACCGATCTTGGGATCATGCGCAGCAAGGCAGTGCCGAATGGCGACGGCAGCTTCCAGGTATCCGGCACCAAGATCTTTATCACCGGTGGTGAGCACGACCTGACCAGCAACATCATCCATCTGGTGCTGGCGAAGCTGCCGGGCGCACCGGAAGGCTCGAAAGGTATTTCCCTGTTCCTGGTGCCGAAGTTCCTGCCCGATGCTGAGGGTAACGCCGGTGAGCGCAATGGCGTCAAGTGTGGCTCGATTGAGCACAAGATGGGCATCAAGGGCTCTGCCACCTGCGTGCTGAATTTTGACGACGCCAGGGGCTGGCTGGTCGGTGAGGAAAATCAGGGTCTTGCTGCCATGTTCACCATGATGAACTACGAGCGTCTGTCGATTGGTTTGCAGGGCACCGGTCTGGGTGAAGCGAGTTACCAGAGTGCCGTGGCGTATGCAAAGGATCGCCTTCAGGGGCGCGCTGCCGATGGCGTGAAAAATGCTGCTGGCAATGCGGATCCGATCATTCATCACGGCGACGTGCGTCGCATGCTGCTGACCATGCGGGCGCTGAATGAGGGTGGTCGTGCATTGGCGGCCTATCTCGGCTTGCAACTTGATACTGCCAAGTTTTCTGAAGACGCCGCTGCCAAAGCGAAAGCAGAAGATCGCGTTGCGCTGCTGACGCCAGTGGCCAAGGCCTTCTTTACCGATCGCGGTCTGGAGACTTGTGTGATTGGTCAGCAGGTATTCGGCGGTCACGGTTATATCCGTGAATGGGGCATGGAGCAGTTCGTTCGTGATGCCCGCATTGCCCAGATTTACGAAGGCACCAACGGTATTCAGGCGCTGGATCTGGCCGGCCGTAAAGTGGCCCGTAACGGCGGCAAGTCAGTGCAGGCATTCCTCGCTGATGCGCGTGAGTGGCTGGCAGCAAATCGTGATGTTGCGGCTATTGGCAAGCAGCTTGATCAGTTGGCCGATTCGCTTGATCTGCTGGAGTCTCTGACCGGAGATCTTCTCGCTCAGGCTGGTAAGGATCCGAATGCGATCAATGCTTCTGCTTGCGAATATCTCGATGTATTCGGCTATGTGGTTTATGCCTGGTTGTGGGCGCGGATGATGGCGGTGGCGGCACAGCATGCCGATCAGCCGTTGCAGTCGGCCAAGCTGATCACCGGCCGCTTCTACTTCGAGCGTCTGCTGCCCAAGGCGCAGGCACTTGCTACGCAGATGCGCGCAGGCAGCGAGTGCATGATGAGTCTGCCCGAGGCTGCGTTCTGAAAAGCAGTGATCAGGAATAAAAAAGCCGGCTTTAAGCCGGCTTTTTTATTATTGGTTAGCGGCCGAAATTGTTCATGTTACTCAGGCGGTCGACCAAGTCAGGGTTGTCGATATAGGTATTGCGGTTGCCCTGAACCCGGGCGATGTTGTCGTTGCGTGCTTTTTCATCGGCGTCTGCTGGATCCAGTCGATGCCAGCGTTGATACATTTCCAGCGTGCCAACTAGCGGCAGGTTGTGTTGCTTGTGCATGTAGAGCACAGCTCGGGCGACATTTCCCTTGGCATGGTCCGGTGGTTCAAAAGTCTGGAAGGAGAGTTTGTAGCCGCAGTCTGACTGCCGGCTGTCCGGCGGCAGATCTCCGAACTGGCTGCCGCGGCGGTCGATTTCGACGCTGCGCTGGATCGGGTAAAGATTGTGCAGATCATTGGCAACCGCTGCATAGGCAGGCTTTTTTTCGCATTGGCGCGAGGTGATGCAATTGAAATGCCGCAAAATCAGGTGGCTGCCATAGATAGCGTCAACCCGTACACCGCGGTCATTAGCGGCAAAGGGAACCTGACAGTACAGAGTGGTACCACCACTGGTATAGATGCGGCTGACCAGCGTGTCGGCACCGTCCTCGGCAAAACACGCCATGCTGATGGTCGCTACGGATACAGCCAGTAATGCCCTGATACGAGTCATTTTCTCCCTCATAGCCGGATCATAGCAAAATAATGTACAGAAGAAAGACCGAGATTCACGTCACAGATTCGATGACGAGCGTGAAACGTGGTGTGAACGGTAGGGAAACGGTGACAAACGTTTAAAGGCTGCTTAACTCGAATTGCACTGGCAGGCTGAGGGAGGACAGCTGAGGCAGCAGCTCCTGATCGGGAGGAGGTAGACGCAATCGGACAAACAGGCGTTCGACGGCGCGGTCGAGCAGGGCGCTGCCGGAGCTGCGGACGATCCGGAAATCTTCAATTTCTCCATTGGCGCCGACGGCAAAACTCACTTCCACAGTGCCTTCCTGACCGCGAAGTCGAGCCTGTGCCGGGTATTCTTTCAGTCGTTGAATCCTGCTCTGGATGACACCGAGGTAGCGTTCAATCTCGCTGTCATTAGTGCCCTGATTTGAGGCACCCGCCAAGCCCATGACCTGACCGCCGCTAACGCTGTTGGCGTCGCTGCTGTCGTCTTCCTCGTCTTTGCTATCAGAGCTCTCCCGGGTGACCTCCGGGGCCGGCTCGGGTGCGGGCGCGGGCGCAAGGGAGGGTTTGACCTCGGCTACCGGCTTCGGTCTGGCTGGCGCCAGCGGCAGGGCTTTCGGCGGGCTGACAGGGGCGGCGGGTGTTGGCGCCGGGCGGCTGGCCAGTTTCAGGGTGATGCCGGACTGGGTTGCGTTGCCTTCGACGGCCTGGCCACGTTGCAAGCCTTCACTAACCTGCCAGAACAGCGGTACATGCAGTAGCACTGCAATGACCATGGCTGCCAGTTTCCAGGCTGGGCTCATGGCAGGCTCCGTGTTACCAGCAGCACCTCGGTGATGCCGGCGTTACGCAGCCCTTCCAGCGCCGGCCGTAACAGCACCACAGGAATGCTGCCGTCGGTCAGCAGCTGTACCGGCCGGTCCTTGCGCAGGCCATCGAGTCGATCCGGCATATCAGCAATCGCCATGGGCTCATCCTGCCAGAACAGGTTGCCATGCTGATCCACCACCAGCCGGATCGGTTCATCGCTGTCCGCAGAGGCGGCGGCGCTTTCCGGCGGGCTGACATCAGCCGGCAGCCCGGGGGCCAGCTGGCCTGCGACCATAAAAAAGATCAGCAGCAGGAACACCACATTGATCAGCGGCAGCACCGGCTCGATATCCGGGCGCCGGCGACTGTCATCCGGTATGGAAAAGCGGCTCATGGCAGCAGCTCCAGATGGACTTCAGTCTGGCCGCTGGCCTGCAGCAGATCGGTAACGCGCAGTACCGCCTGAAGAGAGGCCTCGCCATCACTATCAACGTAAACCGGTTGCGGAGCCTGTTTTGCCAATCGCTGCGAGGCCTGCTCCAGCGTCAGGCGTTCGCCATTCAGTTCGATCAGGGATTCATCCAGCACGCTGATAAACAGCACCTGCTCATGAGCTGGCCGCGGCTCGCCAGTAACGGCCACTGACAGAGGCTGTCTGGCCAGATCAATAAAGCGGGTTGCCAGCATAAAAAACACCAGCAGGATAAACACCACATCAATCAGTGGTGTCAGGCCGATGCTGGTGGGCTTGCGAGCCGGCAGGTCAATGCGCATGGCAGTTCAGCGCAGGCGGGCCAGACGGGCGAGTCGGTCTTCCAGCAGAAAGCGCAGTCGCTCCAGTGTCCGGTCAAACCAGTGGAATGCGGCCAGCGCCGGAATGGCAACACTCAGGCCGGCGGCGGTGGTTAGCAGTGCTTCCCAGATACCACCGGACAGCAACGCCGGATCAACCTGGGAGCCGGCCTGCTCCAGTGCGCGGAAAGCTTCGATCATGCCGAACACGGTGCCAAGCAGGCCGAGCAGCGGGGCGACCGCAGCAATCAATTCCAGTGCCCGCATGCCGCCACGCAGGCCTTCAATTTGTTCCCGTGCCTGGCGTAGTGCTTCCTCTTCCCAGCCGTCGTCCAGTGCCAGTGCCGCAGCCAGTGTTCGGCTGAGCGGGTCCTTGCCTTCCTGAGCGGTGGCGATGGCCTGCTCGGCCTGACCGCGAGCCAGCAGGTTCAGGGCGGCATCACCATTGCCGGCTGCCAGTGGCCGCAGCAGGAAAAACTGGATCAGTTTGGCCACGATCACGGCACTGGCAGCCAGTGACAGCGCCAGCAGTAGCCACATCACCGGACCACCATTGGCAAGCCAGTCAGGGAGCATCAGGGGCATGGGGACCTCGGTCGAAACGGGAAAAACGGGATGGGCATTCTGAGGGTGGCACACCCTAAATGCAAGTGAATCTCATTTGGATTTTGTCTCGCTGCCCCCCTGTTTACGGGGCGTTTTTGTAGTTTGTGGGTTGGTAGCATCCTCGGACGCCTATCGCTTTATCGGTATCGGGTCTGCTTCGGGATAACGGTGGAAGCGGAAAACGTTGTCAGCATGCATTTAATCGGGAAGGACTCATAGATGAAACTTCGTTATTCCGTTAAGGCCCCTTGGGCAGTTTCCATGGCGGCCGCAGTCGCCCTCGTGCTCAGTGGCTGTGGTGGTGGTTCGGGTGGCGGCGCCAAGGCGCCGACGCTGTCCGGTACCGCTGCGGTGGGAGCGGCCATTGTCGGCGGGACAGTCACTGCACGCTGTGCTGACGGCAACACCTTTACCGAGGTGGTGACCACAGACGCCAACGGCAACTGGACCGGCACCCTGACCAGCGGCACCATGCCATGCGCGTTGCAGATTACCGGTGGCACCCCTCCCGATACGCTGTACAGCTACGCCTCCAGTACCGGTACGGTCAACATCACCCCGCTGACAACTCTGGCATTGGCACAGGCCACTGGCCAGACACCGGCGGACTGGTTTAACGCATTCAGCGGCACACCGGTTGATGTGATCAGCGCGGTTAACGAAGTGCTGGATGCGATGAGCGACACAGGTTTTGACGTGCCGGCAAACGGCAATCCGTTCACCACCTCGTTCGTTGCCGACGGCACCGGTTGGGACGGCTTGCTTGATGATCTGCGGCAGGCCATCAACGATGATCCTGCACTGGCCGATCTCGATGCGCTGGTGACGCTGGTGAAAGACGGCAACCTGAACAGCAGCATTCCGGATGCCCCCGCGCCGCCTTCCTACAGCATCGAAGGCAGTATCAGTGGTGCCAGCGACGGCCTGAATGTGATCTGGGAAACCCGTGTTGATGGCTTCATCTATCACGATGGCGGTAACGCCAACGGTCCGGTGACCTTTACCTACGGCGACGGCCTTGCCGAAGGCACCGTCTGGAGTGTGGTCATAAACAGCGCGCCTGCAGGACAAACCTGTACCGTTACCAACGGCAGCGGCACCCTGACTGCCGATGTCAGCAACGTTAGCATTACCTGTTCGGATGTTGTGGTTGGCCCGACTGATTACAGCATTAGCGGTACCATCAGTGGCGCATCCGGCACGGTGTCCTGGGAGAATCGTGTAGGTGGTGTGTTCTATCACGATGGCTTTAACGGCAACGGTGCAGTGGCGTTCACCTATGGTGACGGCCTTGCTAGTGGCAGTAGTTGGGCCGTGGTGGTAACCGGTGCACCGGCCGGACAAACCTGTAATGTCAGCAATGGCAGCGGCACGCTGGCGGCTGATGTCAGCAACGTTGCTATTACCTGTTCCGATATTGTTGTCGGCCCGACCAGCTACAGCATTGAAGGTAGCATCAGTGGTGCATCTGCTACGGTTCACTGGCAGACCCTGGTGGACGACGAAATTTATCATTCCGGTAGCAGCATCAATGGTGCCGTCACGTTTACGCCGGTAGAAGAGATGCCGGCTGGTAGCGTCTGGAGTGTGCTGGTAAGCGAAGAGCCTGTCGGCCAGAACTGTAATGTGGCCAACGGCAGCGGCACGCTGAGCACGGATATTTTCAATGTTTCCATTTCCTGTCAGAACGAGGGTGGTGGTCCAGACCCGGAAGCGCCGATCTATGATTTTTCGGCTCTGAATCTGCAGCCGTCGGTGCCGGTTGGTATGGTGCCGACTGCTCCCGCGGCATCACCCACTAACCCGGCCGGTCAGATTCAAGCTTTGTTTATGCAGCTTGGTGATGCAGAGCGGGCAAAAGTGTTTGCCGCTCCACCGGTCGAGCTTCTGACAGAAGTTAACAACGATGTATACAGCAGTTCGCAGGTCTACGATATTTCCCAGTACGCTACCGATCAGAGTTGGCTGCGCCAGATCAGAATGAGTTTCGGTGCTGATGGTGAGGCGAACACTCCGGATGACTTCGTTCAGGCCTATACGGTTTATCCATATGGCTACAATGGTGTTGCCTACAGCTTCACCCATCCCGGACCAGATGGTATGTGGTTCAGTGAAGATGATGTTGCCGGGGAGCACAACACTGGTAAGGCGGTGTACTTCCCGACAGGCGCGGTGCTCGAGTACGAAGGCGCCAGTGAGGGGGCCATTCTGATCATTCCGTGTTTGAACGTTGGCAGTGACGCCGTTGCCTTCACGGCGGATGACTCACCGGGCTGTACGCTGGGCTACCAGATCGCAGTGATCGATGGGGAAGGTAATCGTGGCCAGCTGGTAAGCTACGATGCGGCGGGCACCGATGGTCTGTGGTTCACCGCAGATGACAGGGTAAAGAATTATTCGCTGCTGACTTACAATGGAACCGGTGTCAGCGTTGGTTCTGTGCTTTACAACAACGATGGCGTAGACAATATCTGGTTTACCGCTGACGACAACGTCCAGCAGCACACGATGACCCTGCTGGGAGACGACTTCAAACCACGTTACACAGCCACCTATAACAATCGTGGTGTCGATAACGCATGGTTCACGGCAGACGATGTGGTGCAGGCCTGGAGCTACTATGGCTATGACGCACAGGGCAACAATATCCTTGTCGCCTCGCACACCAGCAAGGGCGGTGATGCAGCCTGGTTTACTGCAGACGATTCCGCCACTGCCGTGATAAGTCTGAAAGATGAAAATGGCTACCCGATCATCGCCGGACAAATTACTTCCGGTGGCATGGGCCCGGATGGCATCTGGCTGAGTGGTGATGAAACGCTATTTGGCTATAGCCTTAGTGAATACAGGGCTGACGGCTTCCAGACGAGTCGTGCTGATATTAATGGCAGAGGAGCCGACAACAAGTGGTTTACCGCTGACGATCAGCCAAACAGCTTCAACTACTGGATCCGCGACTATGATGCTGAAGGCAATATCATAGAGCAGTTCTACTTTGATCCTTCTCTGGCACCCGCTGAGAGCGCCTTCAGCGATGCACATATGACCAGCTACGAGATTTACAATCAGGATCGCTCGCTGTCTGTGTATGTATATCGCAACCAGTATGGTTCTTCCTTCGGCGCAGATGAAACGCCGTTTACCGAAGACGATACTCTGGGCACTTCGTACTACAGCGTTGAAACTGCTGGCGGTCGTGATCGGTTCAATATGCCGGGTCCAGATGGCGTCTGGTTCACTGGTGATGATGTGCGCAGTGCGTACGTTGTTTACAGCTTCGATGGATTGCGCCGAACCGAGCAGCAATTCGATGCCAGCGACGTGATGCAGTCCTATACCGAAATCGTCGATATCTCGCCGACAAGCTATCGACTCAATGCCTATTTCCTGAATGAGTCGGATGTTTTCGAGCTGGGCAGCTACAACATTATTGACGAAGACATCAATGGCTATCCGCTATGGATCAGCTATTACACCAACACAGATGTGCTCAGCTATGTGGAGTACGCGGAGCGGGATGCTGCGGGCAATATCGTTCGTCAGAGCTATTCCTTTGCGCCGGGGGATGATGGCATCTGGGCTACGTCAGATGATTTCAGCTATTACAGTCTGTACTTCTTTAATATGAATGATGAGCTGGTGTCGGCAGGTACGGAGCGGGTTGGTGCAGATGGTGAGTGGGGTACGGGTGATGACACCGTGTCAACTGACTGGATATACCTGCTTGAGAATGACATCGATGTGCTGGCGCTGAACGCCGGTAATGCAGCCGATGTCTGCGGCAGCCTGATTTCCGGCATCGGTGCCAGCGGCGACATCAATGTGCTGGTGCGTGACCAGAACGGTGCGCCACTGCCTGGCGTCATTGCCCAGCTGAATCAGTCTGGCGCGACGGTCACCACGGACGCAAATGGAGAGGCGGTGTTTGCCGGTCTCAACGGTACCCAGGACGTGCACCTGTTCAAGGACGGCCACGAATGGGAAAGCTTCTACTGTGTGGCACCTGGCGCAGATGTGACCCTGCAGGCAAGCCTCAACAGTCTTTCGCAAGCCGCCCAGACCTCAAAAGTCAGCTTCTATATTCAGCCGACCGACAAGCGGGTAACACTGCGATTGCTGGATGCGCAAGGGCGATCTGTTGCCACTTTCTCGCCGCTCAGCAGCCCGATTGGTCAGGCTAATACCTTCTATGGTGACCTGTTCTTCAATGTGCCTGCCGGCACAGAGGTGAGCGGTGAGCTGTGGGTGTTTGAAGCGGATACCTTTGGTCGCCTGCAGAATGCCCAATCATTGGGTGCGCAGACCTATACCACTATTGCCTCGAATCTGAATCCGGGTGTTGTGGAGCGCGAGCAGATCACCGTGTCGTTGCCAGCGAGCGATATTATTCCTGTCGCTTTCTCCGGCACACTGGTGGGCGTGGGCGATAACTTTACCAGCCTGCATGTGTCACTCGGTGGTTTGTACTCGCTGCCGTTCCAGTACGAAGGATCGCTCAACAGTCAGGCTGCTGTGGTGCCAGGGCTGGATGTCGCACTGCCGGTGACGGCTCAGCCCACCGCCGTATGGGCTAGCAGCGACAGCTGGACTGCATGGTACCCCGGTGTGTTCCCTGAAATTGGCACTGGCACCTTCCTTGCGTCGATCATCACCGGCTTCCAGTACCCGGTCGTTATCGCCACCCAGGAAGACAGCAGCGCCACCCCGCAGATCAGCTGGGTGCCGGCGACACAGCGAGACAGCGGTCAATTTATCAGTGTTAATACGATTGAGTTGCACAATGCCGCCGGTGGTTCGGGGTATCAGTCCCACTGGACGATTCACACCCCGCCGGGTGAATCTCAACTGACGCTGCCGTCCTTGCCGGTTGGTATCACTGGCCCGGCTCTGCCGCAGAGTAGCTACAGCATCATCGTCAAAACCCGGGCGGTGCCGGCAAAGGGTTATCACGATCTGATCGGCAGCGAGGATCTGTATGATCTGGATCCTGCGCTGGCCACAGAAGTGCTGACATCCAGCGATGTCTTCAGCGCTCCGAAGCTGATGCGCTGAAAAAGTAGCGGTTCCCGGTAAAGCAAAAGGCCACGCATCGCGTGGCCTTTTTGTTATTGGGCGGTTAGATAAACTTGCTGGGCCCAGCAGGATTTGAATCTGGAATCAAAGGATTATGAGGCCCGGTTAGCGAGAATTGAGCACCCCATTTCATTGCTTAACTAATGCTTTCCTGCGTTCACTACGACTTTATTCTGGCAGCAATTTGAGCCTGGTTTAAGCAGCTTTCGATTTATCGCTACTTGTGGCACCTATTGTTAGCATTCTGTCACTTTTCGAGTCTCTCCTTTTCTTATATTTGCGTCACTAATAACAGTCAGGATTGACGATACACGCAGGGAAAAGCAAAAAAACAATAATTAGAAGGAAAGCTCATGGAATCGAAAGTCACGAAAAATAATGAATGCGCCATTCCGTGCGACGATGCCGAAAGTACCGACTCTTCTTCTGACAATCTGCTTGGCAAAGCGGCAGCTGGCATCGCAGTAGGTGCAGTAGGTTTAGGTGCGGCAGGTAAAGCCGATGCCTTCTTCTGGAACCCTAGCCGTGTGATCCTGCCTGATGCGCCCGCCCCATGCACGGGTGTCTGCGCCCCCCAGGCCACCGAGTTTCAAACCATTATCGATAATGAAGCCAGAACTAGGTTCAGGCGCATGGATTGGAGCACTCCTCTCGACTGGCTCGTCATTGCAAACTCTTCATCGAATCTGCATAAAATCAATGCCCACAAAGCGGTTATCAATTTATTAAGGCAGTGCAAACGTTATGCGTTTGGAATGCCCGTCAATGTCTTGCAGCACTGTTTGCAAACGGCCACGCGAGCAGCCAGAGCAAACGCCAGTGATGAAATGGTTCTGGCTGCATTGCTGCATGATGTCGGTATCGCCATTTCTTACCCTGGTCATGCCCAGATATCCGCATCGATTATTCGAAGCTTTGTATCTGAAGCTGTGTATAAAACCGTGTTGCATCATCACGAATTCGAATTGGCACACTATGGTCACAGGATCGGGGAGTCGACGACGATGCGTGACCTGTACCTGAATGAACCCTGGTATGCCACCGCCGCGCATTTTGTAGATGAGTGGGTGCAGGTGTCTTACGACCCTAACTACAATAGCTATACGCTAAATGAGTTTAAGTCGTTAATTGAAGCAACATTTGCGGAACATGACACGGGAACCATGAACGTGACGATGACTGATTGTTTTAGAGAGCAGTCGGCATACTAAAGGACTTGGCAATGAGTAACGCTAACGAGAAGAATAAAGATATATCCTTGGGTGAGACAAACGATGCTGGTTCGCATGACTACTTCGTGGATAGCACCTATAAAAAGGACCTGCAGACCATGCTGCTGGAAAAGGAGTGCATGGAAAAGTCCCAACGTTTTGGCCTGTCACGCCGTCGTTTTCTGACGAGTTCTTTTGGGGCTGTCGCTGCGACCAGCATTTTTGGACAGGTTGCGGGCTTTTCCAGCAAGGCCGAAGCGATGGACGGATTTGTTTCGCCTTCAGAGGATCTGTACCAGTCTGTTGCTACAACGACAAGCTTTACCCGGCTTGATCAAAGCACTGCAGCGGATTGGGCGATTATTGAAAACGCGGTACGAGCGCAGAGTCAAGGCGTAGTCAACACCATCAAGAACATGATTAACGCCTGTCGCGGCTATCATCTTGGCTTTGGGCCTGATCAATTCACCCATGTAACACAAGCGGCCACGCGAGCAAAGCGTGACAACGCCTCTGATGAAATGATTCTTGTCTGTTTGGTCCATGATCTGGGTAAGGTGATATCCAACCTGGCGCATCCCGACATTATCGCCGGTATTGTGCGTCCTTATGTGTCCGATGGTTCGTACTATCTATTGCGTCATCATATGGAATATCAATGGAAGCACTACGGTCACTATATATTCAAGCCTACCAATGGGCGGCAGCGTTATGTTGGTGAGTCGTGGCATGCGGATGCCGTTAGATTCAGTGATGAGTATGATCAGAAGGCGTTTGATCCATACTATCGTACGGACCCCATAGAAGCATTCCTGCCATTGGTAGAGCAGTTCTTTGGGACAGACAATCCGAGAAAAAATCTGACTCACCAAATTTGCTTTGGTTAATCGTGCCCGTCCGTTCACCCGTACTTTGGGTCATCGCCAAAACTGGCGGTGGCCCAATGACGAGGTCATACCCGGTAAGTGTCAGAGTTCAAGACACCCATTAATGCCACTCACACCAACTCTTACGAATTTCCTTGCGAGGCTCTATCCCTTAATTCATAGGGCCTCATTTTGGGTGCTAAAAAGTGGCCAAATGGTCGAGTGTTCTTGTAACCATAGTTTGTCCGTATTTTGAAACCATAGATGGGCCGACACCAGTGTTTCAGCTCCTGTATGGTATGTATGCACTAACTATGCCTATAAATATCGCTCCCAGTTTAGAGGCTCATGATTCCGTATTAGCGACCTAGATGTCTGATTGCCTTGGGCACCGCGTTGTATACAGAGCTATAGCTTCGCCCGTAGTGCGGTCTCTGCGGCGGGGGCTTTCCGGCACTAGGCCTTGAGCAGGACGCCACTCGGAGTGTGTCGCATGGTTCTCCTTCCGGCGATATGGCGCTTTACAAGCAGCTTATCCTAGACTCGTAAAGACCCCGCGTCAGGTGTCTGCTGTTGACCTGGCCTGCCTCCGTCAAGATCTAAGTAATAGAATATGGGCCCTGGCTGTTAGTGCTCACGGCGTGCCGGGGATTGGAAGCAGTTGGTAGAAGCCAAAAAAGGTTCGAATGGATGCAGTTTATCACCAATGGTCCGGACATTCCGGATGTTCTCATCCAAGCACAGGAAGAAGGCCGTTTGGTTTTCTTCTGTGGTGCAGGCATCTCCTACCCCGCTGGCCTCCCAAGCTTTAAAGATCTCGTTAGTACAGTCTACAAGCTGTGTGAAACAGAACCTAGCGAGATAGAGAGGGAGGCTTTTGAACGTGGTCTCTATGATGCCACGCTGGATCTTCTGGAGCAGCGTATTCCACTACAGCGGATTGCGGTCCGTCGGAGTATCGCTCAGGCACTGAAGCCCCAGCTTCGTCGAAAAGGGGCTGTCGACACGCATGCAGCATTATTGCGTCTTGCCCGCAGCCGCGATGGGGCATTGAGACTGGTAACAACCAATTTCGATCGTGTTTTTCATGTGGCGGCCAGGCGTACAGCTCAGGACTTCGAAACTTACGCAGCACCGATGCTACCGATTCCGAAAAACAGTCGCTGGAACGGCCTTGTCTTTCTACACGGATTGATCTCGGAGAAGCCGGACGACACAAGTTTGAATCGTTTGGTGGCAACTAGCGGTGACTTTGGGCTGGCGTACCTCACGGAGCGCTGGGCAGCACGTTTCGTTACTGAGCTGTTTAGGAACTACGTGGTGTGTTTCGTGGGTTACAGCATCAATGACCCGGTTTTGCGTTACATGATGGATGCTCTGGCAGCTGACCGTAGAATGGGCGAGTCCGTACCGCAAGCGTGGGCCATGGGAGACTGCACTCCCGAAAACGAGAAACAGAAGATCATCGAGTGGAAGGCGAAAGGCGTTAAACCCATTCTCTATACGGTTAGGCCTGATAGTCGTGATCACTCGGCGTTGCATGAGACGCTGTGTGCGTGGGCAGACACGTATCGCGATGGCGTGTATGGAAAGGAAGCCATAGTAGTAAAGCATGCCTTGGCGCTGCCGCAGGAAAGCACCCAGCAGGATGATTATGTGGGCAGAATGCTTTGGGCTATCTCTGATAAATCCGGGCTTCCTGCGAAACGATTTGCTGATTTTAATCCGGCTCCCTCTCTGGAGTGGTTAATCGACTGTTTCTCTACGGAGGTATTTGGGCATTGGGATCTGCCGCGACTCGGTGTTCCTGCGAAGGGTGAGATGGATGATTCTCTCCGTTTCAGCCTGATCAGGCGCCCTGCGCCCTATGATCTGGCGTCGCCCATGCATATTGCCTTTGTAAGTGATATCGGAAGTGCTTGGGATAAGGTTATGTTCCAGATTGCTCGATGGCTAGCGCGCCATTTGGATGATCCCCGGCTTGTGATCTGGATTGTCGAGCAAGGAGGGAGTCTGCACGCCGCGTGGCGACAGCTTATCGAGCGAGAGATCGAGCGGTTTTCATCACTGGAGCGCGACGGAAAATTTGAAGAAATAGCAACTGTACGATCGCACTCACCGAATGCAGTTCCGGGAAAGCTGATGCGAGTTCTATGGGGTGTTTTGCTTGGCAATCGGGTAAAGCGTCGCGCACAGGGTCTGGACTTCTATCGCTGGAAGCGATCATTTAGGAGGGATGGGCTAACCACTATGTTGCGGCTGGAGCTGCGAGAACTGCTTGCTCCTAAGGTGGTTATAAACAGGCCGTATCGTTGGAATTACGACGCACGGGAGGAGAAAGGTGAGCCGAGTCATATTCGCCAATTGGTAAATTACGAAGTCGTCTTGGCTTCTGACCATGTGCGTTCCGCACTGCACGACCTGAGCGACCAGTCATGGACTTTGTCGTTACCAAAGCTGTTGGGCGAGTTTCAGCGCCTACTGATAGATGCGCTAGATCTGCTCCGAGAGCTGGGGGATGCGGATGATTACAGGGATAGGTCACATTGGGATATGCCTTCAATAGGTCCGCATTGGCAAAACAGAGGATTCCATGATTGGGTGAGCCTGATTGAGCTGCTGAGGGATGCGTGGTTAGCAGTATTATCTACTGATAAATCACATGCATCCCGTATCGCAGAAAGCTGGTTTGATATGCCGTACCCTACATTCAAGAGATTGGCATTTTTTGCTGCTAGCCATGAGGGCTGCATCAAGCCGGAGAACTGGGTGGGTTGGCTTGCTTACGATGATGCATGGTGGCTGTGGTCCTATGATACACGTCGTGAAATGCTTAGGCTTCTGGTGCTCCAGGGTAAGGCAATCTCTGGCGTTTCAAAGAAATTGCTAGAAGCGACAATCTTGGAGGGCCCGCCACGCAAGATGTTTCGGGATGACATCGTAAATGCGCAGTGGAGCGAGCTAGTTGATAGAGAGGTTTGGCTGCGGCTTGCTAAACTGGAAAAATCGGGATGTATGCTCGGTAACGATGCAGCCCGGCGCTTGACGCAGTTATCTAAAGCCTATCCTGATTGGCGACTGGCTGAGAATGAGCGCGACGAATTTTCCCACTGGATGAGCGGTACAGGGGACCCGGATTACGAGAGTAGTGTAGTCACCGATGTCGCGCCTAGAAGAAGAGAGGATTTAGTTCGATGGCTTGTAAAAAGCCGTCCTGAAGAGCGTTCGTTCTATGAGGACACATGGCGAGATGTCTGCCGAACGAGATTTTTTCATAGTGCTTTAGCGCTGTATGATCTTTCACAAGATGATAAGTGGCCATCCACTAGATGGAGCCAGGCCTTTGAGGTCTGGGCTCAGGAGCCAATGCCGGCGCGCTCATGGCGGTGGCTGGCGAGATTTATCGAGAGAATTCCGGACGAAACTCTTATTGATGTCGTAAATAGCTTTTCATGGTGGATAGAGTCCGTTTCCAAGGTCTCCATGACGAATGAACATACTCTTATTAACTTGTGCCGTAGAATTATAGATCTTGAAATAAGCGAAGAATCTTCGCGTAGATATCATGATGGCGTAGAGATATATGATCCTGTTTCATCTGCAATAAGCCATCCCGTCGGACATGTTACTCAGGCACTAATAAACACTTGGTTCAAGAGAAAGCCAAGTGATAACGATCTTCTTCCGGAGTTCTTGCGGCCTATGCTTTCAGGGCTCGCCAATATAGAGGTCGCTAGATTTCGTCATGGCCGCGTGCTATTGGCGTCGCAGTTTGTCACTCTTTTCCGTGTTGACAGAGCTTGGACAGAGCGATTCCTCGTTCCGCTTTTCGACTGGTCTGACTCGGGAGAGGCACGCGCAATGTGGGAGGGCTTTCTTTGGTCCCCGCGCCTTTACCCGCCGGCGCTGAATGCGCTTAAGAACGGCTTTTTGGGGTGTTCTAAGAACTATTCATGTCTCGGCAGTCATAGGCAGCAATACTGTGCGTTTTTGGTATACACCGCACTGAACTCCTGCGACGGTTTCACGGATACAGATTTCAGAGTGGCGATTTCCAGCCTTCCCCAGGAAGGTCTTGAGGAGTGTGCGCAGGCAGTATATCAAGCCCTTGAAGGAGCTGCCGGGCAGCGTGAGGATTACTGGAAAAACAGAGTGCAGCCCTTTTGGAGGAATATCTGGCCAAAATCTAGAGATCTTGCATCCCAGAGAATATCGGAGATATTCGCCCGTCTTACGATAGCAGCGGGTGGAGAGTTCCCCGCTGCGCTATCCACGGTTGTCGGTTGGTTAAAGCCAATCCCGCATGCCTACAACATTGTGTCCCTTCTTGACGAGTCTGGTCTTTGTAAGCGGCATCCCAAGGATTCACTTGTTCTTCTCGCCGCACTGATCGACGATCGTCATTGGTTTAGCGAAGATTTCGGTTCGTGTCTAGATAGTATTGTTCAGGCGTCTCCGAAACTTTCAAAAGATCCAAGATATAAGAGACTCAAAGAGCAGTTTCAGTATCAGAGGATGTGAGAAGAGTTTCATCACATTCTTCGTCGCACAGAAAAGTTAGGCCTTATGTATTTTGGTGAGATGGCGCCACGTGCTCAATCGTCTGATTAAAAGTTGCATTCTGGCGTCTGGTTAGTCGGGTGTCGATCAGCTAGCAGCTTGGGCCGCGTAGATTTAGTGTGGTGGAGATATTTGGTAAGACAGATTCGCGCGTTGGCTCCTGGTACAGAAACACTCATTGCTCTGCAACTATTATTGGGTCTTCGTTCTCATGCAGCGAAATGACGGCCGAGTACTTACTGTGATCAGGATGCACGCGGCTCGTAAAGAAACTCGGAGCCTCGATCTGTGCTTGGAGTATCTCCCTGTCGGGAGAAAGAAGAAATCCTGTTGGGATTATTCGCCAATGAACCTTTTCGAATGCAGAAAGGATTTCTCTCCAATGTGCGATGAAATCAGGGTGCCTGGCTAAGGACGGAAAGCTTTTGTATGCGTACCTGACTGCTTCAATGTGAAGCAAGTGGTTTCCTTCAGCCTCGGCCCGGCGAACTATGTAAAGAATCGAAATAAAGCTGAATATTCCTCCCCGCTCGTAGAGGCAGTCAAGATAGTCCTCAAGTGGTACTGGCATGTCGGTGCCGTCAGTTCGTCCCTTAAAGTTCTTGGGCAGCTGCCAGAACTGAAAAGGATCTCCTGGATTCACGTAGTGCTTCATTATACGAAGAAGCTCTTTGCGGCTAATAGGTCGGTTCTCAAGAAGAGCAAATAAAGGGAGTTGGAATATTTCCTCCGATCCTGGAAAGAGTCTGGCTATCTGCAGGACTTTTCGTTCGGTCACGCAATGTGATCCATTTCGCCATTTTCTGACCAGGCCTGATCTTTCGGAGTTATTGGCAATTTCTTCTTCGAGTCGCGTGTAGTCCAGCCCTGTGTCTCGTGAAAGCGCCTCGAGCCATAACTTGGTTCGCAAGAGATTGATTGCTGCCTTCGGGCTCTTCATCTTCATTATCCGTGGTTATATCCAAGTCAAAAACCACACCGGCTTGTGGCCTGTAGCGGTAAAAAAATCGAAGAAATACTGTGGTTATTTTACCGGGAAACGGTCTCGATATTAATGTATTGTCAGCTATCGCATTTGGAATTTTGAGCACGGCAAGAGACGGAGCTGGACGTCGTATGGTAGAGAATTATCCAGGAGTTGAAGCAGAGTCCGCGCTCCTCGTATACATAAGGCGGCGTTACGGCGAGATGCTGGATATGCGGCAACTTGCTGATTTTTATAGATATCCATCTGTTGCGGCGGTAAGAAAAGCGCGACAAAGGGGAACGCTTCCTGTGGCTGTCCATCGATTTCGTGGGAAAAGGGGCTACTTTGCGAAAGCAGGCGATGTAGCTAAGAGCATGAATGGGATGATTAGTGTCCCCTCCTGTCCTCCTCTGTCGTCATCGGGAAGAACAGGCAAGTCAGGAGATGAAAAATGAGCTAACCACAAAAAAACCGAAACCAACAAGTTGATTTCGGCTTTTTGGGAAGGTAAACCTTCGGCGTCAGAAACTGAAGTATCCCTCCTCAAAATCGAAACGTCAACATTCTTAATCGAGATTCCTGTCTTGAGGGTGTCGCATGCCGTACGGATGCGCATCGGCGAGGCGCGGAAGGGGTACGAATATGCTTAACGATCAAGAGTTTTCAGATTATTGCCGGTCCATCAGCCTCACTGGCGAAGCTTTGGAGTATGTCGAAAGAGTAAGAACGGGAAACCCTTCCAGAATGGTGGGGGCGCGGGCCATATCTAATGTGATCGGCTTTGTTCCGTCCGCAAAAATGGGGTTCTCCGTGTCTGCTGAGAGCAGGATGCCAGAGCGAGCCTTCATCACTTTGTGTGAGTACGATCATCGTATTCTTGAATTCTGGGATCAGCCAGACCCGATAAGAATACAGATCAAGGACAAGAAGGACCGCCTGAGAAGCATATGGTACACCCCGGACTACTTGGTACTCACGTTATCTGGAGTGCGAGCAGTCGAAGTGAAAGACGAGATATCCTGCTCTGAGCTTTTCGCCAGGGGTTCTTATAACTGGCGAAAATGTGGCGAGCGCTATGAGTACTATCCTGCCAAGAAGGCATTTTCTGAAGTCGGAGTGCAGCATGAGGTATTCGTGTATCGACATGAGACAAAGTACAAGATATCGAACATTGAAAGCATCCTCTCGGCAAGACAATCACCTCGATACGATAGTTCAGGCGCAGAAAAGGTAAAGAGGTATCTCTCGGAAAACGTATGGATGTCTCTGTATGACCTAAAGGAAGCTGTCGGCCTTGAGTCGTTCTGCGAGCTTATACAGATGATCGATGACGGCGTAATGATTGGTGATCTGGACGGTTCCCTCATATCAAGTCCACGGGGGTTCCTGGTTTCACTTCAAGACGAGTACCTTGAACAGGGAATAAAGGTATTGAAGGAGCGCCGACCATTCTCAACTGCAGCGAACGTTTCTATCGACATGGGGCTGGCCCCTAGTGCTGGGCGCGCAAAACAAGCGCTTTCACGTCTTGAAAGAATAGATTCAGGTGAAAAGTCTCGAAGCACGCGGCGCTGGATAACTCAGATACAGGAGGGTGAGAAACTAGGGCTGACGAGGTTTCAGTCTCTACTTCCCGAGTATCACAAGTCGGGAAATCGGAAAAACAAGGCTCCGGACTACGTTCTGCGGTTTCTTGATGATTATCTGAGGAGCGAGCACTGCGCAAAGCGAGGCCTGTCCGAGTACAGAAGCTACATTGCATACAAGAGCTTGGCCCGGCAGCGGCATCCTAACGTTGCTCCAGTAAGCAGGACTACCTTCCGCAAATACCTGGCGATGGTGCCGGGGGACTATATCGGATATCAGCGAGGAGGTAGACGGCTGTCTAACGCGATGAGTTCAGCGACACCGGTCCTGTATCGCGGATTGAAGACGTCTTATGCATGGCGAACAGCAGCTGTAGATCACTACTATGCCGACATTTATATCGTAATCTTCAATGGTGGTGATTATGTTTTCGCTGCTCGTCCGACAATAACAGGGATCATCGACTTATACTCTGGAGCTGTCCTGGCTCTAAGCCTCTCTCTTCTTCCTCCGTCGCGAAAGACTATTGCAAAGGCCTTGAGGGATTGTGTTAGAAGGCATGGAAAGCTGCCTTCAGAGCTAATCGTAGACCGGGGCGCTGAGTTCAAGTCAGTGTACTTTGCTTCATTACTCGCGGACTTGGGAATAACGCTATCGCTACGACCAAGTGCGCACCCGAGGTTTGGCGGCGAAATTGAAGGGCTTTTTGGTGACTTCAAGAAAATGTGGCTTGTTAATAGGCCGGGTAACACCGCTGACTACAAAGAGGTCAGATCGGTAGATCGCAAGTTTTCACCGGAAAGGGATGCGGTGCTCAGGCCATACGATTTTTATAGAGAGCTTGTCGCATTTATGGATTGGCGGAACGCCAAGCCAGTGTCTCCAGGCGGGGGCTCTCCTATCTATCTGCTTAACCAGGGACAGAGAGATTTTCCGTACATTGCAAAGAAGGTTTCTATTGATCAGGAGTTCCTCATTGCAACAAGTGTCGACTCAAAGAGGTATAAGTTTGACCCTATAAGAGGAATTCATATCGGAGAGATGCATTACTGGAGTCCAGAGTTAGCTCTTCTAGGAGGCAAGAATGCACGTGTTGAAGTAAGGCCAGATGCAGAGAACCCCCATCTTGTTTACGCCGGGGTCAACAATCATTGGGTTTCGTGTCAATCCGCCAGGATTCATGAGTACTTGACGCTGGATCCTATTGGTCAGCACGTCCATGCGCTGGAGGTTATCGATGCGCTAAAGGATAAACGAGCTATCAAAGAGCAGGCGGATGAGTCACTGGTGGCAATTATTCGTGAAATGGATTCGCTCGCAGAGCATAGCGAAATTCCGGCCCTGACAATTGCGCCACAAATGGAGGCAGGCGCAGATCAGGATATTTTCTCCAGAATACGAAACTCCCGGGTCGAGCCATTGGCGGTTGAGGCCTGGAGGGAGCGGGGATGAGCGTTGAGAGTGCCATATCACGGCTAAAGGAAATGAAGATCGTCCATAGAAACTGGCAATCTGCATTAAGTAAAGCCTTCGCTACGCTATCCATGGCTTCACCAGGGGACGTGGTGTGCATAACCGGTCCTTCTCGCGCGGGGAAGACGAAATTGATTAGTGAGCTTTCCACGCTGTTGTGCGGTGAAGTTGACTTTGAAAGCACGGGCCTTATTCCGGCTGTTGTCGTGGATGCTGAGAACACAGGTCCACACGGAAAGTTTGCTACAAAGGCGTTCACCCTGCGGATGCTTCAGGCAGTGAAACACCCCATGTATGGCTTTACAGGCAGTGACATTTACGAGGATTGCACACAGAGCAAGGCCGAACGTGCCACTGAGTCTACTTTAAGGGTGGCGCTGGAGAACGCCTTCCTGCACAGGAAAACAAGGTTCCTTTTTATAGACGAGGCTCAGCACGTCAAATATGTTAGTAAGGGCGCGATAGGAGGCTATGCGGTGCTTGACTCCTGGAAGTGTATGGCAAAGTCTTCTGGCCTGGTCTTGGTTGTAGTCGGAGCTTATCCAATTCTTCAGGTGGTCGGGAACTCGCCCCACCTGATCGGGCGAAAGAGCCAAATTCATTTTCCTCGATACTATAGCAATGAAGAAGACTTAACGGAGTTTGCGAGGATTTTGTCGTCATACGACAGGATGGTGTCCGAGTTCGCAGATGGTCCTGTTCTATCTGAGTCGATCGATATCCTCTATCAGGGGTCTCTGGGGTGTATAGGATTGCTGCGTCAATGGATAATCAGGTCCGCTGCATTATGTATTGCGTCAGACACTAAGTTAAGCCGAAAGACCCTCATAGACGAGATGCTTTCAAAGGCGGATCTGCAGGCAATTTCGGCGGAGATATACGAGGGTGAAACGATGCTCACGGCGCCCGAATACCAGCCGCCATCGAGAAAATCCCTGGTCTCGGCAGCGCCAACTAATGGGCGCAAGGGAGTGCCCTTTCAAAGAAACCCCAAGCGCTACCCTCCTGGTAATCGAACAAGCGGAGGAAAATAGCGTGCTTTTCCCGATCGAACTACAGGGTGCTGGGACAGCCGATGTCGAGTCGCTTGCATCATACATCTACCGCAGTTCATATGATTACGGTATCTTTGTTGGTGAATTCTTTCGTTATCTAAGAAAAGCGTGCGCGAATAATCCGTCCTTCGGCGTGTCCCCAAAGGCTGTGCCAACCTTTATAAAAATATCGGCGATGGTGCGCGTTAATCGATCAAGTAGCGCAATTTTGTCTGCGCTTGAGGGATCGACAGAAGTATCTTTAGGGCAATCCAGGCTTCTCTTTATGACGTCAGATGTGGGGCGTTCCCCGAGCGAGGTGGCGTCCGGATTCAGGTGGTGCCCGGAATGCATGTGTGAATGGAGTGATCTGGGTCAACAGGCATTTTTCAAGTTAATATGGCATCTTTCAAGCGTTACACACTGTCCACATCACAGGACTGAGCTTGTATCTGAGTGCTCTTTCTGTGGCTGCAACCAGGCAACTTATAGAAGAAAAAAAGATATCGGTTTGTGCCAGAACTGCGACAGGCATCTTGGTAAGCGGAATCCGGATAAGCCAGCCCCGACCATTGCTTCGAGCTGGGACCAGAACGGAGCCGATGTCCATCAGTTCTTTATAGATATGGCTGACCATGGGTCTAGCGAGGAGTCCTTTCAAGGAGGAATATGGAGGTCATTGCGAGATTTGTACGATCATTATCGGCGTACCTATGAGCAACGCGACCTATATCATGCGCTCCCCAAAGATGAGTGGGTCCGTCTCTATAAAAAGCATAATCAGATTACCTTTAAAACAGCTCGACGATTATCTTATGGGCTTGGCATTGACCTCTACACGTTGATTTCGGGAAATGCGATTCATTCTACCCAGGTATTGAATCAGACATGGTTGTGCGAGCTTCCTGAGGGATTTTGTGAGGTGCGGGTGCGCCAGAAGCGAAATCATGATGAGGTGCTAGCCAGACTCAAGGAATATCTCTTGCCTGGCTGCTTACCCAAGCCGGCTAAAGATGTGGCACGGGAGCTCGGCGTCTCAGTAGGTTATCTCCGGTACCGCTATCCAACGGTACTTGCGAAGCTGGTATCTCGTCATCAGACATTGGTTCGTGATGAGCGGCGCAAGACGAAGGACAGGGCAACGAATGAAGCGCTCCAATACTTCACTAGTGACGAGTATAGCTCATTTCCCAAGTCCAGGAAGCAGGCTTACGTACATCTTAGGGCAAAAACGGGGCTGCCTAAGTTTCTTCTCAAAGGTGCAATAGCGGACGTTTACGCTGTTCTTTACTCCCCTGAGGTGCGGCGAGAAGATGTATAAGCAAGCAGTCAGGCCCATCACGGGTTCTTATGGTCGTTGGACATGTCTATGCCAAATGGTGAGAATTTTCTGCCAAGCATCCCCTCAATGTAGCTTGTCTGAGGCGTGCTTTCTTTATCTGAACAGGGTTTCGTGAGTGAAGAAGTTTTCTCTGAAAGAATTCAACGCCTAAAACGTGAACCTGGCGATATTCTTTACAGCCGAGAAGGTACGGTAGGTATTGCTTGCCAAATTCCCCCTGACACTGAACTTTGCCTTGGTCAAAGAATGGTAGTAATTCGTGCTGGTTCAGAAGTCAATCCTAAGTTTCTAACAATCGTTTTAAACTCAGAAAAAATCATGTCGACCGTAAGAAAAATGACGATCGGTAGCACTGTACCCAGAGTAAACATGAAGGATATTCGGAGTTACCCAATACCAGTGCCATTTCTGGAAGAACAAACCGAAATCGTCCGCCGCGTCGAAGAACTCTTTGCCTACGCCTGCACCATCGAACAGAAAGCCGCTGCGGCACTGGAGCGGGTGAATAACCTTACTCAGTCGATACTGGCCAAGGCCTTCCGGGGTGAACTGACCGCCGACTGGCGCGCTGCCAACCCGGAGCTGATCAGTGGTGACAACTCCGCCGAAGCCCTGCTGGCGAAGATACAGGCTGAGCGTGAAGCATTAAAAAAGCAATCTAAGAAGCAAGCTGCGGCAAGGAAAAAAGCCTGATGCGGTTACTGTCGTTGACGCTAAGCGGTCAATATAAAGGCCTGAAGGACCAGACCTTTAACTTTGAATCAGCCCAAGGCAACATCGTTGCCTTTATCGGCTTGAATGGGGCTGGCAAGTCCCGAACAGGCTGTTCTATCGTGGGGGGATTACCCCTCGACGTATCCAGCTTAAACCGAACCACGAAGCCGCAGCGAGTTGAATACAACGGACGCTGAACTCAGACTCATCGCCAGGGCTGCAAACATGGGTGATAGAAGCAACCCGGCAAACGGGTACAGGACGCCAGCAGCCAGTGGAACGCCTAACGCATTATAAATGAACGCAAAACCAAGGTTCTGCTTCATATTGAGAACAGTCTTGTTTGACAGGTCCCGGGCAATCGAGATACCCCGCAGGTCTCCTTTTACCAAGGTGATTTGCGCACTGTTCATCGCTACGTCCGTCCCGGTTCCCATAGCGATACCGACATTCGCCTTGGCCAGTGCCGGGGCATCGTTGATGCCGTCGCCCGCCATCGCAACGATGCAACCTTCTGATTGAAGCTTATCAACCAGATTCAGCTTGTCGGCCGGTTTCACTTCGCCATGAACTTCGTCTATGCCTAGTTGTTCGGCGACCGCTTTTGCCGTTGAAATACCGTCACCAGTAGCCATGATGACCCTGATTCCCGCGGCCTTGAGCGCCTGTACCGCTTCAGGGGTGCTCTGTTTGATGGGGTCGGAAACGGCGAGTAGGCCGACCAGTGTGCCGTCAACCGCCAGGTACATCACACTCGCACCCTTTGTCCTCCATCCCTCAGCGGTGGCAGCCAGGCCATCAACATTGACGTTATCCTGCTGCATGAACGCAGTGTTGCCCAACAGCAGTGTTTTGCCTTCAACCTTGCCCCGTACGCCTATGCCGCTACCAGAGTCAAAGTCGTCCACTGGGCTGAGCACCAAATTACGTTCGCGCGCAGCGCTGACAATAGCGTCAGCCAAAGGATGCTCGCTGCCTTGATCGAGGCTGGCAGCCAGGCGCAAGATTTCATCGGCGTCCAACTCGCCAGCGGAAACAGCCTGATCGAATGCTGGTCGGCCTTCTGTCAAGGTGCCGGTCTTGTCTACGATGAGCGTATCGACTTTGCGCAGATTTTCTATTGCTGCTGCATCACGAAACAGAACACCCTTGGTTGCGCCTCGTCCGGTAGCAACCATGACTGACATGGGCGTTGCGAGCCCCAGCGCACAAGGGCAAGCAATGATCAGAACAGCGACCGCATTGATCAGGCCATAGACCCAGCTTGGCTGCGGGCCGAACATGCCCCACACGACCAAGGTGAGGATGGCGATGGCTACCACCGCCATGACAAAGTAACCCGCCACCAAATCAGCCATCCGTTGCATCGGCGCCCGAGAGCGTTGGGCCTGAGCCACCAACTGGACAATTTGTGACAACACAGTGGCCGAGCCGACTTTCTCCGCCCGGATCACAAGTGCACCAGAGGTGTTCATCGTTGCCCCTATGACCTTGTCACCCGGGCGCTTGCTGATGGGTAACGATTCACCAGTCAACATGGATTCATCGAGAGAACTTGCACCCTCTTCAACAATGCCATCGACAGGAACTTTCTCACCGGGACGTACGCGTAAACGATCACCTTCATGCACATGCGTCAGCGGTACATCTTCTTCTGTTCCGTCTGCATTGATACGGCGGGCCGTCTTGGGCGCCAGACCGAGCAATGACCGGACGGCAGCGGATGTCTGGGAACGCGCGCGAAGCTCCAGCATCTGACCAAACAGCGTAAGGGAAATGATCACCACTGCGGCTTCGAAATAAACCGCCACACGCCCCATGGACATGAATGTTTCCGGAAATATACCGGGAGCTACGGTTGCCAGCGTGCTGTAGACGAAGGCGGCACCGGTACCCAAGCCGATCAGCGTCCACATGTTGGGACTGCGGTTGACCACTGATTGCCAACCCCGTACGAAGAACGGCTGTCCGGCCCACAGCACCACGGGAAGCGACAGTACAAGCTCTATCCACGTTTGCGTCGCCATCTCGAACCAGCCAAGCTGTGGCCCAAACATGGCAAGCACCGTGACAATGACGGTAAAAGGCAATGTCCACCAGAATCGCCTGGAAAAATCGTCCAGCTCGGGATTGTCATCTTCCAGACTGGGCATCAGGGGTTCAAGTGCCATGCCGCATTTAGGGCAGGTTCCGGGGTTGTCCTGACGTATTTCCGGATGCATCGGGCACGTATAAATTGTGCCTTTGACCGCTTCCGAGGGAGGTGGCGAGGTTGGTGAAAGAAACTTCTCAGGGTCATGCTGGAATCTATTCATGCATTTGGTGCTGCAGAAGTAGTAAGTTTTACCCGCATGCTCAACATGCTGGGCAGAGTCTGCCGTTACACCCATGCCGCAGACCGGGTCTGTAAGCCCTGAGCCCGTGTGGGAGGGTGTATGGTGATGACAATGAGACTCAGAATTATCGTGAACCATGGATAAGCACCTTTTCAAATAAGCAGGCAGTTTGCGCCGCGTTTTTTGCGGCTTCTTAAAGGAGGAGATTACATGAATCATGATGCCATAAACTTATTAGTTAAAGGGGTAAGCGGATTAAATGGTTGATCTTACCTTTGCATGAGAGTGAGACAGACCGGCATCTCATCGGATTATCTGGTTGATGCTTCACCTACTGCTGGTGCATGTTTCCTTCGCTAATTCCAGCAAGAACCCCACACGCCTCAACTTCCCGGTCATCGTTGCAACTCGCTCTCAGTGAAACGAGTTGTTTCTCAAGCGCTTGCAGAGCGGTTATCTGCGACCGCACATGAGAGATGTGATCATCGAGCAAGGTGTTGACGGCGGTACAAGGGTGATGAGGGTCGTCCTGATAGCTCTGTAGTTCGTGAATCTCAGCCAGTGACAGGCCCAGGATTCTGCAGCGACGGATGAAGGCCAGCCCCTCACCATGCTTCTCGGTATAGACACGGTAACCGTTGTCCTGCCGATCAGGCGGCGGCAACAAGCCCTGCTGTTCATAGAAGCGGATCGTCTGTGTTTCGACCCCTACCAACTGCGCCAACTGACCAATGCGCATCAGCCTCCTCCCCAACGGATTCTTTACTCTATTGACCTTATAGTAGCTTTATAGTTT
>JAGLCJ010000014.1 GCA_023146255.1 Alcanivoracaceae bacterium
GTCCACGAAAGTGGTTACAGATCAGTTTCAGCATCCAGCATATCCTGCTCAACAATGTCTAATCTCGAATCCAGCGACGCTGTCTCATTCTCAATATTAACGACGGCAGATAAAACATCCACGAGGTCGGACTGAATAACTAATATGTCATCCCGTGCCTCAGAATCCTCGGACCCCTGAATTATTGTCTTCTTGCCATCCCCGCCACAGGCAGAAATCATTAGAGAAATAACTAGAAAAGTGATTTTGAGACCATATTTCATAGAGATACCCCTCTATCTCAATAAGACCGCCGAGACACGCGCTGATCAATGCCTTCGTATCTGCGCAACTGGATTATCCCGGAAGCAAAAGTGCTACTCGGTGCTACTGTCGGCACCAGCATCTCGACCAGAAAACGGCTTCTTAGCGAAGAAACGCCAGTACGCAAAGGACGCGCCCACGCCAAAGAGAACGGGCCAAAGCCAAGATCCGAATGTCATTTTTATGATCCCTCCCACAAGAATGCCATAAAGAATGGCATGGGTGCGCTCCATCTCTTCGACCATAATCTCCAACTCGGAGATGCGTTCGTGAAAATTATCATCCATGATGCCTCCCAAAAGGTATCCGGCTTAGGTCATTGTTATATCTTTTAGGCACCAAGGTATTCCTTCTTTCGCCCCTTTGGCCCGAGAACCTGAAACAGAACTTCCACGTAGCCACTTTTCCCCAGATAGGTTTTTAGCAGCCTCGGACAGACATCCGATATGCCAAATGCAGTCACGCGCATAGCCGTGTCTGCAGGCAAATAGCCTATATGCCGAGACTTCCTACCCCAAAGGCCCTTGCTTGATCCCAATACCTTAACTGCGTTCGAGTCATAGGGATTGGTCGGGTCCGCCTCCAGAGATATCTCGTAATCCTTGCCCTTTATAAACTTCTGCCCATCTGCGAGACGATGCTGAACTCCAGCAACTTCAAGACGTTCCTCATAAATCTGAAACCCAGCTGGGATCGGGCTCTCCTTAATATGATAGTCCCGTTTCATGAGCACTCCTTGTGACATGACGCCACGGTTTAAGGCCCGGCGCGCAGTGGCGCGTCCCAGCCAAAAGCTCCAACACCACTTTGTTACAGGGTGAGAGAGTCAACCCTTCGCCGCAAGGTTTATCCATATTAAAGCCATAAAAACTAGAATTAGCGCGAGCAAAAGTATTATAAAGAACGCCCATACCGGGACAGCAGACCATAGATAGTAAAACCCTGCCACCAGCCCGAGCAACATAACTGGGGCAAGGATAAACCTCCCAATATTGCCAAATGCAATGCCAAGGTTTCCTTCAACTGCATTCGTTGCCAGGTAGGACACGAAAATCGAGAAAGTCATCATCAAAGCAAACTGTACCCAGTAAGTGGTGCCATGTAGATCAGCCTGCGGCACTCCTATCGATTTCAGTAAGAATACAGAAATGAATAGACCACTCAGGAAAGATGCTATTGCTGTTGGGATTACGATGTGTGTTCTCATGCTGAGCTCCAAGTGATCACGCTTGCCAAGCTCTATAACGCTCGCAACACCGGACAATTTGGAGCAAAGCGGGAAATTGTTCCGAGTGCTTGCGCTTGTTATACGTGATATGCATCATTATCTTTATGTCAAAGTTCGGCCATAAGCGGACATTCGATAAAAAACGTATAACGTTAGACTCCGTCCCGTTTACCGCTTTTACCGCACCTTACTAAGACCATAAGTCTTCCAGATCCACATCTTCACTGTCGGGTTGGTACTCTTTAGCTAATTGCTCGATCTGCAAAACCATCGGCAAATCAAAGGAGGTCCCGGTTACAATGCAACAACCTTTCGCAAGACTAGGGATTATACTTTTTGAGAGGTTGTCTAAAGTGCTTATCGTCGAATCCAGCAAAAATAGATCTTTATCATTAACCAGGCGGTGAATAAAGAAGTTATGGATTTGCGACATTATCGTTGGTGAAATATCTGCTGGGCGCTGGCTGGCCAATGTTAAAAACATACCAAACTTTCGCCCTTCTTTAATAATCTCCTCAAAAAGCTCTAATCTGTAGTCTTTCCAACTTTCTTGCTCTCTGGTCGACTGCTCAGAGAGTATGTTATGAGCTTCATCAATTATTAGATGTAATGTTCTATCCGGAGGATTTCCGACGTTATTTTTATGCTGCTCATAAAAGTGCTTTGCTAATAGCAGCGGAACGACCTTTTTTATTTCTTGGTTACACTTCCGCAACGAAATCACAGTCAACAACGGTAGCTCTGCGTTTTCATCATCGATTCTTATCACGCGTGAAAGCGCAGTCATTGATGATTCAATTCGTTTCAGAAGCGGCTGGATATGTTCAAATTGAACATATCCAAAGAGCAAATCATTTATGAGCTGCAAATTTACTCTTATTATCAGCTCACCAAATGCATCTAAGTCTTGCAGGTTAATTGCATCTACACTCCGCCTGAAGACATTATCGTAGTCATGTTCACGACCATCAAAATAGACTGTACCCGCAGGCCCCGGATAGGAAAACTTACTTTGATCCCCTCTCCACACTAATCGATTAAGAATATCTCTCAAAGCTTGATTATCGATAATATCAACGACCGCTTTCAAAAGTTCAGCCGACTCTCGCCTGGGATTGGTAGTCGTAAATGATCGGCGAAAGGTAGCTTTTATATAATTTTCCAAATTTTGAATATCCCCGCCAAACCTTTCCCGGCCACTCACAATCCTGTTTATAAAGGGAGTCTGCGTATTTGCCGTTGCCTTAAAAAGAATGGCTAGCGTTTCTTTATTCCAAAACTCTCCTTCTGCGAGGGGAAATTTACCGCCATCATCATTTCTCGTATCTAATTTGAATGTTGTTTTATCTTCCTGATTAACTAACTGATTCCCTGTATATTCGCCATTAAAGTCTATTACCGTAAATGTACTTTTCCCCCTAATAAGCTCTTTTTTGTTTGCGAATAACGTTGTGTATAGCTTAGCCAGTGTATTTGACTTACCACTTCCTGTATTCCCAAAAATTCCTATATGCGTATTGAATAGCCTTTTCCATGGCAAAGAAATAGGAAGCCCTTCCTTAAGCATTTCACCAATGACGAATCCGTCCTCCTGGCTAGGTCCGAAAATAGTTTCAATCATTGACTCAGAGGAAAGGTATGCAGGATCCTTGATCATAGGTAGATATTTGATACCCTCATAGAACTTTTCTTCCTGAAAATATCCTATTGGTCGAACATCTACCTTTCTTATATATAAGACTTTTTGATTATCGGTCTCGAAACGCTTTTCGTCGAGGTACTCTCCTTCAACGCGGCACACAATATCCCTGAAACCCCGTCGAATAATTACATATTCCCGGATCGATATTCCTTTGTACTTGTCGCCGTTATAAAAGAGCGTATCCTTACTTGACTCATCAAATATTCTTAATACTACCTTTACACCATTGACCTCGATTACTTCACCAACTTGAATTGTCATTAGATAGCTCCTGACGTTCCTGCTGGTGTAAATACTTCGGAATTGAACTTGGTAAAATCCAAATCTTCATCAAAAGCAATACAAACCACATTTGAGTATTCGCTGAAACTGGCTTCCATTGCATTCTTTTCTGACTCATTAAAGCAGCAAACATAAAGTTGAAGAGTGGGATTCGATAGGGATCGTTGAACTAAATGCAATATGTGCTCATCAGAGAATGAGAATCCAAATGTAATTAACACTGTATTTTGCTTTTCAAGCTCATAACTTAATAGACGCAGCATCTGATAGTAGTGCTCTTCAAATACAGTCTCGTAAAACTTCCATTTTGTTGGATTTACAATGGGTAATTTCTTATAGGCATCCCAGAATGGCTCAATCTCAGTAATATCTGCCTGTAAGCCCACCACATCTAAATAGACCTTCGAGTCATCATCGATAATTTCAGATAGGGCATCAACTGGAGAATCCTTTATGACGTTTATTTTCATGCCTTCTGCGGAGGCTAAATAGTCAATCTGGATACGCTCAGTCTGCTTTTTCCAATAAACGGAGCCATGCAAATTAATTAGGTTTATCTGAGGAATGTCTGTTTTGTGCTGGTTAAATATTCCCGTTTCGTAAGTAAATGAACTGAAGTTACGTGCATGCAAATAGCGCTTTTTAAATCCTCTCGCCCCATCATTGAGAACAAAGTTCATCTTATCTTGATAGATTAATCGATCAGCAGCATGAACAATGCAGCCGTCATAGTTCGTGGTAAAGATATTACTATTCTTAGTAGATGATTGGCTTCGGCCCATACAGTACAGAACCGTTCTTAGGAAAGAAATATAGTTATCTAATACTGTCTGTTGCGCGGGGCCAAGGTTATCGAAATCAATTTCCATGGCCGGTTCTATACACATTTTGTAGTAATGCATGAAGAGGAGAGCGTCTACTTCTAGCTTTTCCTCATCCTTTAATCGAGTTGATAGCGTTTCAATAGTGAAAGTATTTCCACCTTCGTCTTTAACTCGTAAAGCGAGGGTGGGCAGCAATCCCACGCTCGCTCCAGAACCGATGAGGAAGTTAATATTCTTGTCGTAAATTTCCTCTAATTTTATTCGTTCAGTCATTTTTCTTCCTTAGAGGGCTATTTTTAGGCTGTGCAAATTCCGGGGAAAATTTACTTAATTTAGGTCCGCTTTGGGTCGAAAGTGGACTTACTAGGCCCATCGTATAACAGTTTCTTAGTTTGAACGGTTCGACCTATCACCCGACCGGATTCCGCGCCCCACCCGATCGATCCCTGACTGGAAAAGATTATTACCATCAATCCCCCGCAGCACAAACCGAAATCAATCCCATCTGGCAAATCCGACATGATTCCACTTATACAGAGCGGGACTCTGAGCATCGATGCCCCATGGCCTGCCTTTTCCGTTTTATTTCAACAGCATGCAAAATCAAAAAGCCCGCCGGAATGCGGCGGGCCTTTGAAAAGCGGATGCAGTGCAGCGCTCAAGCAGTCAAGGCGCGCTGCACGGCAGGGCCAGCAGTAACGCAGGCGGTCTTGAACACCCGCTCGCGCCGCGCCGGGTCCAGCATATTGAAGCCGAACGCGGCGAGATCCTCCGGGCCCGGGTCGATGCGGATCACGCGGATGCCGGCATTGCGCAGCTGCGCCACTTCCCGATCAACAATCGCGGTCATGTAGCGGCGCACGCGCCGTTCGATCTTTGCCAGTGGCGAGCGGGGATTGTCCATCTCCATGGATGCCATGGGCGCGAGCACGATGGCTTCTTCGATGTCGCTGCCGAGCAGCAGATCGGCGGAAGCCGGTGAGGCGATGCCACCATCGAGGTAGGTGCTGCCCTGCCACTGCACCGGCGGGCAAACGCCGGGCACGGCGTAGGAGGCGCAGACGGCGCGATTGGCTGGCATATCGATATCATCCCGGCCGAAGGCGACGCGCTCACCGCTGTCGGTGTCCACGGCAATCAGCCAGGTGTTGCGATGTGGCACCCACTGGCCCGGCGTAACAACGCTGTCGATCAGGTTCATCATTGGCTGCATATCGGTGCGGCCGTGCGGCATCAGGCCGGTGATTGCAGTCAGGGGGGCGACGTCACCGCGCAGGCCATGCATAAACAGTTTGGCGCCGCTGAGGCCAAGGCGTGGCAGGGGCGGAATGGCGCCGCCGGTGTCGGTGTCGTGGTTCCAGTGGCACTCGTTCAACTCGCCCCTCTGGCTGGCGAGCATGCGTTCGATGCTGACCTTGGCGCCGAGCAATGTCGCCAGCACGGCGCCGGCGGAGGTGCCGATCAGGATATCGGCATCGCGGACATCCCAGCCGAGGCGTTGCTGCAATTCATTCAGCGTGGCGATTTGCCAGGCGGCGCCGGCGACGGCGCCACAACCGAGAACAAGCGCGCGTTTTGGTTCAGTCACGATATATTCCTCAAGCAGATTCCCTGTAGGAGCGGCCGATCGGCCGCGAAAGATTTCGCCGTCGATCGACGGCTCCTACAGCAGATTTAATCGCCGTTCCTATGTTGTTGGCAGCAGCTCAGCGGATTCGTCGGCGGCCTGGGTGTCGTAGCTTTCCACATCGAAGTGTTGCAGCAGCCGTTGCATGGTGCCGCTGCTCCAGGGGAAGCCGATGCTGTTCTTGCCGTTACGGTCGATGTAATAGCTGGAGCAACCACCGGTGTTCCATACCGTGCCCTGCAGCGCTTTCTGCACCTTGCTGTTGTAACGGCGCTGCACTGCCTCGCGCACCTCCAGCCGAACCAGGCTTTTATCACGCATCGCTTTCAGCGCGCCCATGGCGTAGTTCAGCTGTGACTCGATGACGATAAAGGCGGAGTTGTTGCCAATCGCCAAATTCGGGCCGAGCACCAGAAACAGGTTCGGGAAGCCGGCAATGGTGGTGCCGCGGTAGGCCTGCGGGCTGCCGTTCCAGATCTCTTCCAGGGTGCGGCCATCGGTGCCACGCACCTGCTCGGCAATCGGCGGATCGGAAACGTGGAAGCCGGTGCCGAGAATAATGGTGTCCACTTCGCGCTCGCTGCCATCGTGGCCGATCACCAGGTTACCGCGCACTTCTTTCACGCCGGTGGCGAGCACATCGACGTTGGCTTGTGTCAGTGCCGGGTAATAGTTATTCGACAACAGCACGCGCTTGCAGCCGAGGGTGTAGTCCGGGGTCAGTTTGGCGCGCAGTTCCGGATCTTTAATCGTCAGGTTGATATGGGCGCGGGCGATCTTCTCGATCTGCTTGAGCAGGGCCGGCTTGCGAAAGCCGATGCCAAACGCCTCAAGGCCGGAATACAAGGCAGCACGCAGGGCGCCCATGGCGAGCGGCAGGCCGAGCAGTTTCTGCGAGGTGCTGCCCATGTTCTGGTTCGGCTTGGGCAAAATCCATTGTGCGGTGCGCTGGAACAGCACCAGCTGTTTCACCAGCGGCTGGATTTCCGGCACAAACTGGATGGCCGAGGCGCCGGTGCCGATCACGGCGACACGTTCACCGCGCAGGTCATGCTGATGATCCCAGTGCGAGGAATGAAAGATGGTGCCGGGAAATTCCTTCAGCCCCGGAATATCCGGAATCTGCGGCTCGTGCAGGTAGCCGGCGCAGGAAATGATCGAGCGGGCGTGGTACTCGCCCTTTGCGGTGCGAACGATCCAGCGGCAACGGCGCTCGTCCCACTGGGTGCTGATGGCCGGTTCGCCGTAGTGAATGTGTGGCTCCACCTGGAAGCGGGCGGCCACATCGTTAACGTAATCGAGAATCTCGGCCTGGCCGGCGAACACCCGGCTCCAGTTCGGGTTCTGGGCAAAGGAATAGGAATACAGTGCGGAGGGCACATCACAGGCGCAGCCGGGATAGGTGTTGTCGCGCCAGGTGCCGCCAAGGGAATCGGCCTTTTCCAGCACGATAAAATCGGTTTCGCCCTGTTCGCGCAAACGGATCGCCGCGCCGATGCCGCTGATGCCGGCGCCGATCACCAGCACTTCAACATCGACCGGCCGCAATGCGGAAACGGTTTTGCCTTTCGCCTGTGCCATCACTGCCTCCTCAGGATTTTTTCGCCAGCGCGCCGATGCGCTGGTCATAACTGGCGCGTGCACGCGCATCGATTTTTTCCAGCACGCGGCGATCACCGAACACCCGGCGCACGCCACGCAGCAGCCAGTGTGGCGCGGCGCTTTGCAGCGGATTCAGGGCCAGCAGGTAACGCGGCAGGGTGACTTCCGGCAACTGGTTTGTGATCGCATCAAATACCGCTTCGGCCACGTCTTCCGGCGTCACCGTCGGCACGCCACGGGCGGCGCTGTCGGTGCCGGCGGCCAGCTCGGTGGTGACCTTGGCCGGCATCACTGTGGTAAAGGCCACACCGCTGTCACGATATTCCTCGCGCAGGGTTTCGGTCAGGCCGACCACGGCAAACTTGGTGGCGCAGTATACGGCGAGACCGGGCACGGCCAGGCGGCCAGCCATGGAAGCCACATTCACCACATGGCCGCGGCCGCGCGCGACCATGCCGGGCAGCGCCAGCTTGCAGCCGTGAATCACGCCGCGCAGGTTGATGTCGATCTGGGTGTCGCTGAGCGCATCGCTTTCATCGAGAAAGGCACCGGCGGGCATGATGCCGGCGTTGTTGATGATCACATCGACCGGGCCAAGGGCCTGTTCGGTGGCGGCAAGCCAGGCGGCAAAGGAAGCTCGATCGCGAACATCCAGCGCGCCACCGAAGCCAGCCACCGAATCAGCGGCCTGTTTGGCCAGCGCCGCATCGATATCGCCGATGCTGATCCGCGCCCCTTCGGCGGCCAGCCGTTTGGCGATGGCCAGGCCAATGCCGCGGCCGGCGCCGGTAATGGCAACCACCGCTCCGTCCAGTCTGATTCCGCTCATATTCACCCCCCTTCCGTATCCGGACCACCTGTAGGAGCCGTCGATCGACGGCGATTTTTCCACGCACCGATTCGCGGCCGGGCGGCCGGCTAATGGTGATCATGTCAGCGGCCAGTGTAAGTATCTGCCTGCATCTGCGTGATGCGCCGGCGCGCCAAACTGCATATCATTATGGGCCACTTCAAGGCAGGCCCGAGATGAAAGATCCCTACCGCGCCCGGGAACCGAGTATTTCCATTGCCTATCTGCAGCTGCTGCTGGAGATTCTGGCCGAGCGCGGCCTTGCCGCCGACACGCTGCTGCAGGGTATCCCGATTGATCCGGCCCTGCTCGATGACAGCCAGGCGCGGATGTCGCCAACCCAGTGGACCCTGCTGGTGATGCGCGCCCAGGCGCTGACCGCCGACCCGGCGCTGGGTTACGAATACGGCCTGCGCATGCGCCCGACCGTGCATGGCGTGCTCGGCTACGCGGCGATGAGCGCCGCCACCCTGCGCCAGGCCCAGGAGATTTCCGCCCGCTATGCGCGCCTGCGTCAGGCCGGCTTTACCTTCGAGTTTGTCGAGGACGAACAGTACGGCAGCCTGATCCTGCGCGAGCGCCAGCCGATTCCGGTGATGCGGCAGTTTTTTGTCGAGAACATTCTGCTCGGCGTGGCACGCGCCACGGCTGTGCTGCTCGGTCGTGATCTTCTGGAGATTCCCGGCATGGAAATCTGCTTCGACTATGCCGAGCCGGACTACCATCGCCACTGGCGCGATCGCCTGCCGACCACGCGCTTCCAGCAACCGGTGAATATGGTGCGCCTGCCACTGCACTATCTGTCGCAACGACCGGTCATGGCCGACCCGCTCGCTTCCCGTGGCGCGATCGAACTGTGCGAACGGGAGCTGGCACTGGCGGCGGATCAGGAAGCCGATATCACCCAACGGGTACGCGCCGAACTGGTGCTTGCCGGTAATGGTTACCCCGATCTGGAGCAGGTGGCGAACAGATTGTGCGTGTCCACGCGCACGCTGAAGCGCAAACTGCAACGCCATGGCACCTCGTTTCTGTTGATTCTGGAAGAGTGCCGGCGTCGCGATGCGCAAAAACTGCTCGAACACAGCGGGCTTTCTGTTCAGGCGGTGGCAGCAAGGCTCGGTTATCAGAACCCGGCGAACTTTTCCCGCGCTTTCAGCAAGTGGACTGGCGAGTCACCGACATCATTTCGCCAGCGCCTTCGCAATGTCATAAAAACAGTGTAAAACTGGCACGGAACCTGCTGTCATTCACGCGCTTCTGCTTCATCATCCGCAGCCGCGCACAATGAGGTTAGTATCATGTCCGCCAATACCGATTCCTTGCTCCCCACTCTTGTTCGTTTGCACGATTTCTGTGCCAGTGTCGCGGATGAGCTGGTGCAGGACTACACCGGCGAAGCCAAGGATGATCTTCGCGCCGCAGCCCGCTACGTCGACAGCACTGCATTGCCCGAGCGGATCAAGCAGCACGTCCTCAAGGAACTGGATGCCGCCCGCAGCGAAATTTTCGGCGCCTCACGCAATGTCCCCGGCTGCGGCACGATCATTTCCAGATTGCGCCGGCAGATTGCCAACGAAATCGCCGTGCACCTGCAACAACCCCTGCCTTATAACGAAGACTATTACCCGCCGCTTGATCTGACGGTATAGCCAGCCCATCCGGCGCACGGATGGTTAACCATGTCGTTTACTGATATGGGTGCCATGCTTGGGGTCGGCTCGCAGATCACTTTCAATCCCTGATTCGTGATCTGCTTCGCATTAGCCGAGTAGCGTCCCGGGAAATATCTTCCAGCAGTGCCTGCAACCCTTCCGCAGTGCTATAAAGCCAAATCTGATCAAAAGGAATTCATCATGAAAAAGCGGCTTGTGCTTCTTGCTTTGGCCCTTCTGCATCCGTTGGTAGCGTTTTCCTCAGAAGTCGAGAGTGCTTATCAGAGAAAGAGTGCGCATCTGTATTCTGAGTATCTGAAGGCCAAGGAACTGTTGGCAAGCTCCAGCTACCACAACGAAAAAACGGATCGCGCAGTGGTAATCCTGAATGGCATTCTGGCCATGTCGCCGGGCTTCGCCCCTGCATACTACGAAAAGGGCCGGGCAGAACTCATTAATGGTCACATTACTGGCGGGGAACATGAGCTCGGAAGCCTGGAAAGATCAGTGGAGAACCTTCAGGCAGCCGTCACTCTGGAACCCGAGTTCGCTGAAGCATTTGTACTCCTTGGCCATGTCTATACAAAAATGCATCGATACGAAGAAGCAAACAAGGCACTTTCCGAGGCTGCGAGAATCGGGACTTCAGATCCATGGCTTGATCTGAACCGGGCCGCACTATCGAGGGAAACCAGAGACTATGCGGAATCGCTCCGGCGGTATCGCGAAGTGGCGAGACGCTACTCCGGGGAACACAAGGAGGCTGCACTTTCCGGCATAACCAGGACTTTTCGTGAGATTGGAGATGACAAGCGCATTCGCGCAAGCTACGAGGCCGAGATCGCAAATAGTCCCGGCAGCGCCTGGGCGAAAGGAAACTACGCTCATTACCTGTTGCTTGGCAGTGGCGATATTGATGGAGCCATTTTATGGGCAAGAAAGGCACTTGAAGTCAGCGACTATGGAGCGGCAAGATTGACTCTTGCATCTGCGCTTTACACCAAATGGGCATATCTCAAGGCTGCCGGAGAGTCTGATATTGAAGCGCAGCGCCTGTTCAAGGAAGCTGAAAGCATCGGTGTTGATAGTCGAAGAGTTATGGAGCTGATGGGCAAGTATCCTCACACCCGAATTGCCCGTGAATATTTACGCACTATTAAATAGAAGAACCTGGATGCTCAGGAACCTCTGTACAGGACCATTGTCCGAAAGCCACCTTTTCCCGGAGAGTCCCATGCGTGCCGTTGCCACCCTGCTCATGATTGTTGCCTCACTGGTCACCCTGCCCGCTCGCGCCGCAGAGTTTGGTCTGGGCATGGACCTGATCCGCACCGTCGACCAGAACCAGGATGACGGCATGGAAAACCTCTGGTTCCAGTTCGCCACCAGTGGCAATGGCGCCGTGCTGCTTGGCTATGCCAAGGGCGAGGAGCTGGTGGTGCTGGATGTCGGCTACAAGCACTATATGGGTGGTCGCCTGAACAGCGTGTTCTTTCAGGCCGGCGCCGGTTACTACGATAACGATGTCGAGGACGATCTGGGCTTCGTTGGCGCCATCGGTTACGAACGCAAGCTGGCCAAGCACTTTACCCTCGGTGGCTCGGCCAAACTGATTGCCGGGGTGGATGAGACCCTGCTCGGCACGGTGGAAACACCGGTGTTCCAACCCACCATTAGCGTGGCCGTCGTATTCTGATCAAAAAAATGGCGCCGCTCGGCGCCATCTTCTTTTTCGCAACAACTCAGATGATTTCGAAAATCGTTGCGTTGGCAGTGCCCAGCCCTTCACAGATTGCCAGCAGGCCGTAACGGCCACCGCGACGACGCACTTCGTAAATCAGCGTGCCGGCCAGCTTGCTGCCGGTGGCGCCAAGTGGATGGCCCAGCGCCTGAGCGCCACCATTGACGTTCAGTTTGGCCAGATCGGCACCGACCGCTTTTGCCCAGGCCAGCGGCACGGAACCGAACGCTTCGTTGACTTCATACAGATCCATGTCCTCGATTTTCAGACCGGATTTTTCCAGCACTTTCTGCGTTGCCGGGATCGGGCCTTCCAGCACCATGGTCGGGTCGGAACCGACCACCGCCATGGTGTGAATGCGAGCAATCGGCTTCAAACCGTATTTCTTGACCGCTTCGGCGCTGGCTACCAGCACGGCGGAGGCGCCGTCACAGATCTGGCTGGCGAAGGCGGCGGAAATCACACCACCTTCCTGCAACGGTGCCAGATTCAGCATGGCATCGTGATCCGGCTCCCAGCGAATACCTTCATCGGTATCGTGAACCACTTTCTGACCTTCGATCTCGACTTCGATCGGGACGATTTCCTGCTTGAACTTGCCGGCCTTGGTCGCTGCGGCGCCATTGACGTGGCTGTCGTAGGCAAACTTGGCCAGCTCTTCGCGGGTGACGCCGTATTTGGCCGCCATTTTTTCCGCGCCACTGAACTGGCTGAAGGTTTCGCCCGGGTAACGCTTGCTGATGACACCATCAAACGGCGTGCCCAGATCCATGGCCTTGGACATCGGCGAGCCGATCGGCACCTGACTCATCACTTCCACGCCACCGGCAATGACCAGATCCTGGGTGCCGGACAGCACTGCCTGGGCGGCAAAATGAATGGCCTGCTGCGATGAGCCGCACTGGCGGTCGATTGATACACCCGGCACGGATTCCGGCAGCTTCGAGCTGAGAATGCTGGTGCGGGCAACGTTGAAGGTCTGCGGACCGATCTGGCTGACGCAGCCAAAGATCACATCGTCCACTGCGGCCGGATCAACGCCGCTGCGATCGAGCAGGGCATCAATGACGATGCCACCGAGATCGGCGGGATGCTTGCGGCTCAGACGGCCGTTGCGACGGCCTCCGGCGGTACGGACGGCATCAACAATGTAGGCTTCGGCCATGGTCGGTCTCCTTCTGATTGATCGGAGCGGCATGCCGCACTGGCATGAAAACCGCGAATCGAGAGGCTACTCCCGGCGGGGACCGGGCAACAATGACAACATCGCACCCGCGGCAGTGACATCCGGTCACGCCGGCTTGGCTATACTGCGGCATGATAAGCCCACAACGCTGTAGGAGCGGTCGACCGACCGCGATTTGTTCCGCGAGCTTCGCGGCCGGTCGGCCGCTCCTACGAACTGCAACGAATGTCAGGGGAGCGAATATGCGAGCATTACAGGTCGAGGCGTTCGGCGATCCGTCGGCGCTGAAGGTTTCCGAGATTGCCGCCCGGGCGCCGAACCAGGGCGAGGTGCAGGTCCGCGTGGCCGGTGTTGGCGTCGGCTATTTTGATGGCCTGCTGATCAAGGGTGAATACCAGATCAAACCGCCGCTGCCGTTTGTTCCGGGCAGTTCGTTCTCCGGCACGGTGGAAGCGGTTGGCGACGGCGTGTCACATCTGAAGCCCGGCGATGCAGTGGCCGGGTTTGCCTTTATGGGCGCCATGGCCGAGCTGCTGACCCTGCCGGCCATGTCCTGCTTTCCGCTGCCGGCGCAACTGGAACTGGAAGATGCAGCGAACTTCTTCATTGCCTACGCCACCGGGCTGTACGGCCTGCGCGAGATCGGCCACCTGAAGGAAGGTGAAACCCTGCTGGTGCTGGGCGCTTCCGGCACCACCGGCAGCACCGCGATTGAAATTGCCAAGGCCATGGGCGCGCGGGTGATCGCCTGCGCCGGCACGGAAGAAAAACGCCAGCGTTGTCTCGACGCCGGCGCCGATGCGGTGGTCGATTACACCGATCCGGAATGGCGCAAGGCGGCCAAGGCCGCCGCCGGCAGCAAGGGGATTGATGTGGTTTACGATCCGATTGGCGGCGCCACCGCCGAGCCGGCCCTGCGCATGCTCAATCCGGGCGGCCGCTTTCTGGTGGTCGGCTTTGTCACCGGCATCGCCACCATTCCGCTGAACCTGCCGCTGCTGAAACAGTGCAGCATTCACGGCGTCAACTGGGGCGGCGCGGTGATGACTAACCCGACCATTGTGCCGCCGGTGATCAGCACGCTGGTGGAGTGGACCCTGTCCGGCAAGCTCAAGCCACAGGCCGATCAGCGTTATCCGCTGGAGCGCTCCGGTGAAGCCTTTGCCGCCCTGTTCGAACGCCGCTCCATTGGCAAGATCGTGATCTGCCCGCAGCAATGACAGCAACGGAAAGTACCTGGTGGCTGTACCTGCTCGATTGCGACGGCCGCCTGTACACCGGCATCAGTACCGACCCGGAGCGTCGCTATCAGGAGCATCTGAGCGGCGGCGCCAAGGGTGCCCGCTTTACCCGCTCGGCGACACGGATTGCCCTGCTCTGGCATCTGCCGATTGGTGATCGCAGTCTGGCGCTGCGCGCCGAGCATCGACTGAAACGCCTGCCAAGGGCGCACAAGCTGGCACTGGTTGCCCGCAAGCCGGACACTGACGCACTGCTGCAGGAACTGGCGCTAGTCTGAGCTGGATCAGGACGGCGTCATCTGTCTGCGGTAAGCTGGATCGCAATTCGGTTTGCGGAGTCGGTAATGTCCAGTTCGCTTGATGATTTTCTGGTACAGCTACGCCAGCGCGATCCCGAGCAGGCCATGTTCCATCAGGCCGCCGAGGAAGTACTGCGCTCACTCTGGCCGTTTATCGAACGCACCCCGAAATACCAGCAACCCGGTTTGCTGGAGCGGCTGATCGAACCGGAACGCGCCATCCTGTTCCGGGTGCCGTGGCAGGACGATCAGGGCCTCGTGCATGTGAATCGTGGCTACCGGGTGCAGATGAACAGTGCCATCGGCCCGTACAAGGGCGGCATCCGTTTTCATCCGGCGGTCAATCTCGACACGCTGAAATTCCTCGCCTTTGAACAGACCTTCAAAAATTCGCTGACATCGCTGCCGATGGGCGGCGGCAAGGGCGGCGCAGATTTCGACCCGAAGAACAAAAGCGATGATGAAGTGATGCGCTTTTGTCAGGCCTTCATGCTTGAGCTGCATCGTCATATTGGCGCCAATCTGGATGTACCCGCCGGTGATATCGGCGTCGGCCTGCGCGAAGTCGGCTTTATGTTCGGCATGCACAAAAAGCTGATCAACCAGTTCACCGGCAGCTTTACCGGAAAATCCCCGTCCTTTGGCGGCAGCCTGTTGCGGCCGGAGGCCACCGGCTACGGCCTGCTGTATTTTGTTGAGGAAATGCTGAAAACCCGTAGCGAAGATATCGAGGGCAAGCGGGTGGCCATTTCCGGCTCCGGCAATGTCGCCCAGTCCGCAGCAAGAAAAACACTGGAACTGGGCGGCAAGGTCATCAGCCTGTCCGACACACTCGGCACATTACATTTCCCGGAAGGGATGAAGATCGAGCAGTGGTATTTTCTTTGCCACGTCAAAAATGAACTACGCGGCCGGCTGGCCGATGTGGCCGCAGAGTTTGACCTGCCCTATCAGGGCGGCGTGAACCCGTGGGGCCTGCCCTGCGATGTTGCCCTGCCCTGTGCAACGCAGAATGAACTGCATGCGGAAGATGCGAAGAAGTTGATCGAGAACGGCTGCACCTGCGTGGCCGAAGGCGCGAATATGCCGTCCACGCTTCCCGCCATTGAAGTGTTCCGCGAAGCCGGCATTCTGTTCGGCCCTGCCAAGGCCGCAAACGCCGGCGGCGTCTCCGTGAGCGGCCTGGAAATGAGCCAGAACAGCCTGCGTCTGAGCTGGAGCGAAGGCGAAGTGGACGAACGCCTGCACAAGATCATGCAGCGCATTCACCACAGCTGCATTGAATACGGGACTCAGGCTGGCGAGACCGATTACGTCAACGGTGCCAACATCGCCGGCTTTGTCCGGGTGGCGGATGCCATGCTCGCACAGGGACTGATCTAGAAAATCACTGTGATATCACCATGATTTCCATTCAGGTTTTTAAGTCGCTACCGCCATGAAAGGTGATGCAGTTAGCAGAACGCATTCTTTTACCTGTGACATCCCTGCACCAATACTGAACTTGCCGATTCATCAGGCAGCGCTGCATCAAACCATGACCGCGCTGCGGGAGTGGCAAGATGCAGAATCCGGAAGCAAATCCATTCATCGTCTTTCTGGCCACGGCGTTACTGCTTGCAGGAATTCCGGTACGGGCAGATTCGCCGGCAGCTCAGGCGCAGGCCAGGGTGTCAGTCGGCCTTACCATTGCCCATCCGGTACAGATGCAGGTACAGGCCGATGCAATCTGCCTGTACAACTATGCGGAGCGCACTTTTTCCATTCGACAGACGCAGGGAACCCGAGCATTTGATCACAACGATTCGATTCCTGCCCGCTACCACACAATGAATAGCGATCAATGTAAAAACGGCCAGACTCTGCAGCTGGATGCCGAGCCTGGCGGTGGTCAAGAGCACGCGTTACTGCATGTGCTGATCGAACCGGATTGATTCGTTTATCCGCCCTTGCGCTCCACTTCCATCCGGTCAACGTTCTGGAAGCCGCGCGGCAACTTCGCCCCGCGACGGCCGCGCTCACCCATGTAGTGTTCAAGATCAGACGGCTTCAGACCGATGTGGCGCTTGCCGGCGTATACCAGCAGTGTGTCGTCCGGTCCAAGCACCTGCACATCCTGAACAAACTCGGAACGGTCGGCGAGTTTGGCGGAAGGAATCGCCATCATCTTGTTGCCTTTGCCGCGCGGCATTTCCGGCAGATCTTTCAGTGCGAACACCAGCAGGCGGCCATCGTTGGCGAGCACGGCAACGATATCGCTTTGCAGATTGCGAATCGGCCGCGGCGGCAATACCTTGCCGTTCGGCGGCACAGTCAGCGCACCCTTGCCGGCCTTTTTATTGGCATGAAGATCACCGAGGCGGGCGACGAAGCCGTAACCGGCATCACTGGCCAGCAGCCAGGCATCCTTGTCCGCTCCCATCATGGTGGCAATAAAACTGGCGCCACTGGGTGGCGACAGCAGCGCCGATAACGGTTCGCCATGGCCCCGGGCACTGGGCAGGCCATGCGCCGCCAGCGAGTAGGTTCTCCCGGTGGAGTCTATAAAGCAGGCCTGCTGGTTTGATTTGCCGCTGGCCGCAGACAGAAAACCATCGCCGGATTTGTACGTCAGCGACAGCGGATCAATATCATGGCCCTTGGCCGAGCGCACCCAGCCACGCTCGGAAACCACCACGGTAATCGCTTCGGCCGCCACCAGTTCGGTTTCATCCAGTGCGCGGGACTCGTCACGCTCGACAATCGGCGAGCGACGATCATCACCGTATTTCTCGGCATCCTGCTTCAGCTCTTTCGCTACCAGCTTTTTCATCAGCGACATGGAGCCGAGGGTATCTTCGAGGGTCTTGCGCTCGTCCGCCAGCTCGCCCTGCTCGGTGCGAATCTTCATTTCCTCAAGCTTGGCGATATGGCGCAGTTTCAATTCGAGGATCGCCTCCGCCTGCCGGTCAGACAGCCCGAAGCGCTCCATCAACACGGTCTTCGGATCATCCTCGTTGCGGATGATATGGATGACTTCGTCGATGTTGAGGAAGGCAATCAGCAAACCGTCGAGGATATGCAGGCGATCCATCACCTTGTCGAGTCGATGCTGCAGGCGCCGGCGCACCGTCACCATGCGGTACTGCAGCCACTCGTTCAAGATCACATCAAGAGATTTGACCCGTGGCTTGCCGTCGATGCCAATCATGTTCAGATTGACGCGGTAGTTTTTTTCCAGGTCAGTGCTGGCGCACAGGTGGCTCATCAGTTGCTGGACATCGACGCGATTGGACCGCGGCGTGATCACCAGACGGGTTGGATTCTCATGATCCGACTCGTCGCGCAGATCGCTGACCATGGGCAGCTTTTTCCTGTTCATCTGGTCGGCAATTTGCTCAAGCACCTTGGCACCGGATACCTGGTAAGGCAGCGCGGTCACCACAATGTCGCCTTCTTCCATTTCCCAGATGGCACGCATCTTCAACGAACCGCGACCCTCCGCATACATGCGGATGATGTCGTTGCGCGGGGTAATGATTTCCGCCTCGGTGGGATAATCCGGGCCCTGAATGATCTCGACCAGATCGTCCAGCGAAGCGCCGGGATCCTTCAGCAGATGAATACAGGCATTGACCACTTCGCGCAGGTTATGCGGCGGAATATCGGTGCTCATGCCCACAGCGATACCGGTGGTGCCGTTCATCAGCACGTTGGGCACACGCGCCGGCAACAGCTTCGGTTCGTCCAGCGTGCCGTCAAAATTCGGCACCCACTCCACCGTGCCCTGACCAAGTTCGCTGAGCAACGCTTCCGCGTACGGCGCGAGGCGCGATTCGGTGTAACGCATGGCGGCGAAGGATTTCGGGTCGTCCTGCGAGCCCCAGTTGCCCTGACCGTCCACCAATGGGTAGCGGTAGCTGAACGGCTGCGCCATCAGCACCATGGCTTCATAACAGGCGGAATCGCCATGCGGATGATATTTACCGAGCACGTCACCGACGGTACGGGCGGATTTCTTGTGCTTGGCCGAGTTCTTCAGGCCCAGCTCGCTCATCGCATAGACAATACGCCGTTGCACCGGCTTGAGGCCGTCGCCGATATGCGGCAAGGCGCGATCGAGAATGACGTACATCGAGTAATCGAGGTAGGCCTTCTCGGTGTAATCGCGCAGGGCGATTTTTTCGAAATCGTCAGCCATGAATCAAATCTCTGCCAGGTTGCCTTTATCTTCCAGCCAGTCCTTGCGATCACCGGCGCGTTTTTTCGACAGCAGCATATCCATCAGCTGATGAGTGTCATCGCCGGCTTCCACGGAAAGTTGCACCAGTCGGCGGGTATCCGGCGCCATGGTGGTTTCGCGCAGCTGCAACGGGTTCATCTCGCCCAGACCCTTGAAACGGGTGACCTGAACCTTGCCGCGCTTGCCTTCGGCACGAATGCGATCCATCACGCCCTGCTTCTCGGATTCATCCAGGGCGTAGTAAACATCCTTGCCGATATCAATACGGAACAGCGGCGGCATGGCGACAAACACGTGGCCTTGCTTGACCAGCGACGGGAAGTGGCGAACAAACAGCGCACACAGCAAGGTGGCGATGTGCAAACCGTCGGAGTCCGCATCAGCGAGAATACAGACCTTGCCGTAACGCAGCTGGGTCAGATCATCGTTGCCCGGCTCGATGCCCAGCGCCACAGCGATGTCGTGAATTTCCTGGGAGCCGAGCACTTCGGCGGAGTCCACTTCCCAGCTGTTCAGAATCTTGCCGCGCAGCGGCATGATGGCCTGAAACTCGCGACTGCGGGCCTGCTTGGCGGAGCCACCGGCAGAATCCCCTTCAACCAGAAACAGTTCAGTCTGGGCCGGATCATCACTGGCACAGTCCGCCAGCTTGCCGGGTAGTGCCGGGCCGGCGGTGACTTTTTTCCGCACCACTTTCTTTGCTGCGCGCATGCGCTTCTGGGCATTGTTGATGCACAGATCCGCCAGCTTTTCCGCTTCGGCAGTGTGCTGGTTCAGCCACAGACTGAACGCATCCTTGACCACGCCGGAAACAAACGCCGCAGTCTGCCGCGAGCTGAGACGCTCCTTGGTCTGACCGGCGAACTGCGGGTCCTGCATCTTGATGCTGAGCACGTAGCAGGCGCGGTCCCAGATATCTTCCGGCGACAGCTTGACGCCACGCGGCAACAGATTGCGGAATTCGCAGAACTCACGCATGGCGTCGAGCAGACCGGCGCGCAGGCCATTTACATGGGTGCCGCCCTGGGCGGTGGGAATCAGGTTAACGTAGGACTCGGTGACCAGCTCGCCGCCTTCCGGCAACCACAGCACCGCCCAGTCGGCGGCTTCGGTTTCGGCACGCATGGCCCCGTCGAACGGCGCTTCCGGAATTTTTTCCCAGCCGCGGGTGGCGTCGAGCAGGTACTCGACCAGCCCGTCTTCATACTGCCAGCTTTCGGTTTCCCCGCTGTTGTGATCCACCAGCGTCACCGCAAGACCGGGGCAGAGAACAGCCTTGGCCCGCAACAGGTGGCGCAGGCGGCTGACCGAAATCTTCGGACTGTCGAAATATTTCTCTTCCGGCCAGAACCGCACCAGGGTGCCGGTGTTGCGCTTGCCGACGGTATCAATGACTTCCAGATCAGACACCTTGTCGCCGTGGGCGAAGGTCATCCGGTAAACATTACCGTCGCGCTTGACCTGCACTTCCAGTTGCTTCGACAGCGCGTTGACCACCGACACACCGACGCCGTGCAAACCGCCGGAGAACTGGTAGTTGCTGTTGGAGAACTTGCCGCCGGCATGCAGGGTGCAAAGAATCACCTCAATGCCCGGCTTTTTCAGCTGCGGGTGCAGATCCACCGGCATACCGCGGCCATCGTCCTCAACTTCGATGGAGCCGTCCTTGTTCAAGGTGACGCGGATATTTTTCGCATGGCCAGCCAGTGCTTCGTCGACTGAGTTGTCGACCACTTCCTGAACCAGATGATTGGGACGGCTGGTGTCCGTGTACATGCCGGGACGTTTTTTGACCGGCTCCAGCCCGGAGAGAACCTCGATATTCTCGGCGGTATAGTTATTGCTCATGAATTGCTCAGGTCAGCGACAGTCCGGAAAACCGCAACACTAACGGAATCACTGCATCAAAGTCATCAAAGCCGTGGCTGCCGCCAAGCCCGCGATACAGATAGCAGTCGGCGTAATAGTCCCAGGCGTCACGCCAGTTCAGGGTGTCATCACCGGTTTGCAGCATCACCAGCAGGTTTTCCGGGTGAGTGATGTCTTCCACCTCGTAGTGGCGCAGCTCATCGGCCCAGCCCGGTTCCAGCGTGTAGCGCTCGCCGGTGTGGTAGTTGGCGGTTTCGCCGACATGTTGATCAAGCAATGCCCAGGGGCGCACCGCCGGATTGATCAATACCGCTTTCAGTTCATGATGATGGGCCAGCCAGGTGGCATAAAAACCGCCGAGCGAGGAGCCGATCAGGGCGACCGGACCAGCGGCAGCAATCTCCCGCTCCAGTATCGCCATGGCAGCGCGCGGCGAGGGGGGCAAGGTCGGCACGATCAGCCGATGCGCAGCGCCATGGGCAGCAAAGTAGTCCGCCAGCTGGCGCGCCTTGAAAGACTGCGGGGAACTGTTGAAGCCATGGATGTATAGCAACGAGGTGGTCATGAGCTCACCTGTAGGAGCGGTCGACCGACCGCGATTATTCGTGGCTCTGCCAGGCCAGATCAGTACCCTTTCACCGACATATCCACCTCGAATTCGATGCCCTGCACCCGTGACACGGTGGTCTCGATGCGACCATCGGGGTAGAGATCGAACCAGCGGTAGCCGGGCGGGATCTTGTCGACTGCGAAATCCTCACTGAACGGCTTGAACTGCACACAGGTGGACGGCACCGAGTAGAGCTTCACGCCGTTGCGCTCACCGTTGTACTCCTGGTGCACGTGGCCCCAGATCACTGCACGGACCCGGTCATGACGGTCGATCACCTCGAAGAATCGATCGGCGCTGGCCACCACCTGGGTATCCAGCCACTTGCAGCCCATCGGGATCGGATGGTGATGCAGGCAGACCATGATATGTGCGCCGGCCGCGTTTCTCAGCGAGCGGTCGAGAAATTCAATGTCGTCGTCGTAGAGCTCACCGGGCACTTCGCCGGGAATGGTGGAGTCGAGCATGATGATGGTCCAGGCACCACGCTCGATCACGCAAGGGCCCATCGCAGCCTTGTGATCGCGCAGGGCTTCGAACATTGGCGCCGGCTTGTCGTGGTTGCCTTCAATCCAGTAGGTCGGCACGCCGAACTCGCTGAGCGCATCATCAAGACGGGTGTAGGCCTCCAGCGAAGCATCCTGAGACAGGTCCCCGGTGGCGAGGATAAGGTCCATATGGGTTTGTTCGGCGCGGACCAGCTCCAGCACCCGATCGAGACTGAATTGGGTATTCAGCCCCAGCAATTTGCCTTCCGTGCTCGCAAACAGGTGGCAGTCCGAAACCTGCACCACCCTCAGCTGTCCTGCTCCTGCCTTACTCAATGCCTGCGCTCCCTCAAGCGGTTGTATGCACTTATAACCAAAGGGCGGGTTTATTGCCAGCTTCAGGCATTACGGGTACCAACTTGCTCACGCCAGAGCGCTATATTGGTGCGTCCGTGATCATGGACATGGCGCAGCCATTCGCCGAGAAACCGGTTCCACTGCTGCTTCTCGTCGGGCTGGTGCATGGCCGGATTCGGGTACTCGTGACGCGCCTGAACACGCCGGAACGGGGTCACTTCGGTGACCTCTGCCAGCCGCGCATCGTGATAAAGACGCACGGTCAGCGACGGTCCCGGCAACAGTGCGTGCAGGGTGTCCTGCTGCAGGCTCATCTCGGTGGTGTAGGGACAACGTTCCAGTACCCGCATATCCAGCTGCCGACCGTGGTGTCCGACCTCGAAACGGGCATGATCACCGCCATCGAGGGACTGCATCAGCCGCATCAGCCGCGCATAGTTCTCCTCGCCCTGGCTGAGCAGCTCAGGCAGGTCGACGCGGTAACGTTTTCTGGCAGTCCAGTTATCACTCATGGTTCGACTATAAGCACAGGTAGCCAGCTAGCGCCATCTTGCGTCGAGCGAAGATCTGTGCAGCAACATCCACTGCAGGGCAATAATCGAGGCGGCATTGTCTACCTGGCCGGAAGCCAGCAGGGCGGGAATTTCTGTCACCGGTACAGTGAAGGCGCGAATGTCCTCGCCCTCACCTTCGTGGCCGAACACGCCGCCAGCACCACTCAGGTCAGCGCGTGCAACAAAAATACGCAGTCGTTCATTGCTGCCGCCGGGGCTCGGCATGTAGTGCGCAATCTGCTCCATCTCGCCAAGCGTAATGCCGGCCTCTTCCACCGCTTCACGACGAATCAGATCTTCCGCGGTTTCGCCATCCTTGTCGGCAATGCCGGCGATCATTTCCAGGCACCAGGGCGAATCACGCCATTCCAGTGCGCCGACCCGGAACTGTTCCACCAGCAGGATTTCACCACGCTGCGGATCGTACGGCAGCGCCGCCGCCGCATCGCGACGCATAAACAGTTCGCGCCTGAGCAACGGACTCCAGCCACCGCGATAAAGCCGGTGGCGCAGGGTCAGCCGATCAACCTGAAAGAAGCCCTTGAACGGCGTTTCCCGTTCAACGATCTCGACGTCAGCGGCAACGAATTCCGGTTTATGCATCTTTACTCGCCGGGTGATAGATCTCGCTGCCCTTGCCGCGGAACTCTTCCGACTTTTCTGCCATGCCTTTTTCAGCCTCCAGCTGGGCCGCGTAGTCACGCACCTGCTGGGTAATTTCCATGGAGCAGAACTTGGGCCCGCACATGGAACAGAAGTGGGCCACCTTGTGCGCTTCCTTGGGCATGGTTTCGTCATGGAAAGCGCGGGCGCGATCCGGATCGAGACCGAGATTGAACTGGTCCTCCCAGCGGAATTCGAAGCGCGCTTTTGACAAGGCGTTATCACGCAACTGCGCGCCCGGATGGCCCTTGGCCAGATCCGCCGCATGCGCAGCAATCTTGTAGGCGATGATGCCTTCCTTGACGTCATCCCGATTGGGCAGACCGAGATGCTCCTTCGGGGTGACATAGCAGAGCATGGCGGTGCCATACCAGCCGATCATGGCCGCGCCGATGGCACTGGAGATATGGTCGTAGCCCGGCGAAATGTCGATGGTCAACGGCCCCAGCGTGTAGAACGGTGCTTCATCACACCACTTCAGCTGCTCTTCCATGTTCTGCTTGATCATATGCATTGGCACATGGCCGGGGCCTTCGATCATCACCTGCACGTCATGCTTCCAGGCGATCTTGGTCAGCTCGCCGAGGGTGCGCAGTTCGGCAAACTGGGCCTCGTCATTGGCGTCGGCAATAGAGCCCGGGCGCAGGCCATCACCGAGCGAGAAGGTGACGTCATAGGCCTTCATGATTTCGCAGATATCTTCGAAATGGGTGTAAAGGAAATTTTCCTTGTGATGGGCAAGACACCACTTCGCCAGAATGGAACCACCACGGGAAACAATGCCGGTAACACGCTTTGCCGTCATCGGCACATAGCGCAGCAACACGCCGGCATGAATGGTGAAATAGTCGACGCCTTGTTCGGCCTGCTCGATCAGGGTGTCACGGAAAATCTCCCAGGTCAGGTCTTCGGCAACACCATTCACTTTCTCCAGCGCCTGATAGATCGGCACGGTGCCAATCGGCACCGGCGAATTGCGCAGGATCCATTCGCGGGTTTCGTGAATATGTTTGCCGGTGGACAGATCCATCACCGTGTCGCCGCCCCAGCGGGTCGACCAGGTCATCTTCGCCACTTCCTCTTCAATCGACGAGGTCACCGCCGAGTTGCCGATGTTGGCGTTGATCTTGGTGAGGAAGTTGCGGCCGATAATCATCGGCTCGATTTCCGGGTGATTGATATTGGCCGGAATCACGGCACGACCGCGGGCCACTTCATCACGAACAAACTCCGGGGTAATTTCCGCCGGAATGGCCGCACCGAAGGATTGCCCCGGATGCTGATCAACCGGCAGGCCGGCAGCGCGGGCGGCGGCCAGGTTCTGGTTTTCACGGATGGCAATAAATTCCATTTCCGGGGTGATGATGCCTTTGCGGGCGTAATGCATCTGCGACACATTAGCGCCTGCAATAGCACGACGTGGTTTGCGGGTGGCAGCAAAGCGCAGGCCGGCGGTCATCGGATCCTGTTCACGGCGGCGACCGAACTCGCTCGACAGACCCGCCAGCTCTTCGCTGTCGCCACGCTCGGCAATCCAGCCGTCGCGAAGCGGCGCCAGTCCCTTGCGCACATCGATCTGTACTGAACGATCAGTGTAGGGACCGGAGGTGTCGTATACCGCAATCGGCGGATTCTGTTCGAACTCGCCATTCGCCAGCGGCGTCGGTGATTGACGGATCTGGCGCATCGGCACACGAATGTCCGGACGGCTGCCGCTGATGTAAATTTTCTCTGAGCCAGCAATCGGCTGGCAGGATTCATCAATGGCGCGAACTGCGGCGGGGGTCGGTTGAGCGTGGTCGTCCGGCACGGCGGATTCTCCGGTGTCATTCGTCTTTAGAGGCCGGTCACTATACGCCAGCCCCGAATCACGTAACAGTGATGAAAAATCCTGTAAAACCTCAGCATCCGTGCGGCTTTCGGAACCGTCCCGGACCGACAATGTCTTCACACCGGCTTTCCATTACTATTGCCGCCATTGATCCGACGAGGACTGACCATGCGCTTGCCCGTCACACTGTTTGCCGCGCTGCTGTGCACCCCGCTGCTGGCGGACACCGCCGACCTGACCGATGTACTGAACGCCGCCTCCGGTGCCGATCCGGAGTGGGCTGCCGCCCAGCGAACACTGGATGCCGATCAGCAACTGGCAACACAGGGCCGCTCGGCACTGCTGCCGAGCCTGACCGCCAGCTACAACCTGACCCGCAGCTATCGCGAGTTCGAGGGCCAGAGCGATGAAACCCAATTCACCAGCGAAACCGCTGGATTGACGCTGGTCCAGCCTCTTTTCCGCCCCGACACCTGGTACAGCAATAGTCAGGGCAAGGCACTAAGCAATGCCGGCGAAGCCCGGTTTGAAGAAGCCCGGCAGAATTTCCTGCTGCGGGTCACCGAGCGTTATCTCGATGTTCTGCGTCGCGGCGAGGACCTGCAGACCGCGCAGGCCGAAGAGCGCGCACTGAGCCGCCAGCTGGAACAGACCCAGGAGCGCTTTGATGTCGGGCTGGTACCGGTGACCGATGTCGAGGAAGCCAAGGCAGCCTACGACCTGTCACGGGTGGGCCTGATCGTGGCGCAAGCGGACTTCGATATCTCCCGCGACCAGCTGGAGGCATTGACCGGCAAATCCTGGGGCAAGCTGGCCGGATTGCGCGAGGAGCTGCCGATGGCCGGCCCCGAGCCCGCAGCGCCCTCACACTGGATGGAACGGGCACGCAGCAACAACCCGCAGATTCTGGCCAGCCGCTACGAAGCGGATATTGCCAAGGCCACGGCCAAACAGCGCACCTCTGCGCAGCTGCCCAGCGTCAACCTCGTTGGCCGCTATGAAGTCGTAGATTTTTCCAACGTCGACACCCCCACGCCTTTGCCGCTCGGCTCGACCCAGTTCCTCGGTTACGACGGCAAGAGCATCGGCATTGAGGCATCGCTGCCATTGTTTGCCGGCGGCGGACTGAACAGCCAGCGCAAGGAAGCCAGCTACCGCTATCAGGCGGCTGAGGAGGTCTATCGGCTGGTATGGCGTGATGTTGGCCAGAGCGCCCAGTCCCTGGCCCGGCAGGTTGCCGCCAGCGCCCAGAACGTGATGGCACGCAAACAGGCACTGCGCTCTGCGGAATCCGCCTTGCGCGCCACCGAGTCCGGCTATGAAGTGGGTACTCGCAACGTGGTGGATGTGCTGACCGCGCAACGCAACCTGTACGCCAACCAGCGTGACTATTCGGCGGCCCGGTACGATTACATCATCGTCAGCCTGCGCCTGCAGGCGGCCGCCGGCGATCTGTCCACCGACGATATCGACCGCATCAATGCCTGGCTCAGCAGCGACGCCAGTGTTGAGCTGGCAACCCCGGAAAGCTCCCCGTAGGAGCGGCCGATCGGCCGCGAAAACCTTTCGCCGTCGGTCGACGGCTCCTACAACAGCAAAACCCGAAGCGCCCGTAGGAGCGGCTGATCAGCCGCGAAGATCTTAGTGCGATGACGGCCAGTGGCGATCCAGTATGGCCAACAGTTTCACCAGCGCACCGCGATGCGCCTGTACCACTTCTGCCGCCCTCTGGCCCATCTGCTGACGTAACGCCGTCTCGCCGAGCAGCTGCTGTAACAGCTCGGCCAGTTCAGCCTCGTTCCGCACCACTCGATGCGCGTCAGCCTCGTCAAGCAGATCAGCAATCAGGGTGAAGTTGTGCAACACCGGCCCCGTGATAATCGGCTTCGACCAGAGCGCCGGCTCCAGCAGGTTATGCCCTCCCACCGGCACCAGCGATCCGCCCACGAAGGCAATGTCGGCGGCGCCAAACAGCATCAGCAGCTCACCCATGGTATCGGCCAGATAGACCGCGATATCCGCGCCGGGAGTCTGATCAAGGCTGCGCCTGACCATGCCAAGACCCTGCCGGGCAACCAATTCCGCCACCTGTTCAAACCGCTCCTGATGGCGCGGCACCAGAATCAGTAGCGCGCCCGGGCAATGCCGGCGCAACCGGGCATGAGCCGCCAGCACCACCTCATCCTCGCCCGGATGGGTGCTGGCGGCGATCCAGACCGGCCGCTCGCCGAACTGCTCACGCAGTTGCCGCGCCCGTCCACGCAGGTTGTCATCCAGCGAGATGTCGAACTTGACGTTGCCGGTCACGGTAACGCGTGACGCTGCCGCACCGAGGTCAACAAAACGCTCCGCCTCAACGGCGGTCTGCACCGCCAGCGCCTGCAGGCTTTCCAGCATCGGCTGCAGCAGGCCGCGCAGGCGGGCATAGCGACGATGACTGCGCGCCGACAACCGACCATTGACCAGCACCACCGGCACCTCGCGCTTGCCGGCGGCGGCAATCAGGTTTGGCCACAGCTCGGTTTCCAACAGAATCACCAGCTGCGGATTGAAGTTGCGCCAGAACCGGCTGATCACCCCGGGGGTGTCCCAGGGCCAGTAGACATGGTGAACGCGATCACCAAACAGGGCACTGACGCGCTCCGAGCCGGTCGGCGTGGTGGTGGTAACTAGCAAGGGTGTCTGCGGATAACGTTGCAGCAGGGCCTCGATCATCGGCGCGGCCGCCAGCGTCTCGCCAACCGACACCGCGTGCACCCAGACACAGCCATCAAGGCGCTGGCTGTAGCCCAGTGCCAGGCGCTCTCGCCAGCGACCGCGATAGGCCGGCGCACGCGCGCCCAGCCACCACAGGTGGACGAACAGAAATGGCATCAACAGATACCAGAGCAGCGTATAGAGCAGACGCATGCACACTCCCGGTTCACGCCCCGATTCACAGGCGCAGGATGGTAGCACGATCCGCCGCGGGCGCTTTGCTGGAAAGGCCTGCAATGAGCCAGTAGACTGCGGCGCTGCTTCCGGGGATGACCATGGCCAAACGCAAACGACCCGATTCTCTCGCCCATCCTGTCTGGTGGCCGACCTGGTTCGGCGTGGCCCTGTTCTGGCTGGTCGGTCAGCTACCCTGGAATTTCCTGCTCGCCGCCGGCCGCGGCATCGGCAGGCTGTCCTGGCACATGGCCGGCGGCCGGCGCCGGATTGCCGAAACCAATATCCGGCTGTGCTTTCCTGAACTGAATGCCGGGCAACAGCAGCAGCTGGCGCATCAGGTCATGCTGAGCACCGGCGAGGCCCTCACGGAAATGGCTGGCGCTTTCTGCAACCAGCGCATTGACCTGGGCAAGCGCCTGGAAATCATTGGCCGCGAACATGTCGACCACTTGCTTGCTGAAGGCAAGGGCGTGCTGCTGCTTGGCATGCACTTCAACACCATTGATGTCGGCAGCCGCCTGCTTGGCAAGGTGATGCGCTTCAGCGTGGTCTACAAACCGAACAAGAATCTGGTGCTGGACTGGCTGATCAAACAGGGCCGCAGTGAGGTAGAGCATTACATCGACCGTGACGATCTGCGTGGACTGGTGCGACACCTGAAGGCGGGGCGCGCAGTCTGGTACGCACCGGATCAGGATTACGGCATGAAACACGCGGTATTCGCGCCGTTCTTCGGAATGCCGGCCGCGACCATCACCGCCACCACCCGTATCGTTCGCATGAGCGGCGCCACCGTGGTGCCGGTGGCGCATTATCGGCTACCCGGCGGGCGCTACCGGATCGAGTTCGGCGCCCCGTTCGAGGGTTTCCCGGGTGCCGACGAGCAGGCCGATGCCAACCGCATCAACGCCACCATCGAGCACTATGTGCGCAAGGCACCGGAGCAGTATCTGTGGGTACACCGGCGCTTCAAGAATCAGCCCGACGGCAGGAATCCGTACTGATGAGCCGACCGGCCGGCTTTGTTGAAATCCGTCAGGGAGCGGATATCTGCTGGCTGCGGGAGGATGCGCTGTCGACCCTGTCGAGCGATCTGTTCGAGCCGTCATTCTGGCAAGCGCGCAACGCGGTAACCGGCACCGCCACCGGTCGTGGCATCACCTGGTTTGTCCGCGATGGCGAACGCGAGCTGGTGCTGCGTCATTATCGCCGCGGCGGCCTGTTCGGGCGGCTGGTCAAGGACCTGTATGCCGGCCTCAACCCGGGCAACAGCCGGGCCATGCGCGAGCTGATGTTACTGGCCGAGATGCGAGCGCAGGGGCTGCCGGTCCCGGAGCCGATCGGCGCCCGTCTGCGCCGGGTCGGGCCGTTCTACCGGGCTGACCTGCTGATCGGCCGCATCACTTCGGCAACAGACCTGCTGGCAATACTGCAGGCCGGACCGCTGTCCGCAGGCCAGTGGCAACAGATCGGTAGCATGATCGGCCGTTTTCACGCCGCCGGCATTGATCACACGGACCTGAATATTCATAACATCCTGCTCGACAGGGATGGTCAGAGCTGGCTGATTGATTTTGACAAATGCGGCCGGCGCGCGCCCGGAGGCTGGCAACAGGCCAATCTGGCCAGGCTGCTACGCTCGCTTGAGAAGGAAAAGCGACTGCATCCCGGAATGCACTGGGAGCCCCCGCACTGGACAATGCTGACGGACGGCTATCGCCGCCCTGTGATAAAGTAGCCGCCGGAACGAAACCGCAGGCCACCACCTGCCCGAATTGACGACCGCCATGCACTCAGCAATCGACAAACTCCTGTTTAACGGCCTGACCCTGCCTTTCCGGCCGTTCTATCGTCGTTATCCCTTTACCTCCCCGGTTTCCATTCGCAGCGCAGATGACCGTGGCTGCGTAGATATGGAAATGGGGTTCTTCTGCAACCGGATCCCCAAGGCGGCCAACTCGACCATTATCACCAATCTGGCAAGACTGAAGTTTGGTCAGGACATATCTTCCAAACAGGCCAAGAAACTTTTCGATACACCAGCAAGGCTGTCTGCCGCTGACATGGAACAGTTTGACAGCCTGTTCCGGTTTACGGTCGTCCGGAATCCTTATTCAAGAATACTTTCCGCATACCTGGACAAGATCGAACGACGCGCCAGAAAGAAGAACAGGGAAAGCTCTTTCAGTGACTTTCTGCAGGCACTCAAACGCTCGAGATTCATGCATAGCAACGCCCACTGGGCGCCACAACATTCGCTAATGCTTATCCCGATAGACAGCTTTGACCTGATTGGCAAAGTGGAGTCTCTTGACCGTGACCTGGCGGAAGTAAAGCGGCGCTTGAGACCTGATATTGAAGATAGCAACACATCATTTGACGCCAACGCCACCGGCGCCAATAGCAAGCTGAAAAATTACTACGACTCTGAGCTTATTGCGCTGGTGCGCAATCTTTACAGCAGGGATTTTGAGGTATTCGGGTATTCGCCCGAATTCCCGGCCTGACCACGCCCATCCTCCATAAGAGAAAACCGCCATGAGACTGTCGGTCATCATTACCACCTACAACTCTCCGTTATGGCTGGAGAAAGTGCTTTGGGGCTATAGCATTCAACAGCATCAGGATTTCGAAATTATTATTGGAGATGACGGCTCCAAGGATGACACTCGGGATACCATTAATCGCCTGCGCGAAGAAACCGGCCTGTCGATCAAGCACATCTGGCAGGAAGACAAGGGCTTCAGGAAGTGTCGGATTCTCAACAAAGCAATCCTTCAGGCCGAGTCGGAGTATCTCGTTTTTACCGATGGCGATTGTATTCCTCGCCAGGACTTTCTTGCAGTTCACGCCGCCGAAGCGCGGCCAGGCCATTTCCTCTCCGGCGGGTACCACAAGCTCCCGATGAGCACCAGCGAGGCCATTGGCAAAGATGACATCATTTCAGGCCGATGCTTCGACCTGAAATGGCTAAAAGCCCATGGATTACCCGCAAGCTACAAAAACAGCAAACTCACTGCCGGCCCCAGAGCAGCAAAACTATACAATCTGCTGACCCCGACAAAATGTAATTTCAAGGGCTCTAATGGCTCCGCATGGAGACAAGACGTTATCCGGGTAAATGGTTTTGATGAGCGCATGCCCTGGGGTGGTCTGGACCGGGAGTTCGGAGTGCGCTTACTCAATGCCGGCATCAAAGCAAAGCATGTGCGTTACAACGCCATTGTCGTTCACCTTGATCACAAACGCGGCTACAAAGACCCAGCCCTCGTCAATGAGAACAAACAGCTACGAATTAATAACGAGCGCAACAGGGTGGCCTGGACAGATCACGGCATTACCCAGCTTGGGGATCATCGAGAGTAAACAGAGTTCATCCTGTTCCGGAACCTGAGTTTGTAACCTCGGCCTTCCATCATGGCGAACAGATCGCAACTCCAAAGCTCCGCAGAGTTCTCAATGATAATCACTCTGGCGAGACGGCTGTCGGGTGCATTGCTCAAGTAAGGAGCAAGGGCAATATCTTCGGCGCCCTCAATATCAATCTTCAGCACATCAATTGACTCCACTCCTTGCTCGGAAAGCACATCCAGCAACGGGCGACAACGGACGGTTACCGACTTGCGCGTCGCAATGGCTGGGTCGCGAGAACGATTGCGAGCTGCAATACTGCTGGCGCCAAGGTTGGATGAATCTACCTGCAACTCAAATTCAGAGTCCTTATCTGCGACGCCAACATTAAGCAGTGATATCTTCGGACCGGAACCTGCTGGGAAGTTAGCATCAAGATTCAGCTTAAGCCGCTTCATTGTATGCGGATTGGGTTCAAATGACAGAACCCTTCCCCCAGCACCAAGAGCTTTCGCCGCGGCAATGGTGTACAAGCCAATATTGGTCCCGATGTCGACGAAAACACCATCTTTCGGCAACTCACTACGCAGAAGCCTTCTCTCTTCCAAATCGTAACGCCATGGAGTAAAGACGAATTTCTTTTCCGAATAATTATCATAGAAATTACATCGCAGGCTGACGCCGCCAACGGTTAGATCCATCGGCAAACTGCACATCTTGACAGCTATTTTTCTCACTATAGGGGCAAGAAATCTCCTTGCCAGACCCGCGTCTTCATGATGACAAAATGAGATAAGCCAGCGCATAAAGGCCGGCGGCGCGTAGGCCATGAATGGCTCTGCAAAAAAGTCATATTCAGAATGCTTTCTGGTCATCAAAATCCCGCCATGTCAACTTGAAGCGATATTCTTAAAAATGCAGAGGTCACTGCGAGGGGAAAACCATTCGCATAATCTCTCGCCGTGTTTTTCTGGATTTCCGTCTGGCATACCAGGGAAACAAATTGCGCAGTCGATAGCGGAAATCACGATGGCGGCCACCAAGACCGTCAACCACCGCAAGAATATCCTTGCCGGTGCTATCCTGACGCAACACAAGATGTTCCGGGTTGCAATCCGAAACCACAACCGAGTGGGCAATAAACCATGTAAATGCTTCATCGATCAGTTTTACGGCCTGATCTGGAGAAAGTCGCCCTTCCTGTAGCGCCCTGGAGACAGACATCGGAGAAGCTCCATCAGGGCCACTGACTCGCTCCACCAATAATCCCCTGCCTTGATCAGTCTCCACCCAGCCTGCCACCGCAGGAATACGTGGGCCACCAATACCCCGAGCACGCAGCAGCTGATAGTAATGAAAATCCAGATCATTCTGCCCGCGCCCCGTTACACCAGGCCGAACCGTTTTGACACACATGGAGGAATCAAAAGGGTGCTCCCAGCAAAGACGCTCGTTGCCGCTGCCCAGAATACGTGAAAGCCTGAGGGCGCTGGATGGGTCTGCAGAAGTCGGGGTCATGCGCCTCGCCGGATAGAGTACAGTCACGCGGGATGATACTATCACTGGCTAATTCTGCGGAACAATCATTAGGTTATCCGCGTGGTCCGGTAACAAGCTCGCCAAGATACAAGGTTCCCGAGGAAATCATGACGGAAAACGTAGTCAGCCCGGCGTTTATCAGACGGCTATTCGTCAGCATCACTGAACGTGGTTGTGTTTTGGCTCCGGTCAGATTCAAGGCTCTTGGTGATCAAGACATATTTGACGGCGACTACGACTTTGTCATTTCCCCATCAGACGTTGCTGAAACACTGAGAGCGATCCGTGAGTTCCTGACCGGGCATGGTGTTGATTTTGCGATCTATCGGCGTAAGTTCGGCAAAATTCGACTGGCAATATTGTCAGATGACAGATCTGCGCAACTAATAATAGAGCTATGGCAGGAGTTGGAAGCCCGCACACTGCCTGACACCTACCCGGCGCTGCTATGGCAACACCTGCAGCCGCACATTCAGCCCGACCCTGAAAGTCTCACCGGATATCGGATAGCTCCAGATGTGGAGGCCGCATACTACCTTTGCCATCTACTGGAGAAGGGAAAGAAAATCGGACAAGGCATGACGTCACTGCGACTCATGCGTTACCGGGATAGCCGGGAGCTATCTGCCGAAATATCCGCTCTGGTTGCGCTTGTGAGAACCGATGCCGATATTCCTGCCGCTGCCATCTCCGCCCGGGATTTTCTCGTTAGCCGGCACATTCTTCAGCGCAGCAAAGGCCCCCGCGAGAAATTTCTCGCCGCCATCAGCCGTATTCCTGCAATGCTTTTCAAATTGCGCCTGAGCATCGCTGGCTCACATCGGTTCATTGATTTTATCGGCCCTGATGGGGTTGGGAAAACTTCGCTTATAGAAGCCGCTTCAGGCGAGGTCTTCCCGTCTGGAAAATACTTCAGGTTCAAGAAAACATATAGGAAATCAATCTCCTATTCTATTGTCCACCCCATGCTGAAACGGTTATATCAACGGCAGAGAGGAGAAAAGCTTGCCAAAAATCAGGTCGACGATATGTCCTCAGGGTTTCTTTTCTATATTTCCATTGCTGGCGTATTCTGGCGAAATCTTGTCTGCATGTTGACCGGCAGGCTATACCTTAGCGACCGCTCTCCTGCCGATCTGCTGGTGGCAGGCTACAGATTCCAGGACAGGCGCATTGCCATGCGCTCAACGGCGCCAAGGGATATACGATTTATGCCGACACCCCGCGCGGTGGTCCACCTGCATGCCCCTAGCGAGGTAATTACATCAAGAAAGCAGGAAATGAACGCAAAACAGATTAGCGAATATCAGGAAGCTGTTTTTAACGTCTACTTGCTGAAAGCGCCGCCAACCTACATCTGTATCAACACTAACTGCAGCCTGACGCAATCTGTTTCAGCTCTTGCTGCGCTAGCAAACAAGGGCGCAGGACCAAGTAACTAGCCAAATAATCTGCGAAAGAAAAGTTCGACGACATTCAGTTTCTTGAGAAAGCGACTACCCTGAAGCGGGTAGTACATCCAGGGCTTGGGAAGCCTGTCATTGGTACACCTGAGAAAGTCCTCTGCCACCGGAAGCACTTCCATTGGCCGATTGCGCAGGGCTGAAAGCTCGTCAGGTGTCATGGTCAGGAAGGGAAAGAATCCACATCCTCGTCTTTTTTCCGCAAGCTTCAGCGCGAACGTCTTGCGTTTGCCACGATAAGTTGGCACTTCCGGCAACCACATGGCAATCGGAACCGCAAGATGACCAATTCGTCCGAAATGCTCCCTGGCTAACCTGTCATTATCCGGCTCAGATCTCGCGAACACCCAATCTTTGGCAAGTAGTCTTGAAGGCCTGGTAATTAACACTGCGGAGAAATACAGACCTGCACTTTGGGAGATTTCCTTGCGAAAGTAAGCAATGCGCGAGGCGTCATAGGTCAGCGTCGCCTGATCCCGCTTACGGTTACACCCTTTCAGAAAGCAAGGCTGGAGAAATGCCAGACTGGCATCAGCATCAAAGACTTGAGCTATAGCAGCAATATCCTGATCGGAAACCGCGCGCACAACCTGCATATCATCCTGAATAAAACAGACCAGATCCTCTTGAGCTGCGTATTCAAGTGCAGACTGCATATTCCCGTAGAGCCCACCAAGCTTGTGAGACGAAACCTTTCCCGGCTGAATTACTGTATGCCGCTCACCGATGGAAGCCAGCACCTCTCGCGTCTGCTCATCATAGCTGTTGTCATCGAATACGGCGATCCGCGCTGATGGGACACAGCGCTCAATACTATCAACGCAGCTTTGAAGGTATTGTCCACGATTGAAAGAAAAGATACAGAACAACATCGGCTTCACCGGTGAAAGTGTTATGACTTGCGTTCCTGAGGATCACGCCGGCGTGCCTGCATGATCCTCAGCCAGGTTCTCATCCGAGTATCGGTCTCGCTGCCGCTGTAGCGGCCTTTCTTGATGTGTCGAATGCGGTACACACCCGGAATTGGTAACGGCACCCCCTGACTGCGCAACAGCCAGCGAAATGCGCGGTCTTCATGACACTTGGCGAAGCTTTCCACCGGCGTCTGGTAAAGACGGATGTTGCGGCAATAGCCCACCGCCCGGCAGACATCGCCATGGGCAATCTGCAGCGGCCCGGTGGCACGCGACGGATGGAAGGTAACGAACTCCGAAGTATCGATATCCAGCACCTGCTCTTCGCCGGCTGCTGCTTTCAGCATCGGATTATCTTCTTCCAGCAGGTCGGTGCAGTGTTCATCTTCAGGAAACACCAGCGCGTCACGCCGCCCCTGCAGCAACGTCGCCAGCGTATCGAGGCAGCCATCGCGAAACATCAGATCACAGTCGGTAAACCAGACCCAGTCCGCCTTCGTTTCCAGCGCGGCCAGATTACGACCGATGCCACGACGAAACAGTTTCTGCTTCGGCAACGGTCGCCAGTTCCAGCGCACACCGGGCACGGACTGGGTGGAGAAAAATTCCAGCAGTCGCGCGGTTTTCTGATCCTCAGGTGCATAGAAAACCGTCATCGTGACATCGATATCACGGGGCGGGTAACGCACCAGCGAGCTGAGTTGATAAACCAGGAAGTGAGAGTAGTTCCAGCAGTGACTGACCACCTCAAGACTCAGGCGGCCCTGACGGGCCGCCCGCTTCTCTACCGGCGGCAAATCCGGCTCAAACCAGCTGGCGGGAACAAACCCCTTGGCGGCGAGCCGGTAGAACGCCAGTTGCAGCGCCTGCTTCATCAGCCCTTAACCGGCGACAACCAGTGGTTGTACTTTTCCAGTTTTCCGCGCACCAGATCGAAGTAGATGGTCTGCAGCTTCTCGGTGATCGGGCCACGCTTGCCCTCACCGATGGCGCGGCCATCAAGCTCACGAATCGGCGTCACTTCCGCAGCCGTGCCGGTAAAGAAAGCCTCATCAGCGATATAAACTTCATCGCGGGTGATGCGCTTTTCCTTCACCTTGAAACCATTCTCTTCGGCCAGCTGAATCAGCGTCTTGCGGGTAATACCGTCAAGACAGGAAGTCAGCTCCGGCGTGTAGATGACGCCGTCCTTGATGACAAAAATGTTCTCGCCGCTGCCCTCGGCCACATAGCCTTCCGGGTCCAGCAACAACGCTTCATCACAGCCCACCGACAGCGCTTCGTTCAACGCCAGCATCGAGTTGATGTAATGGCCATTGGCTTTGGCTTTGCACATGCTGATGTTGACATGGTGCCGGGTGTAAGAGCTGGTGCGTACCTTGATGCCCTTCTCAATCGCTTCCGGACCGAGATAGGCACCCCACTCCCAGGCCGCAACCATGACATGCACTTTCAGGTTGGCCGCGCGCAGCCCCATGCCTTCGCTGCCAAAAAATACCATCGGCCGCAGGTAGGCAGACGGCAAATTATTTTCACGCACCGCTGCCAGCTGCGCAGCATCGATCTCGTCTTTGCTGAACGGGATCTTCATGTTCATGATGTGGGCGGAATTGAACAGGCGATCGGTGTGCTCGCGCAGACGGAAAATACATGCACCCTTGTCCGTGGCATAAGCACGCACGCCTTCAAACACGCCCATGCCATAGTGCAGGGTGTGCGTCAGCACATGCACCTTGGCATCACGCCATGGAACCATTTCTCCGTCCAACCAGATAACACCATCACGATCTGCCATCGACATGGCTACACCCTCAAATAATCAGCAATGTTTGCGGCAGGGATGCCGCTCCTACAGGTCGAACCAGGTTTTCCAGATGGCGCGGACCCCCTCGCTGAGTTCGCGAAACCGGGTCTCGGGGACCACGGCGGGTTCCTTGCGCAACGCCAGCCGGTGGGCGGCAGAGCGGCAGGCGAGATACGCCTCGCGAAGCAGGCCGGCGTCCGCAGCCGGCATCAGATCAAGCGCTGCCAGGGTTTCCAGCAAGCGCATGTTGTCGGTGTACCGGGTCAGTTCACCGAAGCGGGGAGCCCATCTGAGAACGCCGTATTGCACCATAAATTCGATATCAACGATACCTCCGGGGCTGCGTTTCAGGTCGAACATCCCGTCCCCGGGGTGCTCCAGCTGGCTGAGCATGCGCTCACGCATCTCCAGTACATCCTGCTTCAGTTTCGCTTCATCGCGGCTCTGGCATAGCACCTTGTGGCGGATCTCCTCGAATACCTTGCCTGCCCGCTGACAACCGGCCACCGCCCTGGCCCGCACCAGCGCCTGATGCTCCCAGGTCCAGGCCTGCTCGCTCTGATAGCGCTCGAATGCGGTCATTGAGCTGACCAGCAGGCCGGAGGCCCCGGAAGGCCGCAGCCGCATATCGGCGTCGTAAAGCTGGCCGCTCATGGTCCGGGTGGTGAGGATATGGATGATGCGCTGGCCCAGCCGGGCAAAAAACTGCTCGTTGGCCACCGGCTTCTCACCATCGGTCATGCCGTCGGCCGAGGCGTCATGGAGAAATACCAGATCCAGATCCGAGTTATGACCAAGCTCGATGCCGCCGAGCTTGCCGTAGCCGACCACCACAAAATCCGGATCACAGACACTGCCGTCGGCTCGCGCTGGCCGACCGTGCTTCTCCACCAGCGGCTTCCAGGCCAGCCAGACCACTTCATTCAGAATCGATTCCGCCAGCCAGGTCAGGTAATCGCTGACCTTCATCAGCGGCAACACCTCGGTGACTTCCGAGGCAGCCACACGCAGCAAGTGGGCCTGTTTGAAATTACGCAGTGCCTCCATCTGCTGTTCGAGATCCTCCGCCGGCAAGCGCAGCAACAGCTGGCGCAATTCGTCGTCCAGTTCGGCGCGGCCGGGCGGCGCATACAGGGTCTGGACATCAAGCAGCTCGTCGAGCAGCACCGGGTGACGGGTGAGCTGGTCACTGATCCAGGGGCTCGCTGCAGACAACTTCACCAGCTGGCCCAGCGCCAGCGGATTTTCCACCAGCAAGGCAATATAGGCAGAGCGGCGCAGTACCGCTTCAAGGAAGCCGAGCAGGCGGGCACAGGTAATCTCGCCCTCGCCCTGATTGCCCAGCGCTTCGATCAGCAACGGCATCAGACGATCAAGACGTTCGCGGCCAATGGCCTGCATGTTGCCGACCGCCCGACCATCACGAAACTGCGCCAGCTGCGCCAACACCGCCTGCGGTTCACTGACGCCGAGATCGCCGAGCCGCTCCAGTGCCTGCGCCTCATCAAGACGGCCCAGCCAGAGATCATTCAGATCATCGTCGACTTCCACATGGCTGTCGCCGTTACGTTCCGGGTCCGCCACCACCTGATCGAAATGGACGCGAACCTGGTCACGCACCTTTGACAGTTTTCGCTCGAACCGGCTGCGCTCACTGAACCCCATGGCATAAGCCAATCGCTGCCAGCCAATATCGGTGTCCGGCAGACGCTGGGTCTGGCGATCTGCCAGCGCCTGCAAGCGATGCTCAACGTCGCGAAGAAAGATGTAATTCTCCCGCAACTCCGCCACTGCCTCGGCCGGCAGTAAACCCGCTTCCTGCAGGCGCGGCAGGATCACCAGTAAACGCGGATCACGCAGCACCGGCAATTGCCCGCCACGAATCAGCTGGAACGCCTGAACGATAAATTCCACTTCACGAATACCGCCGGGGCCCAGTTTGACGTCGGCCTGAATGCCCTTGCGATTGACCTCGCGCTCAATCAGCGCCTTCATTTCGCGTAGCGACTGGAACGCACCAAAGTCGATATAGCGGCGATAAACAAATGGCGCCAGTCGTTCACGCAAACGCTCGCCGGCGGCAATGTCGCCGGCCACCGGCCGCATCTTGATCATGGCGTAGCGTTCCCACTCGCGCCCCTGTTGTTCGTAGTAGCTTTCCATGGCGTCAAAACCGACCGCCAGTACACCACTTTTGCCCCACGGGCGCAGGCGCATGTCGACACGAAAAACAAAGCCATCGGCGGTAACCTGATCAAGCACACGGATCAACTGCTGGCCAAGACGAACAAAAAACTCATGGTTGGATAACTCGCGTCGGCCGCCACGGGTTTCGCCTTCCGACTCATAGGCAAAAATCAGATCGATGTCGGAAGACAGGTTCAGCTCACGGGCGCCAAGTTTGCCCATGGCCAGTACGGTCAGGCGAACCGGGTTGCCATCTTCATCGGTGGGCGCTCCGTCCTTTGCCGTTGCCCAGCCGAACAACACATCCAGCGCCACATCGATCAGTGAGTCCGCCAACAGGCTGAGATCATGCACGGTATCGGCGTATAGAGAACGACCCTGATCACCGAGCAGATCACGCCAGATAATGCGAGACATATGACAGTGGCGCAGATGACGCAGTCGACGCTGCAGATCTGCTTCATCGGTAACTTCAACCAACGCCTGCTGCAACTCGGAGCGCAATCCGGAAGCATCCAGCCGACCAGCGAGGCGACCCGGCTGCGCCAGCCATTCAGTTAGCGCCGGCCTGCGAATCATCTGCTCGGCGACATAGTCCGACCCGCCCCATACCCGGGGCAGGCCAGCAGCTAACGGCGAAGCGAGAGACTGACCGGAATCGGAAAACGCACGCCAGTGCTGCTCCACCGGCGCACGCAGAAATTCGGGCAAAGAGGAGAAATCGGGTAGCGTCATGCCGGCGGATTATCCACCGGCTCCGCTTGAAATACCATGTCGCTCAGAGCAACCAGCCTGATTCGGCTACCGGCCGGCAAGTCCGGACCATGCACTGTCCAGCGGGTATCATCAAGATGGATATAACCGGTGCCATTCTCAATGGCTTCGTCCAGCTTTACCACCTCGCCAACATGGCTTGCACCGCGACGATTCAGTGCCGGGGCGTCCACCGCCACCGGGTCCCTGACGTATCGACGCCAGGCATACAACGCCACAAGGCCGCCGATGCCAAACATGATCAGCTGCGCTTCCCAGCCCGGATAAATGCCGAACAGTGGCAGCAGCAACACCAGAATACCGACACAGATCGCTGACAGGCCATTCCACATGAACAGGCTGCCGCCGACAAACACCTCCAGCACCAGCAACAGCAACCCGAGCAGAATCCAGTGGTGGTAATCGAGGGTATAGAGCCAGTCCATCAGGCACTTCCCTTTTGCATGGTCTGGCGGACAATCTCAGCCACGCCGCCCACCGCGCCCATCACCCCGGTGGCATCCACCGGCAGCATGAATACCTTGCTGCTATTGGAAGAACCAATCTGGCCAAGGGCTTCAACATACTTCTGGGCAACGAAATAATTGACCGCCTGAATATCACCTTCGGCGATCGCCTTGGATACCATTTCGGTGGCACGCGCTTCCGCTTCTGCGGCACGCTCACGCGCTTCGGCGTCAAGGAATGCGGCCTGACGCTCACCTTCGGCGCGAAGAATGTCAGCCTGCTTCAGGCCCTCTGCCTTGAGAATAGCGGCCGCTCTCAGGCCTTCCGCCTCAAGAATATTGGCGCGCTTTTCCCGCTCGGCTTTCATCTGGCTGGCCATGGCCTGAACCAGATCTTCCGGCGGTGAAATATCACGAATCTCAATACGGGTAACCTTGACACCCCAGGGATTGGTTGCCATATCGACAATCCGCAGCAAGCGCTCGTTGATGCCGTCGCGCTGACTGAGCATTTCATCCAGATCCATGCTGCCAAGTACGGTACGGATATTGGTCATGGTCAGGTTGCGAATGGCGTACTCCAGCTGGTTCACCTCGTAGGCGGCCTTGGCAGCATTAACCACCTGAAAGAAACACACCGCATCAATCTTGACCATGGCATTGTCTTTGGAAATGACTTCCTGCGGCGGAATATCCAGCACGCTTTCCATCATGTTGATCTTGTGACCAACCGAATCTATCAGCGGAATAATGATGCCAAGCCCGGGCCGCAGTGAATGAGTGTAGCGACCAAATCGCTCGACGGTGTACTCATAGCCCTGCGGTACCATCTTCGCGCCCATGATGACCAGCACCACCAGCAATGCCAGAAACCCGAATACAACTGCTGCGCCCACTGTCTTTCTCCTGATATTGAGTGCCCACTCAGAACAACACGTCCTGAATCGGTGTAACCCGCATGACTTCTTCAATAGTTGACAATCCACGCGCCACTTTCAGCGCACCACTTATGCGCAACGGCTTCATGCCGCCCTTCAATGCCTGACGGGTAATCGCTTCAAGATCATTGCTGCGATGAATCACACTCTTCAATGCCGGGGTAATCGGCAGGGTTTCATACACACCCATTCGGCCACGATAGCCGGTGCCACGACATTCCAGACAACCGACCGGACGACAGACTTTTTCCGGCATCTTCATCTTGAATGGCTTGACCAACTCGGCCCAGGCCGCCTCATCGGTGGCCACTTCTTCCTTGCAATCCGGGCACAGGGTACGAATCAGACGCTGGGCCATCACACCAATGACGGTAGAAGTAATCAGGTAATTCGGCACACCCAGATCAATCAGTCGGGTAATCGATGACGGTGCATCATTGGTGTGCAGGGTGGACAGCACCAGGTGGCCGGTCAATGCCGCCTGCACCGCCATTTCCGCGGTGGCGAGATCACGAATCTCACCGATCATGATGATATCCGGGTCCTGCCGCAGCAGCGCCTTGACGCCATCGGCGAAACCGACATCGATATTCGCCTGTACCTGCATCTGGTTGAAGCTCGGTTCCACCATCTCGATCGGGTCTTCGATGGTGCAGACATTTACCTCGGCGGTGGAAAGCTGCTTCAGGGTGGAATAAAGGGTGGTGGTCTTACCGGAGCCGGTCGGGCCGGTAACAAAAATGATGCCGTGGGTGCTGCGCGTCATGCGCTGCCAGATTTCGTGGTCTTCCTTGCTGAAACCGAGTTGGTCAAACGAACGCACCAGTACATCCGGATCAAAAATCCGCATCACCATCTTTTCGCCAAACGCGGTCGGCAGCGTCGACAAACGCAGCTCGATCTCGGCGCCTTCGGCGTTGCGGGTTTTCAGACGGCCATCCTGGGGACGCCGCTTCTCTGCCACATTCAAGCGGCCGAGAATCTTCAGTCGCGCCACCACCGCCGCCATGATCGTTGCCGGCAGCTCGTAAACATCATGCAGCACACCATCAATCCGGAAACGCATTTTGCCGACATCACGACGTGGCTCCAGATGAATATCGGAAGCACGCTGACTGAAAGCGTACTGCAAAATCCAGTCAACAATGGCGACCACATGCTGGTCTTCGGCATCAAGATTGCCCTTGCCGCCCAGCTCCAGCAGCTGTTCGAAGTTGGTGACGCCACTGAGCGACTGGCCGCCCTGATCGCGGGCGCCGGCAATCGAGCGACTGAGGTTGTAGAACTCGATGCGGTAGCGGCGCAGATCTTCCGGGTTGGCGAACGCCACCTTCAACTCGCGTTCACGCAGGGTGGCGCGCAGGTGTTCTTCCCAGTCACGTTTGAACGGCTGGTCACAGGCCACGGTAACGCTGTCGCGTCCAACTTCCACGGCGAGAATGCCGTGGCGCTCGGCAAAGGCGTAGGACATCACGGTGGTGATCTGGTCGACCTTCACCTTGAGCGGATCGATGTGGTATTGCGGCAGCCCGGACTTGCCAGCCAGCCATTCGGACAGGAAGTCGATATCGATGATGCGGTCGCCACGCTGACGATCGCCAAGCTGATACTTGGCCACCACCTGTAGCGGGTGCCAGGACAGCTCCTTCTTTTCCCGCGGCGTGGTGGAGATGATGTTGTAGTCTTCCTGCGCCACCCGCCCCTCGTCGAGCAGCTCGCGCATGACCCAGCGCACATCAATGTCGATGTCGGCCTGCTTGCGGCCACTGGCTTTACTGGCGGGGGTTTTGATGGTCAAAGTCGGCGCTTCCCTGTTTTTCCCACACTTTACCCGCCGCCCGGGTCCACGTCAGCCCCGTCAGCAAAGCAGGCCGGCGGGCATGACTTGCCCGGCAACGGCGCCTATACTCGCCGCACCATGACGATCAGATGACGATTCGGAGTCAACTTTATGTCACTCGGCAGCTCCATTGCCGGCCTGTTCGGCCGCTCCCCCATCACCCCCCTGCAGAAACACTACGAAACCGTGCATGCCTGCACCGAGGCGCTGGTACCGTTCTTCGAGGCGGTCATTGCCGAAGACTGGGAGCGGGCCCGGGAGTGCCAGAAGGCCGTGGCCGAGCTGGAGAATCAGGCCGACACCCTGAAACGGGAGTTCCGCAAGAACCTGCCCAACAGCCTGTTTCTGCCGATGCCACGCACCGACCTGCTCGACATGGTCGGCATGCAGGACCGGGTTGCCAACAAGGCCAAGGATATCGCCGGCCTCATGCTCGGCCGGCAGATGCGCATTCCGGCACCGGTGGCCGAGGACATGCTGGCCTTTGTCCGCCGCGCCATCGATGCCTCGGCCCAGACCATGACCGCCATCAACGAGCTCGACGAGCTGATCGAAACCGGCTTCGGCGGCCAGGTGGTCAAGCTGATCGAACGCATGCTGGAAGAGCTGGACCGCATTGAAGGCGACACCGACGAGCAGCAGATCCGTATCCGCGCCACCCTGTTCAGCCAGGAAAAGGACTGGCCACCAGTGGACATGATCTTCCTCTACCAGATCGTCGACTGGGTCGGTGACCTCGCCGACCGCGCCCAGAAGGTCGGCGGCTTCCTGCAAATGCTGGTCGCACGGTAAGGGGGCGGAACGATGGAATGGCTTGTTGAGCACAGCACCACCGTTTTGATTCTGGCCGGCCTGTTCGGCTTCTTTATGGCCTGGGGTGTCGGCGCCAACGACGTTGCCAACGCCATGGGTACTTCGGTGGGCGCCAAGGCGCTGACCGTGAAGCAGGCGGTACTGATCGCCATCGTCTTCGAATTTGCCGGCGCCTATCTGGCCGGCGGCGAGGTCACCGAGACCATCCGCAGCGGCATTGTCAGCAGCGATGCGATCAAGGACAGCCCGCATCTGCTGATTTACGGGATGATGGCGTCACTACTGGCCGCCGGCATCTGGCTGGCGGTGGCGTCTGCCTACGGCTGGCCGGTGTCCACCACCCACTCGATTGTCGGCGCCATTGTCGGCTTCGCCGCCGTCGGTATTGGCATGGACGCGGTGAAGTGGGACAAGATGGGCAATATCGTGCTGTCCTGGGTTACCTCGCCGCTATTGGCCGGCTTTATTGCCTTTGCGCTGGTGAAAAGCGTGCAGAAACTGATTCTCGATACCGAGGATCCGTTTGCCCGGGCCAAGCGCTACGTCCCCTTCTACATGTTCCTGACTGGCTTTATGGTTGCCATGGTCACCATGACCAAGGGTCTGAAGCATGTCGGCCTGAAGCTGAGCGGTTTTGAATCGGTCGGCTATTCGCTGCTGACCGGCCTGATTGTCGCCCTGATCGGTGCCGCCCTGCTGACCCGGGTAAAGGAAATACCGGAAGAAAACCGCAACTTCCGCTTCACCTCGGTGGAACGGGTATTTGCCATCCTGATGATCTTTACCGCCTGCGCCATGGCCTTTGCCCATGGCTCCAATGATGTTGCCAACGCCGTGGGCCCGCTGGCAGCGATTCACAGCGTGCTGATGTCCGGCGGCGAGATCGGCGCCAAATCGGCGCTGCCGCACTGGATCCTACTGATCGGCGCGGTCGGCATTGTCTTTGGTCTGGCGTTGCTCGGCACCCGGGTGATGATGACCGTCGGCAAGAAGATCACTGAGCTGACGCCGAGCCGCGGCTTTGCCGCCGAGCTGGCCGCCGCGTCCACGGTGGTGCTGGCTTCGGGCATCGGCGTACCGATTTCCACCACCCATACTCTGGTTGGTGCAGTGCTCGGTGTCGGCATGGCTCGTGGTATCAGCGCGCTGAACCTGCGCGTCATCAGCACCATTTTCACCTCCTGGGTGGTCACCCTGCCGGCCGGTGCACTGCTGTCGATTCTGTTCTTCTATTTCTTCAAGGGACTGTTCGGCGGCTGACGCCACTTGCTCCCGCAGGAGCCGTCGACCGACGGCGAAAGCCTTTCGCGGCTGATCAGCCGCTCCTACGGTGAGTGTCTCGATTTTTCAGGGGCATCTGGCTCTGCAGCGTCAGGACGCGCTAGACTGACGCCATGAACCAGCCGATGCCCTCGGCGGCCAGTGCCGCCACACCGCAATCCACGCTGGCTGCCATCCTCGACAGCCAACGCCCTGCTTCGCTGCTCGTCATCAGCCTGAACCCGATCCCGCAACTGGAAGACTGGTGTCAGCATCACGGTGCTACGCTGCACAGTATTTCCGAAAGTGATCCGGAATCCCGGTTACACGGTCTGCCGCGAGTGGATATGGCCATTGTTGCCGATCAGCTGGAGTACATGACTCGCGAGGCCGGCGCCCGACTGATTGGCCTGCTGCGCAATCTCTACACCGAACGCGTGGTGGTCCTGTATCAGGAAAAACTGGCACCGGAACGGCTGCGCTGGTCACGCAATGCTTTCCTCGCCATGGGTCTGCGTCGCGAAGCCGTATTCCGTCAACAGGAGCGGGAAATGGCGCTGTACAGCTATGAACTGGCCCGCTACAACTTCACCCGCGCCTGGAACAACTCACGGTTCTGGGCCAACCCGGAGAACTGGGGCAAGTACTGGTGGTAGACTGCGCCGTCTTTTCTCTATGCGCCTTTAGATCATGATTTCTGAACGTTTGCAGGAAGCCTTGCGTTTCTGGTGGCGGCATCTGCCGGCTATTGCCCTGGTGGTTATTCCGTTCTCGCTGCTGAACAGCGCTGCCGTGCTGGCGTTTGGGCCACCACTTACCATGGTCGAAGGTCAGGCCACGGATATTAATGGCCTAACTCTCGGACTGATTTTTGTGCTGCGCACGCTGGCAGAAGCCGCCCTGATTGCCCAGCTGGCGGCGATTGTCGGCGGTCAGGCGCGCGGACTCGGTGACTGCACATTAATCGCCTTGCGCGTCGCCCCTGCCATGCTGCTGTGTAATCTGGTGGTGGTGAGTGCCGTATCGGCGGCGTTCATGCTGCTGATCCTGCCGGCCATATGGCTTTACATCCGGCTGTCTCTGGCAACGTTCTCGGTGGTACTGGAGAACATCAGTGCCGGTGCAGCGCTGCGGCTTAGCCTGATACGCACCCAGGCGGTGCAGTGGCAACTACTGGGTGTATGGCTGCTGCTCGGCGCCGCGGTCCTGACCACCAGCCTGCTGATGACGGCACTGCTTCAGTCGGTGGCTGGCAGCCACGCGGGCATAGGTGTGTTGATGGAAATAATCACTGCGCTGGGCGTTGCGCTGCTGCAGGTGCTTTTGTTTCGCTACTACGGTCTGGCCAGAGACAAGGAAGAGCAGATCACGGATCTGTGATCTGCTTGGCACCATCGCCCGCACGCTATCCTGTCAACCGGAACCAAACTGGCACCATAATGTCGCACGCGTAGTGTCGCATTACTGTAATGCTTCCTGAGGAGATCTATATGAAACGTCATACCCTGTGGCTCGCCCTGCCGCTGGCTGCCGCCATCAGCACCGGCGCCATGGCTCAGACCCAGACCAGTCAGGTGCGGGACAATAACTTCAACTATGATTTTGCCCAGTTTGGTCTGGAGTTTCAGGATCTGGACGGTTTAGACCGGGATGCACTTTACGGCCGGGTTTCCGTGGCGCTGGACGAGCACCTGTTCCTGCGCGGCAACGTCAGCCTTTACGACGGCGATGGTGACTACGACGGCATCGGCCTGAGCGGTGGCCTCGGTTTCCACACCCCGCTGCAGCAAGGCCTGGATCTGGTGATCACCGGCGATGTACTGCATGACCGGATCGAGCAGGGCAATACCAAGGACAATGAAACCGGCATGCGCCTTGCCGGCGGCGTCCGCCACGCCACCGCCCCGAATGTCGAACTGTCCGGCGGTGCCTTCCTACTGCGCTACGATGGTGACAATGAAATCGGTCTGTACGGCGAAGCCCTGTTCAAGGTTGCCGATCGCGTCAGTCTTGGTGCTGACATTCAGTTCAGCGGCGACTACGACGTACTTGGCCTGTTCGCCCGGGTCAGTTTCTGATCTATTTCCGGGAGCAGCGCAAGCTGCTCCCTGACCGTCCAACAGACTTGCTCAGTGCAATGCCGAGCGACTTGCACTTAACCCGGCATGCAACTGCTGCAGCAGCAGAATATCCGGCTCTGCCGCAAAAGCGGGCTCTGGCAAGCTTGACTGCACGCCCTTTTCTGACAGCCACTCGCGTAACGACGAGGACGGCGCCAGCCACGGTGTCAGGGCCTGCTGCAGGCCTTCCATAGCAATGCTCCGCGAGCGTGCGGAGAAATATTCACCAGCCACCGAATCCCTGTCCTGCAGACCAACCACGCGAATCATTCGCTCAGTGGTACGACGCAATGCATCAACCGGACAGTGCGCACCGATTACCGGCAGATTAGCCGGCTCCGCTGTCAGTGCCCGCAGATCCTCCACCAGCAAGGCAGTCGCCAGAGACAGGTACTGGCGGCGGCGATTTTCCGGCTGCTCCGGCAAGCTGAGTTCACTATCCGCAGGCACCTCGGTTATCTCGGTCAGCGCCGCGACGCCACGGGGCGCGGCCGGCTCACCCTCAAGCAGGAATGCCACCACCTGAAAACCCAGACTGGCTTCTTCCTGTGCCGTGACGCCCTGCTGGGCAAGCAGTGACTCACGACTCAGCGGCAGACTGACGTCATTGACGATGCCACTGTCCGGCCAATCCGCCAGACCGTCGATATAGCCAGGCAGGATCGGAAACGGATCGACCCGCTGCAACGCTGTCGCCATCGGCGCTGACTCAGCGGCACGACAAGCCAGGACTACCACCGCCTCATTGAAACTGCGATACAGCTGAGCCCAACCCTCCCGGGCCGTCGCCAGTCGCTCATCGACCGGATCGCTGAGCAAGCCCTCCACGGCATCGGCAAACACCAGACTGCTGGCACTGAGGCGACGCAAACGCTCGGTCTGTTCCTGTTGCAGCAATGCCAAGACCTGCTGCTGCGCCTCGGAAGGCAGGCCGACGTCAGATGCAGACTCGACAACAGGGGACTGCGCCGGCTGTTCACAGCCGGGCAGTATCGACAAGCAAGCCAGTGTAATCAGATACGCCCGCCTCATAGCTTGCCCCGCAGACTTATCAACGGCCAACCGGCTTCCTGCGCTTCGCGTAGCAGCACCGGATCCGGGTCCACCGCAACCGGATGGGTTACCTTGTGCAGCAACGGCAAGTCATTGTGGGAATCACTATAGAACCAGCTGTCGGTCAGGGAGTGATCCTTGTGCTGCTGCAGCCACTCATGCAAGCGTTGCACCTTGCCTTCGCGGTAACAGGGCACACCGTCTATTTCGCCGGTATAGCGCTCACCGATCATTCCCGCCCGAGTGGCGAGCAGGTAATCGACACCCAGTGACTCGGCAATCGGTCCGGTAACAAAGTCATTGGTGGCAGTGATGATCATCAGGGTATGACCCTGATCACGATGCTTCTGCAATAGCCTTGCTGCCGCTGGCAACAGAATCGGCCGAATCTTCTCCTCGAGAAATTCACTGCGCCAGTCAATCAGATTCGACAGCGCATGCTCGGCCAGCGGGCTCAGGGCAAAGCGCAGGTAGGCATGGATATCAAGACGGCCATCCTTGTAGTCCTGATAGAACTGATCATTGGTGGCCTTGTAATGGACCGCATCAACCAGTCCACGCTCGACCAGAAAATCACCCCACAGATGATCGGAGTCGCCCGCGATCAACGTATTATCCAGATCAAAAATCGCCAGCGTCATCAGCACCTACCCCTTTTAACCCTGTCCCGCCGCTAGCATAGCAAAGGAATCCGTTGATTTGTCGCGACAATCAATCACTTCGCATTGCGACGGCAGGCTCCCGCAAGGTTTAATTGCGGCATAGTGACAAGGCGGGTCAGATGTCCGGCATTATTGATGAACAGGGTTATCGGCTGAATGTGGGCATCGTGCTGATGAGCCCGGACGGCAAGGTATTCTGGGGCCGCCGCGTCGGTAACCGGGACGCCTGGCAGTTCCCGCAGGGCGGCATGATGCCGGGCGAAACCCCGGAGCAGACCCTGTACCGGGAGCTGCAGGAAGAAGTCGGCCTGCAGCAGCAGGATGTGGAAATTGTCGCCTGCACCGAGGGCTGGCTGAGCTATCGGCTACCGCGACGGTTCCTGCGCAACAAGCGCTACCCGTCGCAGCCGTCCTGCATCGGCCAGCGGCAGAAATGGTTTCTGCTCAAGCTGACCAGCGATGAGTCCGCTATTGACCTGGCCGCCAGCGAGACCCCGGAGTTCAACAGCTGGCGCTGGGTAAGCTACTGGTATCCGGTGCGCAAGGTGGTTCAGTTCAAACGCGGCGTCTATGTTCGCGCCCTGCGTGAACTGGCACCGGCCATGCGCCGCCTGCGGCGGGAGAACGAACGTGCTTGATACCCTGCGACGCATCGTTCAGGAGGTAAATAGCGCCCCGGACCTGCGTTCCGCGCTGGACTTGATGGCGCGGCGGGTACGCGATGCCATGGGCACCGAGGTCTGCTCAATCTATTTGCTAAACCGTGATCGCCAACGCTATGTGTTGATGGCTTCAGAGGGCCTGAAGCGGGAAGCCGTCGGCCGGGTCAGCCTCGGTGTGTCCGAAGGCCTGGTTGGTCAGGTTGGCCAGCGCGAAGAACCGCTCAATCTGGAAGATGCCTTCACCCACCCCAAATTCCTCTATCTGGCCGAGACCGGCGAAGATCCGTTTCACGCTTTTCTGGGCGTGCCGGTCATGCATCAGGGCGAGGTCCTTGGTGTGCTGGTGGTGCAGCAGCGCGATACCCGCCGCTTTGACCAGAGCGAGGAAGCGTTTCTGGTCACCATCTCCGCCCAGCTTTCTGCAGTGGTGGCCCATGCCCGCGCCACCGGCGACCTGACCACCCAAGACGGCAGTAACGGCGCACCGGAGCCGGCATTTTTTGATGGCTTGCCTGGCGCGCAGGGCGCCGCCATCGGTATCGCCGTAAGGTTGTACCCATCGGCGGACCTGTCCGCCGTACCGGATCGCGATGCCGAAGATGTGAACGCCGAGATCGCCCTGCTCGATAGTGCTCTGGTCAAGGCTCGCCACGAAGTGCGGGCGCTGGCCGAACGCGCCAGCCGCAGCCTCGGCCGGGAAGAGCAGGCGCTGTTCGAGGTTTACCTGCGGATGCTCGACCGCCATGCCCTGCCCGGCGAAGTGGTGGAAAAAATTCGTGCCGGCCAATGGGCGCAGGGCGCGCTGCGCATGGTCATTGATGAGCATGTGCGCAATTTCGAACTGATGGATGACAGCTATCTGCGTGAACGCGCCGCGGATGTCCGGGATATCGGCCGTCGCTTGCTGGCTCATCTGCAAAGTGATCAACGCCGTGAAGTGGAATATCCGGCACAAACCGTGCTGCTCGGCGACGAAATCACTACCGCAATGCTGATGGAAGTGCCGCGGGAAAATATTGTCGGCATTGCCACCAGTCGTGGCTCGCGCAACTCGCATATGGCCATTGTGGCCCGGTCGATGGGCATCCCGACCGTGGTCGGCGCCGCCGGCCTGCCACTCAAGCAACTCGACGGCCGCGAAGTCATCGTTGATGGCTTCAAGGGCCGCCTGATTGCCAATGCCAACAGCGAGCTCAAGCATCAGTTCGAAGCCATTATCCGCGAAGAAGCGTCGCTGCTGGCCGGGCTGGAAAAACTGCGCGACCTGCCGGCAGAAACCGAAGACGGCAAGCGTATCGACATCATGGTCAACACCGGCCTGATGACCGATATCTCGCGCTCGCTGGAGCGGGGCGCTGAAGGGGTTGGCCTGTATCGCACTGAAATTCCGTTCATGGTCCGCGACCGCTTCCCCTCCGAAGATGAACAGAAAGTCATTTACCGCGAACAGCTTGAAGCCTTTGCTCCGCATCCGGTCACCATGCGCACGCTGGACGTTGGAGGCGATAAGGAGCTGCCGTATTTCCCGATCGTCGAAGAGAACCCGTTCCTCGGCTGGCGCGGTATTCGTCTGACGCTGGATCACCCGGAAATTTTCATGGTGCAGATTCGCGCCATGTTGAAAGCCAGTGAAGGCCTCGACAACCTGCGCATCATGTTGCCGATGGTCACGACGGTTTTTGAGGTGGAAGAAGCCCAGCATCTGATTCACCGGGCCTGGCTGGAAGTGCGCGATGAAGGCTTTGATGTGGTGATGCCGCCGGTGGGCGTGATGATCGAAGTGCCAGCGGCGGTTTATCAGGCCCGCGCTCTGGCGCAGCGGGTCGATTTTCTTTCCATCGGCACCAACGACCTGACCCAGTACCTGCTGGCGGTGGACCGCAACAATCGTCAGGTGGCCAGCCTGTATAACTCCTGGCACCCGGCAGTGCTGCACGCCATCATGCATGTCATCGAGCATGCCCATGCCGAAGGCAAGCCGGTATCGGTATGTGGTGAAATGGCCGGCGATCCGGGCTCGGCACTGATGCTGATGGCCATGGGCGTCGACACCCTGAGCATGAACGCCTCGCATCTGCTGCGCGTCAAGGCAGCGATCCGGCGCATGAAAATCACCACTGCGCGGAAACTGCTTTATGAACTGCTTGCCATGGACAATGGCGAGGTGATTGCTTCCTATATTAGCCTGCAACTGGACAAGGCCGGGCTCGGTGACCTGATCAGTCATCGTCGGGCGGGGTAGTCTGGCCAACATACGGCAAGCGAAGGATTCGCGTTATGGTCCACAGAAAAGACGACAGTGATAGCCGCTATCGCCTGATGGTCGAATTGGCCAACGAGGGCATCTGGGCCATTGATGCGGCATCCGTCACGACCTTCGTCAACCCGAAGATGGCCGCCATGCTCGGCTACGAAGCCGACGAGATGATCGGCCGGCCGATGATGGATTTTGTTTTCCCGGAAGAACAGCACTACGCCAGCAGCAACGTCGAACGCCGCCAGCTGGGCATTGCCGAGCAGCATGATTTTCGCCTGCGCCGGAAGAACAATCGCGCCCTGTTCGTCACCATGGGCACCAGCCCGATCTTTGATGACGATGGCAAATATGCCGGCGCACTGGCCGTCGTCACGGATATTTCCCAGCGCATTCGTATCGAGGCACGCGAGGCAGCGCGTGCCGAAGCACTGTTGCTGCTGGCGCGTAATGCTCCACTGGCTAATGTTCTTGAGGTCATCGTTCGCGGTGTCGAGGCGCAGCATGAGCAAGCTATCTGCAGCATTCTCTTGCTTGACGAGACCGGCACCAAAGTACAATTAGGCGCCGCCCCGAATCTGCCGGACTTCTATAACGAAGCAATTCACAACGCCCCGATCGGCCCGAGCGCCGGCTCCTGCGGCACTGCTGCATTTCGTGGCGAACGAGTGATTGTCGAAGATATTGCCCGTGATCCGTTGTGGGAGGACTACCGCGATCTGGCCGCCAGCGCTGGCCTCGGATCGTGCTGGTCGGAGCCGATCAAGTCCGCCGACAGCAGGGTGCTGGGCACCTTCGCCATCTATCACCACACACCGCACAGCCCGAACGCAGAAGATATTGAAACCATCACTACTGTTGCCAGTCTCGCAGCAGTTGCCATCGAACGCGACAATGACCAGCGCAACCTGCTGGCACTGAATGCCGGACTGGAGAAGGAAGTAGAGCGTCGTACACTCGAACTGATTCAGGCAAAAGAAGATGCAGAATCAGCCAGTCAGGCGAAAAGCGAATTTGTTTCCAATATGAGTCACGAGATCCGCACACCGATGCACAGTATCATCGGCCTGACTCATCTCGTGCTGGGTACCACGCTGAACCAGGAACAGCTCAACTACATGGAGAAGATAGATCAGGCCGCGCAGCATCTGCTTGGCATTATTGATCACATTCTCGATTTTTCCCGGATTGAGGCCGGCAAGGTTGAGCTGGACAATATTGATTTCTCGCTGGCCATGGTGATCGACAGCGTTATCAGCCAGCTCACCGACACAGCCATCCGCAAAGGGCTTGGCCTGACATCCAGACTCGACGAACGCATCCCCGGGGCACTACGCGGCGACCCGCTACGTCTGGAGCAGGTACTGATCAATCTGGTTGGCAATGCGATCAAGTTCAGCAGCCGCGGAACAGTACAAATAAATATTCGACTACTGTCATCTGCCAGTGATGGCTGTGTGCTGCATTTCGATGTCAGCGACCAGGGAATCGGCATGACGTCGGCGCAGATTGAGCGGCTGTTTAACCCGTTCCAGCAGGCTGATACTTCCACCACCCGACAATATGGTGGCACCGGACTGGGATTGGCGATCAGCAAAAAGCTGATTGAACTGTGTGGCGGCGAGATCAGCGTAACCAGCCGGCCGGGACAAGGGTCGTCTTTTCGCTTCACCCTGCCACTGGCCCACTCAAGCGGGCAGATTGCCGACGTCCGCATGGAGACACCGGATACTGATGCGCTAAAGGGAATGCGAATCCTGTTGGTGGAAGACAATCCGGTCAACCAGTTGGTGACCAGAAAGATTCTCGAGATCGCCGGAGTCCAGGTCGCCGTCGCCGGCAATGGTGAGATTGCACTTGAGCACCTCAAAGCTGAACCGGCAGATTGCGTATTAATGGACTTGCAGATGCCGGTTCTTGACGGCTTTGAAACCACGCGAAGAATCAGACAGGACCCCGCATTGGCATCGCTTATGGTGATTGCCATGACCGCCAATGCTGCAAGCGAGGATCGCCGGCGCTGCCTCGAAGCCGGCATGAATGATTTTATTACCAAACCCATCCGGCCGCGGGCGCTTTACGACGCACTGATCGCCATCCGGGAGAAACTTTCCCGCCATACGGATTAAATCCGAAGCCTGACCCGCCCCTGCTTTTTTCCCCTGAAAACTCAGTCTTATGCCTGATCCGAAAAGGATGCTGCGGGCCAGTTTGTGATGACCTTCATAAAACTCGAGATTCATTTCCCGCGTTCAGAACCTTCCTGGCAAATCGTCAGTCCACCGATTACCCCGTTCAGCGGGAACAGTGTTTTGCCTTTTATACAGGAGTCAGGCCATGAAACTTTTACCGCTTAACCACAGCTCCAGACCCTTGCGCGCTCACTTGCCCGCCGCGCTCGCTTGCGCCGGCAGCATCCTGCTGGCCGCCTGTGGCGGCAGTAATTCACCATCCACTGGCATTGCTTCCGTGGATATCACCGATGCGCCGGCAGATGATGTCACTCAGGTGCACCTGACTGTACACCGCATTTCCCTTAAACCGCAGTCAGGCCCGGCATTTGATTACATCCCCGACGAGCCGATCGTGATTGAAAACCTGCTCGAGCTGCAGGGCACCAACGCAGCGCCGCTGCTGCCGGATACGGAAGTACGCGCGGGACAGTACAACTGGATTCGCCTCTATGTCAGCGGCGGTTTCCCGGATTCCTATGTGGTCACCGATGAAGGCGGCAGTGTTGACCTGTTTATTCCCGGCCAGCAGAGCATGCCTTCTGACGATAATCGCTTCCTGCAGCTGGTGAGCGGCTTCGTCGTTCCGGCTGGTGGCAATGCGGATTTCACCCTTGATGTGGATCTGCGCCGGGCGCTGACAAAGCCGAATGGCAGCGAGCACTATCTGCTGCGGCCAGCACTGCGCATCACCGATAATACCGAAACCGGCTCACTGTCCGGCAGCGTCGATGCCGCACTGCTCGCGGATGCAAGCTGCAGCAATGATCTGGCCAGCGACAGCGGCAACGCCGTTTATCTGTTCAGCAATAGCGATGCCGTTACCGGCGATGTTCATGTCGATGAAAACGGCATGCCGATTGGTGACACCAATCCGCTGACCACTGCCAATGTCACGCTGGACACCGACTCCGGCCAGTACCTCTACAGCATCGGCTTTGTGCCGGCTGGCGACTACACCGTTGCATTGACATGCCAGTCGCTGGATGACATGCCGGATCAGGATGATGACATCGCCTTCCTGCAAACGCAGAACGCTGCGGTGATGGCAGAGCAGAACACGGAAGTGAATTTCAATCAGTAAGATGATCGCGCTGGAGCGGCCCAAGGCCGCTCCAGCGCTGTTTCAGATTTCCTGCAGAAGGGCAGCCTTCTTTTCCTCATACTCCGCATCTGTCAGCACGCCCCGTTCATGCAGAGCCTTGATTTCCAGAAGTCGCTCCGCAGGCGTCCTTTCCATCGGCTGCTGAAGTTGTGCCTGCTCACGAGCGATAGCTGCTTCTGCCTCGGCCTGAAGTTGAGCCTGATACTCCGGCGTCATAACCAGATTACCGATAGTCGACTCTGGCAGTTTCCACATTGCGCCTGTTGCCGGGTCCACGAAAAGAATACCGATCAGCCCGCCAAAGATAATATTTCCGAAGTACCAGCCATCAAGCGTGGCGTCAAACGACTGACTCGATGATACGTAGCCCTCTTTCTCGAAGTCGATGCGGTACTTTGCCTTGCTGAAGAATCCATTACCGGCATGAAGAGTCACTTGTAGTGGTGCCACCCCGCTATGAACCTGCTGGCCCCGACGATTCTTGATAATGACCGTCGTGTCAGGCGTATCGCTCTGAATGCTGACCGGATACTTGGAGTCACTGACGATACTGGCACAGCCAGACAGGGCCACGATGCTCGCGAGCACGGTGGCAGATAGAGGATTTCGCATCCTTAATATCCCTTGGTATATGAATTGAGACTTGCAGCCCCCCCCGGGCAACCGCAAGCGGCGGAATGATACCTTGAAAATATCAGCATTCCTGTAAGCAATATCTTACATTCAGGGGGCAAGGCATCATCAGCCGGATATCAGCCCTGCAGTGGCCAGAACAACAGAATTGCCACAATGGTCGCCGCACCCACCACCAGATTCATCGGCACCCCGATGCGCAGGAAGTCGCTGAAGCGATAGCCGCCGGGACCATACACCATCAGGTTGGTCTGATATCCAAGCGGCGTGGCAAAGCTTGCCGAGGCCGCCATCATTACCGCCAGCACAAATGGCGCTTCATTCAGGCCCAGCGCAGAGGTAATGGCGAGCACAATCGGCAGCATGATCACTGCCGCCGCATTGTTGGTGATAGTTTCTGTCAACAGTGACACCGTGATATAGGTCAGCACCAGCAGCAGGACCGGATTGGTTCCGGCAACACCAAGAATCGCCTCGCCGAGGTAAAGCGCGGCGCCGGTTTTCTGCAACGCCACACCAATAGCGAAGCTTGCAGCGATAGTAATAATGACGGTCAAGTCGAGGCTGCGCTTGGCTTCCGCGACACTGACACAGCGGCTGAGAATCATAGCGCCGGCACCAAGCAGTGCTGCGTTAAGCATGCTGGTGACGCCGAATGCTGCCAGCACCACCAGCACCGCCAGAATGCCCCAGGACAGGAAGGCACGACTGTGGTCCGGCCTCTCTTCATCCAGCTCGCTGATCAGCAGAAAATCACGCGAGTATTTTTGTCGACTGACAAAGGCCGGACGCGCTTCCAGCAGCAATACATCACCGGGCTGCAGAATGATCGAGCTCAGCCTGCCCTTGATGTGCTCACCGTTACGCGCCACCGCCAGCACCACCGCACCGTAGCGATCGCGGAAGCGTGCATCCTTGATGGTTTTACCGACGCCCTCACAGCCCGGTGCCACCACTGCTTCAACCAGTTTTCTCTCCGGCACGTTGCGTTCAATGACCGGTTCCCGACCGACCGACGGCACCAGTCCGTTAATCCGCAGCACATCGATAATGGCATCGGTTTCGCCAACGAAAACCAGTCTGTCGCCGCCCTGCAGGGTGTCATCCGGAGACACGGCGGTCAGTACGCTGCCGTGGCGTTCTATCTCGGCAAGATAGATCCGCTGCAGGTGACGCAAGCCGGCGTCGACAATGGATTTGCCTACCAACGGCCCGTCATGGGCCACCGCCACTTCAAAGGTAAAGCTGCGCATGTCGGCAAAGGTTTCGTCCGGACTGCGACGCGTTGGCAGCAAAGCCGGCCCGGCCAGCAGTAAAAATGTGATCCCGGAAATCGCCGCCACCATACCGACAGCAGTGATATCAAAAAGTCCGAACCCGGCATGGCCGGTCAGCGTCTGGTACTGGCCGTTCACGACCAGATTGGTGCTGGTGCCGATCAGCGTCAGGGTGCCGCCCAGAATCGAGGCATAGCTGAGCGGAATCATCAGCGTTGAAGCCGGAATACCAAGCTGTTTGGCCCAGCGGGTCACCGCCGGAATCATGGTGGCCACCACCGGGGTGTTGTTCAGGAATCCGGACAGCGCCATGACCGGAGCCGCAAGCCGCACCATGGCACGACGCTCACCCTTTGGCCGACCAAGAATACGGTTAACCACCAGATCGACACCGCCGGAAGCCCGGATACCGGCGGCCACCACAAACATGGCCGCCACGGTAATCAGGCCGCTGTTGGCAAAGCCTGACAATGCCTCCTCCGGCTGGAGAATGCCGCTCAGGCTGAGCAACAGCAGCGCCCCCATCAGCACCAGATCCGGGCCGAGGCGAGACGAACTCACCAGAGTCACGAACACGCTCGCGGTAATCAGCAGCGTCAGCCAGCCTTGCCAGTCCATCGGTATGGTCCCGGGTATACGAGGAGCGCCCAGTGTACGGATCGGGCGCCGAACCAGAAATAATAAAAACGCAGAAGTTTATGCGATTTCGCTCTTACAACATCAGTCACCGAGCCGCAGAGGCTCGCCGGCACGGGCGCCGCCCGGTTGCCAGCGCTGCTCAGCAAAGCTGAACCGGCCATCCGCCCGCTGGATCACCGCGGTACTGGCGCGAGTCCCGTAGGCGGCGGACTGGATGAAGATCGGCGCCACCAGCCGCTCCAGTTCCAGCCCGACACCAGTGTCCGGTAACTGGTCGTCGTCTGGCAGCTGGTCATCGGCCAGCACCGGCAACAGCTTGTCGATGGAGACGCCGGCATCGATGGCCTGCTGAAGCAGCGCCCGACCGCGCCGGGTCTTCGGCCAGTCGGTGTCGAGCTGGCCGTTGCTGAGCGCATGCACACCCGGCTCGACTCGCTGCGGCGCCGCGCCACGGTTACTCATCCAGGCCAGTTGCTGACCGTCACAAACCAGCAGATTGAAGCCGCCATACTCATTCTGGTCCGCTTCCAGAGTATGCAGATAATCGAGCGGCGCCAGTTCACTCTCCAGAAAACCCAGCGGCAGCATGCCGCGGGAACGGTTGCCGGGGACCTGATCGGTGATCGGCTCACGGTAATTGGTCACCGCAGCGAAACGCCCTTCCCGGGTGACACCAAGCCAGGTACCGCCAGCCACCAGGTCCAGTCCGCAGAGCAGATCACCACGCCAGCGCGCCGCCTCTGCAGGACGATGATGGAACTCGTCACGGTTGGCCGCGACGATCAATGGATAGTCGGCATGCGCCTGCCAGGCGAACAGCACGATACACATATATCAAACACCCTCCTCAACCGGATTTCCTTGCCGGGCAGACCCGGTCGGACTTCTGGGATAGCATACCGGCCGCAGTGTAGCCGAGGTCCAGCCGTTGCTCGAACTCCTGATCCAGTTTCTTGCCCTTGGCGTGGTCGCCGGCCTGCTGGCCGGCGCCCTCGGTCTGGGCGGCGGCGTGGTAATTGTCCCGGCGCTGCTGCTGATGTTCCCGCTGATGGGCTTTCCTGCGGCGATCACCGCACAACTGGCGGTGGCCACCTCGCTGGCCACCATTGCCGTGACCTCCACCAGCTCGATCTACGGCCATCACCGACTGGGTGCGATTCGCTGGCCAGTGGCCTTGCCGATGGCCGCCGGGATTCTCGCCGGCGCCTTCATCGGCGCCTTTGTTGCCAGTGCCCTGCCGAGCGCCATGCTGGCCCGGCTGTTCGGGGTGTTTGCCATGATCATCGCCGTGCAAATGGCGATCAGCAGCCAGCGCAAGCAGGCTGACGGCGCCGAACGCCTGCCCGGTCGCGCCGGTCTGGCACTGGCCGGGGCCGTGATTGGCACCCTGTCCGCCATCTTCGGTATCGGTGGCGGCTCAATGACCGTGCCGTTTCTCAGCGCCTGCCGGCTGCGCATGCAGCAAGCCGTGGCAGTCTCCGCAGTATGCGGTCTGCCGATTGCGCTGGGCGGCGTTACCGGCTTCATTATTGCCGGCTGGCAGCAGCCGGATCTGCCTGACGGCAGCGTCGGCTTCGTGTATCTGCCGGCGGTGGCAGGTATAGTGCTGACCAGTTTCCCGCTGGCCCGCCTCGGTGCGCGGCTGGCTCACCGGCTGCCGGCCGTGACCCTGAAACGGGTCTTCGCCGCTGCCCTGTTTCTGATCGGACTGAATCTGGTGCTATGACGTTTCCGCAGATTGATCCTGTTGCTTTTTCTCTTGGCCCGCTTGCCGTGCACTGGTATGGCCTGACCTATCTGTTCGGCTTTGGTGGTGCCTGGTTACTGGCCAGCTGGCGTGCTGGCAAACCCGGCAGCCCGTTCAATCGCGAACAGGTGGGCGATCTGATTTTTTATGGCGCCGTCGGTGTGATTGTCGGTGGCCGGCTTGGCTATGGCCTGTTCTACGGCCTTGATCAGTGGCTACGCGACCCGCTCTGGATCGTCAAGCTGCAACAAGGCGGCATGTCATTCCACGGCGGCATGCTCGGCGTGCTGACGGCGTTCTGGTATTTCAAACGCAAAACCGGCAAGAGCTATTTCACTGTGGCCGATTTTATTGTTCCGATGGTGCCGGTTGGTCTGGCCACCGGCCGCATCGGCAATTTCATCAACGGCGAACTGTGGGGCAAGCCCACCGATGTGTCCTGGGGCATGGTGTTTCCGGGCGATCCGCTGCAGCTGGTGCGACACCCTTCACAGTTGTACCAGTTTGCGTTTGAAGGCGTGGCACTGTTCACCCTGCTGTGGGTTTTTTCGCGCAAGCCGCGTCCCGCCGCCGCGGTCACCGGCCTGTTCGGTGTCGGCTATGGCTGCGCCCGCATCGGCGCCGAATTTTTCCGGGAACCGGATGCCCATATCGGTTACTTGCTCGGCGACTGGCTGACCATGGGCATGCTGTTGAGCCTGCCGATGATCTTTATCGGTGCCGGCATGATGATCTGGGGCTATCGCCAACAGGGAGCCACCGCATGAAGCAGTACCTCGACCTGCTCCGCCACGTCCGCGATCACGGCGTGGTCAAGAATGATCGCACTGGCACCGGCACCCGCGCCGTGTTCGGTTACCAGATGCGCTTTGACCTAAGCGAAGGCTTTCCGCTGCTGACCACCAAAAAACTGCACCTGAAATCGATTATTCACGAGCTGCTCTGGTTCCTCACCGGCGAAACCAATATCCGTTACCTGAAAGAAAACGGCGTGTCGATCTGGGATGAGTGGGCCACGGAAGAAGGCGAACTCGGCCCGGTCTACGGCGAACAATGGCGCAGCTGGAAAACCCATGACGGCCGCGTGGTCGATCAGATCAGCGAGATTCTTGCCGAGATCAAGCGCAATCCCGATTCACGCCGTCTGGTGGTTTCCGCCTGGAATCCTGCCGTGCTGCCCGACCCGACCCTGAGCCCGGAAAAAAATGCCGAGCTCGGCCGCCAGGCGCTGCCACCCTGCCACTGTCTGTTCCAGTTTTATGTGGCGGACGGCAAGTTGTCCTGTCAGCTGTATCAGCGCAGTGGTGATATTTTCCTCGGCGTGCCGTTCAATATTGCGTCCTATGCCCTGCTGACCATGATGATGGCGCAGGTCTGCGGTTTGCAGCCGGGCGATTTTGTTCACACCCTTGGTGACGCCCATCTGTACAGCAACCATATGGAGCAAACCGAGCTGCAACTATCGCGAGACACCCGCGCGTTGCCGGTGATGAAGATCAATCCATCGGTAAAGGATCTGTTCGCTTTCCGCTTCGAAGACTTCACCCTCGAAGGCTATGACCCGCACCCGCATATCAAGGCACCGGTGGCGATATGAAGCTGTCGCTGATCGTTGCCAAAGCCACCAATGGCTGCATCGGCCGTGACAACAAATTGCCCTGGTACCTGCCCGGTGATCTGAAGTATTTCAAACAGGCGACCTTCGGCAAACCCATCATCATGGGGCGGAAAACCTGGGAGTCGCTGAAAGGGCCGCTGCCGGGCCGCGCCAATATCGTTATCAGTCGCCAGCGTGGCTATGTTGCCGAAGGCGCTCGCGTGGTCGCCAGCCTGGATGAAGCCATCCGTCTCGCCGAAAGCATTGCGGTGATTGATGGCGTCGATGAGGTGGTGGTGATTGGCGGCGCGCAGATTTATGCCGAGGCGCTGCCGCGCGCTGATGTGCTGTATATCACCGAGGTACATGCGGACGTGGAAGGAGATGCGTTCTTTCCCGAGTACGATGCGTCCGTGTGGCAGGAAGCCGGCCGTCAGGATTTTTCTGCTGAAGGGCCGAATCCGTACGATTACAGTTTTGTGGTTTTGCAGCGGGCTGCTGTTTAAAAGCTGAGAGCACCAACTTCACCATCGTGCCAGGGCGCAACCGCCGCCACATCCTCCGGGCTGACCGTTCCGCTTCGCTGCACTTGAAGTCACCCTACGGATGCGGTGGCGTTCACGCCCAACTGAAACACCGTGCGACTGCAGGTCAGGGGTGAAGCAAAAGAAAAAAGAGCAAAGAAAAGAGGAAATGCCTGTAAGCAGCAGGATGTGAGGTCTTAGCCTCTGTCAGGGGCTGACGGGACTGTGTGAGACATGGATGTCGAACACAAGCCTACAGGGACGTATTCACGGCGGGTCCCGGCAGCCCCTGACAGAGGCTAAGACCGGATCAGTTCACTGCCAAACCCAAAACCCGGAACGCAGCAACAAATCTGTTATCCCGCCGTCATATCTCCGCCCCGGCCCTGTCACACTTCACCCCTACCCTGACCCCCTGATTTCACCGTCATATCAGGGGACCACCCATGAATCTGAAGCACCCGCTTTCCGCTCTCGCGCTGGCCACCAGCATTGTCACCCTCAGCGCCTGTGGCGGTGACGACGGCAGCAACGGCACCAGCGCCATCCTGCTGCAACTGAAAGTCGCCGGCACCTACACCCCGCCCGGCAACCCGGCAGATTTTTTTGATGAAGCCGCCGCTGAAATTGTTGCCTATGACGCTCGTCAGCGCCGCCTGTTTGTCGTCAACGCAAAAGACGTGACCGTCGACGTTCTGGATATGTCAGATCCGTCCATGCCATCGCTGATGAGCACTATTGATGCCAGCGCCGAAGGCGGCGTTGCCAACAGTGTCGCTGTCAGCGGAAGCCTGGTCGCAGTAGCAATCGAAGCCACCACCAAGACCGACCCCGGCAAAGTGGTGTTCTATAACTCCACCAGCTTCGCCAAGGTTGGCGAAGCCACAGTCGGCGCCCTGCCGGATATGCTGACCTTTACCCCGGATGGCAGCAAAGTACTGGTCGCCAACGAAGGCGAACCGAATGCCGATTACAGCGTTGACCCGGAAGGCTCGATCAGCATCATCGACATCAGCAACGGCATAGCCAACCTGACGGTCAGCACCGCGTCCTTTACCAGCTTCAATGCCCAGGGCCCGTCACTGATCAGCAGTGGCGTACGTATCTTCGGGCCGGGCGCCACCGTCGCCCAGGATCTGGAGCCGGAATATATTGCCGTATCCGAAGATGGCAGCACGGCCTGGGTCGCACTGCAGGAAAACAACGCCATGGCCATCGTCAATGTCGATGATGCCGTCGTTGAAGCTATCGTTCCGCTGGGCTTCAAGGACCATCGTATTTTCGGTAACGAGCTCGATGCCAGCAATCGCGATGACCGCATCAATATCCGCAACTGGCCGGTGTTCGGCATGTATCAACCGGATACCATTGCCTCTTACTCCTTCAATGGCGAAACCTATATTGTTACCGCCAACGAAGGCGATGCCCGCGATTACGATACCTGGTCAGAGGAAATTCGCGTCAAGGACATGATCCTTAGCGGTGATATTCTTGCTGCCGATATTCAGGCCGACGAAGATCTTGGCCGCCTGAATGTCACCAGCACGCTCGGTGTCAGCAACGGTTGTGATCCGTCACTGCTGGCAACCGACCCGGAAGTGGATTGCGAGTACGAGGCTCTGTATGCCTACGGCGCCCGCTCGTTCTCGATCCGCGCTGAAGATGGCACGCTGGTATTCGACAGCGGCAATGACTTCGAGCGCATTACTGCGGCACGCAACCCGGAGTTCTTCAATTCCAACAATGATGAAAACGATCTTGACTCGCGCTCCGATGACAAGGGCCCGGAACCGGAAGGCCTTGCTCTTGGCATGATCAATGGCCAGACCTTTGCCTTTATCGGCCTTGAGCGGGTTGGCGGCATCATGGTGTACAACATCAGCAACCCGGAAGCGCCGCAGTTTGTTCAGTACATCAACAACCGTGACTTCAGTGGCGACCCGGCACTGGGCACCTCGGGCGATCTGGCGCCGGAAGGTCTGGTCTTTGTTGACGCAAAGCAGAGCCCTTCAGGCAAACCGCTGCTGATCGTCGGCAATGAAGTCAGCGGCTCCACCACCGTGTATGAGATTGATGTGATCGAACTCTGATCCGCTTTTCTGCAAGACCCCCTCGTAGGAGCCGTCGATCGACGGCGAGAAAGCTTCGCGGCTGATCAGCCGCTCCTACGAGGAACCACACAACTCGGCACAGGATTTTTTCAGAATCTCGCCCAGTCGTCGCGCCGCCGGACCGGCATAATCCGCTTCCGCATACACCAGATAGAGATCGGCAAATCGTTCCTCGCCTTCCTGCATCGACAATCGCTTCAGCGTGCCACTGCGCAGCTCGTCGCGAATTTTTTCTTCCGGGTACCAGGCAAAGCCGAGCCCCATCGCCGCAGCGCGAATCGATGTGCTGAGGTGACTGACCGTCCAGCGCTGTTCAGCGCCGAGCCAGCCGGCATCCATACGCCGACTGCCGGAATCGCGCACCACCAGCTGCCGATGCCGACGCAGGTCCTGAAACACCAGCGGCCGACCGAGCCGATGCAGTGGATGATCCGGATGTGCCACTGCGACAAAGCGGGCACGCATCAGGGCATCACCGATAAAGCCCGGCGGCACCCGCGGCGTGATGGCGAGATCGACCTGATGCTGGAGCAGGGTCTCGTCGGTGCCGCTGAGCACGGTTTCCAGCAGCTCGACCCGGGTTTCCGGAAACTCGCTGGCGAAGCGATCGAGGCACTGCAACAGCAGCCACATCGGAAAGATCGCATCGACGGCGATATACAGCTGCGCCTCGACGCCACGCGACAGGCTTTCCGCTGAGGTCTCCAGGCGGCTGGCCTCTTCCACCAATGCCTGGGCGCGGCGATAAAGAATCTCGCCAGCCTCGGTCAACACCGCCCGGCGCCCCTCCAACCGGAATACCCGCACCTCCAGCGCTGTCTCCAGCTTCTGGATGGCATAGCTGACCGCCGACTGGCTTTTGTCCAGAGCCTCCGCCGCCGCCGCATAACCACCGGCATCGACCACCGCCAGCAGGGCGCGCCACTGCTCCAGCGACACCTTGAGCTCCATGGTTCGACTCCTATATCAGATTAATAGATTGAATGGCGCCAAATTATGCGGTTTTTCATCGGAATGCCAGATCTGATACTGGACCCATGTTATCCAACCGGCCAATGAGGGCTTCGACATGGCAACGCTTCTCTACATCAGCAGCAGCATCTTCGGCGACAACGGCAACAGCAGCCAGCTGGCCCGCGACTTCATCCAGCGCTGGCAGACGGCCAACCCGCGGGGGCAGGTGATCGAGCGCAACCTCACCGACAAGCCGCTGCCACATCTGGACGGCAACCGGGTCGGCGCCTTCTTTACCCCGGCGGATCAGCGCAGCGCCGAACAGCAGGCGCTGGTGGCCGAGTCCGATGCGCTGGTGGCGGAGCTGCGTGACGCCGATGTCGTGGTGATCGGCCTGCCGATGTACAACTTCGGTGTGCCGTCTCAGTTCAAGGCCTGGGTCGACAACATTGCCCGCGCCGGTATCACCTTTAAATACACCGAGACCGGTCCGGTTGGTCTGCTGGAGAACAAGCCGGTGCTGGTATTTGCCGCCCGCGGTGGCCTGTATGCCAACACGCCGAACGATCATCAGGAGCCGTTCGTGCGGCAGTTCCTCGGCTTTGTCGGCCTGACCGATGTGCAGTTCGTGTTCGCCGAGGGCGTTAATATGGGCGACGATGCCAAGGCAAAGGCGTTGCAAGGTGCTCGCGGCCAGATCGACGGCCTGCTGGAAAAAATCCGCGACGCCGCCTGACAAATTTGCAGGAGCTGTCGATCGACGGCGATTAGTCGGAAAAAATCGCGGTCGGTCGACCGCTCCTACAGAACCACCCGATCGGAGGACATCATGGGATTGCTGGTAAAAGGACAGTGGCAGGACAAGTGGTATGACACCGACAGCACCGGTGGCCATTTCGAACGCTCGGCGGCGCAGTTTCGCAACTGGGTCAGCGCCGACGGCAGCGCCGGTCCGGATGGCAAGGGCGGTTTTAAAGCCGAGGCCGGACGCTATCACCTGTATGTATCACTGGCCTGCCCCTGGGCGCACCGCACGCTGATCTTTCGCGAACTGAAAGGCTTGCAGGACATGATCGGCGTGACCGTGGTCAACCCGCTGATGCTGGAGCAGGGCTGGCCGCTCGACACCGGCTTTCCCGGCGCCACCGGCGATGCCCTGTACGGACTGGATTTTCTCTACCAGCTGTACCTGAAAGCAAATCCGGAATATTCCGGCCGGGTGACCGTGCCGGTGCTGTGGGACAAGCAGCAGCAAGCCATTGTCAGCAATGAATCGGCGGACATTATCCGCATGTTTAACCATGCCTTCGATGATGTCGGTGCTCGCCGCGGCGACTACTATCCGGAGGCGCTGCGCAGCGAGATTGATAAAGTAAATGCGCGGGTTTATGACCGGGTTAACAACGGCGTCTACAAGGCCGGCTTCGCCACCCGGCAAACCGCTTACGAAGATGCCGTGCAGGAATTGTTTGCCGAACTGGACTGGCTCGAGGCGCGGCTGTCAAAACAGCGATGGCTGGTGGGTGATCAGATCACCGAAGCGGACTGGCGCCTGTTTACCACGCTGGTGCGCTTTGACCCGGTCTATGTCGGCCACTTCAAGTGTAATCTGCGGCGCATTGCCGATTATCCGGCGCTGAGCAATTACCTGCGCGATCTGTATCAGCAACCCGGCATCGCCGGCACCGTTAACCTGATGCATATCAAGCACCATTACTACCGCAGTCACCCGACCATCAATCCGTCGAGGGTGGTGCCGGTGGGGCCACTGCTTGATTACTCGGCGCCGCATAATCGCGAAAGACGCGGGCTGACTGACTGAGGAGATGATGACATGACCACTCGCACGCTTGCTCGCATCATTCCCGGCATAAACACCAGCGATGGCGCCGGGGTCAAACTGCGTCGCACCCTTGGCCAGTCGCAACTGGCACGGCTCGATCCGTTTCTGATGCTGGATGAATTTTCCAGCGACAACGCCGATGACTATATCGGCGGCTTCCCGTCGCATCCGCATCGCGGCTTTGAAACCGTCACCTACATGCTCGACGGTCACATGCTGCATGAGGATCATATGGGCAATCGCGGTGATCTGCGCCCCGGCGATGTGCAGTGGATGACCTGTGGTCGCGGCATTATTCATTCGGAAATGCCGCAACAGAAGGAAGGCCGCATGCGCGGCTTTCAGCTGTGGCTGAATCTGCCGGCGAAAGACAAGATGAAACCAGCCGCCTACCGCGATGTGCCGGCCGCCAGCATGCCGTGGCACGAACCGATTCCAGGCGTGCGTATCAAGGTCATCGCCGGTGATCTGGAACTGGCAGGCCAGCGCTACAGCGGGCCGATCCAGGCTGGCGGCACCGAGCCAATTTATATCGATATCGCGCTGGCCGCGAATCAGTCCGCAAGTCTGCCGGTGCCGGAAAGTCATAACGCCTTTATCTACGTATTCGAAGGTACGCTGCAAAGTGGTGACAAGGATGTCCGCACCCATGCCGCCGCGTTGCTCGGCAGCGGCGATACGCTGGAGGTGATTGCCGGCAATGAAGGGGGCCGCTTCCTGCTGATTGCCGGCCGGCCTCTGAATGAACCGGTGGCGCAGTATGGTCCGTTCGTGATGAACACAGCAGCGGAGATCGATCAGGCGCTGCGCGACTATCGCGACGGCACGCTGACCAGCGGTGGCGTTCAAGCGTTGTAGCTGGAATCAGGCAGCTGACCAGATCAGCAGCGCTCCGGTCACCACAAGCAACGCATAAACCAGCTTGCGAAATACCGATTCATCGACACGATGATGCAGATAGCCACCGAGCAAGACGCCCACCGGAATCAGTCCTGCCAGCCATACAATCGTTGGCAGGGCTGAATGGAGCCGGCCATCGAGTAAAAATGCCAGCGTCAGACTACTGTTCAGCACAAACCAGACGCTGATCAGTGTGGCACGGAAGCGCGCCTTGTCCAGCTTCGTTCCCACCAGTGCGTAAACCAGTAGTGGTCCGCCAGATGCGAACAAGCCATGGGTTATACCGGCGGAAAATATCAGCGGTGGTGTGATCCAGTGCGGATGGTGCACCGGCCTGTTGCGATGCAGGCGCCACAACTCGCGACCTGCAAACCAGACAATCAGCAAGCCAAACAATGGCTTTAACCATTGTTCATGGAGAAATGGCAAAAGCAGATATCCCACCAGGGTGCCGATACCCATAAGTGGCAATATCCGGGTAGCCAACAGACGAACGTCAATGTGATGGCGCAAACGCCAGCTTAGCCAACCCGTCATCAGAATATTCAACGGCACCAGCACCGGCAGTAACTCTGAAACTGGCAATAGCAGCGCACCAAGCGACAGCGCAATGACAATGCTGCCAAAGCCGGTAACGGCCTCAACCGTGTAGGCAAACAGCACAAAAATTGCCAATAGCCACAGCCACTCCATCAACGCTGTAGCTCCTGAGAGAACTTCTTGCGAATAAGCTTCAGGTACAGAGATGGCCAGACTCTCCAGAGGATACTGGCAAAAGCCGACAATCGATCCGGGAACAACCACGGCTTACGCAACAGAGCTGCGGCATGAATTCTGTTCGCCATCCACGCAGCACTGCGAATACTCCCGGCGGTGGAGCGGGCATGCTCTGCCGGTTGGCCATCCGCGCCCAAAGCATTCTTCTCAATTGGCGTATCAAGGAAGCTCGGGTAAACGTTCAACACCTGAATGCCGTCGACTTCCACCTCAAGCCTCAGCACCTCGAAGAACTGGGCCAGTGCACTCTTCGCTGCACAGTACGCAGCTCGGCCTGGCACCGGCATCCAACCGGCCATGGAGCCGATATTGATGATGATGCCTCGACTTTGTTTCAGCATCGGCAACACCAGCAGGGTCAGATCCACCGGGCCTTGCCAATCCACCGCCATGATCTTCCTCAGTACAGCCGGGTCGGTCCTCGCCGCCCGCGAGCGATGGGTGATGCCCGCGTTGTTGATCAGGATATCGATGCGACCGAAGCGGCGCTCGGCAGTAAACACCAGAGCGGCCAGTTGCTGTCGGTCGGTAACATCACAGGCAAAGGCTAGCACCCTGCTGCGATCTGCACATTCTGTTGCCCGGTGCAGCAGCAAAGACTCGTCACGATCTGCCATCACGACTCGATCACCGCTGGCGAGAAAAGCCTCGGTCAATGCCCAGCCAAGGCCGCTGGCGGCACCAGTTATCAGCACGACCCTGTTCACAGCTCCCCCCGGGACCGGGCATGGTCAAGATAGTAAGAAAAGGTCTGCTCTGATGTCTTCAATGGCGTATAACCAAATTCCTGTTTCAGCCTGCGATTACTCAGCACCGGCCGATAGCGCAGAAAATCAATTTTCTCCGGGCCATAGCGACCGATTCCCAGCCATTTGCCAAGGCGCAAGGCGAGGCGCAGAACGGCTGCCGGGAGCGGCAGCACCGGCTTGCCGAGAAGTTCGGCGATCTGCCGGATCGGCAGCGCGCCATCGCCGGCCAGATTGTAGATGCCGGTTCGCCGCTGAAGCACACCATCACGGATGATGTTGATCAGATCCTGATCCCAGATAAAAACAAATGGCGATTCGCTGCCACGGATTGCCAGAATACGTTTTTTCGAAAAAAGATTAGTGATCAGGTTACGGGTATTCGCACCAAGTACGGTACCGGGACGTAGTACCAGTTGATCCAGCTGCGGATAACGAGCCCGATAATCGGCAAGCAGTTCCTCGACCTGGCGCTTGTGGTCCGAGTAGGCAAACTCGGGATTGCCACGTAGTGGGTCGTTCTCATCAATCCAGTTTGGATTGTCGGCATGATATCCATAAGCGGCGCCGGAGCTGGTCACAGTAATATGTCCGACGCCAGCAGCCAGACAGGCATCCAGTACATTGCGGGTGCCGTTAACATCAATATCATAGTCCCGCTGGCGGTCGCCGCTGTCTTCAAGCACTGCGGCAAGGTGCACCACATGGCTGATGCGCTCACGCCGCAACAGCTCAATCAGGGCGGCATCACGAATATCCATGACCTGATGAGGACAGGACAGTGATGGATGCATACGCAGATCGATTCCGGTGACGAAGCAGCGCTGGGTCAGCTGCTCGGCAAGCTGGCTACCTATATAGCCGCCAATCCCGGTAATCAACACTCGGGGCTCAACACTCATAATGGCTTTCTCGCCCAGACCTGGGCCAACGTCAGGCCCGAGACAAGGTGCCAGATACCCCACATGGCGGTAATCAGGATCATGCCGCCCGCCTGCGGGAAGAAGGTGAACAGGATCATCAGGCCCAGTCCAGAGTTCTGGATTCCTACTTCCATAGTGACAGCGCGACGATCCGCCGCTGACAGACGCGCCAGCTTTCCTGCACCATGACCAACCAGCAGTGCCAGGCTGTTGTGTGCCATGACCAACAGCAAGATCCCGGCGGCATGCTCCATGAATAGCGCGAAGTTTTTCTCCAGCGCCACCACGATAAAGCCGAGAAAAAGCAGCAGCGAGAACCAACGCATCGGTTGCTCCGAGCGCTCTGACTGCAACGGAAAGCGACGCCCCACTGCCATACCAAGAAAGATTGGTAATGCCAGCACCAGCGCCACCAGTAGCAGTACATTAACCGGATCGATAGCGATCTGCTGCAGCAGTGGCCGGGTATCCGGGTTCAGCCAGCCGTAGAAGGCAAAATTCACCGGCGTCAGCACCACTGCCACCAGGCTGGAAACCGCCGTCATGGTGACCGATACCGCAACATTGCCCCTGGCCATCCAGGTCATGACATTGGAAAAGGTACCGCCCGGACAGGAGGCAACCAGAATCATTCCCAGGGCAAACTCCGGCGGCACAGAAAACAGCCAGGTGGCTGCACAGGTTGCCAGCGGCAGAAGCAGAAACTGGGCAATCAGCCCTGCCACCGGGGCTTTCGGTTGTGTCAGAAGGCGACTGAAGTCATCAGTTTTCAACTGCAATGATACGCCGAACATCATCAGCGCGATGGCAACATTCATGACCACCAGATCGGCGCTGTTGAAATCCATCTGCACCTCAGTCATGAAACCGTCGCCTGGGTGTGTGCGCGGCGATCAAGGTCAGACTTCAGCAGCCGGATATTCTCCAGCACCGCACCACGGTACTCATGCTTGCTAACGTAGTAGGCCATCCTCTCCAGCTGCAGATAGTGGTAGCCGCCATCCATACGCCGCTCGGCCTGCTGCTTCTTGAGCTTGCGGATCTTGCTGGCCGAGGCCTTCCCAGCCAACAGCTGATGGATATACAGCGCCACCATCTCTGCTTGCTCATTACGCCCCTCCCAACCAAGCCCGGTCGCTTCCACCATGCCCATGACAAACAGGTTGTCGTAGTCGGGATGGAAAGCATTCAGATACAGGGCTGGTGCATCACCGTGCTGCCAGTTCAGATGCCGTCGATCGATAAAGGGATAATGCAGCTTGTATCCTGTCGCGGTCAGAATCAGGTCGTAATCGGCCTGGCTGCCATCGGCAAACGTCACGGTATTGCCGCTGACTGCACTGATGTCTGGCCGCGGCTTGATGTCGCCATGACCAAGGTGATGCAACACCAGCGAATTGATCACCGGGTGGGATTCGTACATTCGGTAATCCGGGTCCGGCAACCCATAGTCTGACGGCTTGCCCATAACCGCACGAATCAGCCAGGCATCAACGCGCTGCTTCAGCGGCCTTGGCAGCTTGATCTTGCCACCGAGCGTATCCACCGGCTTGCCGAGCAGGAACTTTGGCAGAAAATAGTAGCCACGCCGCACCGACATATCGACACTGCGAGCCTGATGCACGGCGTCGACTGCAATATCTGCACCGGAGTTGCCACAGCCAATAATCAGCACCCGCTTGTCGCGGAAAATATCAGCGTGCTTGTATGAGGAAGCATGCATCAGTTCACCGGCGAAATTGCCGGGCAAGGTAATCCTGTTCGGCTCGTGCAGGGTGCCATTGGCAATCAGCACACCATCAAACAGTCTGGTTGTCTGCTGACCGTCACAGCTTGTGGTCACTGACCAACGACCTTCCTGTGGCTGCACTGAAATCACTTCGGTGGAAAATTCATAGTCCCGGTAAAGGTCGAACTGGCGCGCATAGTCACGGAAATATTCCGCCATCTGCCGATGATGGGGATAAATGGCAACGTCTTCTGCCATCGGAAACTCGCTGAACTCGGTCATCTTCTTCGATGAGATAAGATGCGCGGAGTCATACATGGTGCTGGTCGGGCTGTTGATATCCCATAGCCCGCCGACGTCGCTGTGGATTTCAAAGCCGATAAACGGAATATCGTATTTTTTCAGATTCCGGGCTGTGGCCAGTCCCATGGGGCCAGCCCCGATCACTGCGTACATGGTGGATCCTCGACGAGAGCGGGATGGATTTCGTTTCCCAGTGCGTTCAGACTACGGCGAAAGCATGAACAGGAAACGGCTCCCTCGGGACCGGACTTCGGTTAATTCAGGACATGGAATCCCACCACCCCACCGTCACATTGCGTTTCTCCCAGGCGATCCGTCAGGCAGCCGGCCGTCTCGGCATTGCCCTGCCCGTTGCCGGCCCGGACAGCGAGCGAGTGCCACTGGAAACCCAGGACGCCCTCTGGGAGGCATTCTGCAGCGCCTCACAGGAACCCTTGATTGGCTTGCAGTTAGGGCTGGAGTTGCAGGCGGGTCACCTTGATCTCGCCGGCCTGTTGCTGATGAGTTGTGAAACCTACGGCGAGTCTCTGGAAGCACTGCTTGAGTACTACCCGATTGTCGGCGAGGGCGGCGATTTCAGCATCGAGACCGATGGCGATGAGGTACGCCTGAGTTACCTGCCGCACTATCATGTGCGGGTGGCGGAACGGGTCGAGAACGTCATGGCGGCGCTGCTCAACCTCAGTCATTGGAACAGCGGCGGAGCGTTCCGCGCCAGCCGTATTGAGATGAGCCATGGCGCTCTGGACCAACCTGAGCGCTATACCGAACTGCTCGGCTGCCCGGTGCAGTTCGGCTGTCATCGGAACAGCATCTGCTTCTCAGGCTCGCTGTTGTCGCTGCCGCTTATTCAGGCGAATGCCGCCATGCGCGATCAGCTGCGACGGCTGGCCGATGAAAAGCTCGGCCAACTCGGCGATGACAGCCTCGCCAGACAGGTTGCGGATCTGATTTGCAAACGGCCGCGCTGGGGCAAGGAAAGGATTGCTGAGCACTTCTCCATCAGCGGTCGCCATCTGATTCGCCTGCTGACAGATGAAGGCCTGACCTTCAAGCAGATCCGTGACCGTGAGCTGTTGCAGCTGGCACAACAGGCCCTGCAGGAAGGCATTCGTATTACCGACGTGGCGATTCAGCTCGGCTTTTCGGATGAGAGTGCATTTGCCAAAGCATTTCGACGCTGGACCGGCATGTCGCCGGCCCAATATCGCCATCAGCAACACTAATCAACGTGCTACCATGACCGCCATCTGTGCCACCGCGAAGGGATTCACGGCATGCTCGCCCACTTGCGCACTTCTGTACTGGTATCGATTACCGCACTGCTATGCGTCGGCTGGTTAACCTTACCGGCCTGGCCTTCGATTGTCGGCGTCTGGTTCGATGATGGAACCTACTCTCATGGACTGCTGCTGATAGCGGTCTGCGTCTGGCTGGTCTGGCGCAGTGTGCGTCAACACGGCTGGCCAATCGCTAATGTCGACTGGCGCTGGCTGATTCCGCTATTCATTATTGTTGTACTGTTTCGTCTTTCCAGCATGGCCGCACTAGAGCTGCCGCAACGCCTGCTGCTGGTACCGTTACTATTATGTTTGACTGGCGCCCTCGGTGGCCGCGCCTGGCTAAAGCTTGTTCTTTTTCCGCTGATACTGATGTCACTGGCGATTCCCATGTGGGGCCTGCTGATAGCACCACTGCAAGCACTGGCCGTGCTGGTGGTCAGCAACCTGCTGGCGCTGATTAACATACCGGCCAGCATTGACGAAACTCATATTCGCATTGCTGCCGGCACCTTCGCTGTATCCCAGGGCTGTAGCGGCTTGCGTTATCTGCTGGTCGCCGCTGCGATTACCCTGCTGTGGGGGCACCTGTACCTGCGCGACCTGCGCATCATTCTGTTTTATTTCCTGATCGGGACAGCATTGGCGCTGGTCAGCAACTGGGTCCGGATCGCTGCACTGATCCTGATCGGCCATTACACCGATATGCAGCATCCGCTCATGGCGGATCACAATAACTTTGGCTGGTATATATTCGCGGCGGCATTACTGCCTCTTTTCTGGATTGGTCGCCAGCTACCACATCGCGATCAGGGCGCAGCAAACGAGCCTGAGCCTGAGCCGGCCCCGTCTGCGGCGCATCCGCTTATCACAGTCACGATATTGGCCTCACTGATACTGCCGGCCCTATTCCTGAAAGTTGTGCCTGACATGCGACTCCTGCATGCACCCTTGGCCGCCGAAGGCTGGCAAGCCGTGCAGCCGCGTCCGCAAGACTGGCAACCGGTGATGCCCGGCGCCGACCTGCGCTGGCATCTGGCCTACCAGAATCATGATGGTGCGCGAATCCGTCTGAACCTTTACTGGTACAACCACCAGCGGCCCGGCGCTGAATTGCTTGCGGAAAATAATGTTCTGCTCACCGACAACTGGCGTAGTAACAGCATCGTCAGATCCTGCCCTCAGGCCTGGCGCTGCAGTCAGATTCAGCAGGATGGCAATGAGCGGGTAATGATGTACAGCTATCTGGTCAACGGCAGGCTGGTCATCTCGCCCGTGATGCTGAAGCTACAGCAGTTGCTGGCCGGGCTAAGCGGCAATACCGGCGCCGCATTGATCGCTGTTGACACGGATTGCCAGCACAGCTGCACAACTGCACTAATGGTGCTACCTGAACAGGCCAACGGCATATTGAATGACTTTTTTGATCAGCTCGGCACCGGAGTATCACTATGAAATCCGCTGCGCATGGCACGCTGATTATTCTGCTGATAGTTCTGACAGGTTGCCAATCAGAGCTTCCCGATCAGACCGCGATGGCCGACGCAAGAGCCGTCGCACGTCCCGCTCTGCCAGGCACGCCAATGAAGCTGGTGCCACAAACACCACCCCAGGCGGACCATGATGGTGTTCGCGTTTCCATCGTTTTGCCACGCGATACTGTACAACAGGCGGAGCAACTTCAGCTGCTGGATGCTCAAGGGGCGATTGTTTCAGTGCAACGACAGATTCGCTTGCACTGGCCAACAACCGCCGCCGGCAACCATGGCATCCGAGTGATAGAGCTGCGTATCCCAGGGCTGGCGGAGCAGCTTCTGGCGCAGGACTTTTACCTCAAGCTCGCCGATGCCGCGACTCCGACTCAGGAACCTGTTGTTATCCGACCTCTCGGCACGGTCGCCATGCTGCCGGCCGAATGGCATATCCGGTCCATGCTATTTGATCAGGCACTGCCACTGAATAATCCGCACTGGTTCGATCAAGCCATGCTCGCCTTTACCTATACAGCCACCAATCGGTTGCCGGATAGCGTCATGGCATCGGAACGCATCCGGCTGGACGACCATGAACCCTGGCTGTTTGACCGTGCCAGCACCCTGTTTCAGGTTTATTTCCGCAGCGGCGTGCCATGGCACTATGCGGAAGCCGAGCAGGCCAGCCGTATTTATGCCAACAGCCTTGACCCACAGGGCTGGTTCCGCGCCAAGCCCGGCGACCTCAAGTATGTTTATCCTCGCTCATTACTGTACCGCTGGATGCTGTTTGGCGAGGATCATCAGCGCGGCCATATAGAAAGGATGGCCCGACTCGGCAACAGCTGGACCATCGACGGCCGCAGCGCCCGCTTCTGGACCGAGCGTCACGTCAATTATGCGCTGGCTACTGCCGTGCATGCCTGGGAGCTGACGGGTGCGACACAACATCAGCAACGCATCGATGCGCTGATCAATGATCTGCTTGCCATGAGTGCGGCGGGCGAAGGGGGCGCAGCTTACAGTTGCCCCGCCCATCGGCTGGAAGCCCATGAAGGGAAAAGCAGCAACCAGATGGTGTGCTCACCATGGATGCTGGCGTTGCTTGGACAAACCCTGGATTACTACCACCAGCTAAGCAACGACCCTCGCGCAGCGACGCTGCTGTCGCAATTCCACCGGTTCCTGCTCCGCGATGGACTTTATCGCGTACCTGCCGACTCCGCCGATGTCAAATTACGCGGCATGCTGCTGCCGTGGTACTTGGCCGGCCCCGGCTATGGCTTCTCCGACAATGGTCCGTTTGGCGATCTTGAACATGCCTGTGATGTCGCCGGCTTACTGGCGCGTAGTGGCCAGATCAGACAGAAAGTAGAGAAGTTGCCCGCCGAACACGATCTGGCTTTGCAGGCGCTGATGCAGAGCTGCCAGTTCAATCTGCAGATGTGGCACCGTCCTGGTTCGGATACGCAGCACGGCAAACCGGTTTGGCGATTGGCCCCGGCGCGCAAATACAACTGGTGGTTTGGCAGTACCCAGCAGCTGACCTGGTGGCTATCAGCGCCGCGCTAACCTCGGTGGCGGCGCAATCACGTAGTCACGGAAACGAGACGGATTGCCTTGCTCGCCCGCCTCCGCGGCGCGGGCAATGTTGTACATCTCCCGCGCCGTTACATAGTGCAGTGCGTAATTCTTACCATCGTTATAACGACTTTCCAGATAGTCATGCATGGCGTGCATCGGCTCACCCAGCAGCGTATCCATATCGCCATCCTGTGTGCCATGGGTGTGAATCTTGATAAACAACCAGTCTGGCCGACCGCTGACGCTGATCCCCGCCTTGACCCAGAGATCGACACGCTCCGCGGTTGGCGGCATGGACCGGCGGATATCGCTGTTTTCGATTCTCGGCATCATCCCCCATTTTCTTTGCTTCCAGTTCAGCATCAATGGGCCCTGAATGATCATCAGATCACCCCGCAGTTTCTCACCGACGCTCACCGGCACACCATGGTTATGTGATTTGCATTGCCCATCGCGACCCTTGGCGTAGTAAAGACTGTTTACGGTAGCGGTCTGGGTGTCACTGGGCGCAGAAGGCAAGGTGAAATCGGCATAGCAACCCTGCTCGGCAAGTATCGCCAGCTCATTGTTGACGCCGCACCAACGGCCATCGGCGCGCGAGTTATCCAGCGCCCAGTTGCCGTGAATAAAGCTCCAGGCATAGCGGCCATCGGCATGGCGCGGCACCAATCCATGTCGCTCATCCAGAGTGCGCAAAAAACGCGACAGCTTTTCGCGCAGACCATCAGCAGTATCGTTGTCATGATGAAGGTGAATTTCCACTTCGCCATAGCCCTGCTGACACAGCTCGGCCAGATTTTCCAGATGCTCCTGCCGATACTCCTCTTCCGGATAGAAGAACGTATGCTGCGGCGGACGACCTTCGGCATCGGCATGGCGCGATGCCAGAAGCGGATAGTCCCTGCACCAGCGCGCAACTCTGGCCCGCTCCTGATCAACAGTTGCCTTGCCCCACTGTGGCTCATAGTGATCAACAAAGCAGAACATAATATGCACGGGATTTCCGATGACCTGCTGTCGACGGGCGAGCAGATAATTGGCAATCCACAGATGCATGTTGCGTTGTCTCAGCAACAAATACAGAGCCAATGTGCCAAGTACAACCAGTGTTATCAACACGACCAACATCGTCAACTCCGCTTCCTGTCGGCTTCGATCTGCCGGAAAAGGCCCGCCAGTTGCAGCGCGTTGTTGCGCCACTGGCGATGTTCAAGAATGTAGCGGCGGGCCTGATCACCAACCTGACGGATCTGGTCCGGTGCCAGCGCCAGCAGGATCTCAAGACAACGCTGCATGTCTCCGCGCGGAAACAGCCAGCCGGTGACGCCATCTTCAATTACCTCGGCAATCGGGCCGTAATCCGGGGCCACTACCGGCACTCCCATGGCCATCAACTCGAACAACTTCATCGGCGAACCATAGGTATTCGAATCGGGCAGCACTGAAACATCCATGGCCGAAAGCAGCTCTGGCACCTGATCATGCGGCACCGCGCCGGTGAAGACGGCATGATTGCTGACACCATGATTCTGCAGAGATGCCTCGACTCGGGTACGGGTCTTGCCGTCACCCACCAGCAGCAGTGCAATGTCGTCACGCTTGGCCAGTTGCGGTGCCGCCTCGTCAATAAAGCGATGGATGCCGTGCCACTCGATAAAGGCGCCGAGATAGCCGCACACCAGCTTGTCATCAATACCGAGGCGTCGACGGGTGGCGTGACGATCGGTGCGGGTCGGATCAAAGCGGGAAGTGTCTGCGGCATTCGGACTGATGATAACGGCACTGAGAGTGCCATGGGCAGCCAGCACCTGATCACGAAAGGCACTGGAAACGAATACCAGACCATCGCAATGGTTGAACACCCAACGTTCTATTCGTCGCGCCAATGACCGCATCAGCAACGGCCGCACCCGCGGCATCACCGCAGAATCGTTTACTTCCAGCACAATCGGTATGCCGCGCTGACGCGCGAGCAGCACCCCCGCAAACAGGAACAGGGAATAACGTTCATAGATCCAGATGCTGCTGTCCCGCTTGAGGCGTGCGCGAAGCCGCCACCAGGCCACCAGGTTATAGAACAGTTCAGAAAGCTCAAACAGCCATTCCGGCGCCCTGGATGCCAACCCTGACAGCAGGCGCGATAGCAGTCCCGGCGGCTTGCCTGATGCAGGCAACTCCGGTGCTTCGGGATCCGCACCAGGCAGGGAAAGAATCTCAACAGCGAACCCAAGCTCGCGTAATGCACCAGCAACGCTGCGAATATGCACGCCCTCAACACTGCGGCCACGGGTGCGATGATGATAAAGCACTTTTTCAGTCATGATGTCTGTCCGATACGGCCTTGTATAGCAGCGCTTCCAGGTTGTCGACGTTCTGCTGCCAGCTGAATGTTTCCGCGTGCTGACGAATTCTGCTTGCATCCCAGCTCTGCGCCAGCGCTTGTTCAATTGCTCTGGCAAACGCCTCAGGCTGCCGGGCCGGCGCGGTGACGCCCGCATAGTCGGGAGTAACTTCGCATATGCCGGGCAGTTCCGAAGCAACCACCGGCCTGCCGCAGGCCATCGCCTCAAGCACAACATTGGGCACGCCCTCGGCATGGCTGGGCAACAGCAAAAGGTCACAGGCAGCCATCCACAATGCGATTTGCTCGTGCGGCAGACGACCGAGTATTTTTATCCGCTCGACGAGTCCGGAGCGCTGCACCAGCTTCTCCATGGCTACGCGGTCTTCGCCATCACCGATGACGACGCACTGCTGCCAACAGTCATGCGGGAGGCGCGCCAGAGCTTCGACCAGATCCAGCACACCTTTGCTTTCCTTGAGGTTGCCGACGTACAGCAGCACCCGGTCCACTTCAGCAATTGCCAGTGTCGTTCTTGCTATTGCCTGATCAAGCGGCGCAAAGCGCTGCAGATCAATGCCGTTATAAAGCGTGTGCAAGCGTTGGCTGTTAATGCCGAACGCGCGCAACTGATTGGTCAGATCCGCACTGACAGCGATCACCGCCTGACTCGATGCGGCCGCCGATACCACCTGACGACGTCGCGCGGGTGCCTGACACTGAACATTGACGTCGCTGCCATGGGCCTTCATCAGCACTGGCACGCCCAGCTGGCGGCCAAGTCGCACTGCCGCCACCGCATCCGGATACAACCATGTGGCCAGTATTACCTCGGCATGCCAATCCCGGAAGCGATGCAGTGACAAGCACAACGAAAGCCACATGGTGACGGCGTAGCTGGCACGCCAGATACCGGGCAGGTAGAAGTAAGGCACTGGCGTGACAGTGATGCCGTGGTAATCATGACTGATTCGCGCAAGCTTTCGATGCCGCCACCATTCCCGCCACGCCACTGGCACCACAACATGGACCTGATGACGCTGTGCCAGAACCCTGAACTGCTGTGCATTGAACAGTCCCCGGCCGGGCTCCCAGGGCAGCGGGAACAGGTTGCTGATAACCAGGACTTTCATTCCGGCTTCCCCGAATAAACCTGTGCATAGGCCCGCGCCATTGCCGCAAGGGTACAGTGCTGCTCGACCCAGTCCGCCAGCGCCGCAACATACTGCTGTGAAAGCTGCGATGATTCGAGCAGGTCGTTGATGGCCGCAGCCAGTGCATCGACATCCCCGGCAACAACCAGCCGACCGCGAATCCGATCGACGATAATTTCGCCATTGCCGCCGACGTCCGTGGCCACCACCGGCACACCGGCGGCGCCAGCCTCCAGTAGCGACAGGGAAAATCCTTCGGTCTGCGAAGACAGTACGAATGCCGTCGCGTCAGCCAGCAACGCCGGCACGTCAGATCGAGCGCCGGGCAGGTGAATTCGCTCGGCCATACCACTGCACAGGCGCAGCTCCTGCAGCATCTCCATGCCGGCTCCATCACCGACAATCACCAGATGCAGATCAGGGTGAGATTCGGCCAGCTTGATAAATGCGCTGATCAGAAGAGGATGGTTTTTCGCCGGATTCAATCGGCCAACGCTGACCAGCAGCCTGACGTCGTCGCCGACCCCGAGCAGTGCTCTCAGCGAGCCGGGCTTGCCACCCAGACGGTAGCGGCTTGTATCAATACCGTTGTAGACAGTCACCGCTTTGTCCGCACTGATCAGCCCGTCCCGAATAAACCGCTGCTGCGCTGCTGCGCAGACAAAGCAGGCGCTATCGGTCTTCGCCATGGCAAGCTGGTATAACCACTGTTGCCGACGATTACCGAGTAGCGTGCCCATACCATGACGAGTGTTAACCCGGCGCAAGCGCAAGCCGATACTGGAGAAGACGCCATAGTAATGGGCCATGGCATTGTGGGTATGCAGCACTTCTGCTCGATGTTCGCGTAAAAGCTTTCGTAATTGTAATGCCGTTACCAGACTAGGGCCGGATGGCTTCTCCAGCGCCGTGACCGCCACACCCATCTGTTCAAGCTCATGTGCCAATGCTCCGCGCTCAAACAGGCAGATGACGGAACAGTGGTCGCCGCGACGAATCTGTTCGCTGACCAGATCCACCACCACTCTCTCGGCACCACCCAGATTCAGATTCTCAACAAGGTGAACAATGCGCATCAGCAGCTCTCCAACTCGGAGATGGTGACGCGCAGCTTGCCTGAGGCGGTTAACGGGATCTCGCTGACCAGTTGCAGGTCGACCTGAAGATCTGCGCCCAGATGCGTATGCAGAGCATTCATCAGCAGGCGACGCGCAGCATCATCAAACTCGCTGCCGGCAACGATTCGAACAAGCAGATGCTCCAGGGTTTTCTGAACCACCTGGAAGCGCTCTACCCCGGCGATATCCTTGAGCAGATGAGGGAAAAATTCGCCCGGCACCAGGCGACCGTCGGTGGTCCGAATCAGGTCCAGCTGCCGACCCTCCACAGAAGTCAGTCGTGGCCAGGGCAGGCCTGCGGCCGGGGTATCGGACAGACTGACGACATCACCATTGGCATAGCGAATCAGCGGCATTCCGAAAGCATGCAAATCGGTCAGCAATAGCTGTCCCGGCTGTTCGCGCACCGCCCTGCCCTGTTCATCGACGGATTCCAGCAACAGCTGGTCAGCATTGACCAGCATGCCATCCACATCCGGGGCCTCACTGGCGATCAGCATCACTTCACGGCAGCCATAGGTATTGAAGACTGGCGCCGAGAATGCCTGTTCAATTATTGCGCGCTGATGCGAACGCAGCGGCTCTGCACCGGTCAGGATACCTGCCAGCTTTGGTAATACCTCGCCTTGCTCCACCATATAACGCGCCAGTTCATATAAGGGCGTGACATAGCCAACAATGATCTGCGGCCGATATCGGCGGATATCATCCACATAATCGGCCAGATTGCTGTCGTTCATGGCAAAGGAGTTGAGCATGCGGCGCTGAAAGAATTGGTGATAAAGCTGATTCTTGATTGCCGCCAGACTGGTACCGGGAAGAATGTCTGCACCCCAGAGATACAGGGTACGGCGTCCCATCCGCGCACCGGACCGACTGTAACCACGCCACATTACCGCCATGCGTCGTTCATAATCCTCGCGGGTGATCTCAAAACAGAACGGCTCTCCGGTGGAACCGCCAGTCCTCTTGCTGAAGGTCTTGCCACGGAAATTGTTAGCGATCAGATCCTGATAATGCTCCCGCACCAGTGATTTGGTCAGCACCGGCAGAATAGCTATGTCGGCGACCGACGTCATGTCCTCAGGGATCAGACCGCTATCACGGATCTGCTGCTGATACCATGGAACCTGATCAGCAGCGTGTCTGAGTAACCGTTTCAGCGCCGCCAGCTGCCACTGCTGCAGTTGCTCCACCGTCCATTGATCCCGGGCATTAAATTCTGCCATCTGGTGCAATGTGTTACGGCCGCGAAGCCGCTGCTCATAGAGCGGATACAACAGATTCCGAAACAGCCACTCATAGCCTCCTGCCAGACGGTGCATCATGGTTTGGTCTCCACCTTCGGACCGGCTTTCCATACCTGTTGCCCGGCACCATTAATCGCCAGCCAGAGTGCACGCGCTGCAGCCAGATTAAGCAGCACAAAGAAATACCCGGTCGATGCCAGAGGCAGTCGGCGCAAGGCAGGCCAATGACGCATCAACAGCGCCAGCAGATAGCCACCGAGCTGAACCAGACCAAACCAGAATAGCGCGCCCTGACCGGACAGACTGGCCACAAGCATGAGCAACAGTACCCATGGAATAACAAGTCGGGAAAGCTTGTGCGCGACAAAACGAAGTGCCGCGGCAGCTTGGCCATGCAAAAGCAGATTACCGACCAGCGGCAGTGCCAGCCAGACTCCCGTCAAGGTGCGTACCTTTCGTCGCCACTCCACAGTGGTATCTGACGGCGGCTCATCCCAGGCAATAGCTGCCGGCTCAAACACCACCCTTTTCCCTGTGGCAATAATCAGCAGAGGCGTTGCCAGATCATCGACCAGCTCCGCCTCCCGCAGCGGCTGAAACAGCTCTCGACGAATCATGTAGACAGCACCAGTTGCGCCCATTACCGAGCCGGTCAGCGCCTGATTACGACGAATGCTCTTCTCCAGTTTCCAATACAGACCCGCCGGTACTGCAGCGTCGCCCGCTAGCCCACGACGAAAACAAAGCTCACCACTGACTGCTCCAACCGCAGGATCAGCGAAACTCTCGCGCAACAGTCCAAGTACGTCGGGCTCGAACTGTTGACGAGCATCCGCGAACAGGATCAATGGCGAGCTCGCCATCGCCACACCCCGATTCAGCGCCGCCGACTTGCCAGCCTGGGGTATCTGCTCAATAACGATCAGATCCGGGAACCCACCTTTCCTGCGCCAATCTGCGGCAACAAGTTCGAGGCATGTCTGCGAGTCATCCTGGCAACCATCCAGTACAACGATGATTTCGTTTGGCGGCGGCTGAAGGCCAGCAAGATTCTCCAACCTGGATCGCAACCGGAAGGACTCGTTATGCGCCGCCAGAACAATGCTCACTGGCAGGCTGTTTGCCTGCCGAATCCAGGGCGAAGGCTTTTGCCTGGCAAGAACATACAGCCAGAGCGGATAGCCCAGATAACTGGCCAGTACCGCGAGCAGACAGGAAACAACCACGAGGCTCATAGCAGGAACCTCACCACCAGATAGAGCCCGACAAGACTGAACGGCACCATCAGCACCACGAACAGTGTCAGGGATTTTGCCGTAACAGAGGCAATATCGGGATCGATCTGGCGGGCCTTGTGGAAATAGGCCACTGCCATACCGCACAGAATATAAAGCAGAACAATGTAGCTTCGACTGAGGAAAAAGCTGGCGGAAAGATAGGCAACCATGGAATAAAGAATCATGCTGCCCTCAACCTGCAGCGACGAAGGGCGGTTATCCGGCTTTATCGGCCGGGAGAACGCCGCATCATTACCGGCGACGGTTGCCAGTGGGACGACCACTTTCAACTTGCCATGGCTGGCTCGCCAGACCATTAACATGGCGGCGCTGATCATCAGGGTCCACAGCATATAACCAGCTGCACCCAGCTCGGCCAGCACGAGCAGGTAACTGTTATGCGCGGTCAGATCATGATAATCGGTGAACGCATCCATGCCGACACCAAGCAACGGGTTCTCACGAAATAGCTGTATCGCCGTGTACCAGGCGTCAATTCGGCCGTAAGCAGATTCCTCGTCCACCTGAATTGCACGCATATGGGAGAAAACCAGATACAGCCCGGGCAATGCCACCAGTCCGGCGGCGATCAACTTCATAGCGCCATAGCGGCGCAAGAATGCGATTGCCGCCATCAGAATCAGCGTCAACATTGCGCCTCGAGAATGGGTCAGCCAGATCGCATAGATGTGACCGGCAGCAAGCAGGTACCAAAGGCTGCGAGCCGGGAAGCCGCCGGCCAGCCGCGCACGCATCAACAACATTGGCAGGGCCACCAGAAACAGCAAGCCAAGATCATTCGGGTCATTGAAGATGCCGACCCAGGTCACCCTGTTGCCCTCAACGGTTTTGGCCCCTGTCCAGCCAATCCCGGCTTCTGCCTGCTGGATGCTGTGCAAGACAATGACGCTGGTGCATGCACAGATAATCAGACAAAACCAGCGCAGCCGATCTCCATCCCGCAGCTGGCCAGCACAGATCAGATAAGTGATAACAATGGTGCCGAAATTGGACAGAATCGGAACGACACCGCCGGCCCAGCCATTGGCTATGGTTGACAGCATCATGACCAGCACCAGAGCAAGCAATGCCAGCGTCGGCACGTCTGACAATGGCAGGCGTCGCCCCAGCAATGTGGCGGCGAAAGCACCAGCGAGAAAAATCATCATGTACGGAGCGCCCGCCAGTGCGGGAATGAAATCCTGCGGTCGCAGCAATAGAAATACCGTATAGAGCAGCAACAGCAGGAAAGCCATCAGGCCACCCCCCTGGATCTCTGCCAGTCCGGCGCCCTGTGCAGCGCCACGCGCACTGCCGCGCCCCGAAGTGATTTTCCCGGCAATGCCCAATCAAAAAGTGGCTGAGGCGACACACCGAAACGTGCTTTCCAGGAATCTGCGCCGCCTTTCATAAAATCGTAGCAGCGCAGGCCACGTGAAATGGCGTCACGGATCATCAACAGGTGAAGCGCCTCACCCGCAGAGAATCCATCCGCCCGATCAGGGTTGAAACCGCCCTGATAGAAGTAGCGTACGCCGCCAAAGTCAAATCCGTACCAGAGCGCCAGCGGCAAATCACCCTGATACAGACCAGCCAGATGTGCGCCCAGCCGGCGCTCGGCAAGCATTCGACGATGAAATTCACAGAACTTCGGGCTGGAAAACACCCCGCGCATACCACGCGCTTCCCAGCGCCGCTGGTGCAGCCGGCTCAGCTCTTCAAACCCTTCATTGGCCGGGAGATCAAGCCGCAGGCTCAGACCGGTTTCATCAATACGCCGCAAGGTCCGGCGAAACTTGCCGCGACTGGAGGAGCCAAGATGGCAAAGCCAGTCCTCAAAATCGGACCTGAGGTCAAGGCAGTAACGCAGCCCGCTCTCCCTGCGGTATCCACCACAGCGATCAAGCGCCTTGCCCAGCACAGAATCTTCCTGCACCGCTTCTGCCAGAAACACATCCCAGCCACGACTTTGCCTGAGATAATCGGCAACCATATCCGCAGCTGCGTCCGGGGCGACTCCATCACAGGTTATATCCGGATACTCAGTGGCAATTTCATCTTCTTCGTCATCGCCGGTGCCAAGAAAGCGCAGCTCCCGAATAATCACGCCGCGGCGCTTTGCTCCCCTGATCATCAAAGGAGCCAGCACGCCACCTGTTCCATGCGTCTGCCAATAAACGCGGGACCGATCACCTGCGCGTAGATAAATATCCAGCCATGGCAATAGCCACTGATCCCCGGAAAATGCCGGCGAAACATCGCCGCTTTCATGCAGAAGCGCTTTAACTCTGAGTTTCTCCGAGCTGCTCAAGAGGGCTGACATCACAGACGCCCCCTGTACTCAATGAACAGCGTGGTATTGGTAAAGCCAGCCAGCTCGACACTGCTGTTACGCTGAAACCGGGTGACGCCGACAATAACTTCATTTCGACTATTAATCCGGCGAGTACCACTTACTGTCCCGGAGTAATCACGATCAACGCGATCAACTGCCAGAAACTCACGACGAGCACCGCTTAATCTGAACAACACAAATCCGGAATTACCGTTATACAAACGGGAAGACATCGCGATTCCCGCCTCGCGCGTATCACGTATCGAGAATATGGCACGCTGATAGCGACGCTCGCTGGCCCATAGATTTGTGGCCGGATCCGCGACACGCTCACTGCCACTGTAGTACAGCGTGTGCACTTGCTCACGAAACGCACCAACGGTATCAACAGCACCTGTCAGCATTTCATCCGGCACCGACTGAAGATTAGCCGCCTCATCTCCATAGCGAAGTTCGCTGCGCGCCTGAGCAGATCGACCACCGGCCAGCAGCCACTTGAATCTGATCGATCCGGTATCGGTTTGTTGCTCACCCAGCAACTGCTGATCAAGCCAGGCTCGACCCGCCTCAAATCTGGCACTGAGCCGGGACCACTCATATAAATAGCCGACGCCGGCTTCGCGAATCTCAAAATCCGGCTGATCGTCGCCGTACTCGACCCGGGTCACGTTAGTCTCGACAAACGCTCGATGGCGCACCCGGATATCACGCCAGAGGGTGGCAGTACCGATACTCCGGTAGTATCCCTGAAACTCGTTCTCTACCCGCTGCCGACGTAATGACATCACCAGCTCGTTCGATTCCCGAATACGCTGCCGGAACACTGGCCCTGTTCCGAAAACGCGAACTGACTGCTGATTACCCTCCTGACCGATGCGGCCCGGATCCAGAACTTCCACGGATTCTATATAGTCGAAGTGCCAGTCAAGACTTTGCGGGCGAACAATCCAACGCAGATTGCCTACCGCGTCGCCGTAAAACTGATTGCTGAAAAGTTGATCTTCATAGACCTGGTAGCTGAACTTCCCGTTGAGTGACCAGGCATAATGCTCGGTGAGATCTTCGCCGCCAACTTCAAGACGGGCCCGAGCCAATGATCCCGCCTGGGGATCGAGACTAGAAGAAACAATATTACTCTGATGCTCGGCATACAGAGATCCGAACACCGTTAACGTCTCAGCAAAAGACGCGCCGGCAACACAGCAGGACAGAAAAACAACCGCTATTTGGCGCATAACTTCCTGTCAGCGATCCAGAAACGGCACCGAGGGCACCTGATTGACGACAATGCCGGCCAGCCGCTCCTTGCCAACAATATTTGCCGCCTCGACAAGCCTCGTCTCCGATACCCGGCCATACCCTGTAACCAGAATGGTCATATCACAGAGCGAAGCCAGGATCCGGCTGTCGGCTGAAACATCAATAGCCGGAGCGTGTAGAACAATAAACCTGTCCGGATAACGCAATTTTAGCGCCTGAAGGAAAACCTGCATGTTGGTAGAGGTGAAGAACTCTGCTGCAGATTCGAAGTGTGTGCCCGCTGGAATCAACCTCAGCCGGGCGATGCCGGTTTGGTAGAGAATCGCCTCCATGCCAACAGAGTCATCCAGCAGGTAATCCGTCAGCCCCAGCCCTGCTTCAACATCAAGAATGCTATCGAGCTGGGGATCCTGAATATTACAATCAATAATCAAAGCGGTTTTAGTGCTATCAAGCGCGAAGCTGATAGCCAGATTCAACGCCATATTAGTAGATCCCGCGCCATCACCAACGGCGGAAACCAATACAACTGCATTGTCACTACCGCAGCTCTGTAATAGCCTGGTCCGAACGTTTCGAAACTGGTTCAGCGCTTTTCGATCTTCCATTCTTGCATGAATCAGATGACGCTGATCAAGAAACTCCGGGGAGCGAATAGTATCTTCGCGCATCTGTGCAATCTGTGATGCGCGAGCGGCAAGAATCCCGGTGGGCCGGAGAGAGGGCATCCTGCTGACGTCAGTCTCATTGCTCATCACAACACCTGCATAATCTTGAGCACTGAAAGAATTGCATATGCGAGAAAAACCGCAAGCAGACCCCAGAGCATTTTCCGTTGCACGACAGCATCTTCATTTCGCTCGGCGCTGCTGCTCATTCGAGCGATCTCTCCGAGCACCGGCAGGCCAATATGATTGGCCACCTGGTCCGCAGATCGAATGCGCGGATCAAGCTGTAACAGAACGCCAAGAAATCCGATGGGAACCAGCAATCCCAGAGGGATGCCGATGGCAGCGAGATGCATAAAGCGAAGCCCGGAGGGCTGCAGGGACAAGCGCGCAGGTTCTTGAATTTTCATGGTCAGCCCGCGCTCCTCAATATCAAGGTGCATGGAAACTCTGGCCTTCTCCCGACGCTTTAGCAGGTCCTGATAGATGTCCCTGTTTACCTCATAATCACGAGTCAGCTCTGCCAGAGTTGCCTCAGCATCATTAATGCGGCGAATCCTTTCATTCTCTTCCGCCAGCATCTGTTCGGTTTCCGCAATTCTGGCCTTCAGCGTGGCGATACTGGTCCTTGTGGCGGCAAGCTCGCTGCGCAGCTGCTGAAAAAGTGGCGAACTGGCAATTGACTCATCAATGTAGGTATCGCCACGCGCACGCGCCTCCTTTATGCGCTGCTCGCGAGCCTGCCTCTCCTCCTCAATCGCGACATTCAGCTCAGCAATCTGATTTTTCAGCTGGACAATATCCGGATAGCTGTCATGGAAGCTGAGGCGCAGAGTATCAAGGTCCATCTGCAACTGGGCGATACGAGCCTGATAGGCGCCCTCACGCATCATGCCGCGGGATACATCTGCCTCCCCGGAAAGCTGCTTCTGAATGGCTTCCTGCTGAATATTGGCTTCCGTCAATGCCAGACGGCTACTCTCTACTCGTTGACGCAGCTCTGAAATTCGCTTGAATGAGTCGGTGGTTGTGCCATCAATGTTGTCTGAACGGTATTCCTTAAGTCGCTGCTCAGCCTCACTCAGCTTGGCATGATACTCACGCACCTGCTTGTCAATAAATGAATAGGCGTCCTGACTTTCCTGACGCTTTGACGTCGCACTCTCGGTAACAAAATGCTCGGCAAACTTCTGGGTGATCCTGAACGCTGTTGTGGCAGACGGGTCGCGAAACTCAATCCGGATCAAACTTTGCCCTATCGCGTTAATCTGGGTTCGCCCCTGGACCTGCTCGATCAGACGCTCCAGCTCAAGGTCGCTCATATCGGAAACGGGCAGCCCGGCTTCACGCAGCACTTCTACAATGATACGCCGACTGAATAGAAGTTCGCGGGCGTTACGCGCCTGGTCCTTGATGCTGGTGGCAACCGCAGTACCCTCCATCAAAGGGCGGATAATATTGCCTTCATCTGCGTGGATGACAGTAAAGGAGCTGTAGGTTTTAGGCAGCAACGCAGCCACCACAACAACAGCAAGACTGATCAGGCAGAAAGCGACAAACACGGCGATTCGGAAGCGATACAGCTCCCTTGCCAGCATGGTCAGGAATTGCTCCAGAGTCATGGCCATCGTCAAAACAACCGTTCAGGAACGGTAATGACATCGCCCGGTAAAAGCGGATAGTTCGTCGCCATCCTGCCCTGATTAAGAATGTCATCGAGCTTGACAGCGATGGACAGCGACTCGCCATCAACAGCACCGTTGCGGCGATACAGTCTGGTACGTGCGGGCGATGCGAATTCGTTTGGCCCGCCGGCAAGCAGGACCAGATCCAGCACTGTCATACCCTGACGATACGGCACCGACTGTGGAGCGCGGACGGCACCGGTTATCCGCACACGGGAAATAAATTCATGACTACGCAATTCAAGCAGGATGATGCTGACCTTGGGGTCACGAACATAATCACGCAAGCCTGCCTCGACCACAGCAGCAACCTCGGAGGGCGTGCGACCGCCTGCCAGGACATCGCCAATCAATGGCAAGGAAATACGGCCATCCGGTCTTACCGGTACAGTAATGGAAAGATTGTCGTTGCCCCAGACACTGACCATAACCAGATCATCAACGCCGATGCGGTACTCTGACACCAACGCAAAAGCTGCTTCCGCCATCGGTATTGAATCCGCCGACAGCGCTTCCGATGCGTCGGCCTCAGCATCGACATCAACAGCGACTGTAGGCGAGGACGCACAAGCTGACACAAGGAAGATAAAAAAGCCGACTAGAACTATCCGAATGAACACCCTGTCCCCCCGTTTCCCTGATAGCGTAGAAGGCTCAGTAATTCGCCTTATTCCGCGATTTTTTAACTTCGCCATGGTACACCCGCGAAGGTGTCTCACGTCAGTCCCTTGTCATACAATCACAGGGTGTTTTCGCTTCAACTCGCCGGTGTCTTCCGATGGATTTTCTGCACTGCTATCGTGTTCTCGGACTTACGCCTGATTGCGATTGGGAGCATGCCAGACACCGTTACCAACAGCTCGCCTCCAGACACCATCCGGACCGCCCTCTCGCCTCTGCTGATGCCCGGACGCTAACGGAAATCAATCATGCCTGGCGACAGCTACGAAAGTATTACCAGCAACATGGCCACTTGCCGCTGCAAGCAAATCAAGTCACCCCGTCAGACCGGCCGGTAACACCCTTCGCACAGCCACCGACACCGATGCGGGCACACCCTGGCAGATGGCTCGCGCTCATTGTGTTGGCTGCCGCTCTGGCACTGTTTATGCCCGGGCGCTGTGCCCAGCCTCGTCAGGCCGAGCAGATTGCCGATGCGCCGGCCGAACCTGTAGCCATTGAAGAGCCGGCCAGCAACAGCCGGATCGGTTTGGGCGATCCGCTCGGCCATGTTGTGGAAACTCTCGGGCCGCCGGACGACACTCGCGGGCCCCGCTGGTACTATGGCCCATCGTGGATTGAATTCAGGGACGGACGGGTCAGTGACTGGCATTCTTCAGCAGATCGGCCATTGCCCACCGATACCCTTGGTCATCACTGGCAGCGCTGACCGGCAATGAGTCTGCGCCGATGGCTTGCCTCCCTGATCCACCAGTCCGGTACCGCCGGCTGGCGCTTGCGACGGTATCGGCAACGCCTGCCGATTCTTGCTTACCACCGCATTCTTGATGACGATACTGACCTTGCCTCACTCGCTGACCCGGGGCTGTTCAGCACTCGGGTTTCTGATTTTCGCAGGCAAGTTGACTGGCTGACTCGGCATGCCGACTGCGTGACTTTTAACACCCTTGGCCAGGCTCGTCGCTGCCCGGTTATCATTACTTTTGATGATGGTTACGAAGACAATTATCGACTCGCCTGGCCCGTCCTGCGCGATGCCGGAATTGCGGGAGTCTTTTTTGTAACCACAGATTTTATCGATCATGGCCAGCCACTGTGGTTCGACCGTGTCGCCGTAGCCCTCCGTCAACACGATGGCAAACTGCCCGGCGGAATCATGCCTCCTCCAGAGGCGGAACACCGATATGGATCTGCTCTGGAGCAATGCCTGAGATGGATGAAATCGATGGATGACTCCCGGCGCATCGAGGTACTGACAGCACTGGAGCAAAACCTGAGCAAGACGAATCTGAGTCATCATCGCCCGATGTCCTGGGATCAACTACGAGAAATGGCCGCATCCGGCATGGAAATCGGATCCCACTCATGCAGCCATGCAGTGCTCGCCAATGAAACCCGCTCACGTATCAGAAATGAACTGTTGCAATCGCGCCAGCGTATCGAAGACGAGACAGGCAAGCCCTGCCGGAGCCTGGCCTATCCGGTTGGCGGCGAAGCAGCTACCAATCCGATAGTAATAGACGAAGCCCGCAAGGCGGGCTATCAACATGCCTGCAGCTATATCAGCGGCATCAACCACCGCCCACCCGCAGATCCCATGCAGCTGCATCGCCTCCATGTAGAGCTCGATCAAAGCCTTTACGAGTTTACCTCGACACTGGCTTTCCCTTCCGTGTTTGGCTATCGCTCATGAATGACAGGCGCGGGCTACTGACCAATATGCTCTCGTCCGGAGTGGCCTCCTGGGCGGAATTTTTCCTCGGAATGCTGGCATCCATCGCTATCGCCCGAAGCCTTTTGCCGGATCAGTACGGCCATTTCACCTTTATGATGTGGTGCGCAACACTGTTTGTCATTGTCAGCAACGGCGGCCTGAGCACTGGCGCCATCAAGTTTGTTGCCGAGCAGGATGAGCGTGGACGGAACATCATTCTTGGCCATCTGGCAAGGCTGCAGAATTATTCGCTGACGATCACGTCCCTGATTGCCGCCGCCAGCATTCTGCTTTTCCCGGAATTCTTCCTCGCCAGCGCGCCTTTGCCCGCATGGGCACTGTTGCTGACTGCCAGCCTGTTCAAGGCCAGTTATATTTTCTGGATGTCGGCCACCCAGGGACGGGAAAATTTCCGCCGCATTGCCCGAGTGGTCCTGATCGTCGCACCAAGCAATCTTGCTGCCAATCTCTTAATGGCATGGCTGGCGCCCTCGCTGCTCAACTTTGTTGCCGTATACTTGCTGACCAGCCTGCTTTATCGGCTGCTTATCGCTCCCTGGCGACATGCCTCGCCAACTTTACCGGATACCGTGACGCGAAAGCGTGTCAGCAGGCACCTGATGATTACCGGCGCCAGCATAGTTCTTTCTTTCTTTGTACTGCGCCAGTCGGAAATTCTGTTTCTCCGCGTTTTCACCAGTGCCAGCGATATCGCTTTCTTCAGTATCGCTTACACGATCGGCTTTGCGCTTGCCGCGCTGATTCCCGGAGCTTACGCCGCCCTGCTGCTACCGATGATGTCGCGACAATCCTCCCGGTCGTCACTGGCCACCAGTACCTATCCGCGTTCATTACGCTATTTAATGCTGCTTGCAGCGCCAATGGTGGTCGGCACCTGGCTGCTGGGAGAGCATCTGATTCTGACGCTTTATGGTGACGCCTACCGGCCTGCAGTGGTGGCATTACTCTGGGTGATTGCTGGCGTCGGCATCAGTGCCATCAGCCAGGCAGCGGTCAGTCTTCTGGTCAGTCAGGATCAACAGGGCCGCGTACTGCAGATTAATTTGCTGGTGGCTGTCATCGTTCTGGCGATGGATGCGGCACTAATCAGCCAGTTCGGTCTTTATGGTGCAGGGCCGGCATTTTTCTTTGGCTGCCTGCTTCACAGTGGATTGATGGTTGATACTGTCAGGCGCCTCTACCAGCTGACCTGGCCATGGCGGGACAGCTTGCGGATTGCTGCCGCAGCCATCCTGACAGCGCTACCCACATCGCTGCTGCTACAGCTGTTTCCGGAAACCACTCCGCCACTATGGCAGATGCTGGCTGGCGCACTGACATACAGTGCACTTTATCTTCCCGCATCACTGCTCTGCGGCTGCTGGCGGGGGGAGGAGAAGCTCTACATCGGCGATGTTAGTACAAGATTGCCACAACCATTGGCAAAGATAGTGAAAATGCTTTTGCGCTGAAAATCACTTGTCATCCGACGTCAGCAATGTTTTTAGCGTATCGCTATCCAGGCACTCCGACGGCTGCAGAGTACGAATAACTCTGGCGGGATTGCCGGCGACAATAGTGTTCGCTGGCACATCATGCAGCACCACCGAGCCGGCGCCGACGATCGCATTTTCTCCCAGTGTGACACCTTTCAGAATCATTGCGCGTCGACCAATCCACACACCATCAGCAATGGTAACTGCAGCCACGGCTGATTCCGGAGCCGGCTCACCGGCTCGTCTGGCCTCCGCATCAATCGGATGGCCATCATTGTCCTGAATGACAACCCCTCCAGCGAACAAACACTGCCGGCCGATACGAATACCGTGGCGCAGATTGAACGAGCATTCATGGCCGATAAAAGTGCCGTCGCCAATCTCCAGGATTGGCACAACGGAGGGCGACCGACCGGACAGACCAATACCGATCTTCCCGGACAGATAAACCTGCGTACCAATATGAATCTCGCCGACGCCACGAATGTAAGGCATTCTCTCAATCCGCAATCCTGATCCGACCCGGGTACAGACTGCGCGCATCACTGGCACCAGAATAAGCCACTTGTACAACAGGTTGGTCGCTTCACCAGCATAGACGCCTATCTGGTAGAGACGACGGATCAGCGGCAATAGTAATCCCGGCACCGGTAACTCCGAGTGCAGAAGACGGATCAGGGCAGTCCGATAGCGTTGCAGCATGCGTGGCTCCTTCCAGGGCAGGTCATTATCCCCGCCGGAGCACAACAGGGAAACCATCATCATGCCGGACAGATGTCGACAAAGCAGGCTAGAATCAGCTGCCACAACATGGATGTCGCCGCCGAGTATGTCTGACCAGCTTCTTCATATCGTCCTGCTTGCTTGCGCCCTGCTCTGGCTGGCGCCGGTTTGGCGCGTGCTCAATGGCGGTGCTGGCCAATCAATTCGCCTTGCCGTGGCGGCACTGACACTCGCTCAGCTGTTCTGGCTGGTTAGTCTTGCCAGGCCAGACAGCCTCAGCGCGCCACAATGGCTGGCTTTCAGTCATGGCAGCGAAGTCCTGCGTCAGCTGGCGCTTTGGTGGTTACTGCGCAGCCTGGCCAAACAAACGGCCAGCGGCTCAGCCATGCGTATGGTCCGTAACCTGTTCTCCGTTTCCCTGCTGATTGTCCTGTATAGCGGTGTGGCGCCGCTGGTTAGCTTGCCGACATTGCGCCCGCTGATTCCCCTGACCGCCCTGACCCTGTCGGCGTTGTTACCAATGGTGCTCGCCGAACAGATTTACCGGGCTGCGGATAACGAACAACGCTGGACCCTCAAATTTGTGGTACTCGCCGTTGCGGTCAGCGTCGGGATGGATCTTCTGTCGCATGGTTATGCCCTGCTCTACCAACGCATTCATCCCGAGCTATGGTTGGCTCGCGGTCCTGCCAGCATGGTCAGCGCCATCCTGTTGTGGGCAGGGCTACGCCGCCTGCTGCGAATACCGTCATCCGTCAGCATGTCCCATGACATGGCGTTTTATACCGGCACCCTGACTGTCGCCACTCTGTTCCTGCTCATCGCCGCGGGTGGCGCCTGGTACATCCGTGACTGGGGTGGTCGCTGGTCCACCGTGCTGGCTGCTTTGTTTCTGGTTGCAGTGATTGCCGCACTTGCCAGCCTGATACTTTCAGGCCGCTTCCGGGCCAGATTACGGGTTTTTCTCAGCCGTCACTTCCTGCCCTATCGTTATGATCATCGCGTCGAGTGGCTGCGGCTAAGCGATACATTGGCCAAAGGGGCTGCCGAACATGCGCTACCTCAGGCAGTTATCACCGCCCTCGCGGATATCGTCGACAGCCCGGCTGGCCTGCTATTCCTGCGCCGGGAGAAACAGCTTGAATGCATCTCCAGCCGCAACATGCCGGCACCGGAGACACCGATTCGTCTAAACAGCACTGAGCTGGCATTGCTTGATCAGCACTGGATCATTAATCGCGATGATCCGGATGCCGCGCCGCCGGATTGGCTCACGGCAATAGCGCGGGGCTGGCTGGCCATACCGCTGAACGAAGCAGACCGTTGTATTGCCATGGTGATACTCGCCGATCCCCGGGCACCTCACGCGCTCAATTGGGAAGACTACGATCTTCTCAAAGTAGCAGCCAGGCACGCAGGCGCGGTTATGGCTCAGCAGCAAGCCAATACCGCGTTATCCCGTGCCGAGCAGTTTGCCGCGCTTCACCAGAGCACAGCGTTTCTCGCCCACGACATCAAGACAATCGTTGCCCAGCTTTCCCTGCTGACTCGCAACGCAGAACGGCATCGGCGCAATCCTGAATTCATCGATGACATGCTGGATACCGTCAGCCACAGTGTCGGCAAGATGGAGAATATTCTCCTTCAACTACGCCAACAGCAACCCGCCATGGCCGGGTCGACCGACAGAGTTGATATACATGCCATGCTCACCGATATTGTCGCCAGACTATCGCGTTTTTCGCCGGCACCTGTACTGCAGCCTTGCCAGCACCCCCTTGTCGTCACGGCGCCTGCCGATGCACTTGAAAGCGTATTCAGTCATATGATCCGCAATGCTCAGGAAGCCTGTAATGAGCACGGAGAGGTGCGGATAGAAACCGACTCCAATGAAGGTGTCGCGATAATACGGATTCTGGATAGTGGCGCCGGCATGACAGCCGAATTCATTCGTGATCATCTGTTTGCGCCGTTCTACAGCACCAAGGGTGTAGGAGGCATGGGGATAGGCGCATTTCAGAGTCGCACCAGTATTGAGAACATGGGCGGCCGCCTTGACGTTAGCAGTCGCGTCGGCACCGGCTCCTGCTTTACCATTCGTTTGCCGTTGAATTGAGGCCTTGCCTGCCATGGAAAAGCGTTTACTGATCATTGAGGACGATCCCGGCCTGCAGAAACAGATGAAGTGGTGTTTCGATGACACCACCATAGCGGTTGCTGACCGACGCGACCCGGCGTTGGCCGAACTGCGTCGTCTTGATCCTCAGGTTGTGACGCTGGACCTCGGCCTGCCGCCCGATGCCGGCGGCGCCAGCGAAGGCTTTGCGCTTCTGAAAACCATTCTGGAGCTGCGGCCACAAACCAAGGTCATTGTCATTACAGGACGCGAGGAACGCGAGCATGCCGCTCGCGCCATCGGCATGGGTGCCTGCGATTTCTACCAGAAACCACTTGATCCGGACACGCTGACGTTTGTCGTTAACCGCGCATTCCGACTGGTCGAGCTTGAGGAAGAGAACCGTCGGCTGGGAGAAAAAGCGAAGTCGCCGCTGGCCGGCATTATTGCTACCAGCCCCGAGATGCTGGAAACCTGTCGACACGTGGAGAAAATTGCCGCCGCCGATATTACCACGCTGATACTTGGCGAAACCGGTACCGGCAAGGAGCTGATTGCCCGCGCCATCCATGCGCTGAGCGATCGCAGCCAGAAGCCCTTTGTCGCCATTAACTGCGCGGCCATTCCTGAAACGCTGCTGGAGAGCGAGCTGTTTGGTCACGAGCGCGGGGCCTTTACCGGCGCCAACCAACTGAAACGCGGCAAAATTGAAGTGGCGTCGGGCGGCACGCTTTTTCTTGACGAAATCGGTGACATGCCGGCGCCGTTACAGGCCAAGATGCTGCGATTCCTTCAGGAGCGCGTTATTGAAAGACTTGGCGGCCATACACCCATTGCCGTGGATGTACGCGTGGTTGCTGCAACCCATCGCAATCTGGATGAGATGATCCGGCAGGGTGAATTCCGCGAGGATCTTTACTATCGGCTGGCGGAAATGTCGATTCACCTTCCGCCGCTACGTGAGCGCAGTGGTGATGCTGTTGCCCTCGCCCGAGTGTTTGTAACTCGCTATGCAGAACAGCTGAAACGCCCCGTCAAAGGACTTGGCGTTGACGCCGTGGCCCTGATTGCAAGATACGGCTGGCCCGGTAACGTCCGCGAGATGGAGAATCGGTTAAAGCGCGCAGTGCTGATGGCCGATGGGCACTATGTCACGGCTCGTGACCTGAACATCAATGATGATGGCGGCAGCCAACAGAGTGTTGCTCTCAACCTCAGGGATGTACGTGAGCAAGCGGAGTCACGAGCAATACGTCATGCCCTGCAGTTAAGCAGCAACAACATTGCCGCCGCTGCACGTCAACTCGGCGTGACCCGTCCTACCCTGTATAGCCTGCTGGAGAAATATCATATCCGCGTGGAGTAATGCTGCGCGGGAACCCTAACGACCTCGACCAAATAGCACCACTTCAACGGTCTGCGCCATGATAATCAGATCAAGCAGCAGGCTGCGATTCTTGACGTAGTAGAGATCGTACTGAAGCTTTTCCAGAGAGTCCTTTTCAGAAGCACCGTAAGCGTAGTTCAGCTGTGCCCAACCGGTAATCCCCGGCTTGACCAGATGGCGTTCGTTGTAAAACGGGATCTTGCCTTTCAGATCGTCAACAAAAACCGGGCGCTCCGGGCGAGGGCCAACGAAGCTCATATCGCCGCGCAACACGTTCAGGATCTGCGGCAGCTCGTCAATTCGATACTTGCGGATAATATTCCCTACCCGCGTGACTCTCATGTCGTTCTGCTGAGCCCACTGAGCTCCCTGACGCTCGGCATTCGGAATCATGCTGCGAAACTTGATCACATTATAAGGGTGGCCAAATACGCCCACCCGCTCCTGCAGATACAACACCGGCGCACGCCAGCCATCCTCAAGCTTGATCGCCAGAACGGTAAGCAGCATGAATGGCCATGTAACCAGCAATAGTAACAACGAAAACACCACGTCCATTAAACGACGCAGGCGATCGGTGATCATGCTGTGGGCAAAGCCATCGGAGAAAATCAGGTGGCTTGGCTTGAGCATGTCGACCAGGATCTTGTAGGACTCGCGCTCAAAGAAAGTCTGGACATCAATGACGCTGATGCCAGCAAGCCGGCACTCGAGAAGATCTTGCACTGGAACGCCGCCACGACGGTCGTCCACCGCGACTACCACTTCGTCGATTCCCTGATTGCGGATTAATGCAGACAGGGGCATGCCTGTCGGCATCAACATTTCCGGGTCGACTCGCACCTGCTCGCCAACCACCGGGTAGAAACCAAGTAGCCGAAAATTACGCTGGTCACTGCGTCGCCGCATCCGCTGCAGAATGCTGGACGCATGCTCTCCCGCCCCCAACACCATAACTCTGGCACGCAGCCGCTCTGTGCCGATCAAGCGATAGAACAGCATTCTGGTAATCAACAACAACGAGAATGAAAATGCCGTGGCCAGCGCCAGCACGCCTCGGCCGAGAAACGCCGATGGCACAAGATAGTAGACCAGAACCAACAGCACTGTGCCGGCGAAGATCGACACCATCATGCGGACAACCACACCGTTAAGGCCGTCGCGCAGATTGGGAAGGTAGAGGCCGAGAGCGACAAAGCCCAGCCAATGGATTGCAGCAAACAGAATCGCCTTGGGCAACAAAACGCCAACACTGTCGGCGATGGCATGCCAGTCGCCCTGAAAGCGGATCAACGCAGCCGCGTATACCGCTGCACAAAGCAGCAGCACTTCAAACAGCGCCAGAACAAGAAATGACGAGTCTACATGGTGTCGGAAAATCCGTACCGTAGTCATGGCGTCCCCCTTCCCTAAAGGTCACCTTTTACTCCCCGTAGCGGATTGATGCCGCTACCCCAGGGTGCGGATTATGGACCTGTATTTTTCATTTGTGTGATGCAATCGTTGTTTTTCTGAGAAAATGAGCAAACCGCCTGATCTCGGGTAAGAACAAAGAATTGTTGTGTCAGGTTTATTTACATCAATCCTCATCCCTTGCTCTCAGCACGCTGGCGACAGCAGCAACAGGGAAACTCCCGGCAACGAAAAACAGACTTTATGCGCGCCTGAGTGTCAGCTTTTCTGACACTTTCCCCGATCCGCCACCGCCGACAGCCTGGCTGGCTGGAAAAAAGTCTTGCCTGTAAGTGGCTTGCAGATGCTGGCATGCCTTTTGCCTTGGTTTGCCCACAAAGTTTATTTACTCAGGGAATCACATCATGAACGCAAGGAACCTGATCCTCAGTCTGGTAGCCGGTTTCGGCCTGACGCTGCAAAGCCATGCTGCAATGATCTCGGGCAGCGCACTGCAAACCGTCCTCGACGGCATTACTGTCGGCAGCGATTCCAGCATCAATGTCCAGAGCGATCAGCTGATTAACGATGAGACCTGGTCAATCAGCGCCGCCAGCGGCGCGGTGGCCACCCTGATCATTGAGCTGGCAGGCTTTGCCGACACCACCAGCTTCGGTATTTATGATGTTTCCAATCCCGGCAACTTTGTCGAGTTGATGGATGGCCCGTCAGGCCCCGGCGCCCAGACGCTGGTCAACATCATGGCGGACGGTCAGGTGCGGGTGAACTTCGCCGATACCGGCACCTTCTTCGCCAATAACCTGTTCGGCTTTTACATTGATGTTCCCGGTCAGGGCGCCCGCTGGCATTCCGAAACCGACCTGAATGTTGACGGTGTGGATCACATGGTCGCTCTGGCCGGCAATGACAGCGATGTCGTTCAGCTGCCGGGCTTTGCCCCTGGCCTGTGGCAGTCGACCGAATACATTCTCGCCTTCGAGGACCTGTTCAACGGCGGCGACCGGGACTACACCGACTTTGTTGTCATGGTCGCATCCATCGTTCCGGTGCCGGAGCCAGGCTCGCTGGCGTTGCTGGCACTGGCGCTGGCAGGCATCGGTATCAGCCGTCGCCGTCGCGCCTGAATTCCTCACGGGCGCTCCACATAACGCACCTTCGGGTGCGTTTTCGTTTGTCTGGTTAGCGCATTCCTGGTACAGGGCATTACACTGCCGGCAGTGACTTCAGGGGGACTCAGGATGAGCAAGCACACTTCCGTCAGGATCTATCAGTCTGCCGTTCTGGGCGTTCTGCTGGGTGCACTGCTATGCCTGCCCGGCTGTGGCGACGGCGAGCAGGAAAAGGCCCAGGAAGCAGCCGCACAGCACCGATTCCTTGCCGATAGTTATATTCGCCAGGGCAAGTTCGGTTCGGCCATGATCGAGCTGCAGAATGCCGAACAGATGTCGCCCGGAGACAGTGAAACGATTGCCCTGATGGCGGCCACCTTCGCTTCGATCGGAGCACTGGACAAGGCCGAGCAGCTATACGATCGCCTGCTCGATGCTGACAAACTGCAAAAGGCGCATGAGCCAGGCTACTTGCGTGTGCTGATCCAACGTGGACGTTTTGCCAGAGTGCTTGAGTTTACCGGGGAACGGCCACCCGCCCATACCGCCGGATTGCGTGCGCAGGCCCTGCTCGGCAAGGGCATGCGCAGTGAAGCCATGACACTTGCTGATGCCACGCTGGCCAACCAGCCGGATAACACCGACGCCCTGATTGCTCGCGCCAGTGCATTGTTTCTGGAGAGCGACGCAGAGGCATTCAGCCAGGCCCTGGATGCCCTGTCTGCCAGCGACACTGCAGATGCCTGGCTGTGGCGGGCGCGTCTCGAGCAGGGCCGCGAGCAACATGAAGCAGCCATCATCTCACTGTCGCGGGCCATGCCGTTCTTTGCCCAACAGGACATGATGACCGCCAATCGGTTCGAGGCACTGCGACGGATGGTGCAATCACTGATCAGCCTCGGCCGTGCGGATGAAGCAATGGCTTACTCCGGCATGCTGGCCAATAGCAATGCCGGCCAGCTGATGAACCGTTATGAAGATGCTGTTAGCCAGATGCAAAGCGGCAACCTTGACGGCGCCACCGAAACATTCCGCGATATTCTCGCCCGCTCGCCCGGGCACAGCAGTAGCGCATTAGCACTCGGCATGATTTCAATTCAGCAGGGCAAATATCAGGATGCGGAGCAATATCTTTCCACCGCAGTCGAGGGCGGCGGAAGCTCTGCCAATGCCCTTAAGTACCTGATTGCCGTTCTGTTGCAACGCAATGACCTTGATGCAGCAGAGCAACATATCAACCAGGCACTTGAGGATTTCCCGGACGATACTGATCTGCCTGCCCTGAAAGGGCTGGTGCTGCAGCGCCGCGGCCAACTCAGCGAGGCGGCGCAGCAGTTTCGCCATGCCCTTGATGTCCAACCGGGCAACATCGGCGCCCATATCAGCCTCGGTCAAATAGCGCTGGCGGAAGGTAATGGTGAGCAGGCCGAGCGTTATTTCCGTCAGGCTCTGGCGATTCGTCCCGGCACCGCCGATGCGTTGCGCGGACTGGTCATGGTGGCCGACCTGCGCGGCCAGCGCAGCGCCGGCTTCAAGCAGCTGCGTAGCACACTGCAGGAGCTGGCAGACCCGGAGCTGTGGCTGATGTCCGCCGCGCTTTCGCTGCAATTCGATGATCCAGATAGCGCCCGTGGCGATATCGGTCAAGCCCTGAAACTGACGCCGGAAAATACCAGGGCACGAGCCATGCTTGGCGCACTGGATTATCTTGCCGCCCGCATCGCCTTTAGCGAAGGTCGTTATCAGGAAGCATCTACACGGGTCGATGAAGCACTGCAGTCCTTGCCCGATCATCTTGGCCTGATGCTGTTGAAAGCTTCTGCTGCCAGTGCCCGCGGCGACAGCAAGGCGGCGCTGGCGGTGGCCGAACACGTCAAGTCACTGGGCGACAGCCTGCACCATGGCTACGAGCTGGAGGGCGACATCCATACCCAACTCGGAGATCAGGCCGCCGCCCTGAAGGCTTACCGGCATGGCTGGGAGCGCAACCGCAACAGCGTGCTGGCCGGCAAATACCTTCAGGCCCTGCGCGCCAGCAATCTTGACGGACTGCCGATGCTGACCGACTGGACCCGCAGCGATGCAGACAATCCCGAGGCATGGCTCAGTCTCGCCAGCGCCCAGCAAAGTGCCGGCAAAACAGCCGAAGCAGCTGCCAGCTATGAGAAGGTCAGCCAGCTGGTGCCGGACAATGCCGGCGTACTGAACAATCTGGCCTGGCTCTATCATCAGGTCGGCGACGCCCGGGCGGCGGCGATCGCCGCCAAAGCCTATGCGCTGGCGCCAGATAACGCGGCCATTGCTGACACCTACGGCTGGATTCTGGTCCAGACCGGGGAGCGGCAGCGCGGCATCCGACTACTCGAGCAGGCCGCTGCAGCGGCACCGGATGATGCCGATATTCGCGCCCATCTTGAAAGCGCCAGAGCAGGCGGCTAACGGGTTTCAGGATTTTTTACACCCGTCAGCGGGCGCCGGGAAAAGGCGTCCGCTTTTTTTACACTGGCGCCTTCATCAGTTGCCTCCATCGCCCTTAACCCGCTGATGTCAAAAGGCATCCTGTATCTGGCATGAGAACTGCTTCCTATCGGTGAACGCGCTGGCAGCAGACCGCCGCACAGTCAAGGCGAGGAGAATTGTCATGATCAAGTCCATTGCACAGGGAACCGTCGCAGCATTAGCACTTGCTGCCTGCCAGCTCTGGGCCGCGCCGGTTGCGCTGACCAACCAGTGCAGCGCCGGAAGCGCCATCAACGGCATCGAGATTTCTGACCTGACCGGCAACGCCGGAGGGGCCACGGATTGCTTCGGCACATTCGACGGCAACTTGACCGCTGACAGTCTGACCTTCGAAGGCCGCGAGTGGGACTTTATCAGCAAGCTGGAAATCGAAGGCGGTGAGGGGGCAGATATTGGCCTGTACGTCGACGGTTACAACACCTCCGGCGTCTGGGGTTTTGATCAGGGCCTGAACTTTGAATCCTTCATCATTATCCTGAAAGCCGCTGCCTCGCCTGGCTGGGCGGCCTGGCTGTTTGATGGCGCCGACGCAGCCTCGTATCAGGGCACCTTCGATATCGCCTGGGACCGCGACCTGTCACATCTGTCGGTGTATGCCATCAACGGCACTCCGGTAGCTGTGCCGGAGCCGGGTTCGCTGGCACTGCTTGCACTGGCGCTGGCCGGTCTGGGCTTCGCCGCTCGCCGTCGCAAGTAAGTCCGCATCAGGCGCAAAAAAACGCCCCGATATCGGGGCGTTTTTGTTATCAGGCCTGCTCAAGTGCCTGACTGATGTCGGCCAGAATGTCATCGATGTGTTCAATGCCGATAGACAGCCGCACCATATCCACCGACACACCCGCCCGGCCCATCTCATCCTCATTGAGCTGACGATGGGTGGTGGTAGCCGGATGACAGGCCAGTGATTTCGCATCACCAATATTGACCAGTCGCTTGATCATCTGCAGCGCATCAATGAACCGGGCGCCAGCCTCACGTCCTCCGTCAATGCCAAAACTCAGAATCGCCGCCGGCTTACCTTTCATGTAACGCTTGGCAAGATCGTGATAGCGATCATCTGGAAGGCCTGCGTAATTTACCCATTTCACCTTGCCGTGGCCTTTCAGATACTCGGCAACCTTCTGCGCATTCTCGCAGTGCCGCTCCATGCGCAGCGACAGGGTTTCAATCCCCTGCAGGATCAGGAAGGCGTTGAACGGGCTCAACGCGGCACCCATATTACGCAGTGGCACCACGCGGGCACGACCAATAAATGCCGCCGGACCGAGGGCTTCTGCATAAACCACTCCGTGATAGCTAGGATCCGGTTGATTGAATTGCGGAAACTTCGGATTATCCTTCCATGGGAATTTTCCGGAATCGACGATGATGCCAGCAATGGTGGTGCCATGGCCGCCCATGTATTTGGTCAGGGAATGCACCACGATGTCGGCGCCGAAGTCGAACGGCCGGCACAGCACCGGCGTAGCCACCGTATTATCAACAATCAGCGGAATGCCGTGTTTGTGTGCGACATCCGCCAGCTTCTTCAGGTCGACAATATTGCCGGCCGGATTGCCGATCGACTCGCAGAATATTCCCTTGGTGTTGTCATCAATCAACGCCTCAATCGCGGCAGGATCCTCGCCAGATGCCATACGCGCTTCGATGCCCTGTTGCGGCAGCGTATGAGCAAAAAAATTGTAGGTGCCGCCATAGAGCTGGCTGACGGAAACGATATTGTCGCCAACCCGGGCGATAGTCTGGATGGTGGCGGTAATGGCTGCCATCCCCGAGGCCATGGCCAGTGCACCGATGCCGCCTTCAAGCTCGGCGACACGCTGCTCCAGCACCGCGTTGGTCGGATTCATGATGCGCGAGTAGATATTCCCCGGCACTTTCAGATCGAACAGGTCCGCTCCGTGCTGGGTATCGTCGAAATAGAAACTGGTGGTCTGATAAACCGGCACCGCCACCGCGTGGGTTTCCGGATCGCCAGCAAAGCCGCCGTGAATCGCTATGGTTTCAGGTTTCATGATTGCGCTCCCTGTTGTTGTCTGGTTTATAACCGGGAGCCGGACTATAACATCATGGCTTCTCACGGATGATACGGAAATCCGGATTACCCAGAAATGCCGATGGCAGCACATCGAACATTTCCCGTGTGGTTCGAATCAGATGCGGCTGGTCATAGAAGCCGGCCGCCTGAGCCAGCTCTGTGGCGGTCATCCCCGGTTGCCACTGATGCAGGACGCGCTGCATTTTCAGGTGCAGCAGAAAACGTTTCGGGGTGATGCCATAGGCCTCGCGGAACAATCGGCTGAGCCGCGCCGCAGACAGGCCAAGACCGGCCGCCACCACATTCAGATCAAGACGCTCGGGCAGCTCCGCGCGCAATCGTGCTGCCAGCGCCTGTACCCGAGGATCAATCTGCATGGGCTCGATATCGCCCGCGGTCATGGCCGCCAGCTGGCTACGGACCCGGTCGGCATCACCACAATCCCGCAACTGACGAATCTGCTCTGCCTGCCGCTCTGCCCAGGGCAACCGTGCAAAGCCGTGCTGCAGGCGAGGTGCCAACGCGCCCCAGAGCGGGCTATCCGGATCAAGATGAACCACCAGGGTGTCGCCGTCGGATTGCAGCGATTGTTCAGCATCCGGCGCGACGATCAACGCCCGAGCCTGCAGCGGCTGGCCTTCCACTTCCACCGTCAGTGGCTGATCGAGACCAAACAACAACGCCGCCGCCACATGCCGGTGGCGGCGATTATGGATTGGGCCGGCCAGTAGCAGCCAGCCGTCATGCCAGAGAAACAGTCTTCCTTGCAGGGGGCATCCTCACGGGTGAAGCACATAGCGACTGCGAATGCCCATCTTCGCACCGATCTCCACCGAGACAAATACCGGCCCCACCAGCAGGAACACCAGATCATCGATAAACGATGGCTTCTTGCCCTCGACCTTGTGTCCCCAAACCTGCACCGCCCAGGCCGCCACCCAGAGCACCGCAGAGATCCACAGCAGCGACAGGCCGGCGCCCTGAATGGCGAGAATGCCGGCCAGAGAAACGGCAAACCAGACCGCCATCATGGCCAATACCCAGAGCTTCAGGCGGGCATAGAAGGCAAAGCCGACCGCCGCCAGCAGGGTGGCGCCATTGATCCACTCGGACAGTCCCAGCCAGCGACCGATCGGCACCAGCCAGAGCAGGCCGAGCGTGGAAAAGAAAATCACCGGCACGCAAATGAAATGCACCCACTGGTTCACCGGGTGGCGGTGGCTTTCACCGTAGGCGCTGAGAAACTGGTCAAGATTACGCATGAACGGGCTCCCTGTTGTTGTCGTCAGTGCAAGCAGATTAGCGACTGCGGCAAGCCCTGCCTTGTACGCAAGCGACGGGCCGTGGCTGCCGGCCAGACCGGGAGCCACGGCGGAGCCGGTTCAGACCAGTGGCGGATCCTGCCAGAACGGGGTCGGCGGCAGATCCGTGGAGACCTTGGCGGTAAACACCGGATCGCGCTTTTCCAGAAATGCCTTGAAACCATCCCGACCATCCATCCGTTCGCTGGTGATATACATCAGCTGCGAATCGATCTGGTGGGCATACATGGGATGATCAAAGGTCGGATTGCGCCAGAGCATCTGCCGGGCCAATGCAATGGAAGTTGGCGAGGTTTTCTGCATCAGCTTTTCGGCCAGTGCATAGGCCGCTTCCAGCACTGTGCCACGCGGATGCACGCTGCGAATCAGGCCGCCCGCCTTGCCTTCCTCCGCGGTGAAAATTTCCCCCGACAGCACCCACTCCAACGCCTGTTGCATGCCGACCAGGCGCGGCAGGAACCAGCTCGAGCAGGCCTCCGGGACAATGCCACGCTGACTGAACACGAAGCCCAGCTTGGCGCCCTCGGCAGCAATCCGGAAATCCATCGGCAGGGTCATGGTCACGCCAATACCCACCGCTGCACCGTTAATGGCAGCGATCACCGGCTTCTTGCAGTTATACAGGGCCAGCGACAACTCCCCACCGGAGTCACGGATCTGCTCCATATCAAGCTCATCACCCTGCGGGGCGTCATAACCGAAAATATTGCCTTCCGGGCGCACCAGCTCCATGCCGGCACAGAATGCCTTACCCTCGCCAGTCACGACGACAACGCGAATGTCATCATCAGCATTGGCCCGCTCCAGCGCATGCAGCATTTCGTCGCGCATGCGCAGGGTCCACGCATTCATACGCTCCGGGCGGTGCAGGGTGATGGTCAGGATATGGTTGCTGACCTGATAACGGATGTCCTGATAGTCCATGGTGTCCTCGATCAATGCGGCAAAGCCGACACCCTAACCGAGCGGCGCGAGCAGGCCAATTGCCACTTACCTGAATGGCCCGGACAGCCCCCCCTCCGGATACGCGATGCGCGATTCCCTTTGGCCATGCTAGAGTCGCCCAATCGGCTGAGCCTGACGGTGCCACCGACCCCGGACGATTGCTCAAACCCAAGGAAGCCATCATGCGTAAAACCCTGCTTGCCGGTGCCATCGCCGGCGTTGTTATCAGCCCCCTGAGCCATGCAGATGTCTACGATGCCCGCGCCATGGCCCGAGGCGGCACTGGCATGACCATGGGCGAATACAATCAGGCCCTTTACAACCCGGCCATGATTAACCGCTTTGACGAGAATGATGAGTTCAGCTTCGCTCTGAACGGCGGCATTATCGCATCAGATCAGGATGGCTTCATCGAAGGCGCGGAAGACTTTCAGGACCTGATTGATGAGGTAGAGAGATATGTTGATGCAAACGGACCGTATCCGGAACCGGAGCGGACTGAAAAAGTAGATGAGCTAGAGCAGTCGCTGATCAATATCAGCGATACGCTGGTGCAGATTGAGGCAGGCGGCGCCACCATGATCGCTATCCCGAACAGCAAATTGCCGCTCGCCTTCGTCGGCAAGGCAAAGGCTTCCATCGGCACTGCGTTTAGCTATGATTCGGCTGACCGGCAGGTGCTGGAAGATATTGCCAGCGGCGTCCCCGGTGCCGATCAGGACGACCTGGTGTCCGACGTCAACGCCTCTCTGCTATGGATCGCCGAGTATGGCTTGATGATGGGCAAGGGCTTCAATCTTGCCGGCCTGCAGATTGATGGCGGCGCCACCCTGAAAGCGCAAACCATTGAATTAGTCGCCTATCAGGATACTGTCGCCAATTTTGATGCGGGCGATATCTCCGACTCCGGCAATCTTGAATCCCACTCTGCCCTGAACGTTGACCTCGGTGTCAGCACCCGGCTGGGCGAGGAAGGTCGCCTGATCCTTGCCGGCACAATCGAGAACTTTATCCCGCAGAGTTTTGACGGCCCCAACAACTCCGAATACGAGATGGAGCCAGTGCTCACTGCAGCGGCTGGTTATAACGGTACGCGATTCAAGGCCGAGTTCAATATGGACCTGACCCAGCGCAATGGCTATGACCTGCTGCAGGACACCCAGTTTGCACGGGCCGGCATTGAGCTCTCTGCCGGTCGGCATTTTCATCTGCGTGCCGGCTACCGTACCGATATCAAAAGCAACGTTTCAGATCTCCTGACAGCCGGCATTGGCATCACCCCCTGGGACCGTTTCAATATTGATCTCAGCGGGGGTGTCGGCGAAGGTGATACTTATGCAGCAGCATTACAGCTTGGCTTCAAGATCTGACATCAGGGAATCAACGGGAGAATTTCATGAAATCTTCAAGTTACTACGCTCTTGCCGCTCTAGCGGTTTCTGTGACCGGTCTGGCGGGTTGCAAGCTATCCGATCTGACAGACTCCGACGAGAGCACCAGCAAGACCCTGATTCAGGGCAGGGCAGCAGTCGGCGCACCAATGGTCGGTGCAACCATTGATATCAAGGACGCCAATGGCCAGCAGTTCCGTGTTTATAGCGACGGCAGCGGATACTTTGCACTGATTCTGGACAGCGAAGAGGACAGCTTTGAGGATCTGGTTGCCCCGATCATCGTCCGCGCCACTAACAACGAAGATGTTTATCACTCGGTACTGTGCAACATTGTTTATGGCGAGTTTGACAGTATCAATGTTCACCCGGTGACAGAGTATGTGATGGACCAGACCGCATCAGTGGATACGGCCTATGATCTATGGGAAACCACTGGCAAGACCGGATACTGCAACGCTGCCTTTGCCTATAATTTCCGCGCAACGGCTTCTACGCTTGACTCCACATTCAACTTCTTCAACTCCGCCTTTGATGCTGATGGCACTGGCTTTGATGCCATCCTCGACAGCTTCAACCCTGCCACTTTCACACCGGTAGCTGCCGCTGATGATTTCCATATCCTGAATGGCCTCGGCAGCCTTGTGGTCATCCCCGGCACCACATGGTCATCCACCGCCAGCGGCACTTTTGCAGGCCAGGACTACGAAGACTCACGCATTACCGAAATCACGGTCACCGCTGACGGACTGCGCGATCTGGTGGATACGCTGCTTGAAGAGGAGGCCGCTCAGGAGGTAGAAATTGAATCGCTGGTTATCACGCTGGAGGGAGACGGCATAGGCGAGGAAGGCACCACTGTGCAAGCGAATCTTAACGGCAAGGCCGATGTAGGATTGGTAACGCGCAGCTTCAACATTACTGTTGATCTGGAACGGGTTGCAGACGTCCCCTGATGGTGATTAACCGGCGCCCTGGTGGCGCCGGTTATCAATCAGGCAGGTCAAGACCTGACTGCGAATCAACAGGCCCTGCAAGCGACCGCTGTGATCCACCACCGGATAGATTTTCGGCTTCTGCTTGACCATCATTTCCGCCACATCCACCACCGAATCATCCAGCCGCACGGTTAATGGCTCACGGAACATCACGTCTTCGACACGTGGCGACCCTTCGCCGTGATAGCTGGATACCAACAGGGTACGCAAGCAGTCCTGCTCGGAAACAAAGCCAACCACGCGATCCGCATCATCCACTACCGGCAACCCTGTCATGTGCTGCCGAAGCAACACCTCCACGACTTCAGTCAGGTCCGTGCCGACGCGAATGGATGCCGGATGGCGTGCCATGATGTCGCGAACAGTCTCTCCTCCATTGGCCATGAGCGGCTCCTCCCTGTAGATGGTTTTCTGACTATACACCTCCGTCACAGCGACAGCCGCCCCGACAGTTCTCCTTACTGCAGATGCGCAGACAGCATCCACGCTGCCTTCTCATGGATCTCGATGCGGCCACTGGCCAGGGCGGCAGTTCCTTCGTCCTCATGCTTCGCCGCCAGCTTCATGACCTGATTGGCTCGCTCGGCGACCAGTCGATGGTCTGCCGCCAGCGTCGCCAACATGGTTGCAGCATCCGGCACCGTCTCATCATCCTTGACCCGGGACAGGCGCGAGTAAGCGGCATAGCTGCCCGGGGCGAACGCTCCCAGTGCACGAATACGTTCGGCAATGCCATCGACCGCCAATGCCAGCTCGGTATATTGCTGCTCGAACAGCAGATGCAGGCTGTGGAACATCGGCCCGGTGACATTCCAGTGGTAGTTGTGCGTTTTCAGATAAAGGGTATAGGTCTCGGCCAGCAATTTGCCAAGTTCGTCAGAAACCTCTTTGCTATGTTCAATCATGAATCACTCCTGTGATGGCGTGCCCGGAGACACTGACAGGTCCACCCTACGCCGGGGGAAGCGACTTCGCGAGGCACCCGTGACCATGGAAAAGATAGTCAAATACTATTGATTAGCAAATTTCGATAACATTTTGAAGCCAAGTTCGCACTCGCGAAGCGCCGGTGATGCCGCTAGAATGCGGCCCCAGACCGGCCGACGCCGGCTTGCCCATCTGGAGAGGTGGCAGAGTGGTTGAATGCGCACGATTCGAAATCGTGTTTACGTTCATAGCGTAACGAGGGTTCGAATCCCTCCCTCTCCGCCAGACAGATGAAAGACCCGTCAGGCGGTCTTTCTAGTTCTTTATGCGTAGTATCGATTTGCCACCATCACGGAAATTCCCTACCGTCGGTTCATACTGATTCTCCCGCACACCGACAGGGCAAAACCCCATGCAATCCCGCCTTTTGATCATTCCGGGTTTGCTCGTCAGCACCATGTTGCATGCTGCCGAGTTGACCGTTATGACGACTGACCAACAGGGCGCACCGCTTTCCCAAGCCGTTGTTACCCTGAACAACCCGGCTCTGGCAGCCCAACCACGAAGCGGCAAGGCCGAGGTCGATCAGGTTAATACCCAGTTCGTCCCCCATGTTCTGGTGGTGCCGGTGGATAGCTCCGTCAGCTTTCCGAATAGCGATAACACCCGGCATCAGGTGTACTCCTTTTCTGCAGTGAAGCGCTTTTCCACCAACCTGTTTTCCGGGCGCGAAGCCGAACCGGTTCAATTTCCGCAGCCCGGTCTCGTGCCGATCGGCTGCAATATCCATGACCGCATGCACGCTTATATTTACGTTACCAACGCACCACGCTATGCCGTCACCGACGAACAGGGCGTTGCCCGTTTCAGTGATTTACCCGCTGGCGATTACCGGGTTGAGGCGCTACATCCCTGGCAGCTTGAAGAAGGCAGCACACAGCACTCACTCGTCATCACCGCCACAGATGCCGACATGCAAACCAACCTCAGCCTCGGCCGCATTGGTCCAGATCCGCGCGCTGCGCGGACACAGAAACTCAATCCGCTTATTCGCAGCAATCCGTTTGCCCGCTAACCCCTCACGGAGACACTGGTGCCCTTACTGATCAGAACGATATACGCCGCCACCATGCTTGTCGGATCAAGTACGGTCTCCGCCGAGTGGCAAACCGGTGAAGGCAGGCTGCTGGCAACCGCCGGCGTTACCAGCGTAGACGGCACCGCTGGCGGCGGTATTGTGCCCATGGCGGTACTGGCAGGATATGCCAGCGACGGCCAGCATGGTGGCAGCGTGTCCGCCAGTCGTCTTGATACTCAGGATTTTGCCCTGCGCGGTTTCTCGGCGGCGTGGAGCTGGCATAACCGGATTGAGCTCTCCGTTGCCCGGCAAGAGCTGAATGTCAGTACTTTTGCAGCGCTGGACGGCGAACAACTCCGCACTAACAGCTATGGCGCCAAGCTACGGCTCAGCGGCGACATCCTGTACACGCGTATGCCGCAAATATCCGCCGGTGTCCTGTACCGCGACACACTCAATCCGCGTCTTGCTGTTCTGGCCAACAATACGGTCCCGGATGCACTCGGAGCGAAAGACCGACATGGCGTCGACGTGTATCTGGCGGCGACAAAAGTCTTTCTCGGCGGCCCGTTTGGCCGCAACTGGGTGCTCAATGGTGTGCTACGGCACAGCAAGGCCAATCAGGGCGGTCTGGTGGGCTTTGGCGGAGATCGTGACAACGACTATTCACTGCTTGGCGAGGCTTCCGTCGCCGCATTCCTCAATCGCCACTGGTTACTCGGCGCCGAGTACCGGCAGCACCCGGACAATCTCTCCGCGTTCAGCCAGGATCACTGGGCCGATATTTTCCTGGCCTGGTTCCCGAACAAGCGCTGGAGTGTCACCGCTGCATGGGTGTCGCTGGGCCAGCTCAGCACACCCGTGATTCCCTATGACAACGATGACCGTAACCAGAGCGGCGCCTACTTTTCCCTGACTGGAGCATTCTGATGATCCGCCTGGCGACACTGATTCTGATTGCCTCGACTTCGCTGGCAGCCTGCCAGAGCAATCCCCATCCGAGCCTGTTCCGCGATCTCGGCGGTCTGGATGGCATCGGCCATATCGTTGATGAGTTCATGCTTGGTCTCGGGAATGATCCGCGTATCGCCCATCATTTCGGCCAAACCGACCCGCAGCGATTCCGCCAGAAGCTGATCGAGCAGTTCTGTGCCGAATCCGGTGGCGGCTGCAGCTACAGCGGTGAGTCCATGCGGGATGCCCATGCCGGCCGTAATATCAGCCATGCAGACTTCAATGCTCTGGTGGAAGTACTGATTGACGCCATGGACAAGCAGGACATCCCGGTGGCTGCGCAAAATCGTTTGCTGCAGCGACTGGCACCGATGCATCAGGATGTTGTGACCCACTAACCACCACTTTCCTGCACAAGTGTATAGATGCTAGGCTGTGAGCCGGTTGCCGGAGCAGTCATGTCACTGGAACACTTCCCCCACGAAGCCCATTACACCCTGCGCGAAGAACGCCTCAACAGCCTGACCCACGGGCTGGGGGCCTTGCTGAGCGCAGTCGGTACGCTGGTGCTGGTGCTGACGGCAGCCCGTGAGGGCGATGTCTGGAAAATTGTCAGCTTCAGCATTTTTGGCGCCAGCCTGATCCTGCTGTACTCGGCCTCGACCTTCTATCACGCCAGCCGCAGCCCCAGGGTTCGGGAAATCTGGAAGATGCTGGATCACTGCGCCATCTTCCTGCTGATTGCCGGCACCTATACGCCGTTCCTGCTGGTCAACCTGCGTGGCCCCACCGGCTGGACCCTGTTCGGCATTATCTGGGGGCTGGCGCTGGCCGGGATCATCCTGAAGCTGGTGTTTGGCCACCGCTACAAGATTCTGCGCGTCATTGTCTATCTGGCCATGGGCTGGCTGATCGTCTTTGCCGCCGGCGAGCTCAACACCCAGGTCAGCGAACTCGGCGTGCGCCTGACCGTCATCGGCGGTGTCGTTTACACCCTTGGCGTGGTGTTCTATCTGGCGGACCGCCTGCCCTACAACCACGCCATCTGGCACCTGTTCGTGGTGGGCGGCAGCCTCTGCCACTTCTACGCCATCTACTACGCCGTTCTGCCCTACGGCACCCTCTGATCTACCGCCCCTGCTCTGGCAACAGCCTGTTGCCATACGATATATATTTATATATATTGTTTTTGTCTTAAATATGGAATCAGTGATGACTGACCTTGTATTCGACCCTGCACTCGACATTGAGGCCCTGCGCGAAGCCGCCGATGCGGCTACGGATTTCCTGCGCACCCTGGCAAACCCTGACCGCCTGATGTTGCTCTGTCAGCTCAGCGGCGGCGAGCGCTGCGTCAGTGAGCTGGAGAATGAAACCGGTATCCCTCAGCCAACCTTGTCGCAACAGCTGGCGGTATTGCGCCGCGAGGACCTTGTTGTCACTCGCCGGGAAGGCAAGCAGATCTACTACCGCATTGCAGATCCGAAAGTACTGATCATGCTTGGTCAGCTCCAACAACTCTTCTGTCCGGAGGTTTAACCACCATGACAATAGACTGGAATGCTTTTACTCCCTGGGCATCACTGGCCGGCGGCGCGCTGATCGGTCTGGCTGCCGCCCTGTTCCTGCTACTGAATGGCCGCATCGCCGGCATCAGCGGCATTGTTGGCGGTCTGCTGGCGCCGACTCGTGGCGACATCAGCTGGCGCGTTGCATTTGTCGTCGGCATGGTTGCGACTCCCGCTGTCTGGTTACTGTTCACGGCCCTCCCTGCGGTACAGATTGATGCCGGTTACCCGATGCTGGTTATTGCAGGCTTGCTGGTAGGTGTCGGCACACGCTATGGCTCTGGCTGTACCAGTGGCCATGGCGTGTGCGGTTTGTCGCGCCTGTCACTGCGTTCGCTTGTCGCCACGCTCGCCTTTATGGCCGCTGGCTTCGTGACCGTATTTGTCGTACGCCACCTGACGGGAGGTTTCTGATATGCAAAAGCACATTATCAGCGCTCTGCTGGTCGGACTGATATTCGGTGTTGGTCTGATCCTCGGCGGCATGACCAACCCGGCCAAAGTAATCGGCTTTCTGGATCTGTTCGGCAACTGGGATCCATCCCTGGCCTTCGTTATGGGCGGCGCCATCAGCGTCGGTCTGTTGGCGTTCAGGATCGCCGGCGGACGGCCCACTTCTCTGCTCGGCGAGCCGATGCGCATACCAACCCGGAAAGACATCGACACGCGGCTGGTACTCGGGTCTCTGGTTTTCGGAGCAGGCTGGGGGCTGGCGGGCTTCTGCCCCGGCCCGGCGCTGGTGGCGTTAGGTACCGGCAGCCTCAAGGCAACCATCTTCGTTGCCTCCATGCTCACAGGTATGGCGCTATTCGAGCTGGTTGAACGCAGCCGTCGGAAGGCCTGATACGCAAAGGGCAGGCCCGAAGGCCTGCCCTGCTTTCAAAGCAACTTCTCGATGTCCTTCGCCAGTGACTCCGGCTTGTCCGTCGGCGCATAGCGCTTCACCACCTGGCCATCCCGATTGACCAGAAACTTGGTGAAATTCCACTTCACTGCCTTGCTGCCCAACAAACCCGGCGCTTCTTCTTTCAGGTGCCGGTACAAAGGATGGGCATCATCTCCGTTAACATCGATCTTGCCGAACAGCGGAAAATCGACACCAAAGTTCAGCTCGCAGAACTCACTGATCGCTGCCTCATCACCCGGCTCCTGATGACCGAACTGGTTGCAGGGAAAACCGAGCACTTCCAGACCACGCTCGCGATATTTTTCGAACAACGCCTGCAAACCCTTGTACTGCGGCGTGAAACCACACTTGCTGGCGGTATTCACAATCAGCAGAACCTTGCCCTGATACTGCGACAGGTCAATATCCTTGCCGGCAATATCCTGAGCGGTGAAATCAAATACGGTCGTCATGGTTGCTCCTCTCGCGTTATCAGCATGGCTGCATCATCCCCTCTGCCCGCCCGGAACTCAATCCGTGACTGGAGCCGCCGGAGTTTGTGCAGTATCGTTCCGGTCACATGAACATCCGGTCACGGTGACAGTCGACAATGGCGATACGACAGGCATGACATTGCTCTGGGTAATGACCGGCAGCGCGATCGGCGCAATGGCCAGACTATGGGTAGTACAGAGCCTGCAGAAGAGACTGGGCCATGCCTTTCCGTGGGGAACGCTGGCCGTCAACGTCAGCGGCGCTCTGATCATCGGCCTGCTTGCCGGCGGTCTGATTCCGCCGCTGTCGGCAAACTCCCAACCGGGCTGGTCACTACTGGTTATCGGTGTGCTCGGCAGCTATACCACTGTGTCATCCTTCAGCCTGCAAACTCTGGCGCTATGGCAGGCAAGGCAGCGGCGCCAGGCATGTATCAATGCGCTTGCTTCACTGCTGCTTTGTCTTGGCGCTGTGGCCACCGGGCTGGCGCTGGCCCAATGGGGCGCAGGTTGATGTCGCAACTGCCGGCATGGCGCCTTTATCTCGCTGTCGCCATCGGTGGCGCGCTCGGTGGCGGCTGCCGCTACTTGCTTGGCCTGGCGCTGCTGGGGTCCGGGTTACCCTGGGCAACCCTTCTGGCAAACTGCATGGGCTCGCTACTGATCGGTGGCTATGTCGCCCTGCCGACACAGTCACGCTGGGCCCGGGAACCGATCCATCTTTTTGTTACTGCCGGGTTCTGCGGCGGCTTCACGACTTTCTCCCTGTTCAGCCTTGAGACGCTGTCTCTGCTGCAGCAGGACTGGCAATCGGGTCTGCTATGGGCATCAGCTTCTGTGCTGCTCTGGTTGATATTCGTTAGTCTCGGCTATCGCGCCGGCAAATTTTTTTCTCGATCCTGAACGCGGAGATAGCATGGACTGGGCAGTACTCCTGAACAAGGCACGACTTGGCCAGCGCAGCGCCAAGGATGAATCCGGCCGCACCGCGTTCTTGCGTGATCACGACAAGATTATTTTCTCCGGCGCGTTCAGGCGGCTGGCACGCAAGACCCAGGTACACCCGTTAGCCACCAACGATCATGTCCACAACCGTTTGACTCATTCGCTGGAAGTGTCCTGCGTTGGCCGCACACTTGGCATTCAGGTCGGCCAACGGCTTGCACTACAGAAGCTGCTGCCTGCAGGAATTGATGCCACGGATCTTGGCGATATTGTCCAGTCTGCCTGTCTTGCTCATGACATCGGCAACCCGCCTTTTGGGCATACCGGCGAGCGCGCCATTCGCGCCTGGTTTCGGCATCAGGGCAGTCAGTGGCTAAGCCTCCTGAGTGACTCTCAGCGTAACGATCTGGCGCTCTTTGAAGGCAATGCCCAGGGCTTTCGCATTCTGACCAAGTCTGAGTATCACCAGTATGACGATGGCATGCGTCTGACCTATGCCACACTTGCCACCTTCCTAAAGTATCCATGGCTGTCATCAGCCAGCGACCAACCGGACTGCCCGCGCCGCGGCAAATATAGCGCCTTCGTTGCCGACAGCGACGCATTCGAGGAAACCTGTCTGGCCACCGGGCTGCACAAGCTTGGCGAGATGCATTTTGTCCGCCACCCTCTTGCCTATCTGGTCGAAGCTGCCGACGATTTCTGTTACGCCATCATCGATCTTGAAGATGGCCTGGAAATGGACCTGCTGCATTGGGATGAAGTCCATGCGCTGCTGGCTCCTGCGTTTCCGGACAGCGAGGAAGTGCGCACGTTGTTGCAATCCGACATGCGTGTCGGCCGCAAGGCTGCCCTGCTACGCGGCAAGATCATCGAGCGATTCATCGACGCTGGCGTGGAAACCTTTATGGCCAACCATGACAAGCTACTGGCCGGAACCCTTGAAGGCGACCTGATATCGCACTGCGAACCGGCGGTACGCAATGTGGTAGAAAATGCCAAGCAACTGGCCCGCACCAAGGTGTTTGAACACCCGCGCAAGATTGAGCTTGAGATTGGTGCGTTTGAAGTGATTGGCACATTGCTGGGTGGACTGATAGAAGCCGCCGTCTCCCATGCCAGAAATGATGAATCCAACTATCGGCATCAGCGCATTATCGACCTGATCGGCCGGCACAGCTTTCCGCCGACTCTGGACAGTATGGATGAACAACAACGCATCTATGAATGCATCATGCGTGCAGTGGACTTTCTTGCCGGCATGACAGACAACTACGCCACCTATCTGGCCAAGCAATTTGCTGGCATGGCAGAAACACGATACTGATTCGGGCGATACAGAAATGAAAACGGCCCCGAAGGGCCGCTTTCCTGCCATCAGGCAGTTTACCGAACAACAACCCTGATCAAGCCTGACGACGACGCGCCATGCCCAGCCCGGCCAGTGCGGCACCGAACAGCAACAGCGTACCCGGCTCCGGAACGTTTACCGGCGGCAGTACCGCGGTGAACGAAGCGATCAGCTCGGCAGTGTTAATCTGGTTCTCGATCGTGCTGAAGAACTCAGTGAATACGCCACCCTGCATGAAGCCGAGCAGGGTCAGGGTGTAATCAATACCGTTGACGTTGAAGCTGTCACTGCTGACCAGATTCGAAAAGCTGACAATATCGTTGGCGCAGGTCGGCAGCGGCGAGCAGCCATTGGTGGTCTCGTTATGCAGGAACGAGAATACAAACGGGCCTTCGCTTACCGGATTACCCTCTACTTCCAGATCCGCCATGATGTCGAGGCTGAGACCGGTAATGGAAGTGCCGGCGACAATCGGAAAGTTGAAGTGGGTGAAGTCACCGAGAGAAAACTGGGTGCCAGTTTCCACTACAAATGCCGGCGGCGCAGCGGAATCAAAACGGTAGCCACTCTGGCCACCTTCCGCCGGGGTGCCCCAGCGTACTTCTTCGTTACCGGCAATGCCGTCCGAGTTGGTGAAATTGACATTGGTTCCACCAGCAACATCGTTGAAGTCAGCGCCAACAACACTGATGGTGACAGGTACAGCGGCTGCCTGTGCAGCCAGTGCCAGCGCGGCAGCGCCGGCGAGCAGGTGACGGATCGGTTTCATGCAGATCTCCAGATCAAATGAGCTAGTCGCGTTGCCAGGCTGACGGTGCCCGGATACCGGTCGACGAGCTGGTCCCCCTTGGACCCCCGTTCGGACAGCCCATTGGAAGCAGGAGACGTGCCAGATAAACATATCTTTTATAAACAGATGGTTAGGAAACCTTCCGCGCTGCAATGTAAAAAAAGTCGACAGCAATAAACTGTGACTGGCATCTCAATGTAAAGATCGCCGACATCAACAGGTGCGATCAGCATTGCGCCCCTGCACCGCCTCCACGCCATGGAATTCACGGCGGATATCAACGCGAGGGCCGCTACGGCGCCAGTCGCCTCCCGGCAACCAGCGGGCGTTGGCAGGAGGCTCAGGCTGGTAATAAACCCAGGCCAGACCAACCGAGGTTCGTTCGCGTCGTCGCCGGTAAAAACGCGGATACTCCTCCAGCACATCCAGACGATACAGGTGCGCAAGACTCAGCCGATACACTTCACCGCGAACCCTGCCACCGCCTCCGTGACAGGCAACCGGATACTGGCCCAACGACCAGAGTGACAATCCTCTTGCACTGATCGCCCGGCCAAGCGGGACCGCACCACGCATCCAGTGGTGATTGCGCTCCCCGCGCATCAAAGTGCCGTAAACAAAAACCCGGGTTGTCATGCTGGCATGGTCGCGCAAGCAGCGAAGCAGGGAAAGAGCAGACTCAGTTCGGGATCTTCATGATTACTTCACTGTTCCAGGTCCCGGCTGGAATAGCGATACGACCAAAGTTCTCGGTGCCGAATCCCACCGTGCCCACCAAAGGCTGACCAGCCGGCCCGCCGAAGTGTGCCGACTGGCCAATGTCCAGATCGTTACGGATGGCAAGTTGCGGCAATCCGTCAACTGTGTTCTGACCGGAAACAATTGACAGGCTACCATTACGCCAGCCGATGCGACCGCTGACATCGCGGACAAAGAACTGGGACTGAGGGCTGGAAACCTCACCAACGGTGATATAGGAACCGCCATCAAAATCCAGCAGTCCGTTGAAGCCGATAGGAGCCGCCCCTGTCACGCCGTCCACAGGAAGTGGATTGAGCACAAAGATAAATCGGTTGGTCTGCAGATTCACATCAATCAGCGAGACTCTGGTGATGGCCGCATAACTGAGATCCGCCAGATCTCCCCCACCAAAGATTCCGCGGAAGCGGTACTGGGCAAGCGAATCTGTTTGCAGCCATAGCCCGCCAGGCAGATCCGGATAACCACTGTCTCCCGACGTGACACGAAGGAAAAGATCTCGTGCGCGATACATGATGTCGCCGTTGAGAAAGCCCACTCCGGCCTGCCCGCTTCCTGTCGACGTAGCAGTATCTGCAAGAAGAAAGTGGGTGTTTGTTCGCCAGCCGTCACCGGCACTGGCTCTGACTGCCGGGTTGGTACTGTTCGCTCTTCGCCAGGCATCCGGGGACTGCGCCAGCAACGTCACGTCAGCACGTAACCCGGTATCCGTGACGGTCGGAGCAACGCCCTGCCCGCGGCCCTGCGGACGGATAAAGATGTCGGCATCAAGCTTGCCGTAGGTAAAAACCACGCCCCAGTTGATCGGCGTCACCGCACCACCCGCCAACGGGTCAATTACCTCAACCAGAGAGCTGTATGCATGCAGATGAGCATCGCGCAGCAACACACCAAAAGCTGCATCACCGATACCAGGCGGATTGCTTGCCAACCATTCGCCTCCCGAGGCAACACACGATGCCTGATCAGGAACTCCGCTTGTGAAATTACCCGCACACAACCCCGCCGGCCCGGCGCCGCCCTGAAAAGCATCAAAAATAACCGGGAACGAGAACATCGGCCCGGGAGCATTACCAAAGCGCTGCCAGTCAGAAAAGCGAACATAGGTGCCGTTACCGGATGCCTCTCCGATCAACAGGGCAAAGTCGCTATCGAAATCCCACTGGCTGAGCAGGTTTATGCCCTCGGACCGCACGCCTGTCTGGCTTCCATCATAATCCTGGAATGTGTTTGGCCCGATCATGTAGGTGCCATAGCCAAATCCGCCAGCGCCAAGGCGCTGCAGCGGATTAACAAGCCCACCCTGCCAGCCAAATCGCATCAGATGGTTTCGCCCGCCGGTATCAAAGTCGGCAGGGTTCGCCTTGAATGCCAGATCAAATGTCAAAGCCACATTGGCATTTGCACTGGAAAACTCGATGCCGTTGTTCTCAAGAGCAATACGGCCCGGTGCAGCCTGATGCCCCCCGGCTGCGCCATTTGTGAACGCCATATTGAACACAAGATTGCCAAAACTGAGCTCGGCGGCTCCGGCATCACCCTGACGGTAGATAAGATCGCCAGTCGACTGGAGAGAAAACCCGGCATAATCACCACCGGCATTGAATAGCCCGTGACGATTGCTCAACTCCAGACTACCTTGTGATTGCAGGGCAAACTGACCCAGCGACCGGGAACTGGCATCAAGCGAAGCCGTATTGAGTGTCAAACCACCCAGCACCAGACGCTGTGGCTGCCAGTCCAGAGACAGCCCCATCTGCGCATTCCCGCCGCCATCGCTGCCAACATCAAGATCCGCTTGTATCTGCACCGGCCCGCCAACACCCGTTAACGCAAGGTCACTGGCAATGGTACAGGCATGGCGATTTGCATCACCGCCAGTGCACTGCCCCGGCGCCGCCATACCCGAATCGGTTATCCAGTTCAGCCTGTCCGCATTCACACCTGCCGCGCTGGTCAAGGCGACATTGATACCATCACGTGCGTCTACTCCGGCAAGATCCCGATCATCCAGTGGCTGCATGGCATTGGCGCGCAATAGAGAGCTGCCAATTATGCAGCCCACCACAACCATGACCCGACCGCGCTCACGCATAACCTGCCTCAACAGAATATCGCCGCGCCATGACAGTTGTCCTGGCGACGCAAGTCAATCTTGGGGTTGTCGATAATCAACCGTCCTTCCGGACCAAGAAGACTGATCGCTGTTCCGACGTCAACATTGCCAACGTTCAAACGGTTCGGTGGGTTGATGTTAAGAATTTTGGCGCCAGGGGCATTAAGCCACCAACCGGTATTCGCAGCAGGCGCATAGGCACTGAAGCATCGCGGCGTAGTCTGCCCGTAAGCAGGATTGCATGAATCAAATGCGACATTTGATGGCGGCGGAGCCTTGCTGTAGTTAGGCCATGAAACCGGCTCTCGTTGCACAGAAAGGAAGAAATTTTCAGTATTCGGCGTAAGCAGATAGTGAACGAGTCTGGTATCGATTCTTAACTGTCCATAACCTTCATCAACAATGACGTTAGCCAGTGCCTGCGCCGGCGAACAGATAAGAAAATTGAAGAAATTACAGTTCAGATCTATGTTGTCGATATTCAGCTTTGCAGCGGCGACATGAAGCGTATTCAAACGAGTGCCGCCGGCATCGACAAAGAACGGCGTAGTGGTGGAGTTGCAACCGTACTGGGATGGACTCATCCTGCCAAAGCAGGTATCAAGATCCGCGTTAAAACCGAGAATATTGGCTCTTGCACGAATGGCGGCAGAAAGCTCAAGCGCAAGGAACCCGGAAACAGAATTGATACCGGAATGACAGTTCAGCACCCCGGCGCCGACTGTGGCGGACGGGTTACAGGTGCCGCCATTCTCCTGATTGACCAGATTCGACTCAGCACCGTAACCACCCACCCCGGTATAGTCGCGACCGATGCTGAGTGCACCATTGATTCTCTGGCCGCCGATCTTTAACCCGACAACCTCCCTCTGGGTCTGACTGCTACCATTTTTTATGGCTAACTCAACATAGGGCCGGAGCAACTCGAACATGCTGTCCGGCCCCGCCGTGGACGGCAGTGTACCGGCCGGGTTAATCCCCATGAAACTGAGGTAATCAATATCAATATCGCAAGCCGGTGTTGTCGTCAGAAGATCGTTTACGCCGCCGCAGCCAAGCTGGAACTTGGCAATATTCATGTTCAGATTGAGTTTGACGTCCATTCCCATGCGGTAGAAATCGAAGTTGGCGTAGGTGTTGGCCGATCCCGCGCCGGTCAGTTCATTCGGACCAATATGGTCAGACAGGAAAAGACTTCCGTTCTGCCCGGTAATATCAGAAAGCTCGCCATCTTCCAGCGCTACCATCGCACTGGACGGCAGCGACAACACCAGTGAAATTCCACAAGCCATTGAAGTCAGAAAACTAGAAGCCGAAAACATAAGCGGCTCCATCAAAGCGTGCGGCACTGGGTGCGTTAAGACCACTGCTATCTGCCATTCTGAAGCCAAGGGCACTTCCGGTAGCAGCATCGCGCAGATAGCCCGGGGTCAGGCCATTATCAAACTCGAGCGCCGTACGGCCGATATTCATCAGTAAAAGCAGGTCCTGATACTCTCCTGTCCCCTTGTACATCGGGTAACTGATGCGCACGGCTTGAATACCGCGCGGATCACAGCCAGCCAGCAGGCAGGTGCCGCTTCCATCGAGAAACCGGCTGGCGTCCTGGAATCCGGTTGAAGTCGACGGCAGCACCGCACTTTCGAGCCGCACATCATTGATGCTCAATGTCCCATAGTAGTCTTTGAGCATCAGCCAGATGCCTTCACGACCGGAGAACTCCAGACCGAGCCGACAGGGATTCAGAAAGCCACTGCAACCCATTGGGGCGCCACTGTCATCAACGTTGTTCCGCAAGCGAAGCGTAAGCTGAACTCCATCTGCACCAATCACCGTCGATAGCGCATCATCTTCCATTGGCTCAAGCGCATAAACTGCCTGACAGATAACCGCTAGCAGGACGGCTAACGTTGCCGTAGAACTTGATATTAATCCGGCCTTCATCAGCAACCTCCCGCCTGACAGCTAATCAACTCAAGCTGATTGATTAGCAGCCCTTCTATACGAGCATCGCCGAGGTTCACTGTGCTGGTCGGGTAACGCCGGGTGAAATCACCTGCGCCCACGGAAACAGGGCCGCCTGGCGGAAGACTTGCGCTGTAACGACTTGAGCTGTAGTTGATCGGCGTGGTACTGACAACGCAGCCTCCTCCACCGCTTGCACAGTTGTAGTTCTGTGTGTGCTGCATGCTTTGTGACTCACCGCGCTTGTCGATGACCATGGGACGCTTGGCGAAAGCATTGAACTGCGCACAGGTATCGCAAGCCCGAAACAGGATGCCGTCATTACTTGCATTAATCGCGTTACGCGTTCCAGCTGCGGCGCTGCCACCCAGCGGCGTCGGGTACCAGTCGCCATAACGGACGTAGCCGTGACTTAGACGATAATTTGCGCAGTTCTGATTGGCGCCACAGCCACTGGTCCAGTCGCGAACCTGCAGTCTGGCAGTTTCAAATCCGCGGCTGTCCCCGGCATTAAGACCATAGAAGCGACCATAGACGACCGGATTGTTTGGAACTCTGGTCAAGGTCAGCGAGAAGTTTCCGGATGTGCCTACTGCGTTAAGCACTAATGCCTGATAGTAAAGTTGCCCTATCGGCAGAAATGCATCGACATTGTAGAAGTGCAGCCCCTCATTATTTCCGAACACCACTGGCTGGCCGATAGCGTCAGAACTGGCACCAGCGCTCTGTGCAACACTGAAGCGAAAATCGCCGCGCAAACGGCTGTGGTAGAACATGGCAAAGGTTTCGCCGTACAGCGGGTTGTCCGTCATTTTGAAAAGACGAAAAATGCTACCTGCTGCATTGCCGCGAATAATCGTCTGACTTTTCAGCAAACCACCGCCGTTAGCTGTGCCTGTACCGGCGGAGAGCGGCTGTAGCGCCGGATTCCGGGTTGCGCCTGCTTCGATTTCCCCCCAGAACGAGAGGGTGTAATCCGGCTGACTGGTTGGCGCCAGATACTCGTAAATGGTTTTGTCCGGATTATTCGGATCGGTATTAATCAGGCTGCCGTTATAGGCCATGCCGGCCGGCGACCAGGCCCGCATCACGTAGGGATTATCAAAAGGCGAGAACCATCCTCCAGCACCGCCAATCACTCCCCCGCGAGGGCAGTTCAGACTGCCTGCATTGCAAGCCGCCTCATTCCAGTGCGAACCGCCAGCCCCGTCGCCGGACAGATTAATGCCGTACCAACGTAGATCTCCGCGGCGCCAGCAGTTTGTGTTCGACGCACTACTGCCTGTTCCGGTACAGGCAGCCGCTCCCGCCGGGGTCACGCCGACCTGCTCCATATAGCTGGTCGGCGCCATCATGTAGCGGAAATTTTCCAGCGCCACGGCAATCCCGGCACCGCTGACATCTTCCATCTCGTCATCGGATAACGCCTGCAATGCCAGCCCATAGCCCGCCACCGGCATGACACCGAGAAGCGTGGACAACAGGAGCAGCAGTGAGCGCAGGCAAATCATGGCGAAACCGGATTTTGTTTTTATAGGCCGTACAGGATGGCGCGGAGGGGGTGCCAGCATCAGCGGTATGTCCGGCCAGCCATGTGGCAAATACGGACAAAAAAATGCCGGCGCAAGCGCCGGCATATTTCCCAATTCGGGTAAGGGCGGAGAGTCAGTAATCGCTCACTATGGATTTGCCTTTTGCGACAGAGGGATCGCCCAGCTCCGCCAGCGCCTCCAGCGACGCCGGCAGACGCAGCACACCGGTAAATGTCACCCCGCCGGCAAACTCCAGCGGCAGGGTATTGAACTGCGGATGACGGCTGAACAGCAGCAGACCAAGCTGGTCACCCGGCTCCAGCTCCACTGCGATCGGCGGCATCTGCGCTTCCTGACCGGGTCGCACCGGCATCATTTGATCGTTAATCAGACGCGGCCGGGCCGAGCCTTCGCGACGCACAGCCAGTGCCGCCAGCACCGGGGTCTGTTGCGCGGCATTCAAGGTCAGCGACGGGGTGCCAAAGCGCTTCTCGGCAACGCTGGCGGTGTGCAGCGGCACGAACGCCGGGCGCAGCCTGCCGTCACGCGGCTCGGCAAAGCGCCTGGCCAGCGATTTGTCGGTACGCCAACCCACCAGCCAGTCGGCCGGTGCGGTCAGCCAGCGCCAGCTGCCGCTGCGCTTGCCCTTGAGGGTGACCTCGGGAATGGCGATTTCCTGATGCAGGGTCGGCCACTGATTCAGTGCCAGCCCCCAGTCATTGACCGACAGGCACACGGAGGGACGCGCCGGCAACTCGGCGTCAGTCAGCTTGGCCGTCAGCCAGTCGGTTACCACGTCGCGGGTACGCTGCCGCTCACCCTCGCAGTGCAGCCACTTCTCCCAGTACCAGATTGGGGTCGAGCTGGAATGCTGCTCCATTGGCAGCAGATGGCCGCCGGTTTGCGCGATCAGGCTGACGTCACCACCGGCCGCACTCAGGCACTCCTGTGCCTTGAGCGCCTGACCGACATCGAACAGGACGTCACGGAAGCCCTGCACCAGCAGAGCATCGACCTTGCGCTGCTCGCCGCGCTCACAGTAATAGGACAGGCCATGCGGGGCGTAACGCTGCTTCAGCTCCTCGGTAATCACGCCGTCGCGCGCCAGCGCAAAGTTCTCGCGCAGGTAGGGGTGCAGCTTGCGGAAGTTCCACCAGTCGCCCATCAGGTACAGGACCTTGATCCAGCCACCCTTGGGCACATCACCCGGGCCGAGCGCCTCAGCGAGGTCATACCAGGTGGTAATCGGCACGATGGCATCGATACGCGCCTCCTGCACCGAAGCCAGCAGCTGGACGCCACCGCCATAGGATTCGCCGATCATGCCAACCCGGATATCGCCCCCGGCATCGCGGCTCAGGCGCGGGATATTCTGCTCGGCCCAGTCCAGCAGGGTGGTGACATCACGCACCTCCTTGTCCGGGTCCATCACATTGATGACGCCGTCACTGTCACCCATGCCGCGCTGATCCCAGGTGATCAGCCAGAAGCCCTGCTTCCAGAGGTCTTTTGCCACCAGCCCGGAGGGAATGAAGTTCTCGTAAAGACCAAAGCGGCCGTCCATGCGTTGCAGGCCAAAGCCATGGGTATGCATGACCAGAGGCGCGGTCTGCCCCGCCGCCAGTTCCGGCTGCCATACGGTGACGTCGATCCGGCCGCCGTCGTGGGCGGTTACTTCAACCTGATAACGTTTGGCCTTGAGCGGTTGCTCACCCAGAGACGGCAGGGAGGTACGGGCAGAACAGGCCGTCAGCAGGCCCAGCAGGACAACCAGCAGAATTCGGATCATTGTTATTCTCGCCATACGGCATCGGATTTCCGGACGCGGATAGTGGCGGCCGGGGCGATCCGATGACAGTGGCCCGGCAGGACAGGCCGGTGGCAAATGCCGCCAGACTACTTTTGCCGGTACTCCGAAGGCGTCATGCCGGTCCAGACCTTGAACCGGCGCTGGAATGCACGCAGGTCGGCGAAGCCGAGCCGGTCAGCCACTTCCTTGACGGTCACGGTCGGATTGGCGAGATATTCCCGTGCCAGCTGCAACCGCATGCTGTCCAGCAGCGACTGCCAGGTCAGGCCGATATCCGCCAGACGCCGGTCCAGCGTACGCACGGAAATCTTCAGACGATCCGCCACCAGCTCGCGGCGCGGTACGCCGGTGAGCATAAGATCATGTACCTGAATCCGGATCTGACTGAGCGCGGAGCCAAACTGCTGCTGCTCTTCCAGCTGTCGCTGGGCCAGTGCCTCCGCCATGCGCATGGTGTCATCGCCATAGGCATTCAGGGTAACTGCCAAAGCTTCAGGCCCCAGCTCAAGACCACTGCTACCAGCAGCAAATTCCACAGGGCAGTTGGCTTCCTTCCGGATCATCGCCGCAGCTTCATCCGACACCGGCGCATACTCAAGCCAGATCCGCCTTGGTGATAGCCCTGGATAGCCGGAGATAAAGCGATACAGCCTACCCAGCAGCACCAGCACACATTCAAATATGTGACGGCGCAACACCGGGTTTTGATGCACTGCACGCAAGGTGACCTGCATGCCATCGCCCTGCGATGACAACGTAAGCTCACCGACATTACCGCTGATAAGGGACTGATAACGCGCCGTTATCTCAATGGATTCACGCAGCGTGGAGCAACCCATGCCAAGCAGGGAAATCACACCATAAACGGAAGGCATAACCTGCTGGCCGATATGGAAGCCGATCATCTCGTCACCACTGGTGAGAATCAGCTCAAGCAGGAAGCGCTCATAGCTCTGCACCGGCACTCTGGCCATCGGTTGCAGGTGCACACACTCGTCCAACCCACAACTGCGCAGCAGCTCGCGGGTGGGCAGACCCAGACGCTCACCGCCAAGTACAAACTGGGAAAGGGCAATGCCGGTAACGTAATACTCGTCTTGATGATCCACTTGCGACATCCGCAGGTCCCCGTATTTGTATCAGAGCGCCATGCTATACAGTTGCACAAGCTCCGGCAGCAGCCTCGCCGTGCCGATCAGAGATTGGCGCTTCAGACCATCACACTGTCCCTTTGCGCCACCATTACTGCAGGCGGCTGCGGTAGTCCGACGGTGTTGTTCCGGTCCAGACCCGGAAACGACGCTGAAACGCCCGGACATCGGCAAAGCCGAGCCGGCTGGCAATTGCCTGCACATTCATCTCCGGGTCAGCCAGATATTCACGGGCAAGTTGCGAGCGCATACCGTCAAGCAACTTCTGCCAGGTGAGATCAACGTCAGCAAGACGCCGGTCCAGAGTCCGCACGGAAATATTCAACCGCTCCGCCACCGTTTCACGGCGCGGCGAGCGCACCACCATCAGATCGCGCACCTGACGCTTTACCTGCGCCAGCCAGTCCTGGCTTTGTTGCTGCTCCGCCAGTTGCCTGCGTGCCAGCTCCTCAGCGACGCGCAACTGTTCCGGATCATGAATATTCAGCGGTGCATCAAGGATAGCGGGCCCCATTTCAATCTGGTTGGCCGATGCCGAGAAGCGGACCGGGCAGCCGTACAGCTGCTCCATGGTTTTTCGCATCTCCGCCGGCGGCGGAGCATATTCAAGAGAAATCGCTCGTGCGCCAATACTGTTGCTGCCGCCGACAAATCGCAGCATATGTGCGAGCAAGGCAAATACATTGTCGGTGACATGACGGCGCATCACCGGATTCTGATGCACCATGCTCCAGGTGAACAGCATGCCATCACCACGCTCACTGGCCTCGAACCCCTCGACATTACCGGCCGCCAGCGCCTGATAGCGCAGCGCCATGACCAATGCCTCGCGGCCATTGGCGGCGCTAAACGCCAGCGCCGGAAAGGCACCATAAATCGCCGGCATCACCTGATGGCCGATATGAAAACCAAGATGCTCATCACCACTTTGCAGAGCGAGCTGAAGAATAAAACTCTCATACTGGCGCTGCGGGATGCGCTGCGCAGGCTGCATGGCGAGTGCCGGGTCCAGCCCACAGGACAGCAGAATTTCCCGCGCCGGCAAGCCAAGTCGCTCCGCCCCGTAAACGTACTGGGACAGGCCGAGACCGGTCATGTAATGCTCTGCAGCGGAATCGCTCATATGTTTTCCCGACCCCAATAACGGGCCTTTACGGCCCGGAAAAATACCATCCTGACTCAGTCGTGCCGCGGCAATGCTCGTGGCGCATGCCCCGCAGCCTCAACCACATCCGCAGGCAACAGAATCTCCGTTGCCACCGGCAAATGATCTGACAACCGGCAATCACTCAACACTTCGCTGCGCGTGACGGTCAGTGATGGTGACAACAGAATATGGTCAATATGGCGATCCGGCGCCCAGCTCGGGTACGTCAGCAGGGTCTCCGTCGGTAACACCAGATCCAGCTCGGCCAGAGGCGATCTCTGCAAATGATCCGGTCGGCAATTGAAATCGCCCATGATGATAACGTGGCGGTATTGCTTCAGCAGTCGCGACAGATAAGCCAGCTGGGCGTTGCGATATTTTTCACCGAGCGCCAGATGAACACCAACCATGATCAGTGGATTATCCGGATGCCCGTAGCGGGCAATGATAGCGCCTCGGCCGGGCAACCCGGGCAGGCGATGATCTTCGATATGATAGGGAACAAACCGGCTCAATAAACCATTACTGAACTGGCCAAGCCGGCCAAGATTACGATTCAGCTGTTGATGCCAGAACGGAAAATCCGCTCGCGATGCCATATGCACCAGTTGGTTCATGTTGCGCGAGCGCAGGCTGCCACCATCAACTTCCTGCAGCGCCACCACATCGTAGTCACTTACGACATCGGCTATGCGCTCGATATTATCAACACTATTGGGATGGGCAACGAGATGCTTCCAGCTGCCGGTAAAGTATTCGCCGAACTTCTGTGTGCCGATACCGGCCTGGACATTGAAGCTGAGTAATTTCAGCCGGTCCGGTGGCAGCGCCACCATGCTCGGTCGACGACGACGCTTCAGGCCCTCACGAACAAAGGAAAAACCCGCCGGGCGGGTTTTCCATTCTGCATAGGCAAGGCGAGCGCGATCAAGCAGCATACGGTGTCATCAGCCACCGCGCGCCTTGCGTTCTTTATCGACCAGGAACTCGATGACTTCGAAAAGCTCCGCCTGACTTTTCAGGTTCTGGCGCAGGATCACATACTTGCCGTTAACCGTGAACGCCGGCACGCCGGTGATTTTCGATTCGCGGGAAATGGCATCAGCCTGACGAATTTTGGTGGAGACGCCAAACGACGCATAAAGCTCGTTGAACTCTTTTGGCTCGACGCCGTATTTGCGGAAAAAATTGGTCAGCGCCGGCACCGTAAACAGCGGCTCGCGATGCTTGTGGATGGCATCAAACATCGGCTTGTGCATCTTCTCCAGCAGGCCTTTGCTCTGGGCAACATAGAATGCCCGGGCCAGCGGCTCCGCACCATTAATAAACAGTACCGGGCTGCGAACAAAATCAATATCGGCCGCCTTGCTGGTCAGCCACTGCTCTACCAGCGGCTCGGTGTCATAGCAATGCGGACAGCCATAAAAAAAGAATTCACGCACTTCGACTTTTGACGGATCGTTTACCGAAACCGGCTTGTCAAGCACACGGTAGTGAGTATCCGCTGCAAACCGGGCATGGTCTGCGGGTTCCGCACAGGCACTGACAGACACTGCCAGACCCAATGCTGCCAAAAATACGGACAGATAACGCAACATGTGTTTCTCCTGATGAAAAGTGCCGGATCTCCGGCCTTGCCCCCTGTCGGACACAGTGCCGACGGAAAATATCCCGGCGACCGCTCTGAGTGTCCTCTTTTTTACCGTAATAAAACAAAAAAGGCAGCCTCAGGCTGCCTTTTTTGCTGATCCCGGCCGGGATTACTTGCCGAGACCGGCAATATAGCTGGCCACAGCCTGAATTTCGGCGTCAGACATCTTCGCTGCCACCGCCTGCATCATGCCCAGCGAGTCGCCGTCAGCATCGTTGACACGGTAAACCGGCGCACCGATGTCCTTGCGGCCTGCAGCGCGGAAGGCGCGCAACTGCGCCTCGGTGTAACTGGCGTGCTGGCCTGCCAGCGACGGGAAGCCGGCGGCATCAATACCCTGACCCGCCGGGCCATGGCAGCCGGCACAGGCGGCAACGCCACTGTCCGCATTGCCACCACGGTAGAGACGCTCGCCCTTGGCAACCAGCTCGGCCTTGGCACTGCCGCCCTTGATGGTCTTGCCGGCATAGAATGCCGCCAGATCAGCCATGTCCTGCTCGCTCAGGCCAGCGGCCTGACCCTGCATGATGCCGTTCTTGCGGGCGCCACTCTTGTAGTCCTGCAGCTGCTTGATCAGGTATTTCTCACCCTGACCGGCCAGCGACGGGAAATCGCCGCCGGGGCTGTTGCCGTCCTGACCGTGACAGGCAGCGCAGACCGCCGCCTTCTTTTCACCAGCGGCGGCATCACCAGCGGCCATGGCCGGCAGGGAGAAAGCGGCGGCGAGCACTACTACTGCAAAGTTCAGCTTGTTCATCTATCGGTCCTTACTTCGACATGTATTCGATCAGGGCTTTGAAATCTTCATCGGTACAGGTGTTGCACATACCCATCGGCGGCATCCCGCCAATACCGGATTTTGAATTCTTCAGCAGCGTTTCCATGCCCTTTTCCAGACGCGGAGCCCAAGCGGCCTTGTCACCGACCTTCGGCGCACCCGCAGCCCCGGTAGAGTGGCAGAAGGTGCAGCTGGCCTTGAATTTCTCCTCAACATTGGCGGAGGCCGCCATGGCGAGGCCGGAAAGCAGCAGGGTAACCATCAACTTGCGCATATCAGTCTCCGGAAAGCACCGACCGGCAGGTCGGAAATAAGGAGTTTGCGTCTGGCGCCGGGTTTCGGTAGAAAGCCCGGACGCGGGCCGGCGGCGATTATATACCAGCACCACCGGCTGTCATACCCGTAATCAACGCAAGGATTTACCGTGTCCGCTCCCGTGAAGATGCACCCGGTGGAGCAGATTCTGCGCCAGATCCGCTTCGACAAGAGCGCGCAGAAGATGTCCCAGTGCCCGCCCGATGAAGGCTTCGAGATCGCCTTCGCCGGTCGCTCTAATGCCGGCAAGTCCAGCGCCATCAACCGGCTGTGCGGCCAGAAGTCGCTGGCACGAACGTCGAAAACCCCGGGCCGCACCCAGCTGCTGAACTTCTTTGCCGTGGACGAGCAGCGCCGGATCGTCGATCTGCCCGGCTATGGCTATGCCAAGGTCGACCGCAGCACCCGCGACGCCTGGCAGCAGGAAATCGATGGCTACCTGTCCGGCCGTCAGTGCCTCAAGGGCCTGATTCTGCTGATGGACGTGCGCCACCCGCTAAAGGATTTCGATCAGATGATCGTGCAGTGGGCCGCTCAGGCCAACATGCCGCTGCATATCCTGCTAACCAAGGCGGACAAGCTGAAATATGGCGCCGCCAAGACCACCCTGCTGAATACCCTGAAGGAGCTGGCCGGGCACCCGGCACCATTGTCGGTGCAGCTGTTCTCGTCCACCGCCGGCACCGGCAGTGACGAGGCCTGGGACAAGATCGGTGAGTGGCTGGATCTGCCGGTGGCCGCTGCCGAACAGGCGCCACCGACAGAGCAATAAGCCCGGATCAGCGCGCCGTCTCAGCCAGCCAGGCCAGATCGCTGGTGGCACCGAACCACCAGTTGAACTTGCGTGGCGGCGCCAGACGGTAGGCAGTCTTGCCGGCATCGATGGTTTCCTGACCGGTTCGAATCCACTGGCTCATGTTCCACAAACAGGTATCCATCAGCTGATCCGCCAGCTGCAGCTGGGCCACACCGCTCTGACCAACAAGCTGGCGGGCGTAGGCACTGCGATAGCTGAAGCCGGCCACGTCGCAGGCGTGTTCGCGATCGCCCCACTCGTCATCGACGCCATAGCTTTTCGAGTCATACAGCGGGCCCTTGAGGTAGTAGGGAAATACCCGGCCGTTCAGATTGACGTTGGCTTCGGCGGAGACATAAGTCGCCTGCTCAACCAGAAAGTCGCCGTACTGGGCCAATTGCTGCAAGCCGTTATCAGCGCCAGTGGCCAGATAGTGTCGCCACAACACTTCACCATACAGCGCACCCATCCAGGCGGAGCAAATACTCCGGTCACTGTCGACGCCGCCGCCTTCGTGCTGAACCACGGTATGCAGTACACAACCGCCGGACCAGCCATTGCCGGTATCGTCAAAGTACGGCTGATTGCCGGCGATGATGTCGTCGACGCGCTGCAGATAGCCAATCTCGCCGGTCGCCTCCCAGGCCACCAGACTGGCCATGGCCGAGTACGCCAGATGCCGTTCGGTCCAGAAATTGGTGCTGCTGCGATACACCGGCTGGAACCAGTTGTTGGCGGCAGCATTGGCAACTGCACGAATCGGGGCCAGCAATGATTCATCACCGGTCAGCGCGTAGCCGATCAGCAATGGCAGGTTGTAGGCATACTTCAGATCGTCCGGACGCAGGTCGAAATAGCCGCTGCTGACGCGATTGCGATAGAACTGCGTGGCCCGCCAGGCGTGCCGCAGCCACTTCACCTCGCCGGTACGGATATAAACTGTCCACAGCGTGCTGGCGCGATCAAAAAGCCAGGGCTCATAGTCACTCTGGTAGTTAATCCGGTTCACCTCGGTAACATAGTCCGGCACGTCATTGACCGCCGTTTTGGCGAACTCCGGCAGGCTCTGCTCCATCAGCGACCAACGACCGTTCGGGTTCAGAGGGCTACTGCGTGTGCGCAGCAGGCTGGCACCAAGCCAGTCAGCCGGCAACGTCACATAGACCGCCGGTTCAACAATGTTGCTGTCGGCGCTGTACTCGAGCGGAAAGAAGTTCGACTGCGATACCGGGATGGTCTGCGCCAGCAATGCGGTCTGCAAGTGCTGGCCGCGTGCGGCACCGATAACCAGCGATATCGTCACCGGTGCCGTCGAGGTGAAACGCTGAAGGAACTGCACCCGGGCTGCACGAATACCATTTCGCAAACCATTACCGGCATCGTGCCAACGCAACAGCACATCACTGCGGCTGGCAAGCTCGACACCATCTGCATTCAGCACTTTCAGCGCAGTGATGTCAGTGAGCATGCCGCGCGGCAGTGGAATCAACGCCTCGACCAGTTGCTCAGCGCCATTCGCCACCTGAGCGGCCGGATGCAAGGTGATCGGCAAGCTGCCAACGGCCGGGACCACAAACAGATCCGTCGCGGAAATGCTGATGCGATCTGGCAGAGCTTCCGGTTGCGGTTCCGGAGTCGGCTCCGGCTCTGGCGCCGGATCAGGTTGCTTTCCCGGTGCCGAACCAGATCCACCCGGTGCCTCGACTCCGGGGCGTTTCGCATGATCAGGTTTTGCCTCGGCGCCACAGGCAGACAGCAATAACGCCATGCACAGCAACGCGGCCAGGGCCGGAAAGCAAACTTGCACGAACGTTCTACGGATAAACAGCACAACATACCTCAAGGAGTCCGCTGACTCCGGTTACCGGATTGGAGTGCCGATGCTGTAGAAAAAAATCCAGGTTAATTGTCGACCTGATCATATTTTATTCTTATTAAACAATTGCCCGGCCGGGATGTGACCGGGCTCTCCACTGCGCCGTGATGGCAGTGTCGAGCATCAGGGAACGGCGTCTCAGGCAATTTTTCTGCGCCATAAAAAAACCCCCGACAGCAACCGGGGGGATGGGCTGTCGGGGGTGCTTGCCACGCCGGTCTCTGGGGAAAGACCGACGCTGTTCAGAGACTACAGGCCAGCGGGATCGGGGGATCGGGGGTTACCAGCCTGCAGTCACGAGCTATGACTGGGGGTTTTCCGGAAAGTTCACTGCCCCCAGGGTTCACCATGAGTATTTTTTACCTTTTTTTCCTGACGATGCATGGCCGCCTTGGCCAGCAGATGCGCTGAAACCGGTGCGGTGATGAACAGAAACAGGGTGATCAGCACCTCATGTACGCTTAGCACGCCGGTTTTCGCGGTAAAGAAAACCAGTGATGCCAGAATAATGCTGCCCACCCCCAGCGTGGTCGCCTTGGTCGGACCATGCAGGCGGGTGTAGAAATCCTGCAACCGCACCAGACCGATAGAGCCGATCAGGGTAAAGGTCGCACCCGTCAGGATCAGAAATGACACCAGTATTTCAACCGCCATGGCCATGGATCTGCTCCCGTTACTCGATGATGTCGCCACGCAACAAATACTTTGCCACTGCCACCGTACTGACAAACCCGATCAGCGCAATCAACAGCGCTGCCTCAAAGTAGAGACTGGTGCCGGCATGAATGCCGAACAGAACAATCAATGCGATGCTGTTGATGTACAGGGTGTCCAGAGCAAGAATCCGGTCCGGCAAGGTTGGTCCGATCAGGATACGCCAGCCACCCAGCAGCAATGCCGTGCCAACCATAAAAAATCCGATCATCAATGCCGTGCTCAGCATCCGAATATCTCCTTCAACGGCGCTTCGTAACGCTGCTTGATGGTGGCAATCATCTCCGGAATATCGGCCACATCAAGTCCATGCACCAACAACACGGAGCGATCACGACTGACATCTGCAGACACGGTACCGGGTGTTAGCGATACCACACTGGCAAGCATGGTGATGACAAAGTCATCGCGAATATCCAGCGGCACTTCGACGAAGGCCGGTCGCAATCTGGAAGGTGAGCCGAGCACCAGTTTGGCAACGGCGAGATTGGCGACAACGATATCGCGATGCACCAGCAGCAGGAATGACAGCAGCTTCCACGGCTTCTGGATACGAGGGCGACTAAGCCAGAAAGGTTGGGTCAGTACTGGAATCAACCAGGCAAAGAAAACACCCAGCACCATCTGCCCAGCAGAAAAATCATTGGCGAGCAAAAGCCAGAGGCACCACATCACCAGACTCAACAGCGGACTGGGCCAGAAACGCTTCATTGCCCTACCTCCTGTTCACCAAGAACAGCTTCAATATAGAGCTGGCTATTCATCAGTTGCTCGGCAATGGAGCCCATGGCTTCATGAGCCGGGCCTGCAAATATTATTAATGCGAATGTCATCGCCAGCAGGAGCAGCAATGGCAGCAAATCACTGAACGGCATTTTCTCGGCGAAGATATCCCGCTGTTGCCGCCAGAACACGGTCGAGCCCGCTCGACTGAACGCCACCAGCACGATCAGACTGCTGCCCAGCAACACCGCCCAGAAGATCCCTGCCGGCACTGCCTGAAGCAACAGCAGCTTGCCGATAAACCCGGAGAATGGTGGCAACCCGATCAGCATGACTGCTAACAGAATAAACAGAATGCCCAGTGCGGGATGCAGATCATTCCCGCTACGCAGCTGATCTGCCAGCAAACCTCGTCGCGAGCTGATCAGACCCACCAGCAGGAACAGTGCTGCCGCGCTCCAGGTCGAGTGAAGCAAATAGTAAAAGCCGGCCGCCCACGCCTGTGTCGTTGCAACAGTGATCACCGCCATCAGCGAACCCACCGACACCAGCACCAACCAAGCTGTCAGCGCAGCAAGTCGCGTTGCCGCCAGAGCTCCCACTGCAGCAAACAGCAGCGTCGCCAATGCCAGCGCCCACAACCAGGGTGCCACCAGCCCGTCAAGCGGGCTGGCATCATGGCCAAACAGCAAAGGCCAGAGCCGCCAGATCGCATACAGTCCGACTTTGGTCATGATAGCGAACAGGGCAGCCACCGGTGCACTTGCTGCCGAGTAAGCGCCGGGCAACCAGAAACTCAGCGGCAACAGAGCTGCTTTCAGAGAAAACACCAGCAACAACAGCGCGGCGCTGACCTGAAGCAACATCGGTGACACCAGATTGCCCTGCTGCATCACCCTGCTGACATCGGCCATATTCAGGGTACCCGTCGCCGCATAGATCAGGCCGAGACCGAACAGAAACAGGCTCGAACCGGTCAGGTTAAGGACCACATAATGAATTCCGGCACGCGCCCGATCTGCTCCCTGACCATGCATCAGCAAGGCATAGGAAGCGATTAGCAGCACTTCAAAAAACACGAACAGATTGAACAGATCGCCAGTCAGGAACGCGCCATTAATGCCAAGCAGCTGGAACTGGAACAGGGCATGAAAGTTGGCGCCATTCTGATCATCGCCACGACAGGCGTGAAGATACACAGGCAAAGCCAGCAACGCGGTGACTGCCAGCATCAGTGCCGCCAGCTGATCCAGCACCAGCACGATGCCAAATGGCGGCGCCCAGTTACCAAGCCGGTAAACGGCAATTTCACCTGATGCCGCCTGATGCCACAGCAACAGCACCACCGGCACCAGTAGCGCCGTCGCCAGCAACCCGGTGAGGCGACGAAGCCAGAGACGCTGCCTGGCTTCCAGCAGGATCAACAGGCCTGCAAACAGCGGCAACAGGATCGGCAATATAATGAGATGCGAGGCCATCAACGCCGCTCCTCATCGGTGGCATCCTGCTCGACGGTCTTGCCATCAACATGATCGGTGCCGAACTCGCCCCAGGCACGCAGCGCCAACGCCATCAGGAATGCTGTCATGGCGAAACCGATCACGATGGCGGTCAGCACCAGCGCCTGTGGAAGCGGATCGGTATAGTTGGCTGCCTCACCAATCACAGCAGGCGCATCAGCCCGAAGTCGTCCCATGGCAAACAGGAAGATATTCACCGCATAACTCAGCATGGTCAGGCCAAGCACCACAGGGAAAGTGCGCAAACGCAGGATCAGGTAGACACCGCAACCGGTCATCACGGCAATCATCAGCGCGACCATAATTTCCATCAGTTGCCCTCCCCGCTCTCAACCACTGACAACTTGCCAAGCTTGGCCAGAATCAGCAGGGTGGCGCCCACGACGGTGATATAAACGCCCAGATCAAACAGCATGGCGCTGGCCAGCTCGAACTCACCCACCACAGGCCAGTGCAGATGGCCGAAGGTTGAAGTCAGGAACGGATAACCAACCAGCAAACTGGCAAGTCCGGTGACAGCAGCCAGCGCTACACCAAACGCCACCAGCGGGTGATAGTTGTTTGGCACTCTGGCATGCACCCAATGCACGCCATTGGCGACATACTGAAGGACCAGTGCCACCGCCGTGACCAGACCGGCGATAAATCCACCGCCAGGCATATTGTGACCACGCACCAGAATGTACATCGCCACCAGTAGCGCAATCGGTAACACCGCTCGAGAGATCACCTGCAACACCACCGGATAGCGCTCTTTCGCCCAGCGCCTGCCATCCGGATCATATAGCGGCAAACACAAACCAAGGTTTTCCAGCAGCGCATAAATTCCCGCTGCGGCAATCGCCAGTACGGTAATTTCACCGAGCGTATCAAAGCCGCGGAAATCTACCAGAATGACATTAACAACATTCTTGCCGCCGCCACCCGGCACACTGTTCTCGATAAAAAATGCGGAAATGGTTTCGCCCGGATGGGTCATGACAAACAATGCCAGCAAGCCGATGCCGGCGCCAATCGACAGCGACAGAAACAGATCACGACTGATGTCCCAGCGACTTGACTCAATGGTGCCGCGAGTGGGCAGGAAATACATTGCCAGCATCAGCAGCAGTACCGTCACCACTTCAACAGAAAGCTGTGTCAGCGCCAGATCTGGCGCTGACAATCTCAGGAAGGTCAACGATACGATCAGGCCAACGATACTGATCAACAACAGCGCAACAAGTCGTTGCCGACGCAGAATCACGGTGGCCAGCGATGCCACCACGGCAAGGGCTGTCCCCAGTATCGCCAAGCCATCCACCGGCATCATCGAGTGATCGCCAAGCCAGTCCGGCTTTGATCCGATCACGGCCAGCATGATCAGCGCCACCGGCAGTAACAGCCAGGCCATATAGCGCTGCAAGGCGCCGTTATCAACAAAACGGACGAAAGCAGCCGCGGCGACGATCAGTTGCTGAATACTGTGTTCGAATACATCCGGTGCGTGCGGCTTGGGCCAGCGACGCTGCAGCGTGAACAGTGGCATACGGAAGTGATACAACAGGCCGCCACCCACCAGTGCCACCACGCTCATTGCCAGCGGCAGATTGAAACCATGCCAGATGGCAAGACTGTACTCTGGCAGTGGCGCGCCCAATGTCGCTGCTGCCGATGCCGCCAGCAATGGCCCGACCAGCAGCGCCGGAACGATCCCCACCGCCAGGCACAGCACCACCAGAATTTCCACTGGCACGCGCATAAAGCGTGGCGGCTCATGCGGCTGATGGGCCTGCAATGCCGGTGGCGCAATGCCGAAGAAGACGTCATGAACGAAGCGGACTGAATAAGCCACCGACAGCATCCCTGCCAGAGTGGCCAGCAGCGGCACAAACCAGTTCAAGCTGCCATACAGTGGTGTATCCAGCGCTTCGGCAAAAAACATTTCCTTGCTGAGAAATCCATTCAATAGCGGCACGCCGGCCATGGCCATGGCGGCGATGGATGCCAGTGCCGCCGTGTAAGGCATATAGCGGCGCAACCCGCCGAGCTGGCGAATATCGCGAGTACCGGTTTCGTGATCAACGATGCCGGCCGCCATAAACAGCGATGCCTTGAAGGTGGCATGGTTAATGATATGAAACACCGCTGCCACCGCCGCCAGTGGCGTGTTCAATCCAAATAGCAGAGTGATCAAGCCAAGATGGCTGATGGTGGAATAGGCCAGCAGGCCTTTCAGGTCATGCCGGAACAGCGCCATCCAGGCGCCGACCAGCAAGGTGGCCAAACCCGCCGACGAAACCAGCACAAACCACAGATCAGTCCCCGCCAGCGCCGGGTAGAAACGGGCCAACAAAAACACCCCGGCCTTGACCATGGTGGCGGAGTGCAGATAGGCAGACACCGGGGTTGGCGCCGCCATCGCGTGCGGCAGCCAGAAGTGGAACGGAAACTGGGCTGACTTGGTAAACACACCAAGCAGCACCAGCACCAGCATCAGCGGATAGAGCGCGTCGGCACGAATCAGGTCGCCGCTGGCGAGCACCGTGCCAAGATCATAGCTGCCGACGGTCTGACCGATCAGGATTACCCCGGCCAGCAGCGCCAATCCGCCGGCGCCAGTCAGGGTCAGCGCCATCCTCGCGCCCTTGCGCGCCGCCGACTGTTCCGACCAGTAACCGATCAGCAGGAACGAGCTGATGCTGGTCAGCTCCCAGAACACCACTAGCAGAATCAGGTTATCGGCGGTGACCACGCCGAGCATCGCCGCCATGAATAGCAGCAGCAGGGAAAAAAACCGCCCGCCCGGGTCATTTTTGTGCAGATAGTAGTGGCCGTAAACGATCACCAGCAGACCAATGCCGAGAATCAGCAGGGCAAACAGCCAGGCCAGACCGTCGAGACGGAATGCCAGCGACAGGCCGGCACCAGGCAGCCAGGGCAGCGAGGCCTGCCACAGGGCGCCCTCGCCGATCACCGCCGGCGCGGCGAGGAACAGCAACAACAGCGCCGCCAGTACCGGCAAGGCGGCTGCCGTGGCAACCACATGGCGACCCATGAACTGCAGGCTTCGTGGCAACAGCGCCCCGGCCAGCGGCAACAGGACGATGGCAAATAAAACGCTCACTCGGCGTTCACCCCGGACAGATCAGCGTGAAAAGTGGCGCAAGTATGCCACGCAGCGGGAACCCGATCACCGTTAAACGGTCGCAATCCGCTGCGCTGGTGTAACCAGCCTTTGCTTGCCTCGTGTGATATACCTGCACCATCCGCATGATGGCTCCAGACTTCTGGCAAGGAGGTTTGTCCGTGCTGTATGCCCTGCTGGGCGGCTTCGGGGTTGCCGCACTGGCTCCCTGGCTACATCAACTGTTCGGCCGTCACAGCGGCTGGGCTCTGGCCCTTTGGCCGGCCACCCTGTTCATTTATTTCAGCGGTTTCCTTGCCGGTGTCAACGACGGTCCGGTGCTGCTCCAGCACAACTGGATTCCGTCACTCGGTATTCAGCTGTCATTTATGGTCGATGGTCTGTCGCTGCTGTTCGCCTTGCTGATCAGCGGCATTGGCATATTTATCGTTGCCTTCGCCGGCCGTTATCTGGAGGGGCATCGGGACCTTGGTCGCTTCTACGCCATCCTGCTCGCCTTCATGGCGTCCATGCTCGGGCTGGTGCTGTCGGATAATCTGATCGCACTGTTCGTATTCTGGGAACTGACCAGCATCACCTCCTATCTGCTGATCGGTTTCAATCACGAGGATGCAGCGGCACGGCGTTCGGCGCTGCAGGGCCTGTTTGTCACTGTCGGTGGCGGACTGGCGCTGATGACCGGACTGATCATGCTGGCCATGGTCGGCGGCAGTTATGAACTGTCTTCGCTGCTTAATCAGGGCGACGTCATTCGCGAACATGCATTGTATGCGCCGATGCTGTGGCTGATCCTGCTTGGTGCATTCACCAAATCAGCACAGTTTCCGTTTCACTTCTGGTTGCCGAATGCGATGGCGGCGCCGACGCCGGTGTCCGCCTATCTGCACTCCGCCACCATGGTCAAGGCCGGGGTCTATCTGCTGGCGCGACTGAATCCTGCCCTCGGCGGCACCGAGCTGTGGCTGACGGTGCTGGGCAGCGTCGGCGCCATCACTCTTTTTATCGGCATCTGGCTGGCACTGCGCAGCACCGGCATCAAGAAAGTACTGGCCTACTCCACCGTGATGGCGCTTGGCACCCTGACCATGCTGATTGGCCTTGGCACACCGCTGGCGGTCACTGCAGCGATGGCATTCCTGCTGGCTCACTCTTTGTACAAGGGTGCTCTGTTTATGGTGGCCGGCATCATTGATCATGAAACCGGCAGCAAGGATCTGCGTGATACCGGCGGCCTGTTCCGTGCCATGCCAATCACCGCTGTGGTGGCCGGCATTGCAGCATTGTCACTTGCCGGCGTTATTCCGATGTTCGGCTTTGTCGCCAAGGAGCTGCTTTTTGACGCAGCGCTGAAGAATGCGGCGAGCTGGATTCTGGCACTGGTGATCGCAGGCACCATCATGACCGTGGCGGTGGGCGCGCTGATCGGATTTTTGCCCTGGTATGGCGCGCCGGTGAAAACAAAAAAGCAGCCGCATGAGCCGGCACCTGCGTTGCTGGCCGGGCCCGTGGTGCTAGCCCTGCTCGGACTGGGCTTCGGCATCGCCGCGCCCTGGGTTGACCGAATGCTACTTGGCGCGGCGGCAACCGCGGTTGCCGGCGTCCCGGTCGATTACCCCGTCTCACTCTGGCACGGCTTCAACACGCCGCTACTGCTCAGCATCATCAGCCTGATCGCCGGCCTGTTGCTGTATCGCTGGCGTCAGCATTTCCATCACCACACTCGCTTTACCGAGGTGCTGGCCAGAACAGGACCGGAGCGCGGCTACGATCTGGTGATGGCGTGGCTGATAAAAGTTTCCGCCTGGCAAACCGGATTTTTCCAGAGCGGCTACTTGCGTTACTACCTGCTGATTATCCTGCTGACCTTTATGGCGCTGGTATGGACCGTGCTGTTACTGTACTGGCCGGCACTGTCATTTGGCATCCATCTTCAAGGCATCCAGTTGCATGAGTATGTGCTGGTGTTTGTATTGATGGCTGCTGCGGTGGCCGCAGCGAGAACGGACTCTCGGCTCGGCGCGGTCGCTTCCCTTGGCGCTGTCGGCTTCACCGTGGCTCTGTTGTACGTGATGTTCAGCGCGCCGGATCTCGGCATTACTCAGGTGTTGGTGGAAACCCTGACCGTCATTCTTCTGGTGCTGGTGCTGTTTCGTCTGCCGAAGTTCCTGCGTCTGACATCAACGGCGTTGCGACTGCGTGATGTGCTTGTCGCCAGCGCCGTGGGCATCACCATGACCTGTCTGTTGCTGTTCGCCGCCGACGCCCGTTTGTATGAAAGCATTTCCCACTGGCATGTGGCGCAGAGCGTGCCGAGCGGCTATGGCCGTAATATCGTCAATGTCATTCTGGTGGACTTCCGGGCACTGGATACGCTTGGAGAAATCTTTGTCCTGGCGCTGGCGGCCACGGGTGTGCTGGCGATGATACGGCTGCGTGCGGAGGACAAACGCAAATGAGCATGCCAAATCGTCCCGACTCCCTGATTCTGCGCGTTACCGGTCACTTCCTGTTACCGCTGTTGATCATGTTTTCACTGTTCCTGCTACTGCGTGGCCACAATGAGCCCGGCGGTGGCTTTATCGGTGGCCTGGTGGCATCTGCAGCGATTGCACTCCATCTGTTTTTTACCAGTGTTCAATCGGCACGCCGATTGATCTGGGTCGACCCACGAGACCTGATTGGCTGGGGATTGTGCATTGCCATTGCTTCAGGCCTGTTTGGCATGTTCAGCGGTTTGCCGTTTCTCGGCGCACTCTGGGTTGAGCTGAGCGTGCCGATATTTGGCATGCTGAAAGTCGGCACGCCGCTGCTGTTTGATATCGGTGTTTATCTGGTCGTGATTGGCACAGTGCTGAACATACTACTGGCACTGGCCGAAGCGGAGGACGCATGAGCACCCTGCTTGCCACCGCCGTTGGCGTGCTTTACGCCACCGCCATTTACCTGATCCTGCGGCGTTCAATCGTCAAGCTGGTGATTGGTCTGGTGCTGCTGTCCAACGCCGCCAATCTGCTGATCTTTACCAGTAGTGGCCTGACCCGTTACGCACCGCCATTGATTCCGGAAGGTGCTAGCGCCGTAGTGGATGGCATCGTTGCCGACCCTCTTGCCCAGGCCCTGATCCTGACTGCCATTGTGATTGGTTTTGGCGTACTCGCTTTTGCCGTGGTGCTGATTCACCGTGCCTATGAAGTTGTGAAGGCCGACGATATGGACCAGATGAAGGATACCGATACATGAACAGTGCGGTAGCCCTGCAAACCACGCTGCCAATTCTGATTCCGCTGATCGCCGGTGCGCTGTCGCTGGTGGTGTGGCGCTCACGGCAACTTCAGCGCGGCATCAGTGTGCTTGGCACCGGCGCATTGTTGCTGGCGTCGATCTGGTTGCTGCTGTCGGTTTACGACAACGGCATTCAGGTGATGTATGCCGGCAACTGGCCAGCGCCATTCGGCATCGTACTGGTGGCGGACCTGCTCAGCAGCATCATGGTTTTGCTGACCGGCATCACCGGCCTTGCCACCGCGGTCTATTCCCTCGCCACCATTAGTAAAAAACATGAGCATTACGGTTATTACCCGTTGATGCACCTGTTGCTTGCCGGTGTGAACGGTGCCTTCCTCACCGGAGATATTTTCAATCTCTACGTCTGGTTCGAGGTCATGCTGGTGGCATCGTTTGCGCTACTGATTCTCGGCGGCGAACGGGCGCAAATGGAAGGTGCGATCAAGTATGTGACGCTGAACCTGGTCTCTTCGGCGATATTCCTGTCGGCCATTGGTCTGCTCTATGGTCTGACCGGGACCCTCAATATGGCCGACCTGGCAGTGAAACTTGCCGAGCATCAGGACAATCCGATGGTGCAGGTGGTGGCGATGCTGTTCCTGATGGCATTCGGCATCAAGGCCGGCGCCTTTCCGTTGTTCTTCTGGCTACCGGCGTCCTATCACACACCGCGGGTCGCGGTGTCTTCCCTGTTTGCCGGGCTGCTGACCAAAGTCGGTGTGTACGCCCTGTTCCGCGTCTTCACCCTGATCTTTCCGCTTGGCGATTCACTGATTCGTGATCTGCTGCTGGCCATGGCCGGTGCCACCATGCTGGTTGGCGTACTCGGTGCGGCGGCGCAGTTCGAGTTCCGGCGTATTTTGTCGTTCCACATCATCAGCCAGATCGGTTACATGCTGATGGGACTCGCGCTGTATACACCACTGGCGATTATTGGTGGTGTGTTCTACATCATTCACCACATTATCGTGAAATCGAACCTGTTCCTGATCAGTGGACTGGTGTATCGATTGCAGGGCAGCTACGACCTGAAGCAGCTGGGTGGTGTCTGGCGCAGTCACCCGATGATTGCTGTGCTGTTCCTGATTCCGGCGCTGTCGCTGGCCGGCTTGCCACCGTTGTCCGGCTTCTTTGGCAAATTTATTGTCATCAAGGCCGGCGTCGAAGCGCAGCACTGGTGGCTGGTTGGCATTGCCCTGCTGGTGGGCCTGCTAACACTGTATTCAATGATCAAGATCTGGGCGGAAGTATTCTGGAAAGCCATGCCGGAAGGTGCCACAGCGCCAGCCCAACAACGCGGCGGCACTGGCCTGATGGTGCTGACTATTGTCGCTCTGGCGACGCTGACGGTGCTGATCGGCGTGGCCGCCGAGCCGGTGTATAAGCTAGCCGAGTATACCGCCGCGCAGTTGCTCGATAGTCAGTCCTATATCCAGTCCGTGATGGGAGTGCGCTGAGATGGGAGCGTTTGCCTGGAACATCCTGCTGGCGCTGATCTGGGTGGCGGTATCCGGCGACATCAGCGGTGCCGGCCTGTTCACCGGTTTCGTGCTGGGCTATATCATCCTCGGTCTGACCTTGCGTGAGCTGCCTGTGTTTGCAGCCTATGTTCGCCGCGTGCCGAAAATATTCCGCTTTGCCGGCTATTTTCTGAAAGAGCTGATTCGCTCCAACCTGCGCGTGGCCTGGGATGTGGTGACCCCAACTCACTATATGAAGCCGGCGGTGATTGCAGTACCTCTGGATGCCAGAACCGAAGGCGAGATTGCCCTGCTGGCCAACCTGATTTCATTGACCCCGGGCACCCTGAGTCTGGATGTATCCAGCGACCGTCGGGTGCTGTACCTGCATGTCATGTATCTGGACGATCTTGATCAGACTCGCGCACAGATCAAGCAATTTGAGGCACGCGTTCTCGAACTGTTACGCGAGGAGACATCATGATCAGCGTCGCTGTCTGGCTTGCCTTTGCCATTCTCAGCCTGTCACTGCTGCTGAGTTTTGTCCGGCTTTTGCTCGGCCCGACTCTGCCGGACCGTGTCGTCGCGCTGGAACTGATGGCCTCACTGACCGTGGGCTTTATTGGCGTGCACGCCATCGCCTCACAACGCTTTGCCTTTCTGGATGTTGCCATGGTGCTGGCGCTGACCGCGTTTCTGGCTGCCGTCGGATTCGCTCGCTTTCTGGAAAAACGGGGGATGCATGGCGATGACTGAATGGATTGCTGCACTGCTGTTACTGGCCGGATCGCTGCTGATGCTGTTGGCCGCGCTCGGCGCGCTGCGCATGCCGGATCTGCTGATGCGCATGCATGCTACCACCAAGGCCGGCGCGCTCGGCTCCGGCCTGATCATGCTCGCCGTTGCCGTGTACTTTGCCAATGCCGAAGTCTGGGCCCGCGTGCTGGCAATCATTGCATTTATCATGCTGACCGCACCGGTGGCCGCGCACATGATCGGCCGCGCCGGCTACTTTGTCGGCGTGCCGTTGTGGGGGCGCATTCTGCGCGATGACCTGAAAGGCCGTTATGATCCCGAGCATCACACACTGGCGTCGCCTGAGGAATTTGCCGAACGACGGCACCCCGAGGATCGGCGCCAGCACCAGAAACCCCCACACAACCGCTAGGAGCGGTCGACCGACCGCTCCTGCAACAGCCTCTGACTTCTCGAAGGCAGCTCGGAAGGAGTAGCATCAAAACATACCCACCATCCTCCGGAGGCCAGCATGCTTCGCGGACTGTTTCTCGATCTCTCCGGCGTACTCTATGAAGGCCACCAGCCGCTGCCCGGAGCCGTGGATGCGGTGCAGAAGCTGCAGCAATCATCACTGCAGCTCCGCTTTGTCACCAACACCGCACGCAAGAACCGGCAACAGATTCTGGCCGATCTGACCGCCATGGGATTTGCCATTGAACCGGCACAGCTGTTTACCGCACCCGCCGCTGCCGCCAGCTGGGTGCGAGAACACAAGCGTCATCCGTTCCTGCTGGTGCACCCGGATATTCGCTGCGAGTTTGACTCAGCCTCAGAGACAAAGCCGGATGTCGTGGTAATCGGTGACGCCGAAGATGATCTGAACTATCAGCAGCTGGATATCGCCTTTCGGCTGTTAATGGATGGCGCGCCGCTGATTGCCATCGGCGACAACCGTTACTTCAAGGCCGATGGCAAACTGCATCTGGATGCCGGGCCTTTTGTCCGGGCGCTGGAATATGCTGCCGGCGTCGAGGCCATTGTTACCGGCAAACCGTCTACTGCATTTTTCCAGCAGGTGTTGAACGATACCGGGCTGAAGGCCGAGGAAGTCATGATGGTGGGCGATGATGTTTTTGGCGATGTGGAGGGTGCGCTCAAGGCGGGGTTGCAAGCTTGTCTGGTGCGTACGGGGAAATATCAGGTGGGCGATGAGAAGCGTATTCGGGGAGAGTTTCAGGTGCGGGGGTCACTGGCGGATTGGGTGGCGACAGGGGCCTGTGATTGAAGCCTGCGCCTGTATCTTCAGGGTTTTCCGGAGTTATACGCAATGTACTAGCACTTTGCGTATAACTCATCGGAGCAACGGCCAGGAGACTTTAGCGGTACGCTGTACTGCTGAAAGGATACTGGGTGGCCCCAAATCCTCAGGACATCAAGGAGATGTTCCTTTTATTCGTCGAAATATTGCATTCGACGAATAAAAGGAACAAACTTCTGCCATGCTCCCCGATACTCACTCACAGCGCGTTCTTGATCTGGCCCGACAAAAGGGACTGCTGCGCACCAGCGATCTGGATGCCATTGATGCGCCCCGGGTCGTGCTGACGCGTCTGACCGCCGCTGGCCTGCTGACCAAGGTCGGGCGCGGCCTCTATCGTCTACCCAGCCATTCGGGGTCGGAACACGAAGGCCTTGCGGCCATCGCCACCAAAGTACCGCAGGCCGTGTTCTGCCTGCTGACCGCACTGCAATTCCACGAACTGACTACCCAACTACCGCGCCAGATCTGGATTGCCATGCCACGCGGTAGCCATGTACCGCGCATCGACTACCCGCCGATCAAGATGGTGCAGATGACGGGGGAGGTCTACATGGCTGGCATTGAGGAATACCAGCGCGACGGCGTGAAGCTGCGCGTCTATGGCGCGGCCAAGACGGTCGCGGACTGCTTCAAACATCGCAATAAACTTGGACTGGACGTGGCACTGGAAGCGCTGAAGGACGCCCGCGCCAAACGCAAAGCCACGGCGGACGACCTGTGGCACTACGCCAAAATCTGTCGCGTGGCCAATGTGATGCGCCCCTATCTGGAGGCCATTGAATGAACGGACTAGCAGCTTCCGTGCGCGCACGGCTGCTCAACGTCGCCAAGGCGCAGGGCGTGGACTTCAATCAGGTGCTGGTACGCTTCGCGCTTGAGCGCATCCTCTACCGATTGAGCCAGTCACAGTACGCGGATCATTTTCTGCTCAAGGGCGCGCTACTTTTCACGCTCTGGTACGACATGCCGCACCGGGCCACGCGCGACGCCGACCTGCTCGGCTTCGGCGCGAGCGATCTGGAATCCGTGATCCAGACCTTCCGGGACATCGCGAGCGTCGCGGTAGACGATGGCATCGTGTTCGATCCGCCCTCGGTCGTCGCCGAGGATATCCGCAAGGACGCAGGATATGCGGGAGCGCGCATTCTCATTAGTGGCGAGCTCGCCGGGGCGCGCTGCAAGACACAGATCGACATCGGTTTCGGCGATGCCGTGACACCCGGGCCCGTCGATGCAACCTATCCCGTGCTGCTGGCCGACCTGCCTTCACCTCGTTTGCGCACCTATCCCGTTTACACCGTCGTTGCGGAAAAGCTCCACGCCATCGCGCTGCTGGGCATGACTAACAGCCGGATGAAAGATTACCTCGACCTGTCGGTGCTGCTGGACAGTGAAACCCTGGACACCAATCTCTTGGCCCAAGCCATCAAGGCTACTTTTGAGCGGCGCGGCATGGCGGTACCTACCAAGCTGCCAGTCGGCCTGACAGATGAGTTCGCGGAAGATCCCTCTCGGCAAGCGTTGTGGCAGGCGTTCATAAAAAAGAACGAGATTGCTTTTGAACCTCTGCGCGCCATCGTGGGCCGACTGCGGGTCGCCTTGGGGGCAATACTGAGCCTCGCAGCAACCCTCTCTTGATTCAGCAATAGCGCTTTGCCCTGCACAACCTGCTGGTTTCCGAATCAAGCCGGGCCGCTTTAGCTGCCAGATCGAACAGAAACAGGGTTCTGCCCATCCAGTTGCTGGCCGTACTGCTGGAATAAGCGCCGCATGGCATCGAGCCCGCTTGGGATGATCCTGTTCATGGGCGAAGGAGAAGGGAAAGGGCCGACTGTTTCAAGCACTGCGCAAGCGTGAGGACTCCAACTTCGGGCCTCCTTCACTGCTTACTACGATTACTACGTGCGGCCTCAATTATGATGCGATTAATAGTTGCTCTATCAATATGCGTCTTGGCAACTTGAATTTCAGTTGCACTCAGCACCTCTGACTCTTCAGCCTGTGTATCCAAGCAAGAATTCCAATCACAGTACAATCCGGTCGCCACAACGGCATCTTCATGTCGCTTGAACAACTCTGCAAACTCTTCTTCCGATAAAGAGAATTCATCTTTTACATCTTCAAAACTACGAACAGCGTTAGGAGTCACTTTGAGTATCTGCTCATTCATGTCCCACAGTGTTATCTGCCTGAATTCCAAACCGGCTATACTAGGAAGGCTATGATTCTGATCTGGAGACGAACCATCATTATGACCCCCTCCAGAAGCCCTTCTCCCAATTTCCAACAGAACCTCCTCTGCCTTACTAATGAGTTCCTTGGCCCCGCCATGATCCCCTACCGCACTTTTAGCCTTTGCTGCATAAAGTAGCTTTCCATGCATTCTGTCTAATTTGCGATCTGACCACTGAGAAACAGGGCGATCATTATCAATCCCACCAACCACCAGAACGACAAGAAATAAAACCGCGAAGATGATCAGAAGCTCCATTTTTCGACCTCTGGAAGCACAGTTTTCATTCTTCGCCGCGGCACTAAGACCACCCTCTTAAGAGTCCATCTTCTTTCGCAAAATACCATACAGTGCGCGACGAAGGTTCCCCACCGCCCGGTCCACATCATTGAGCTTATCCAGCCCGAACAGCCCAATCCGGAAAGTCTTGTAACTGGCCGGCTCATCGCACATCAATGGCACACCTGCCGCCGTCTGCAAACCCTGCTCGATAAACTTGCGGCCGTTATGAATCAGGTCATCACTGGTATAGCTGACCACCACGCCCGGCGCAGCAAACTCCGGCGCGGCGACACTGCGGAAGCCGTTCTCCGCCAGCAACGCCCGAACCTTCCGGCCCAACTCCCACTGCCGCTCTTTCAAAAGATCAAAACCGATCCTCTGCGTTTCCAGCATGGTATCGCGGAAGCGCGCCAACGAATCGGTCGGCATGGTGGCATGGTATGCGTGGCCGCCGTTGATATAGGCCTGCATGATCTGGTGCCATTTTTTCAGGTCGCAGGCGAAGCTGCTGCTGGTGCGTGCCTGCATCACTTCAACCGCCTTCTCGCTGAGCATGATCAGCGCCGCGCACGGCGATGAGCTCCAGCCTTTCTGCGGCGCGCTGATCAATACATCAACGCCCGTGGCCTGCATGTCCACCCAGATGGCGCCGGAAGCAACACAGTCCAGTACGAACAGACCGCCGACTTCGTGCACGGCATCCGCCACGGCCTTCAGATAATCCGGCGGCAGGATAATCCCGGATGCGGTTTCCACGTGCGGCGCAAACACCAGCGCCGGCTTTTCCCGGCGAATACTGTCCACCACATCAGCAATCGGCGCCGGCACCCAGGCCGGGGTATCGCCCTGCTCCACCGGCCGTGCTTTCAGCACCACCTCGGCGGCGGGAATGCGGCCCATCTCGAAAATCTGCGACCAGCGATAGCTGAACCAGCCATTGCGGATCACCAGACATTTCTCGCCGCCGGCAAACTGCCGCGCCACTGCTTCCATGCCGAAGCTGCCACCACCGGGCACCACCACCACCTCATGGGCGGCATAGACCTGACGCAGGGTGGCGTGGATATCCCGCATCACGCCCTGAAACATCTGCGACATATGGTTCAGCGAGCGATCGGTAAAGACGACGGAAAACTCGAGCAGGCCATCGGGATCAACGGCGGGGAACTGGACAGACATGACAACCTCTTTAATGCAGGCGTGGCTGCATGATCAGCAGCAGGGCCCGGGCGTGTTCAATGGCACTGTGGCCAAGACTGGTCAGATAACCACCATCTGCCTGGGTAATCAGGCCCTTGGCATGCAAGCGCCCGGCGGCGGCCACAGTTTCCGCCGAAGCGGTGTGATGGTGAACCTTGATACCTTGCTGGCTGCAATCCGGGTTGAACTGCATCAGCACGTGGAGCTCTTCAAGAATTTCCGGGGATAGCTCTGGCGAACCCGTCATGATCACTCCGCTTGTTATTCTGGATACCGCCCGATAATGCGCCGGGCCCCGGCCTCAGGCAAGCCTGTCAGTGCGCCTCATCCCAGTTGCTGCCAACACCGGGGTCCACCACCAGTGGCACATCCAGTTTCACCGCCGCCGCCATGCGCGTGGAAACTTCCTTCACCAGCTGCTCGACATCCGCATCCGCCACTTCGAACACCAGCTCATCGTGTACCTGCATGATCATCTGCGCATCAATGCGGCTTTCCGCCAGCCAGCGATCCACATCAATCATCGCGCGCTTGATAATATCGGCAGCAGTGCCCTGCATCGGCGCATTAATCGCGGTGCGCTCGGCGCCCTGACGGATATTGGCATTACGGGAATGAATGTCGGGCAAATAAAGACGCCGGCCGAACAGGGTTTCGACATAACCATTATCGGCCGCCTCTGCTCGCGTACGTTCCATATAGCGCTTCACGCCGGGATATTTTTCGAAATAGCTGTCGACGTATTGCTGAGCCTCCTGACGACCGATACCCAGCTGCTTGGCCAGACCGAACGCGCTCATGCCATAAATCAGACCAAAGTTGATCGCCTTGGCATTACGCCGCTCCAGATCGGTTACCTCGTCCACCTGCTTGCCGGCCACTTCCGCTGCGGTGGCACGGTGAATGTCCAGTCCTTTGGCAAAGGCATCAAGCAACCCGGCATCGCCGGACAGGTGCGCCATGATGCGCAATTCAATCTGCGAGTAATCCGCTGCCACCAGCTTGCGGCCGTTCGGCGCGACAAAGGCCTGGCGAATGCGCCGACCTTCTTCGCTGCGCACCGGAATGTTCTGCAGGTTTGGATCGCTGGATGACAGGCGCCCGGTAGCCGCCACTGCCTGATGGTAAGAGGTGTGCAGACGACCACTGCGGCGGCTGATCATCTCCGGCAACTTGTCGGTGTAGGTGCTTTTCAGTTTGGCAACGCTGCGGTAATCCATGATCACCTGCGGCAGCTCATAATCCAGCGCCAGTTCTTCCAGCACCGCCTCAGCGGTAGAAGGCTGGCCGGTGGGCGTTTTCTTGACCACCGGAATTTCCAACTTGCCGTACAGAATCTCGCCGAGCTGCTTCGGCGAGCTGAGATTAAACTGCTGGCCAGCCACATCCCAGGCCTTCTGTTCCAGCTCCACCATTTTTTTCGCCAGTTCATTACTCTGCCGGCGCAACATGTCGGCATCGAGCTGGCAGCCATTGCGCTCGATCCGCGACAGCACTGGTACCAGCGGCATATCGATTTCGCGGAATACCTTTACCAGAGACGGCATCTGTTCCAGCTTTGGCCACAGAGCCTGATGCAGCTGCAGGGTGACGTCAGCATCTTCGGCTGCGTAACGGGCAGCCTCTTCAATGCCGACCTGATTGAAGGTGAGCTGCTTGCTGCCCTTGCCGGCAATCTCTGAAAACGCGATGTTCTTGTGACCAAGATATTTCAGCGCCAGCGAATCCATGTCGTGGCGCGTGGCCACCGAATCGAGCACATAGGATTCCAGCATGGTGTCGTATTCAACGCCGCGCAGGGTGATGTCGTAATTGGCCAGCACGCTCATATCGTATTTCAGATTCTGGCCAATCTTGCGATGCTGGTCGCTTTCCAGCAACGGCTTCAGCAGCGCCAGCACCTGATCGCGATCCAGCTGGTCCGGGGCGCCGGGATAATCGTGCGCCACCGGCACATAGGCGGCGACACCGGGTTTGATGGCAAAGGAGACACCGACCAGTTCCGCATCCATGTAATTCAGGCTGGTGGTTTCGGTGTCAAAGGCAAACAACTTTGCCTTGTCCAGCGCGTCAATCCAACGCTCAAGGTCCGCCAGCGTCAGGATGGTTTCATAGCCATCATGGGAAAGTTGCAACGCCTCCACGGCGGCGTCTGCACTTGCCGGTGGCGCCACCGTTGCCGGCCGCGTCCGAGCCGGCTCGCTGCTCTGCGTTTCATTCAGCCAGCTCTTGAACTCCAGCTCGCGGAACATCCGCTCCAGCGCTTCCCGGTCCGGCTCCGCCGGGCGCAGGTCTTCCAGCGTTTCCTTTAATACGCAATCGGTCTTGATGGTGGCGAGCTGGTAGGACATGAATGCCATGTCGCGGTGCTCGGCCAGTTTCTCCGGCATCTTTTTCGCGCCGCGAAAATCCAGATCAGCAACCTTTTCCAGATTGGCATAGATGTTTTCCAGCGATCCGAGACCCTGAATCAGGGCCAGCGCGGTCTTTTCGCCCACGCCGGGCACGCCGGGGATGTTGTCGACCTTGTCCCCCATCAGTGCCAGATAATCGATAATCAGTGACGGCGGGATGCCGAATTTTTTTACCACGCCATCCGGATCCAGCACGGTATCGGTCATGGTGTTGACCAGCGTGACATGCTGATCCACCAGCTGCGCCATATCCTTGTCGCCGGTGGAAATAATCACCGGCCGGCCCTCGGCCGCGAGCTGACGGGCGAAGGTGCCGATCACGTCATCGGCTTCGACACCATCCTCGACAATCAGCGGCAGACCCATGGCGCGGATCAGCGCATGCAACGGCTCCACCTGGGCACGCAAATCATCCGGCATCGGCGGACGATTGGCCTTGTAGTGCTCGAACATTTCATCGCGGAAGGTTTTGCCCTTGGCATCGAAAATCACGCCGATATAGTCCGGCTGATAATCCTTGATCATCTTGCGCAGCATGTTGGCAACGCCGCGCACCGCGCCGGTGGGCTGGCCGGTGGACGTGGTCAGCGGCGGCAGCGCATGAAAGGCGCGATACAGATAGGACGAGCCGTCGATCAGGACGACGGGCTTTTGCTCGGACATCAGAATTCCAGTGTGGCGACAGAAGCGGTCAGAGCATCTTGCCGAACGTACGGCAGATTTCAAGGATGGCATTGCGTGCGGCTGGCACCACACCACCCATGCCGAAGAATCCGTGCACCAGATGATCATAATCCAGCTCGGCCACCGCCACCCCGGCATGGCGCAGCCTCTCGGCATAGGCCAGCCCCTGATCGCGCAGTGGATCACGGGCCACCACCACCAGCGCTGGCGGCAGATGCTCGACACTGGCCGCCAGCAGCGGTGATGCCATCGGATGCTGGGCATCCTTGAGCGAGTTGTAATAGTGATCGCGGAACCAGTGAATCAGACTGCGGGTCAGGCCAAGGTGCTCGGCATAACGATTTACCGAATCATCAATCATGCGGCCATCGACCTGCGGATAGATCAGGCATTGGGCCGCCGGCATCGGCAGGGTACGCGCCAGTGCCTGCTGGCAGATCACGGCAGCGAGATTGCCGCCAGCACTATCGCCCATCACCCCGAGCCGGGTCGGATCCGCACCGAACGATGGCGCCTGGGCACGAAACCATTGCCAGGCGGCAATAGCGTCTTCTGCTGCAGTCGGAAATTTGTGTTCCGGTGCCAGCCGGTAGTCGACGCTGGCCAGCACCGCGCCAAGACGATTGCAAAGAAACCGACACAGATGATCGTAGCCGGCAACGGAGCCGATCACATGACCGCCGCCGTGAAAAAACAATACGCCGGGACGCAGTGCGTCGGTGTGACCTTCCGGCCAATACACCCGCACCCGGACATCGCCGCCGTTGCCGGCGAAGCCGAGGTCTTCAACCTTGCCGACGCGCTCTTTCGGCAGGTCCATCAGCGCATACAATTCATCGTACTGTCGACGCGACTGATCAACCGGCAACCGGTCCAGCTCCGGCCGCAGCCCGCTGGCCGCCAGCAACAAACGCAGCCGGCCATCGAGACCTTCACGCACGTCCGGCTCCGCCACCGATGCAGCCATCCCGCACAGAGGGGCAGGCAGCTTCAGCACACCACCCAGAGCCAGACGTTCAATACGGGTTCGCAGCGACATGGTTCAGAAAAATACCATCAGGCCGGCTTCAACGCCGGTAAGATCGACCTCGTCCTTGCCACCGTAATTCATGTACTCCAGCGACAAACCAATGCGACGCGGTGAGTTGAACACCGGCAATTCGACTTTCGGTAACTTCAGCTCCATGCCCATGCCGACGCCCCATGACACGTCCGTGGCCGAGTCATGATCCACCTGGGTGGCACCACAACCACCAGCACAGATATCGGTCTCGGTGCGCAGCTGCACATCTGCCACGCCCAGCAATGCATGGACAAACAACTTGTCGACCAACGGCAGCTCGATCAGCGGCACATCAAACGGCAGCCTGGCAGTGCCATAAACGCCGGCAACATGGTCAACATCGATCTGGACACGGCTACCGGGAAAGCGCTGGGTTTCATGCCAGAAGCCGCGACCAAGGCGCACCTCGGCACCAAAGTGCGGGTCGATCATGCCGCCAAGGCGAAACAGAAAACCGCCGGCAGTCTGGTCCAGCACGCCGCCATCGACGTTCAAAGTCATGATATTAGCGCCGACATAGGAGGTCGGTGCATCGCGATAGACTGCGATGTCTGCCAGCGTCGCCGGGCTCAGGGCAAGCAGCAGCGCCGCCGGGAAAATTCGGAAACCCCTCATGTTCACTCCTTGTTGTTGTTCTTCTGTCCCCGCAGGGCAGTGCGCTTGCGCGCCAGTGGGCAAGTATACGCCAGCACGGCGCAGAGGAAAGGCCGCTGCGCCCTGTTACACTGCCGGCCCATGAGTGTCTTTACCGCCGTCTCCGGAACCGACCTGACCCGCCTGCTTGCCGAGGCCGGCCTGCGCCTGCTCGACTTCCGCCCGGCCAGCAGCGGTATCGAGAACAGCAATTACCTGATCGATGCCTGTGGCGCTGACGGCGAACGCTCGGATGTGGTGCTGACCCTGTTCGAGCAGATGCCCGCCAGCGTGCTGCCCTGGTATGCCGACCTGCTGGCCGCAGTTGCCAAGGCCGGCCTGCCGGTGCCCTGCCCGATTGCCCACCCACGCGGCACCCTGTTCAGTCTGGCCGGCAAGCCGGCCATGCTGGTGCCACGGCTGCCGGGCCAGCATATCGACCAGCCCGACGCCGACCATTGCCGGCAAATAGGCGCAGCGCTGGCGCGCCTGCATCAGGTCAGCGTCGCCAGCCCTGCCCCGCAAGCCGACGAACGCCAGCTGCTGGCCAGCATGCTGGCACACCTGCCAGACAGTGCCGACAAGACCCGCGCCGAAGTGCAGCTGCGAACATGGCTGGGTCTTGCCGGCCAGCCAGTGCTGGTCCACGCCGATCTGTTTCGCGACAACGCCCTGTTCGATCAGGGCCGGCTCAGCGGTCTGCTCGACTTCTACCATGCCTGCCATGATCTGGCGGTTTACGACCTCGCCGTCGCCATCAATGACTGGTGTCTGGACGGCACCGGCCAGCCCTTGGCAACGCTGCAGGAAGCCCTGCTGACAGGCTATGGAAGTGAGCGATCACTTTCTACACAGGAAAGTTCATATCTGCCTTTGGCGCTGGCCATCGCCGCGATGCGGTTCTGGCTGTCAAGACTGGGAGGGCAATCTCAGCAAGCGCTTGAGGGCCAGGGCAGCAAGGACCCGGCGCCGTTCCACCGGCTCTGGCAGCTACGTAGTCAGGCGCTGTAGCGTCGGCAGGAACACCTCCGCCACCAGCAATGGCCGTCCGCGTTTGAGAAACAGGGACTGACGTCCCCAGCAGGGCTGATCCACGCTCACCGGCAATCTGTTCGCTGGCACGCTGGCCGCCCACACTGCCAGCCGTCGGGCCCGCGGCCGGCGGAACAGTTCCGCCCCCAGTGAGCGCCTCGCCATATGACCGAGAATGCGGTTGGCACCGACCAGCGAGGTCAGCGGCAGCACACTGCGCGCCGCCACCACCGGCTGATCGTCGACCAGCAGCAACACCTCGCGAATCAGCGCCCGGCGCCGGGCCGGCAGGCCCAGCATGATCGCCTCGGCCGCCGTTGGCTGGCCAATACCCTGCGCCACCGGCTGCACCCGGAACTGGCCGAACCGTTGTAGCCTGCGGGTCAGCGAGCCCTGATCCGCCAGCCAGCCATTGATCGCCGCCGGTGCCCGGACCCGGGACAATGGCTGCCAGTACAGCCCGGCATCGGCAAAAACGTGGGGGCTGACGATTTTTACGGGCTTTACAGACTTCACGGCGTCTCCTGACTGGCGCCGGCACTATGCGCAACGGCTGCGAAATTGGCAATTCCGGGGTGTCATCCGGCCATCAATGTGTCGGACGATCAACCCCGCCAGCCACTGATGTCATTGATTTTTGCCGGCCGCATGGCTAGGTTAGCGGCCCCTGCGGATGTCCTGCAGTCTGGTGCCTGAGTCCACCGGCTGCCAAGCCTGAGAGGTTGAACATGAGAAAGTGGGAATGTGTGGTCTGCGGCTTTATCTATGACGAGGCCGAAGGCCTGCCGGAAGAGGGCATCGCCCCGGGCACCGCGTGGGAAGACGTGCCGGATGACTGGGTCTGCCCGGACTGCGGCGTCTCGAAAGACGACTTCGAGATGGTCGAAATCTGAGATCATTCCGCACGGGGCGCTTGGCGCCCCGTGTCATCTCTGCTGTCTGCTCCCTCTGCCACGGAATCCGTCATGCAACCGATTATTGTCATTGGCACCGGTCTGGCCGGTTTCAACCTCGTCAAAGAACTGCGCAAGCTCGACAAGACCACCCCGGTGATCATGCTCACCAGCGACGACGGTCGTAACTATTCCAAGCCAATGCTCTCCAACGGCTTTGCCAAACAGAAGGACGCCGACGCCCTGGCCATGGCCACAGCGGAACAGACCGCCGCGCAACTGGATGTCAGCATCCGCACCGGCGTTAATGTCACCGCCATCGACACCGCCAGCAAGCAGGTCGAGATCAGCAACGAAAAGCTCGGCTACAGCAAACTGGTGCTGGCGCTGGGCGCCGACGTATTCCGGCCGCCGATGACCGGCGACGCGCTGGATCAGGTCTACACCGTCAACGACCTGATGGATTACGCCCGCTTCGGCAAGGCCGTGGCCGACAAGAAGAACGTGCTGATTATCGGTGGCGGCCTGATCGGCTGCGAATTTGCCAACGATCTGCTCGCCGGTGGCTTCAAGGTGGAACTGGTCGAGCCGATGGGCCGCTGCCTGCCGACCCTGTTGCCAGAACCGGCCTCGCGCGCTGTGCAGCAGGGACTGGAACAGGCCGGTGTCCGTTTCCACTTCGGCCCGTTTGCACAAACCTGCAACCAGCGTGGCGACGGCCTGGTCATCGGCCTGTCGGATGGCAATGAAGTCGAAGCCGATATTGTTCTGCAGGCAGTCGGCCTGCGTCCGCGCATTGCCCTGGCCAGCACCGCCGGCATTAACGTCAATCGCGGCATTGTCGTCGATCGCCTGCTGCAAACCAGCGCCGCGGATGTTTATGCGCTGGGCGATTGTGCCGAAGTGGAAGGTCTGGTGTTGCCCTATATTCTGCCGCTGATGTCGGCATCGCGAGCGTTGGCAAAAACGCTGGCCGGCGAACCGACGCCGGTGAGCTACGGCGTCATGCCGGTAACCATCAAGACCCCCGCCTGCCCGACCGTGGTCTGCCCACCGGCGCCGGGCAGCGACGGCGACTGGCAATGCGAAGGCGAGGGCCTGAGCGTCAAGGCGTTGTTCCGCGGCAAGGACGGCAGCCTGCTCGGCTACGCCCTGACCGGTGATGCCTGTGCGGAAAAGCAGGCGCTGAACAAAGAGCTGCCGGCACTGCTTGGCTGAGCGACACCAGCGCGTGTCGCCCCGGCGCGGCCACACACTGAAGCCTGACAGCGCACTCGCGAGCTTGCCTTGCCGGGACCTTCGGAGCCATGGATGGCGGAGAAGAGCTACAGGGACGTACTCGTGCGTGTCCCGGCAAGGCAAGCTCGCGAGTGTGCCGCCGCGGATCTGAAATGGCTGCGTCGGGGCGACACGCCACCAATATCCTGTGTTAGCCTTTTGCTTTCACCACTCCTGCCCTGAGGCAGACTTTTGCGGGGACATTCAATGAAATTCTGGCTGATTCTGCTCGTTCTTGGCTGGCGTCTGCGCTGGTTGGCATGGCGTAACGCGGAATTCCGCGGCAAGCTTGCCGGCAAGGATATGGTCATGCAGTGGCGCACCAAGGCTGGCGCACCGGCACGCTCCTTCCATTTTCTGCCGAACCGGATCATTAGCCGTGCTGGTCTGCACCCGAATCCGACTGTCACGCTGAGCTTCGAGGATGCGCCCTATGCGGTGAAAACCCTGATGGAAGCCGGCAAGAACCAGATGGCCTTCATGGCCGGCATGCAGGAAGGCAAGATCAAGATCGAGGGTGATGCCTCGCAGCTGATGTGGTTCATGACCCTGATGAAGTACATCGCCCCGAAAAAGAAAAAGTGATTGCCCCTCCCGGCAGGAGCGGCTGATCAGCCGCGAAAGCTTTCGCGGTCGGTCGACCGCTCCTGCAAGGGCATATGACAACCCTCCGGTTGTCTGGCGATCACCCGCTGCTGTCACGGAGATCGCCATGCTCGTTATCACCCCGACCCTGTCCCTGCCGGACAACGAAATTCATCTTGAGGCCATTCGCGCTCAGGGCGCCGGTGGTCAGAACGTCAACAAGGTCTCCAGTGCCGTGCACCTGCGTTTTGATATTCGCGCTTCGTCGTTGCCGGACATCTACAAGGAACGGCTGCTGGCATTGAAGGACAGCCGCGTCACCGACGATGGCGTGATCATTATCAAGGGCCAGCAGTTTCGCACCCAGCTGAAAAATCGCGACGATGCGCTATCACGGCTGGCAGAGCTGATTCGTTCGGTGACGGTGGAGAAGAAGCCGCGCCGGGCCACCAAACCATCAAAATCCTCGCAGCAGAAGCGCGTCGACAGCAAGAAAAAACAGGGACAGACCAAAGCGCTGCGCCGACGTGTAGATATGTAGGAGCCATTCACAGCAGATTAAACATGGCGGTCTGGGTAGGCTGACCCAGATCAGGATCAAAATCACCGATGCCTCCGAACACCACCTGATAGCCCTGGCGCGCCGCAACACCACTGGCCCAGCGCCGGAATTTCACCCGATCCCACTCGAACTTATGATCCGGCTCACGCATCTGCCCTGAGGTCATGCCGAACAGCGGATTGTATTCCCGGTTTGGTGTGGTCAGAAAAAGATGCCGTGGACGGAAATATCCGAACACCGTCTGCTCGACCTGCGACAACATGGTTGGCTCGACATGCTCGATGGTTTCAACCATGGCCGCGGCATCAAAGTGCTGCAGTGATGGATCCGCTTCAGCATAGGATCCAGCCACCAGATGCAGTCGTGGTGACTCACCTTGAAGATGATCTGCCAGCATCTGCCTGGCTTCGGCAAGCCGCAGCAGCGACTGCTCGACACCAACCACCTGTTGAAACTGTGGCTGATTGAGTAGCCGGAACAGCAGCGCACCCGCACCGCAACCAAGATCCAGCACACGCAAGGCACCGGTGGCGCGCAGGGCTTCACAGACCCGGTCGAGACGTTCCTCGTGCAGACCGGTCATTTCATTCATCACGGTGATGTTCCTCCCATCCGTACCGCCATCAGTCATATTACCGATACCAATGATTGGCGCTATCAGGTTTTTATATCCACCCGGCCCAATAACGATATAACAACAGGCAGAGCCCGCCGATGGATCTCGACACCCGGTGCATTCCACTCGGACATATCCAGACCTACTTCGATATGCGTCAGAGTCTGGTGCTGGAGGCTGACTGGCTGGAACGGCACACACAACTGGCGCTGCCGAATCCGCATGAACTGTTTGAGTGTATTACCGGAATCGACCAGCGCGATTTTTATCGCAACGCCAGCATTGATTATCAGCCGGGCGATACCGGCTGCTTTATCAGCGCCCGCCAGGTGCTGGCGCTGGTAGATCAGGCCGTGTCTGCGCTGCAGATGCCCTATCTGGGTCTGGCCATGGGCAATCTCATGACAGTGTCTCACCACGGCATGGCCGGTGTCGCCGCTGTGACCCAGACCACGCTGCGTAACTGTATCGATGTGGTCTGCCGGTTTTGCGAAGAGCTGTTCCCGCCGCTGGAGATGAGCGCCAGAATCGATGCTGACGAGGGTCGCTTCATCGTCAGCGAAAATATCTCACTGGCGCCCCACACACAGTTCTTCCATGAACTTAACATGGTCAGCTTCTACAACATTTTCCTGCAACTGATTGGCAATCCCGCTGCCGCAAAGCGGGTTGAGTTCAGCTATCCGGAACCGGCCTGGGGGCATATCTACCGCCGCTACTTCCGCTGCCCGGTACTTTTTGATCAACCGGAAACCGCCATTGTTGGCGCTGCATCACTGGCGCATTTCGAGCTGCCACTGGCGAACCGGCTAATGGCTATGGCCGCAGAAAAATCTCTGTATGAAAACATTCCCACGCGTGCCATGCGCCTGCTGCCGCTGCGGTTGCGCCGTCTGCTGGTGCGCTATTACGGCGCCTTCCCGTCACTGGAGAATGCCGCCAGCGAACTGGGCATGAGCGGCCGCACCATGCGTCGGCGGCTGGCGGAAGACGGCACCTCCTATCAACAGGAACTGGACCTGGTCCGGCAGAAGCTGGCTCGGCAGTACTTTGCTCGCGGCGGCCATTCGGTCACCGAGCTGGCACTGATGCTCGGCTTTGCCGATTCTTCCGCCTTCGCCAAGGCATTCCGGCGCTGGACCGGTAAATCGCCAACAGAGTTTCTGGAACAGCGACAAAACTGAGCCGGTTTTCTGCGCCATTGTTGTGTAACTCGGAAGAACATCCGAGCAGATATTTGTCTTTCTCTACCGCTGGCCAGAATTAACCGATCCCTGTCCGAATAAATCCTGCACCCTTGCATGCCTGTTCGCAGACTCCCGGCTCTGCGCTGCGGACTGTCGTCCGCAGCCTGTGCGGACGGCATCCGCCGGCCATAACAACAATCAATGCTGTCGGAGTAATGCAATGAAACAGTTACTAAAAAAATCCGCCCTGCTATGCACCTTGCTGGCCGGGTCGGGATTACCGTTTGCCTCGGTGAGCGCCGCGCCAATGCAGGGGCCGCAGGATATCTCGTTCTATACACCGCCGGTGATGGCCGGTGGCATGCAGGGTGAGCTGATCTGGTATCGCCCCGCCACTGTTCAGCTCGGTGATGGCGCCGCCGCTGTGCAGGCGTGGAATGTGCTGTATCGCTCCACCGATGCGCGCGGCAATGCCAATCTGGTCACCGGCACCGTGATCGTGCCGACCGCAGCCTGGAGTGGTGGTGGCGACCGCCCGCTGATCGGCTATGCGGTGGGCACCCACGGCCTGGCACAACAGTGTGCACCATCCATGCAGCTGGCCGCCGGCAAGGACTATGAAAGCGCCAATATTGCCGCTGCGATTGGCGCTGGATATGCAGTGCTGGTTTCCGACAACCCCGGTTACACCACCGGCGCGACACCGACCTATCTGGCCGGACGCGCGCAGGCCCACGCCAACCTCGACCTTTTCCGTGCTGCCGCACAGATTCCCGGCGCCGGCATAAATGGCAATGCCAAAGCGGCGCTATGGGGCTATTCACAAGGCGGCCAGACCGCCGCCTGGGTCGGTGAAATCAAGAGCAGTTATGCGCCGGAGCTGAATCTGGTCGGCATTGCCGCCGGCGGTACGCCGGCAGATTTTCCGCGCACCGCCCGGTATCTCGAAGCCAGCACCGGCGCGTCTTTCCTGCTTGGTGCCGTAATCGGTCTGGGCGAACAGTATCCGGAAGATATTCCGCTGGATGAACTCGCCAACGCCGACGGGCAAGCGGCTATTGCCACCGGCAAGAGTCAGTGCGTATTTGAATCGCTGTTTACCTTCATGAATGACAGCATCTCCGAGTACACCGTAGGCAATCAGACGCTGGATGAAGTCATTGCCATTCCGTCGGTCAATCAGACGCTGATGGCGCAGAACCTTGGCAGCAAGAAGATTCCAGTGCCGATATATCAGTATCACGGCAAGGCGGATGAGTTCATTCCGATTGATCAGCACGTAGAACTGAAGCGGGATTATTGCCGCAAGTTCAGCAATGTCACTTTTGCCGTCTATCCGAGCGAACATATTGTCACCCAGTTCCAGGCCGCGCCGCATGTGCTGTCGTGGCTGGGTGATCGCTTTGCCGGAAAAGCCACCTATGGTACCTGCCTGACGTTCAAGCCGGCGCCGACGTCCACGGCCAATCCGGGTGGCGGTAACTTTGTTGTCTCACTGGATGAGTGGCCGCTGGATGCCCGCATTGAGCTGAACACACTGGCACAAACGGTGCAGCTGCCGAGCACTGCAACCTTTAGTGCAGACACCGATATCACCGATCAATCGCTGACCGGCTCGTTGTCTGTCCCCGGCTTCACATCGTCGCTGAAAATTATCGGCATTCCGCTGGATATCCGTCTGCAGGTCGATGCCGTTGGCCCAACCACGGGTACGGTATCACTCGACAACGAGGGGCAGCTCAGCATCAACGGTCTGTCACGGGCGGACATCACGGTACGTTCCGCCGGCTTCTCGTTCCTGCAGATTCCATTCGGCTGCAAGACTTCATCCCCGGTGGATTTCCCGATCAACTTCAGCGGCCCGGTATCGTCACTGGGTAACGGCAACCTGACCTTCTCTGGCACCACCAGTTTCCCGGCGCTGAGTGGCTGCGGCCTGTTCAACTCGCTGTTTACCACGCTGATGTCCGGCCCGGGTCAGCAGTACATGTTCAATGTCAGCCCGCCAGCACCCACCAGCTGGTAACGGAGGAAGTGATGAAAACACTAGCGCTGATGCTCGCGGTAATCATGCTGGCAGCGACCGGTTGGTATTACCACGACAACAGGATCAAGCCAGACTCGCTGGTAACAGATGAAGCGGTGATCGACTTTGACGACCCTGCCGCTCTGGATCCGCAACAGCTGGTGGCTGAGCAGAGCGCCGCCGCTGATGCAGCGCTGACCCTTGCCGGCGAGCCACCGCTCGCCGGCAACATCACACAGAGACCAGAATTCGTCTCGCGCATCGAGTGGCAAATTCTCAAAGGTGTCGCGGCGGCGCGGGAGAACAGCGAACAGGAATTGCTAAGGCTGGTGAACTACCTGCGCTTCAGCAAGCAGCTGGAGTGGTGGCAATCGCAGCAGCCGGACCAGAACCATCATCAGCATATACGGGTGGGCTGGAAGTTGCTCAATGAGATCCCGGAACGGGTGGAACAGCAGGATCTTGCTGCCGATCAGGCCCAGCAGCTGCAGCTGGCGTTGCTTGAGGTGCTGGAACCGGATGCCGGCAAGCGTCGTCATCATCTCGAACGAGAGGCTGCCAGAATCGGCGTGACTTTCCGGATTGAATCGTCGTCCTACACACCCTGAATAACAACAGCATTCGGGTACAACATATGTTTAATGGCAAAAGCCGGGCTCACCCGGTTCAAGTCTGAATCGCTGCCCGCGTGAGCCGATGACCCTGTCGGGAAATTTGACACTCGCTGATCAGGCCGCCAGTCGAATCCATGCAACCGCATGATATTAAATGCTTTCTGAATAAGGCACGGTTATTGCTTTTCCTGAGCACCCCCACTCTATAGTCAGAGGAACTCATGAAATATCTTAGTCATCTAGCTGCCATCATGTTCGCCGCCACTTTCAGCAATGCGGCCAGCGCTGTAATGATTGATTTTGAATCCGTCCCCTCGCCGGGCACCAGCAGCTTCACCGTCGGCGATGTCACGTTCACCGACTCCATGCCCGCTGGCACCGCGCTTCAGGTTGCTGACTTTGGCCACCAGTCCGACGGCCGTGGGCTAGGTGTGTTTGGCGATGATGCCAGCCGTCTTCAGCTGACTTTTGCAGGCATCTATGACTTCCTGTCATTTGATTTTGGCAATGACAATCCGGGTTTCGGTGATCCGTTCGGTCAGATGCATCTGGATCTGTATCTGGATGGCATGCTGACCGGCGCCTTTGCGCTGACAGCCAACTGGGATGACATCATGAACCAGACCCTGACTGGTACCGGACTGTTCAATTACGCCGAGATCTATTACGACACCAATCTCATTGAGGTGATTGATAACCTTGAGTACCGCCTTGATGGTGTTGTCGCCGTGCCAGAGCCTTCCAGTTTGATGCTGCTTGCCATGGCGCTGGCAGGCATCGGTTTCACCAGCCGTCGTCGTAACTCGTAAGTCCGAAGGGCGGCAGGCAGGCAGCCTGTCGCCCAGTTTCCCTGCCCATCGATTTCCCAACCTGTTACAACCTTCTCACCATCTTCCCCGCCAGTTCTCGCGGGAGTTTCGATGGCTTGCATAGATTTCATAAACAAACTGACCGAGTGGGCGCTGTGCCAGTGCCATGCGTGCCGTTACCAGTTCCGGGGCCACCTGAACATTTTTGATCGAAGCCCAGGGCGATCCCTCCGGTGCCAGCGCCGGGCCTAACATACTGCACAGGGCAATATCCGCCAGGCTCAGCCGGTCACCAAGCAGGAATCGTGATTTTCTTGCCAGCACGTGCACTTCCGCCTGATCAAGTAACGCAGACAGCCTGGTGGTGACCACAGGAATATATTCCGGGCTTGCCCGATACATTTTCTTCACTGCCGTGCGAAACACCCAGATTGCCAGCGCCCGCATCGACCCTGACAATGGCGCATCCTGATAGTAAAGCGCCGGCGGGATAGCAGTGTTGATCAGATAGATCATCGCCTGCTGACGGATCAGCACGCCGATTTGCTCTGCCAGTGAATTGATCTGCAGCTGCCAACTGCGCATGTCCGGGTCATCGCTGAGCAGCGCCGGCAGCTCGGGATAAGCGTTATCCAGATACAGGGCAATGCGGGTGCTGTCACCCGTCCAGCGGCCATTGTCGTTCAAGGCCGGAATGGTCATGACCCCGGTGCGCGGCCATAGAAACAGTCGATTCAACACCGGATAAAGATTACGGGTCTGGTACGACAACCCCTTGGCATCAAGCAGCCAGCGGCCCTTCTCGGCGAAGTGTGACTGCGGGAACTGATAGAGAATTCGCTGATCCATCACCGCACTCACCACAGTCGGCTGACGCTGTTCAGTTCAACAATACGTATCTGGCCGCTCTGCCGGTCCAGCCTGATGGTGAGGCTGTCCTGTTGCCGAGTCTGCTGGCCGAACAACACCCGCCGATCTACCTGCTGCATGGTGACGATCATGCTGTCATTGTCGTCACGACTGTATTCTGGCGCAGAGAACTCAAGTTTCTGGGTTCCGGCAAAATGCCAGATTGCACGGATCTGCTGCAAGAATCGTGGCGCCGTCAGGGTGAACTGCTGACGCCCTCCCTCAGGCTGCTCCAGCTCAATACGGATACGCGCATCCGCGGCCATCAAGTAGTTGAGCGTGTCGGCGTCACGCGATAGCAACGCCTGCTGATACTGATGAACGAACTCTACCGCGTCCCGCTTTGATACGCTGGCATGAACCTGACTGGCCGTCAGGCCAAACGATAGCAGCAAGCCAATAATGGTGTTCTTACTCGCGCTCATCACTGCACTCCGCCTGATTCGGTGATCTGCTACAGCGTACTCGCTTCATCAAACGCATCATCTGCGGGTCATAGTAGCCTTGTTCTGTCAGGGCAATGCGCGAGTCCTGCAGAAGCTGTCGATAGCGCGGACCATCACCGTCCGGCGGTGGAAAAAAGAACAGTATCTCGCTTTCCGATGCCCGCACCACCTGCATGGCCTGATCAAACAGATCGAGAAAATACTGACGGGAGCGAGCAGCAAAATCTGCCGGAAAGCGCTGGTGTCGCAGCAGCAGCTGGAACGTCAGTTGCGCCACCGGCATATCCACAACCACACCATTGGCACCAATCCCGCGATACAGTTCCAGCGGCATATACGCCACCGCCGGCGCAGCAATCACATCAACCACCCCGTTATTGAACTTGCCGGCAAAGTTGGACACGTCCGACGATACCGGTTGCGCACCAATACGTTTGGCCATGGCTATCTGAGCCGGGTCATGCTCGAACACGGCAAGACGCTTGCCCGCCATTTTCTCGATGCTGCTGATGCCCCGGTCGTTGAGAAAAATATACGCAGCACCGAGCGGCATGATACCCGCCACCTCATAGGCGCCGTGGCGCATACGCGGTGCCAGTTCAGGGCGCGCCAACAGGGTGATCAGGGTGTGCAGCGCTTCATAATCCGGCAACCCGCCAATGGCGTCGACACTACCGGCAAACGGATTGAATGCCCGCGCCCGGATACCCGTGAGCAGGGCCGCATCGCACTGATCCGCCTTGAAATCTTCGGCGGCGATACGCTCATCAACAAATGCTTTCAGTTCCAGCTCCACACCCCAGCCGTGCGCCACCAGAGCAAAATCCTTCATCTGCCCGTACAGCTCGCCCTGGGTACCCTGAACACTGAATACACACAAACTCTGGGCCATGGTCATTGGCGCCAGTGCCAGCAACCACAGCAGCCGCCAACGGTATCGTTTCATCGCCTCTGCCCCCAATATGTAGCGGTGCTTTCATCCGGGCTAGCCGCCGGAACGCTAATGTGTACAATGCACACATCGCCGACCGAGGTCAATGTATACGATGTCCACATATCACCATGGGAATCTGCGCAGCGCACTGGTCGAGGCCGGCATCGCCCTGCTGGAACAGGGCAACAATGCCGACTTCAGCTTGCGCGAGGCGGCCCGGGCAGTGGGCGTCACGGTGAATGCCAGCTACCGGCATTTCAGCAACAAGGATGAGCTGATGTGCGCCATTGCCGCTGAAGGCTTTCGTCGTTTCAGTCTGGCATTACTGAAGGGTGCCGGCACCGGCAAGGACGCAAGGAAAAGACTGCTCGGCAGTGGCCGTGCCTATGTGCAGTTTGCCCGTCAGCATCCGGCCCTGTTCCGGTTGATGTTCAGTCGTTTCAGCGCCGGGCAAAAAGGTGAGGAACTGAGTGAGGCTGCGCAGCTGGCCTATCATCCGCTGAAGTCGGCGATGGCCACATTGTTGCAGCAGGACATCAACTCCAGCGCTGTAGCGCTGGCATCAATCCGCGCCTGGAGTGCGGCCCATGGTCTCGCCTTTCTGATTCTTGATGGGCAAATCAGTGATCCACCGGGCGGCATTGACGCATTGATCGACACCGTTCTCAGCGACTGGCATTCGCCGGCAATAACCGCACCGACACAGTAACCGCATTGCTGCGGCCGAGATCATCGACCGCCCGAATCAGATACCGTCCCGGATTCGGTGACCAGTACAGGATCTCATCGCCCTGACTGCTGCCGAGGTAGCGATCATCCTCAAACCAGAACAGTGTGGTTGCCGATGCATCCGTCACCGCCTGCAGCGGAATCCGGTCTGGCTCGGTTCGATCCGGATGCAATCCGTACTCGAGCTTGCCATCCGGTGAACGAATTTGTGGCGGCTGCCCGAACTGATCGCGCTGCATCAGGCTGCACTCTGACGGAAATCCCGGAGGCTCGCGTCGCGGCAGACCCGCCAGCCGGAACAGCGCCTGCATATTGGATGGCCAGAACTCCATCACTTGCCGACGCATGCCTGCCGCACCGGGATTACAACTGCGCAGGCCAGTGCGCGGATCGATCACCACTTGACGATGCACGGTGTCGACGCGGATGGGCGAGACGCCGGGAATAAACCAGCTTTCCACAGTATGCGGGCAGAATTTTCCCGGCAGATCGCCGGAGCTGCGGCAAACGGAAACCTTGCGCACATTGAGCCCCGCCACATCGCTGCCATACAGCGTATGGTCGGCGACTTCATGAGCAAGATGCCCGCTGATTCTGAACAGCAAGGGTCCGGCAGCATCGCGACCGACAAACGCCGGATTACTGCTGCCGTCAAAATTTCCCACCCACACAACAATCAGATAATGACTGAACTGCCCCACCGCCCAGGCATCACGAAATGCCCACGAGGTGCCGGTTTTCCATGCCAGTGGCCAGGACCTGTGGCGCTGATTGTCCGGCGGTGGTGTCGACATCAGCATCTGCTGAACGATAAAAGCCGCTTCAGCGCTGAACAGCCGCTTGCCCGGCCGCGCCGCGGATTCCTGCTGTAACAGCGCCAGCGGATACTGCACGCCCTGATTCGCCAGCGCACCGTACAAACCGGCAATTTCCTCCATACTGATCTCGACGCCGCCAAGCACCAGTGCCAGACCATAAAAATCCCGCTCGCGCAGTTGTTCAACACCGGCATGCTGAAGGAACTGATAGAAATCCGGCCTGAGATCGCGGGCCACCGTTACCGCCGGGACATTACGCGAATAGACCAGCGCTTCGGTGGCACTGACCGGGCCGAGAAAACCACGATCAAAGTTCTCCGGTGTGTAAGCGCCAAACCGGGCCGGCAGATCCTCCAGAAGGGTTTGCGGATGCAGCAGGCCCTGATCCAGTGCCAGCGCATAAACAAACGGCTTCAGCGTAGAGCCAGGCGAACGTCGCGCCAGCACACCATCGACCTTGCCGGCAATGGCGTCATTGAACCAATCCGCCGAGCCTGCCCAGGCCGCCACCGACATGTCGCGCAGATCAATGATCATCGACGCAGCATTCTGAATGCCGTCCGCGTTACGGTCCTGCAGATAACGGCTGATATGCTGCTCCAGCAATAACTGCTTGTTTGCATCCAGTGTGGTTTGCCAACTGCCGGCACCGTGCTGGCGCAACACCTGCTCGACAAAATGGGGGGCGCGGAACGGTAATGCCTGACGACCTGCAATCGGCCAGCTCTGTGCAGCCTGATCCTGCCAACGCGCATCCTGCGGATACTTTTCCACCCAGCGCGACAATAAACGTAATCGTGCTGTGCGCAGCTCTTCGCTATCGCTGCCGGGCAGGCGGGCGGAAGGGTTTTGCGGAATCACCGCCAGGGTGAGCGCTTCCGGCAACGACAGTTGCGTCACCGGTCTGGAGAAGTAGATCAGACTGGCGGTGGCAGCACCTTCGATATTGCCGCCGTAAGGTGCCAGATTAAGATAGGCCTCAAGAATATCGTGCTTGCTGTAATGCCATTCCAGCTGCAGCGCTCGTCCCATCTGCTGCAGTTTCCCCGATATCGATGAAGAATCCATACCGAAGCGCAGCCGTGCCAGCTGCATGGTAACGGTCGAGGCACCCACTACCCGCTCGCGGCTGATAAAGGTGGTATAGAAAGCGCGCAGCAATGCCAGCGGATCAATGCCGGGATGACGCCAGAACCAGCGATCTTCATAAAGCAGCGTGGCCTCGACCAGATCCGGGTCGATTTCCTGCAAAGTGCTGCGCAGCCGGTAGCGTTGATCCGGCGCCAGCGTCAGTCGCAGCAGCGCGCCATCACGGTCATATACTGCCGAGGAAAATCCGTGATCGCCGTATAGCGAGGGCGCCGGCAATAATGCCAACAGCAGCAGCGGCGCGATCAGGCAAAACACACCTGCACTGATCGCCCATTGCTGCCAGCGCAACCTTGCCATCAGGGCTGCGCAGGCGCCGTCACCGCAAACTGTCCGGCCAGCGCCTGACCGTGGACATGGCGGTGATACATGGATTCGGCGAACGCCGGCGGCACCACAAATTTGCCCTGCCCGGTCAACTTGACCCGATACTCGAACTGACGAACCTGCGACGACACCGATCCGTACAGCACCAGCCGGTCCTCGCGGATATCAACATAATCCGTCTGCCAGCCCTGGCCCTGACCACGCACGCTTTCGCGCAACACTTCAAAGCCGCCGGGCAGCAGATCAATCACGGCAACGTTGTTGTGGGTCATGCCATCGACACTGCGCATGGAAATGCGCACGGTCAGCTCGTCGCCAAGCATGGCGGTGTCAATATCCTTGCCGTCAGCGTTCAGGTAACGGCGGTGAATTTCAATACCGTTCTGAATCGCTTTGCCCGGCAGATCAACATCAAAGCCGGACTGGCTCAGGCTGTAGAAAAAGCGCTGGCCGGCATCGCCTTGCAGGGCAAGACGCTGCACCGGCAACGGCACATCGGCTTCAACCCGAATCGCACCGGGCTGGCTGCTGGCCAGCGTTTCCATCGCCGCTTCACCAATCTGCGTCATGATGGTCAGCGCACCCGGCTGCAACTGCGCCGCCTGTTCACCCCAGGCCGACAAGGCGAGGATCGTCCACGACGCCGACAGCGTATTGAACTGGCCCTTGCTCACCGGCAGCGCCAGTGTGGCGATCACCTCATCACTGACTTTCGGCAAACGCTCGGGGAAATGCTTCGCCAGCAGATACAGATACTGGGCGTTACGCAACAGCGCCGAGTCCAGTGGCCAGTCATACTGTTGCGTGACTTCAGCGAACTTGTACTGACCAATCAACGACGTTGCCAACTCTTCCAGTTTCAGCTGCCGGTAACTGGCCGCCATCCACGCAGCCGCCAGCGAACGGCGCCAGTGTTTCGGATCCTGTTTCTCCAGATGCGTCTGCAGCAGCGTCAGATAGTTGGTGGTCACCTGACCTGAGCGCGTCAGCACATAGATCGCGTAAGCCTGGGTTTCCGCACGCTGCTGACCCGGTGTGCCGCCGGCAATGCTGCGCAAATAATCCTCTGCCTTGCTGAGCTGGCTGGCGTTAACCGGCTGCCCCTGCTCGCGCGCTTCCAGCAGAAAATGCAGCGCATAAACCGATACCGCATCGTCAACATAATGACCACCGGGCCAGAAACTGTAGCCGCCCTTTGGTGACTGCCGTGTCGACAGGGTGCTCGCCACACCGGCGATCTGCTCCTGCATGCGCTCACGATCAATGCCACTGCCGGGGTCTTTCATCAGTGCCAGCGCCGGGAACACCCGGCTGACAATCTGCTCCGAGCAGGCATGCGGATAGTGCTGCAGATAACGCTCAAGACCACGGGTCAACACCGTCGGGCTGTAGCCAGCGACAACCTGCTGCTCGGCCAGCGGCTCCAGCAGCTTGCGCGGCAGCGGCAACAACTGCTCGCCGGAATCGGCAATGCCGGACTGCAATGACACCCGGTACGGCACGGCCGGGCGCACACTCAGCGTGGCAGAGCGGCGCACATCATAACGATCATTGAACACCCGGAACCCGAGCTCGGCGGCGCCGACCTGATCTGTGGCACGAACGCGGAAACTGATCCGGCCTTCGCGGCCCGGTGCCAGCGTCAGGGTTTGCGGTGTCGCATCGACCAATGCCAGATGCACGTCGGGGATCGCCTCCACCGTCAGGGTCTGTTCACCATCTTCGGCATCCAGCGTGTTGGCAATGCCGACACTGACTTCGAACTCGTCACCCGGCGCCGCCGTGGTAATCACGTTCGGACTGAGGACAAAGGCATCACGCACCAGTGTGCTGGTACTGCCGGCACCGACACTGCTGTTATTGCTGGCCACCGCCATAATGCGCAGCTGGCCATCAAAATAATCCGGCACGGTGAAGTTCACTGTTTGCTTTTCACCGGTGGCACTGATCACGCCGGACCAGAACACCACCGGTGCGCGGACATTGCGCTGGAACGGATTCAGGTTCTGGCCGAGCATATCCTCCTTTGCCCTTCTTGATGCCGACGGCGCATCGCCACCTGCCGCCGCTCTTTGCAGCAGAGAAAACTCCGGCAACAACATGTCAGCAATCTGCTGGGTGGTGACTTCCAATGCGCGCTTGCGCAAGAAAGTATCCAGTGGCGCAGGGGTACGATAACCTGCCACCTGCAAAATACCTTCGTCCACCGCAAACACCACCATCTTGCCGGCTGCCGCGGCCTCCACTTCAATGCCCAGCACCTGCCCCGGCGCCACTTTCTCCGGACTGCTGAGGGTCAGGGCAATATTGCGTTTCTGCCGGTCAACACTGAATGGCTGCACTGCCACACTCAAAGGCTGAGTGAAAATCTCTTCCGAGTCGAGACTGCGAACAAAGGTCACATTGATATAGGCGTTACCTTCAATGCCCTCCGGCACACGTATGGTTTCCACCGTGCGCTGGCTGTCGGCGCGGAACCACTTCTGCGCAAACACCTTGTTGCGCTCGATGGTAATCAGGCCCATGCCGGTATAGGGCGCGGTGATCTGCATTTCAATCAGGTCGCCGGCGCGGTAATCACTGCGATCGAGCTTCAGCTCAAGCTCGGCATTCTTCTCCAGATTACCGGCCAGGTTGCGGCTACCGATCACGCTGAACTGACGCTGCGCCATCACCAGCCCATTGCCGTTGACCAGTTCGACAATAAAATCACCGGCCTTGTCAGTCGGCACCCGCCAGTTGCTGCCTTTGCCGGCAACAGAAAATGGCGCCTCCGAGATCGGTACTTTTTTCTGGATAGTCTGATAGGCCAGCGTGCCATCGGGCTGGCGCACCAGCGTCGACAGACTCTGTACCTCGGTCAGTCGCAACGTGAGATCATCGCTGGCGACAGTATTGAGCGACGGATCGATGGCGATAAACCGAATATTGCGCTCGGTATCACGACGCAAATAGGCAAGATCGCCGTCAGCCTTGCTGCCCAGCAACAGCGTCAAGGGTGACAGCAGAATGCGGCTGCGCGCCTCAACACTGCGGCCACCACCGCTGTCGAAACCTTCCGCCTCGAAAGTAAGCTGGTACAGACCATTGCCATAGCCGGACAGGTCCAGGGCGAAACTCGCTTGCCCTTCACGATCAGTCAGCGCCTCGGGCAGCGTTTCCGTGACATGACGTTGCAGGGTGTCTTTCTGGTCTCGGTACGGATTATCAAACGAGAATCCGTCGAACCCGGCAAAACTGAATCCGGTTGGCGCCAGCGTATAGCTGGCCCTTACCCGGCGGCCCTCGGCGGCAGCACCAAACAGGTTTTCCAGTGACACCTTGCCAGTGAGTTTTAGTGACGTGTGCCAGCCGGTGGCGGCAGCATCTTCAAAGCGGGTACGAATCCGCAGGGTATCAGGCTGGAACTCCTCCACCGAGAAACTGCCGCTGCCAATCTGCGTCCAGTAGCGGTTGCGTTCATCGGTAATCAGATTTACCGCCACCTGGTACTGCCCGGTGGGTGCCGTAGCGGCAAGATTGAAATCCACTTCCTGCAGGCCTTCCGGCGCCAGCCGCTGGCGTTGACTGAGCAACTGGTTGCCGCGCGGATCCGTGACGATGATTTCTATCGGGCTGGCCGGCAGGGCCTTCCAGTCATCGCGCTTGCTCATCACCGCCAGATAGCCCAGCTCTCCCGGGCGATAGATGCCGCGATCACTGAACACCATCGCCCGCACTGTCGAGGTACCGTCACTGCGTCCGGTGTGAACGCCACCGATATCAAAGCGCGAGTAGTTTACCGTGCGATCGTGACTGGCAAAGGGCATGAAGGCGAGATCGCTACCATGCTTGACCAGCCAGGCCACCGGTTGCTGATCGGCCTGGTAATCACTGACATCGGGAAATTCGGCACGGCCCTGCTGATCACTGCTGCGCGATAACAACACCCGGCCATTGCGACCGAGCAGCGAAATGGTTGCCGCCGATACCGGCGTCTCACTGGCGAGCGACAACACATAAACCGTATGCGCATTGCCTGCATCGCGTTTACTGATCAGGGCAAGATCAGACACCAGCAGCAGTCGCCGGTCACTGGGCCCTGCGCGGTAGCCATTTTCATTTAACCCGTAAGCGTTGACGACAAACACACCACGGTTACTGGCCGGATTGGTGAGCCAGGGCGACAGGTCCAGCGACGCATAAGCGGCCTTGGCAGGATCTTTCTCGGCGATCAGGATTTTACGGGTGTGCTTTTTGCTGATGTTCAACTCACCGAACATACCACCGGCAAAACTGGCATCACGCATGCGTCCATAGGTTTGCGACACCAGATGGACGATCTGGTCTTCGAACAGCTGATGCACTTCCACTTCGATACCGTGCCCCCCGCGAGTCTGGAAGCCGAGCTGCTGTTCACCACTGAGCGACAACAGGCCACCTTCGCCAACGATGGTCATTTCCTGCGGAAAGCCCGGTACATGCAGAATCGTTTCATAGGGAACCGTCATGCGGAATCCGCCGCGGGATTCCAGCCCGGCCGGCAAACGCACCAGCAACCGACGATTCGGATCGGCACGGAAACGGAAGCTGTGCAACTGACTGAACTCGAACTCACTGGGGTTGCCGGTCAGGGTGATCGGCCTGGCTTGCTTCATTACATCCGCCGGCACTTCAACCCCGCTACGGTGATAGTCCGCTGGCAGCTCCCAGGCCTGCAGTGTTTTCATCACCGTCTCGGTACGCACGCCATCGGTCATTTCCAGAATCAGGGTCTGTTCCGGCTCATCCTCTTCGTTGCGAATGATTTCTGCGCGCAGTGATGACACCCGGAAATACGTATTGATCGACGGAATGCGGACGCTTTGCTCGACAGCGGCCAGGGTTTTATCAACGCCGAGCACGGGCTTAACGCCGGCATCCACCTTCAGCAGCATGAAATTTTCCTGCTCCGGCAGGGTCAGCGGATCAGTACTGAGATAGGCCTCGCGGCCGGCACGGCCGAGTGTCACGGTGTACGGGTAATCTTCAGCCGGTGCCGTCACCGGTGCACCGGAAGCACGCATGCTGAAGCTGGCCATGCGACGCAGACTATCGATATCAACCGCGTGACTGAATCGCAAGGTCGCCACGGCCTGATGCCGTGACGGCCGCTCGGGGTCCTGATAGAACGCATATTTCGTCAGCGACACCGTGAAAGGCAGGGTGCTGAACTCGACAGGATTTGATGCCAGCTCAATACCGTCGGCGAATATCTCCGCAGGCAAGTGCACCTGATAGGTTTGCCCGGAAGGCCAGTCCTGCTCGGTGGTAAACACCAGAGTGTTCTCGTTGTCCCAGCGCCACTTGCCCGGATGGGCCGGCTGCAGACGAATGCCCTTGACCTCCTCTCCCAGCAACGCCAGCTGCGCGGCGTTGCGCGGGCCCTCCTCGGTCGGGTTCGGGTAGTGGGTACTGAAGCGCAGTTGCAGCGGCTGCGGGTAGAGCTTCTCGTCCTCGCCGACGACGGTGAGCCCGGGGGCGATCGTCTCGATATGGGTGAGAGCGGGCTGCGGCAAGGATTGCCAGTAGCGATAGCCGGCCCAGACCGCCAGCAACAGCAGCACCGTCACCACGCTCGCCCGCTTCAGGCCCAACTGGTGACGGCGACCCCAGCCAGCCAGTGCCACGCCCCAGGCCGGCGGCTGCCAGTGCACACTGCCAAAGAGCGAATGCATCAGCTTGCTGACAAAACCCAGTGGCGCCGCCATGGTGATCTCCTTGTCCGGAATGCGCGGAGTGCTCCGCGCGGGTCGCAGACGAATCCCTGATTCGTCTGCGCTTCGAGACAGCCTGCCGGAATATGGTTCCGCAGGCTGATATTGTTACTTACTCGCCCGGCGTTACCGTGGCTGCTTTGCTGCGGCTGAACAGCTTCTTGAGCATGGCGAAAATACCCACTGCAAGGAACATCCAGAATTTCTTCAGGAACAGCATCGCCGCGGCCAGCAAGCCAGCCTTGGAAGCCACCTTGCCGGCAATCAGGGCACCAATACCATAGGCCGCCACCTTGTCGATTTCCGGATTGAAATCCGCATAACGGGCGCCCTCATTGAACTCCGCCATCGCCACCACGCTGTCGAGACTTTCCTCAATCACCGCCTTCTGTGACATATCCGCGACGAAATTCAGAATCAGCACGCCTTTGCGACCGAGCACCCGGATGTTGTAGTTCAGGGTATGCTCAGGCGCATCACCAAACTTCAGCTCCTTGGCCCAATGCAGCTTCTTGCTGGTGGCATCGTAGTAAGGCGCTGACGCCCAGCCAACCAGATCAATCGCTTCATAGCCCTGCTTGACGCGTTCGGCGCTGTCAGCGCGAGTGTCGCGCTGCATCTGCTCCAGCATTTCGCTGTAATCAATGCCGGCGGCGTCTTCATCTGAAACGTATCCTTCCTCTTCATACTGGACAATGACGCCCCAGGAGTCGCCATCGAACGGCGTTGACTCGGAAGGGAACAGCATGCCAAGCACCTCCTGACCGGGTGGGTTGCCCCAAACATCCACCAGCACGGTCAACGCATCCTTTTCCGGCAGGAAGTAGAATTCCTCCGGCACCGTCAGAGTGACATTCGCCTGCTCAAGCACGACCTCACCGGTTTGCGGTGACAACGACTCCCAGACGCCCAGCGCCCACTCCATATATTGCTGCTGCTCGGCAGTCATCTGTGGTTCTTCAGACGCCCATACAGCAGTGGACAACACCAGCGCTAACACGCCGGCAAGACCTGACTTTTTCATCAGTAATCCCCCATTAGCTTGAATCACACCGTCTGAAACGGCGCACTTTGGTCAAGGCTGGCCCATCGAGAAGCAGAAGGTCGTATCGTGCTGACACTGATCCGGCATCCGTGCTCGTTGTACTTGCCCCCGACGGAAATATAGCACCGCTTGTGCGGACCGGGATGCCATCATCTGGCAGAATTGACCCGTTCATCACACAGCTGTGACCCAGTACCCGTTAGTGTCTGCCCCCTCGGGGATATGACGCCCGCCTATCAGGAGAGATTGCCATGAAATCACGCGCCGCCGTTGCCTTCGGACCGGGCAAGCCGCTGGAAATCGTCGAGATTGATGTGGCGCCACCAAAAAAAGGCGAAGTGCTGGTCAGGATTACCCACACCGGTGTCTGCCATACCGACGCCTTTACCCTGAGCGGTGATGATCCTGAGGGCGTGTTCCCGGCAGTACTCGGCCATGAAGGCGCTGGCATCGTCGTGGAAGTTGGCGAGGGCGTCACCAGCGTCAAGCTGGGCGATCATGTCATTCCGCTGTATACCGCTGAATGTGGTGAGTGCAAGTTCTGCAAATCCGGCAAGACCAATCTGTGCAGCTCGGTACGCGCCACCCAGGGCAAGGGCCTGATGCCGGATGGCACCAGCCGCTTCTCCTATAACGGCGAGCCCATTTATCACTACATGGGCACCAGCACCTTCAGCGAATACACCGTGGTCGCCGAAGTGTCGCTGGCAAAAATCAATCCGGATGCGCCGCATGATAAAGTCTGCCTGCTCGGTTGTGGCGTCACCACCGGCATCGGCGCCGTGCACAACACCGCCAAGGTCAAAGAAGGCGATACCGTTGCCGTGTTCGGCCTCGGCGGCATCGGCCTTGCCGTGGTGCAGGGCGCGAAGCAAGCCAAGGCTGGCCGCATCATTGCCATCGACACCAACCCGGCAAAATTTGAGCTGGCCAAACAGATGGGCGCCACTGACTGCGTCAACCCGAAAGATTTTGATAAGCCGATTCAGGAAGTGATCGTCGACATGACCGACGGCGGCGTTGAATTCAGTTTTGAATGCATCGGCAATGTCAATGTGATGCGCGCGGCGCTGGAATGCTGTCACAAAGGCTGGGGCGAGAGCGTCATTATCGGCGTCGCCGGCGCCGGTCAGGAAATCAGCACCCGGCCGTTCCAGCTAGTCACCGGCCGCGTCTGGCGTGGCTCAGCGTTCGGTGGCGTCAAAGGCCGCAGCCAGTTGCCCGGCATGGTCGAGCAATCCATGCGCGGCGAAATCCAGCTCGACCCATTCGTTACCCACACTATGGGGCTGGAAGATATCAACAAGGCCTTTGACCTGATGCACGAAGGCAAGTCGATCCGCACCGTGATTCATTTCTGAGGCAGCAATGGCAATGGAAAAAATCGAAGATCGCGCCTGCTTTGGCGGCCGCCAGCAGGTCTGGCAGCATGATTCGGCAACACTGGGCTGCCGCATGCGCTTTGCTGTCTACCTGCCGCCGCAAGCACAGCAGCAGGAATGTCCGACGCTGTACTGGCTGTCCGGTCTGACCTGCAATGAACAGAACTTCATCACCAAAGCCGGCGCCCAGCGTTACGCCGCTGAACACGGCGTGGTGATTGTCGCCCCGGATACCAGCCCGCGCGGCGACAGTATCGCCAACGATGCCGGTTACGATCTTGGCCAGGGTGCCGGCTTCTATATCAATGCGAGTCAATCACCATGGGCGCCGCACTTTCGCATGTACGATTACATCGTCGATGAGCTGCCGTCGATGATCGAGGCGAATTTCCCGGTGACTGCCGCACGCTCGATTTCCGGGCATTCCATGGGCGGGCATGGCGCTCTGATGGTCGCACTGAAAAATCCTGGCAGATATCGCAGCGTCTCGGCATTTTCGCCGATCGTTGCGCCGAGTCAGGTGCCGTGGGGAGAAAAGGCATTCGCAGCTTATCTGGGCAATGACCGCAACAGCTGGCTGGCATGGGATAGCTGTGCCCTTGTTGCCACCGCCGGTGAACGATTGCCGCTACTGATCGATCAGGGCGATGCCGACGAATTTCTTGCCAATCAGTTAAAGCCGGAGCTGTTACAGCAGGCCTGCAACGAGGCCGGCCACCCGCTGACGCTGCGCATGCAGCCGGGCTATGACCATAGTTATTACTTTATCGCCAGCTTCATCGGCGAACACATTGCCCACCATGCCGCCGCCCTGCATTCCCTGTAGGAGCGGCCGAGCGGCCGCGATATGTTTTGCAGGATTCGCGGTCGGTCGACCGCTCCTACAAAGGCGCTCTCAGGTTGATTTGCCGCCAGCCAGATTACCTTCCGCCTTCAGTTCGCGCACCGGCCTTACTTCGATGGAGCCATAACGCGCCGGCGGAATTTTTCCAGCGAGTTGAATCGCTTCATTCAGATCGCGCGCTTCCAGCATATAAAATCCGGCCAGTTGCTCTCGGGTTTCGGCAAAGGGTCCATCGGTTGTCGTGAGCTTGCCGTTGCGCACCCGCACCGTGGTCGCCGTGTCGGTTTGTTGCAGCGGATGACCATCAACAAAATGGCCGCTGCGCTGCAGGTTCTCGACACAGCCGATGCACTCCTGATTCAGGGCATCCCACTCCTGCTGCGACATGGCATTCATGATCGCTTCGTTGTAGTAAACCAGCGCCAGATATTTCATCGTGCTCTCCCGGTTAATTCCTGTAGGAGCGGTCGACCGACCGCGAATCTTTTCCAAACATATCGCGGCCGATCGGCCGCTCCTACATTACTTCATGCCGCTGTTGATTGCCCACGATACGCCAAAGCGATCCACCAGCATGCCGAAGCGATTGGCCCAGAAGGTTTCTGCAAATGGCATAGTCACTGTGCCCTTCTCAGCGAGACGATTGAAAACCTGCTCCGCTGCCGCCTGATCATCAATCGTGATCTGCAGATGGCAACCCTGAAGCGGTTGATAGTGTTCCGACGGCGAATCACAGGCCATCAGCGTCCAGCGGCCGGCGCGCAGCTGGGCATGCATGATTTTCTCCTTCCACTCCTCCGCGATGTCCATATCCGCAGGGCCATCGCCCCAGGTCATTGCCATTTCAATATGGCCACCCAGACAATCGGCATAGAAATGCAGGGCCTGTGCGCAGTTGCCATTGAAGCCGATATACATGCACATCAGTGACGGCTGCCGGGCCATGCGCTTTTCCAGATCCTGATGCACTTCGATGCCTTCGCCCGGAGCAAAATCTTCCATCTCAAACAGCTGGCGCAGCTCCAGTTCGACGTTGCCGTCAGCGTCCATGGCCGGCCACTGCTTTGCCCAGTCGATGGCCTCCTGCTTCGAATTCACTTCAATCATGGTGAAGCCGGCAATCAGCTCCCGGGTTTCAGTGAAAGGTCCGTCGCTGACCACCGGCTTGCCTTTGCTGAAGCGGATCCGGGCGCCATCACGACTCGGGCGCAGCCCGGTGCCATCGCGCATCACGCCGGCGTCCGCCAGCATCTCGTTGTAACGGCCCATCGCCGTCAACAGCTCGTCGGATGGCATCTCCCCCGCTTCCGTCGCCGCGTCGGCTTTACGTATGATCATGAACTTCATGCTGAACTCCTTTGCAGAATTTGGTCGACCTACCTGTGTAGGAGCGGCCGGTCGGCCGCTCCTACAGGTAGTCGAACGGGAAGGCGTCGGATCGACAGGCCGGGCAAAATATTTTTCAGCCGCCCAGTTCCGCCAGCCGGCGCGCCAGAAAACGGCGCTCCGCCCCCTGCCGGGCCAGTTCCAGCGCCTGCCGATAGCCGGCAATCGCATCCGTTTTCCGGTTCAACCGCCGGCACATATCGGCTCTGGCCGCATGGGCGAGGTGGTAATCACGCAAGGCAGGTTTGGTAAGCAAGTGATCGATCAGGGCAAGACCCGCCTCCGGGCCATCGCGCATGGCCACGGCTACCGCCCGGTTCAGCGCCACCACTGGCGAACGGTTGATACTGAACAGCGCGTCATAAAGCCCGACAATCTGCGCCCAGTCGGTATCGGTAATGGAAGGCGCCTCGGCATGCACGGCGGCAATCGCCGCCTGCAGGGTATAACTGCCGAAGCGCTGCGAACCAAGCGCGAGCATGACCCGCTGGATACCTTCCTGAATACTTTGCTGATCCCAGCGGCTGCGATCCTGATCTTCCAGCAGAATCAGCTCACCATCGGCACCGGTGCGCGTATCCCGGCGGGAATCCTGCAACAGCATCAGCGCCAGCAGGCCCTGCACTTCCGGCTCCGGCAACAACTGGCAAAGCAGGCGACCAAGACGAATTGCTTCCGCAGCCAGATCATGGCGGATCATTTCCTCACCAGCGGATGCCGCATAACCTTCGTTGAACAGCAGATAGATCACCTGCAGCACCACCTCCAGCCGCGCCGGCAGTTCACTTTTCTCCGGCACTTCATAGGGAATGTTGGCATCGCGGATCTTCGCCTTGGCGCGGACAATCCGCTGCGCCAGCGTCGGTGCCGTGGTGAGAAAGGCGCGGGCAATTTCTTCCGTGGTCAGGCCACAGACTTCGCGCAATGTCAGTGCCAGTTGCGCTTCCTGCGACAGGGCCGGATGGCAACAGGTAAAGATCAACCGCAGCTGATCATCCTCCACCGCATGATCTTCCGGTGCGTCGGCTTCCAACTCCGTCGCCAGCTGCTCGGCGATCTCGTCGTAGGATTCATGATGACGGCCATGTCGGCGCAGCTGGTCAATCATCCGGAAGCGGCCCGCAGACACCAGCCAGGCGCGCGGATTGGCCGGCATGCCCTGCGCCGGCCATTGCTGCAGCGCCGCAGAGAAGGCCTCGTGCAAGGCCTCCTCGGCGAGATCAAAATCACCGAGCAGGCGAATCAGCGTGGCAAGGACGCGGCGCGATTCGGTCTGGTAGAGCTGGTTGATGGCATTTTGCATGTCTGCCTGTCCATGATTTTGCAGACTTTTTATACCCGTGCGCGGTTGATTATGAAACCGTCCGCTTTCCCAGCGTGCCGAGAAACACCGCCGCTGCCGCCAGCACAATCGACGGCCCCACCGGGGTGTCCATCTGCCAGCTCAACGCCAGCCCGGCGATCACCGCAATCAAACCGAGCAGCGCCGCAATCGCTGCCATCTGCTCCGGTGTTTTTGCCAGTCGCCGTGCGCTGGCTGCCGGCATCACCAGCAACGAAGTAATCAACAATACGCCCACCGTGCGAATTGCTCCGGCAATCAGCAGCGCCAGCAACAGCATCAGCAGTATCCGCGTCGCCACCACCGGCACGCCTTCGACCCGGGCCATGTCTTCATCAACGGTGAGGCTGAGCAGATTGCGCCAGTTCAGTATCATCAATGACAGGATCAGCGCCGCGCCGCCAGCGAGCCAGGCCACATCCTTCCAGCTCACCGCCAGCAGATCACCAAACAGAAAGGCAAACAGATCGACTCGCACGCCGGGCTGCAAACTGACCGCAACGATGCCGAGCGCCAGCGTGGTGTGCGAGACCATGCCGAGCAGGGTGTCGTTAGCGAGATGACGCTGCTGCTGCAGCGCCACCAGCACCAGCGCCATGACCAGACACACCATCACCACGGCGGGATAAAGACTGATACCAACAGCAATGCCGAACGCCGCACCAAGTAATGCACCATGCGCCAGCGTGTCACCAAAAAACGCCATCCGCCGCCAGACCACAAACGCGCCCATGGGCCCGGCCACCAGCGCCACGGCAAGCCCGGCAAACAGTGGCGGCAGCAACAACTCAATCATGTTTATGCCCGTCCTGATGTGCATGGGAATGTTCATGGGAATGATCGTGCGCATGGTGATGATGCGGATCATCGCAGCCATGCACATTACCGTGCAGATCATGATCGTGATCATGATCGTGGGTGTACACCGCGAGGTTATCGGCCGGCACATGCTGGCCGGCAAACAAGGCAAGATAAGCAGGATCAAGCCGCACCGCTTCCGGCGTGCCGTGACAGCAAACATGATGCTGCAGACACACCACCTGATCAGTCGCCGCCATCACCAGATGCAAATCGTGGGAGATCAGCAAAATGCCGCAACCGAGTTCATCGCGTACATCCGCCAGCAAACCGTACAAGGCATTCTGGCCAACCACATCGACACCTTGCGCCGGCTCATCCAGCACCAGCAGATCCGGTTTGCGCAAAATGGCGCGGGCCAGCAGCACACGCTGTAATTCACCGCCGGACAGTTTCTGCACGGCGCGATCACGCACATGGGCCACGCCGGTGCGCTTCAATGCTGCAATACGATCATCTTCATGGCCGGGCTGGGCCAGCCACAGGAACCGGTCCACGGTCAGCGGCAGGCTTTCATCAATACGCAGTTTTTGCGGCATATAGCCGGTGCGCAGTCGTGGCCGGCGCTGGATGGTGCCGGCACTCGGCTGCATCAGCCCCAGCGCGATCCGCGCCAGACAGGTTTTGCCGGCTCCGTTCGGGCCGATCAGGGTGGTGATCCGGCCCGGCACCAGTTGCAGGTCAACCCGGTCGAGGATGGTCTGGCCGTCCCGCTGCAGACTGATCTGCCTGAGATCTATCAGTGGCTCGCTCATTCACCCCTCCTCAATGAGCGCAGATGATAAACTACGCGGCCTCGCCTGTACCGCTGGAGCCTGTGTGCGCACCCTCACCGTCCTGTTTTGCCTGTGGCTGACCATGCCGCTGCACGCCGCGGAAGCCGGTGCGCCACCACGGGTGCTGGCCAGTATCGAGCCGCTGGCGATGCTGCTGCGCGACGTATTTGGCGATGCGGTCACGGTGGACACCTTTCTGCTCAGCTCGCAAACCCCGCACGATGCTTCCTTTACCCCCGGCCAGGCCCGCAAGGTGCAGCAGGCCGATCTGATTGTCTGGCTGGGCGAGGCGGCGGAGCCGTCGCTGGCGAAACTGATGTCGCGTGGCAAAGGCCCGCAGCTGGCCATGCTGGCGCTGCCCGGCATTCACCAGCGCCAGCTGCAGGACGCCGACGACGATCACGACCATGCCGGTCATGACCACCAGAACAATCTCGACCCGCACCTGTGGCTGTCACCGGACAACATGATCGAGCTGGCCCGCGCCCTGCCGGCACAGGCGGCAACGTTGGGCCTTGATCCGCAACAAATACAGCAACAGGTCGCCAGGTTCGAAACACGACTGAATCAGCAGCGCGTCCTGCTGCAACAACAACTGGCGCCTTACGCCGACAAGCCGTATCTCAGCCACCACGATGCCTGGGGTTATTTTGCCGAAGCCTTCAATTTGCGCCCGGTGCTGCCGGTGAGCGCCAGCACCGAGCTTTCCCCTGGCAGCAAACGCTTTATTGCCCTGATCCGACAGATCGAAACCGACAACATCCGTTGCTTTATGGCCGAGCCGGAATCACGGCGGGCGCTGGCCGAACGGCTATGCCGGGATCAATGCCGGGTGGTGGAAGCGGATCCGCTCGGACGCGGATTGGGCAAGGTGGGTTATGCAGCGTTGCTGGACGATCTCAGCCAGCGTTTCATCCGCTGCCTGACACCGTAGCAGCGGTCGACCGACCGCGAAGGCTCTTGCTACAAAAATCTGTCGACCGGGAAAAGCGTTCGCCGTCGATCGACGGCTCCTACAGCTGACGGATAGGGACGCCGGGAGGAATGGTTGGTAACGGCGGGCGCGCTTCCGGCAACACAATCGGTGCCGCCGACTCTGCCCGCTGCCGCTCCAGCAATTGTGCATCACTGTCGGAATAGAGCTCCTCGCCCTTGACCGAGCGCATGCCCTGCGCCGGCGAGCCACCGATTTCCACCGGGCTCTGCAAATACAGATTCTCCAGCTCGTCAGCGCCCATCACCGGCGCGCTGAACCGCTCCTGCATTTCGGCCTCGTCTTCGCCATCGTCGACGCGCGCTTCGTCCGGCAGGGTTTCGCCGCCGAAGGCCAGGGAACTGAGCAGCAATGTCAAAATCGGAATATGTCGCATGGCCCGATGATAAACCTATCGTGGCACTGCCGTGCACCCCCGGCGGACATGGCGCACGTTTGGCCCGCCGGGCGGCGGTGCAGCCATTGAGGCCTTCACAGAAACAGGTATGCTGGCCGCTCTTCGTTTTCGTTCCCCGGGGTCTGGCTGAATGTCCGGCATTGAATTACCGCGTCTTGCACTGGCCAGCTGGGAGCATGCCTGGCTGACCCGCAACGACGCACGCCAGGGCCCCTATCGCCAGCTGCCGGCGTGCCTCGACGCCCTGCTCGAACGCGGCTATAACGGCCTGCGCATTGACGCCTTTCCGCACCTGATCGCCGCCCGCGCTGACGGCATTGTCATTGATCGCTATGAAGTGCGGCCGCCGGAACGCTCGCCGGTTCAGGTGCATCCACGCCGCGGCCTGATCGAGCTGGCCCAGCAGGCGCGCAGCCGTGGCATTCAACTCTGGCTGACCAGCCGCTTCCTGCCCGACACCCAGTCACGGCGCAGTTTTGTCCGCCGGCCGCAGGATTTTATCGACATCTGGTCGCAAACCCTCGACCTGCTCAAGCGCGAGGGCCTGCTCGACACCGTGGTGGCGGTGGATTTCTGTCATCACTTCCCGCTGCCACCGGCCGCCTATGGCGCCAGCCGGCATATTTTCCAGAGTCATCCACTGAACAAACTGGCCCGACTCGGCATCTGGTCACGCGGCACCGAGCAGCGCGCCGAACAATACTTGCTGGAAATCCCGCGCAGCCTGCGCGCCCTGTTCCCGTCGATTGCCTTTGGCGTGTCCGCCGGCGCCGGCAGTGAAAAGCACCTGCGGGCGCTGGACACCTCGGAACTCGATTTCCTCGACAGCCACCTCTGGCTGAACGACGACCCGGCCTTCGCCGTGGCCAGCGGCGGCTTGCTGAAAAGCCCGTCGGCTCTGGCGGCATCGCTGCAGAATCGCACTGCGGCACTGGCCTGGCGCACCGGCCGCGACCAGTGGCAACGCCACCTCGGCGAGCGCATTCAGGGCCTGTACGATTTCACCCGGGTACGGCGCATGAGCCCGGCCATCGGCGCCGGCTTTGTCCGCCTGCCGAACGAGCGCAGCGCCGACTGGGGCTGGGTCCGCGAGGTCTGCGAGTTCGCCGTCGAGCAGGCGCTGGAAAACGGCGTGCAGGCGCTGTGCCCGGCGGTGCAGGCGCGCCCCCATGGCGACGGCCTGTGGGACGAGGTGACCTGGCAGCAATCCCTGAACAACCGGATCCTGAACCGATGATGCAATTCGTCCAGACCCGCTACCCGAAGCTCTGGCCGTGGATCCAGCTGATGCGCCTGGACCGCCCGGTGGGCACCCTGCTGCTGCTCTGGCCGACCCTGTGGGCGGTATGGATTGCCGGCAATGGCTCGCCCAGTGTGCGCACGGTGATTGTCTTCACCCTCGGCGTGATCGTCATGCGCGCCGCCGGCTGCGTCATCAACGACTTTGCCGACCGCAATATCGACGGCCATGTGAAGCGCACCGAAGCCCGGCCGCTGGCCACCGGCGCGCTGTCCGGCAAGCAGGCGCTGATGCTGTTCGCCGGCCTGGCCGCGGTGGCCTTTGTGCTGGTGCTGTTCCTGAATACCTTCACCATCCTGCTGTCTTTCGGCGGGCTGGCGCTGGCGGTGCTGTATCCCTTTATGAAGCGCTACACCCACCTGCCGCAGGTGGTGCTCGGTGCGGCCTTCTCCTGGGCGATTCCGATGGCCTTTGCCGCCGAAACCGACAGCCTGCCGGCGATCGCCTGGCTGCTGTACACCGCCAACCTGCTCTGGACGGTGGCCTACGATACCGAATATGCGATGGTCGACCGGGATGACGATCTGAAGATCGGGGTGAAGAGCACCGCCATCCTGTTCGGCGAGATGGACCGGCTGATGATCGGCGCGCTGCAGGGGATGGCGCTGTTTGCACTGTGGCTGCTCGGCCGGCAGCTCGGTTTTGGCGGGTTCTGGCTGGCCGGGCTTGGTGTGGCGGCCGGGTTGTTTGTGTACCAGCACTGGCTGATGCGTGAGCGTAGTCGCGATGGCTGCTTTCAGGCGTTTCTGAACAACCAGTGGGTCGGGTTGGCAGTGTTTGCCGGACTGCTGGTGGACTATCTGGTTTAGTTGGTTTGGCAGTGAACTTCTCCGGCTTGGCCACCTGTCAGGGCTTTGCCGGGACACGCCGTGAACCCATCCCTGGGGGCTTGTGTTCGACATCCCTGTCTCACACAGTCCCGGCAAAGCCCTGACAGGCGTCCAAGCCTCGCAACGACACCTTCCCGGACATCACAAACTGCATTGAATGTCGGCAAATAGCAGGATGCGAGGGCATTCGGGCTGCATGGCCCCGCCGGGACCTTCGGAGCCATGGATGGCGGAGAAGAGCTACAGGGACGTACTCGTGCGTGTCCCGGCGGGGCCATGCAGCCCGAATGCCCGGATAGATCACTACCAAACCACAGAAATCAGCAACCAGACCAAAGCTTGCCTCTCCTGTCATAACCCTGTCATATAAACGCAATCAAATAGGCCTCCATACACATAGAGAGAAGTATTGGACATGGCCAAGCACAGAATCCTGATCATTGATGACGAACCGGCCATCAGGGAAATGGTGGCAGTCGCCCTGGAACTGGCGGACTTCGACGTCCTCGAAGCCGATAACGCCCAGCGCGGCCACGAAATTATTGTCGACCAGCGCCCGGACCTGGTGCTGCTCGACTGGATGCTGCCGTCCATCAGCGGTATCGAACTGGCGCGGCGCTTAAAGCGCGATGACACCACCAGTGAAATCCCGATCATCATGCTCACCGCGAAAAGCGAAGAGGACAACAAGATCCAGGGCCTCGACGTCGGCGCCGACGATTACATCACCAAGCCGTTCTCCACCCGCGAACTGATCTCCCGCATCAAGGCGGTACTGCGCCGCAGCGGTACCGGCAGCGCTGACAAGGCGATTGAAATCGAAGGCCTGTGCCTCGACCCGATCAGCCACCGCATCACCGCCAACGACCAGCCGGTGGACATGGGCCCGACCGAATATCGCCTGCTGGAATTTTTCATGACCCATCAGGAGCGCGCCTATTCGCGCACCCAGCTGCTCGATCAGGTCTGGGGCGCCAACGTCTACGTTGAAGACCGGACCATCGACGTGCACATCCGTCGCCTGCGTAAAGCGCTGGAGCCACATAACTTCGATCGCTTTATCCAGACCGTGCGCGGCACCGGCTACCGGTTTTCCACCAAAACCGCCGTCGCCTCCTGACAATAACGCCCCTATACTGACGCTCCCGGCATGAGGGACGCAGCATGAAGTCGAGACTGGCCAGTGAAATCAACCGCATCCTGATTCTGTCAGGCATTGCGGCGCTGGCTGCCATTTCCCTCGACAGCCTGTGGCCGGTAGTAATTGCATTGGCTGGCTATATTGTCTGGCATGTGCGCCAGCTGTTTGAACTGTATTCCTGGCTCACCCAGAAGGAACACACCGAACCACCGGACAGCTCCGGCCTGTGGGGCGATCTGTACACCCATCTTGAACATCTTTTTCGCAAAGAACGCCGCGCCCAGGAAGAACTGGCTGGCATCATTCAGCGTGCCCAGTCGTCAGTGAATGCATTGGAAGATGCGGTGCTGCTGATTGATCGCCACGGCCGACTGGAATACTTCAATCAGACCGCTGAATTATTTCTCGGCTTCCGACATGCACAGGACATGGGCCAGGCACTCACCAACCTGATCCGCGATCCCCGTCTTTACAACTATTTGCACAAGGGGTTGTTTCGCGAGCCACTGGAGTTGGCGTCACCGAAAGACGATAACCGCATCCTGCAGTATCGGGTTACCGAGTTTGGGCCCGGTGATCGCCTGATTATGGTTCGCGACGTCACCCGTCTGCACAAGCTCGAACAGATGCGCAAGGATTTCGTCGCCAACGTCAGCCACGAACTGAAAACCCCGCTGACGGTATTGAAAGGCTATCTGGAAACCCTGCTCGGCTCGGTGCCGGATGATCAGACCCGATTGCGCCGCGCCCTGTCACAGATGAATCAGCAATCGGCACGGATGGAAGCCCTGGTCAACGACCTGCTGATGCTGTCACGACTGGAAAGCAGCCAGCCGGAAGGTGCCCAGCAAGCGGTGCCATTGCATGGCCTGCTGCAACGCATGCGCGATGACGCCCAGTCACTCAGCGGCGACAAGCAACAACAGATCAGCGTGGAAGTGCCGGTGGAAGCGCGCCTGATCGGCAACCCGGCGGAACTGGAAAGCGCCTTCGGCAACCTGATCAGCAATGCGGTGAAATACTCGCCGGCAAACAGCGAAATAAAAATCCGTTACTGGCAGGACGAACGCGGCGCCCATTTCTCCGTGAGCGACAACGGTCACGGCATCGACCCGACCCATATTCCGCGCCTGACCGAACGCTTCTACCGCCCGGACAGCAGCCGCCATAGCGAAACCGGCGGCACAGGCCTTGGCTTGGCGATCGTCAAGCACATCATGATCCGCCATCAGGGGCGGCTGGAAATCAAAAGCGAAATCGGCAAGGGAAGTACATTTACCTGCCACTTCCCGCCGGCACGACTGGTCACCAAACCGACCGCCGTGGCTGGTTAGAGCGATATCCAACGAGCAGTCTTACAACTCCCTTCCTTTCCTATCGTTATGCCTGGCAGTAACGAATAGCCGCTACGTCGATCGGCGTATTTTTAAAATATCGCCGCCCCGTTCTACCGAAGGCGGCGGTAAAAGAATACACAATGGCAGTTAATGTGAGCAATCAGCGCCACTGGCCCGAGACAGCGGTGCTATGTTGCCGTGACCCAATCAGTGCGGCCGGTTTTTTTGGATCGCTTGGGCAGCATGGCTATACAAATCATGCAGGCAGGGAAGGCCAGACTTACTCGGCGTCGCCGCCAGTTTCAGTGTTCTTCCCCGAATAACAACGACAAAACAAAAAATCGGGCGGGCAACATGAGCAAGCAGACTCTGGCATTAATCTGTATTTTCGCACTCAGCGGTTGCGGTGGCGGCTCGCTGGGGCTGCTGACGCTATTTAATGAGGTTCCACAGAATTACATTCACCAGACCATTCCCGCCTCAACGGATCCTTATCAGCTTCCCAAGGCACGCACCCAGGAATATCTGCCGCTTTCATTCAAGAATTACAACGGGCTCCCCGTGTCGTCGGACTGGTTCCTGCAGCGCACCGGCACCGGCGGCCTGCTTGTGATCCAGAACGGCCAGATTGTCTATGAAAATTACTATCTTGGCTCGCATAAAAACACGCGATTTACTTCCTGGTCTGTGGCCAAGTCGATCACCTCGGCGTTGGTGGGCATTGCCGTGGAGCAAGGGTTTATCTCCAGCGTCGATGATCTGGTGTCCAGCTATGTGCCCGAGCTGATGAACACGGCCTACCACGATGTGACGATCAGGAATGTACTGCAAATGTCCTCTGGCGTGGATTTTGATGAGTCCGGTGCGGACCCGAACTCAGATGCGTTCCAGTTACTGTCGGCCAACCTGACATCCAACGATGAGTACATCTACAGCCTGAAGGACAAGCGTCATCCAGCTGGCACGCATAACTACTACGCCAGCAGCGATACCCAGGTGCTTGGCATGGTGCTCTCCAGAGCAACCGGTCAAGGCATCTCGCAATTTATGGCCACCAATCTGTGGCAGCCGATGGGCGCCGAAAGCTCGGCGACTTGGGTAACCGATCCGCATGGCGTTGAAGCCACCTATTGCTGCGTCAATGCCACCCTGCGTGATTACGCCAAGTTCGGATTGATGTACCTGAACAACGGCAAACTGCGCGGCAACCAGATCGTACCGGCCAACTGGGTAGCGGACTCGCTGGATACCTCCGAGCCACAGCTTGTCCCGGGCGACAACCCTCTTTCGAACGACAGCTGGGGCTATGGCTACCAGTGGTGGATTCCGGACAACAAGCCCGACTACATGGCGATCGGCATTTTCAACCAGTTCATCTATGTCGACCCGGCCAGAAACATCATCATCGTCAAGAACTCCGCCAATCCGGAATACCTTCTCAATGATATGGAAGAAGACCATCTGTATTTCTTCCGCAAGATCGCAAGCAAGTTTGACAAGGAAGCAAACACCAGCTGGTTCGGCTGGTTTTTCTAATAAAAAAATAATCAAAGGGCGGGGAGAGGAATAATGAATCGATACAAAAGCATCCTGATGGTCAGTGTATTGGGGGTGTCTGGCACGGCAAACGCCGCGCTGGACCTGGTACTACCCGGTGATTTTCCTCATCAGGAAGAGATCTGCTCCACTGACTACAATCGTGAAGCGGCGCGCTATGATTCCGCCGCCATGGGCCTAAGCCAGCCTATTATCGACAGGATCAGGGTCAATGGCGTGGACGTCTGGACGCCGGCAAGCGGCGTCGCGCCGACGTTCAGGCCGGGCGATATCGTTGTCCTGAAAGGCTCCAACTTCGGCAGCGGTGTCGATATCGACTTCAGCAAGATCATGCTCGGTAACACCCGCATTCTCGAAACCGACCTGCGCATTTTCGAGCAGGAGCTCTCGCTTCTCGACCAGGTCAATTATGAAACCGATAACCAGCAGGACTTCTGGCAGAAGAATGTGCGTTATTGGGATGACAACACCATTCGCTTCAGGGTGCCGGATCATGCCAGCAGTGGCCCCCTGGTGGTGCAAGTGCAAAAGCGTATTGGTGCGAATGAGTCGCTGATTAATCCGGGCGAGCCGCATAATGTCATCGATGCGCAAACATCACGCATTATCAGTGATACCTTCCAGCATAACTGCGATGTCGTGTCGCAACTTGGCGACCCGGTCGCCAGCGCACCGATCGCCGTTAACATCGACAACCCGGGCTTCGGCCCCATGTATGCTCAGGGTGAAAAGATCTTCTGGTCCTACGATTACAATATCGGCCTGAATCACAACGTACGTAATCTGGACTGGTGGTCAATCTTCAATTACCTCGCCTTTGACCCGATTACCGGCAAAAGGGCCGACCCGAGAAAGTTGTTCGGTGCCTATAAAACCGTGCGCGGCCAAGTGCCGGATGTCGCCATTGATGATGTGTACTTTGAGCAGTACCCGCAGCCGACACCGGTGCCCGGGCTTTTCGGTATCGGCAGTGCCAGGCATGAAGGCAATACCCGTAACAGCGGCTGGGTAGGTTACCGCTCTGCGGAAGGCAACAGTCCCTTTACCGGGCCGGGTGAGTTTATCGGTTTCAACTGCGCGTCCTGCCACAGCTATCAGATCACCTATCAGGACACCAATCTGCAGCAAAAGACCAAAGTGTTCGGTGGCTTGCCCAACCCGGAGTGGTCGGTGAAGTGGGCGGTGTTGCAGACGCCCTTTAAAACCTTCGACGGCATCTACGCCGAAGAAGAAGGCCCGTCATGGGATCGCGGCAAGGACGGCGTAGCGAAAGACATGCTGCTGTATCACATGCCGCCAGGCACGGGCGAGCACAACATGGTGCGGCTCAATGGCGAAGGCAGCCACGTGGACAATGATTACCAGTTCTCGCCGGTCGCCTTCCCGAACGTGACCAACTATATGGCCATTCGCCGCTCGCTTTCGCACACAGAATCCTATGTCGGATTTGAAGGCTCCTACGTTCATGCCGAAGAGCCTGACGGTGCAGTAGGCTCCATGCGCAAGGCACCACTGCAAGCGCTTACCGCCTACATGACCAAGCTGGATAAGGATGACCCGCTGCTGATCAATATCGGCATGTACCGCTGGCTGAAGCAGAACGGTCAGTTGTTATCGCAGACCGGCACCGGCACCAAGACCGAGACCTATACGGTGATGGAGCCGCAGCCCCCAAAAAGAACCTGGTGGGGTGGCTATATCAACCAGCCTGACAAGGAAGTGACCTATACCCGTGAAGTGCCGGCGCTTGAAGAAGGACAGTTCCTGGCGCAAGGCTGGCAGTCCTATCCGACGCTGGTGCAATCGGTGAGCCGAGGCAAGCAGACCTTTGATCGGGATTGTGGTAGCTGCCATAACGATGGCCTCGGCGCCCACACCAACGAGAAAATGATCCGCCTGGATGAGGTCGGCCGCTTCTTTGCGCCAACCATTTACCACCAGGAAACACAGGGGATCCGTGCGACCTTCCTGCGCGACATGTACTGGGTGCAAAGCCGCGGCCTGCTGTCTGACGGCCATGTGCGCAACATGGAAGATCTGGTGTCGCCGGCACGCTGCGATACGAACTCGGAGCTGTACAAGCAGTACTACACCCTGCACCCACCGGTACGGCCACAACCCGGCACCACGGATCAGCCGATTACCACGCCGGATCTGAACCGTCGCGGCGATGTCTTCCGGGTGCCGAAATCGAAGTACTGGACCAAGCTTGACCGCGGCTACAAGCGCAACAAGTTCATCACCCGCCACAAGTACTTCGTTACCGTGGATTGGGACAAGGATCACTACTACTGGGATTATCAGAAGATGCGCGCTGAGTACGGCCCGGCAGAAATGGGCACTCCTTCACCGATTGGCATGCCCGCCAGTCCTCACCCCTGGTGTGCACAGAACCAGAGCGAGGTCAGCGACCTGGTCAAATACATCATGACCTTGTAGCGGCGTAGAAACGCATGCCATTGCTTGCCCCGGGCGCCTTGCCCGGGGCTTTTTTATGGGAAGGCTTACAAAGCATGGGCCAGCCAGTATGCGGCGATCACCATGCAGCCGATTATCAGGAAGTACTGCGGAATCCAGCTTTTCTTTACTAAAGACAGAATTGCGCAAGCAAGCCCGATCAGCCCCAGCGGAGCAAAGAGATTAACTCCGAACATGAACCAGCCCTCACAATCATGCCCGGAGAGCCTGCCGTTGCAGATATCTGGTATAGAGAAAACAAACAACGCCATGAGAAGTGACGCAATCAGGATCTCAATTAATGCCAAAGCTCTAAGCATGCTGCGATTCACTCTGACAAAGCCCGACTCAGCGGATTTACTCACCGATCTGGCCTTGTTATGCATGTCTCACCTTACCCTAGAACAGCGATCCCTGAGGTTTGTCACTGCTTAATAGCGCCGGATCAACGCCCTCGACTCCACCAAGCAAGAAAGGACTAAACGGATCGTGTTTATGTTGATTCTTGATCTTCGCCCTGCAGAGAGTGATCGGCAGTGATTGAATCAAAATACTTGCCTGGACTGACGAATGTGCTCTGCCAAACTTTCGCAGGTAACATTAACTGATCTTAGCGAACAGACCGCTGGAATCTTGTAACGCTTCATCTGAGGAGGGAGGGTTGGCTGGCGCTGTTCGTTGGAAACTAGGGATGTTCTCTTAGTCTTTGCCGTTGAGATTATTATAATATCGTTCTCATCCACACCGCTTCCATAATTGTCATCGGCAATTCCTAGAGCCGCCTTGATTTTCATCGCATTACGCGCAATGACATTATCAATTCCGACCTTTTTTATAGACTTGGACTTCAACCATGCGTGGCAATCGGGGCTAACATGACCAACCTCAGTGTACGCAACTGATGGAATGAGAATTCCTCCGGATGAGAACTGCCCATCCAGCCAGTCCCAGAACTTAGGGAAGTTCTCAATTGGATAGTTATCCCAAGCATGGACAACGGAAGAAGCATCAATGACTGGCACAATACCTCTCCAGCTCACGAAGGTCCGAGAGCTTTATTCCGTCGAGGTACTTACTGGCTTTTGCTAAAGAAATCTTATTTCTGTCTAGAGCTTCAAATACCACCCGAACATATCGGTCTCCGAGAATATGCCTCGGCTCCCGATGGCGGTACCCTCGGCTCCCCCCATCTTTCTCTCCGAACTTTTGACTCTGAAGCCATGCTCGGTATGCGGCATATGCCGCTCTATCAAGGCGCCCGGCCTCGACGAGTCGCAAAAGAATTACCTCGGTGCTTACGCCCCACTTTGATCGCGGTCCGCTCAACCAAATATCGTATTCAGAGACATTACGCGGACGATCTTCATCGTAAATTCCCAGCAAGAATTCATCTGGCACCAAGAAATAGCCGGCAAATTTGTTTGCGGCAGCCTCTTTCCCTTTATGCGAGTGCAGATCATGCTCATCGTCAATCATGCTGGATTTATGGAGAAGCAAATGACCTAACTCATGGGCCATTGTGAAGGTCTGGCGCGCCTCAATTCCTTGCTTCTTCACAACAATAAGAGGATATCGGTCATCGTAAAGGCTAAAGCCCAGCACCGAGCTCTCTTTAGGAATCTGCCACTTTCCTGCATATCCGTTTGTTCGAAAAACAAGAATTCCGCGCCTCTCTAGCGCGTCTCGGTACTCTGAAAATGAACTCTGGTTCGATATTCGAAGCCACGATCTTGCCCGAGCTGCTGCAATCTTCGCATCGCCGCCCTTAAGTTTAGGAGGGGAAAACTTAAACTCCTCCTCGACTCCAATCTCATCAACCAGATCAACAAATACCTCTCGCTGCCACTCTGCGATGCGAATTATTTTTTTGATTGCACTGCTTACCTCAGCCTTCTGATTAAGAATGGTACGAAATTCCTTGCTTCGCACCATTGATTCATTTACCGGCTCTTCCTCTAGAAAGAACAGTGCAGTTCTTCCAAAATAGTTACCGATTTTCTTAAGCTGGTTAAAGGTAAGGCCTGCTTCTCGCTCCATCACCTGCTGGAGCGTTTCGTACGACACATCTACGTCCGCAGCCAATTGGCGCAACGACACTCGGGCATCATCCAGACACCACTGTATTCTCTTGGGATTGATATTTTCTATGCGTTCCATGAACTCAATCTTATTGTATCACTTGAATTTGATATACCTTTGTTTCGCATATAGAAATTCCAAAGCATTTGCCTAAGCGCCTAACGCTCAGCTTAAGACGCAGTTCCGCCGGAGGCGGGGTCGTCGGCTTGAAGCATTTGTTGCACGTCAACGCTCTCAACGAACTTAAACTGCTCCTTCATCTCGAAGTATTTGACATGCTTTTTATTGAACTTGTCGGTGAACCTGATCAAGAACTGAAATGGCCACGCAGTAACACTCTCAACTCTCAGTTTTCCCTCCATGCCAGCCTCAAATACGTCGGCCGGAATAATTCGGATAGACGGGCCATTGCTGCATGAAGCCGACAAGTCTTTGACCGTTGCTCCAGCGTTCTTAAGATTGATGTAATAATTTCCTCCCGTGCCATACCCGCCTGCAGGACGGAATATAGGCATGGCCTCCATTGATTCTTGTAGGGCGACTTGCTGGGCCTCGCTCATGGTCGCCAGAGCCAACTGCTCCGCAGCGGCAGCTTGCCTTTCAGACTGTGCCACCAGAGCCGCAGTTTCTGCTACTTGACGGCCAAGCTCCTCTTGCTGTGCTTTTAGAGCCTCAGTATTGAGACGAAGCTCCTCTCCTTGTTGAAGATACCCCAAGACCAGCCAGAAAAGGGCCAGCGGCGCCATAACCCCTGCAAGGAAGTCCCCCCACTCATTGAGATCCAGTCTCGGCAGATCTTCCCACTTTATCCAAATAAGCAGTGTCATCATGGCCAGCCAAATAACAGAGAGTACGATTCCAGCTTTGGTGAGATTTTTCATTCTATCCAGCAGCTATTAGAGAGCACGATTTGTTTCAAAATAAAACCCGCATGCTGTCTAGCCCTGTCCCCCCGACCCAGTTGTTGATAAGGATTATTGAACAAAATCAACGCCCCGCGTGTAAGCCATATCTTACAAGCCCGGCAAACACGGCATGGTGGCCCAACTGAGTTCCCATGCTGTAGAAATGCTTACCCCCCATCAGCCCTCTGCCATCCGTTAATAATGCGGCGGCTTCTCATCCACAATATTCATCGACACCAGCAGCTCGGCGATCTGCTGCAGCTGCTCGGTCGCGAAGCGCAGCTGCTTCTCCAGGGTGTCGATGCGCATGACCTGCTCGGCCACCGTGCGGTTCAGGGCGTTGAGCAGGTCGTCCTGGTAGGCGATGGTGGTTTCAATATCCAGCAGGCGTTCGTCGGTCATGGGGCGCTCCTTGATGAAGCGGTCAGCATAGCACTTGCCCGGATTTGGTCGAATCTCTAACATTGCCGCGTCCTTGGGGGAGTAGTTACAGCCCCGACGCTGGCGGTCGTCAACAAACTTGCATCCGTGCATGGCGCCCGCATCTCCGCTCCGCGGAGACCGACGAGACCCGAGACACTGCACCTCCCAGGCGGGACGGGTGCGGCGTCTCGTGTCCCTGTCCCGCCGGAGATCGTTTTATGGAAGCCTTCCTCGCCTCACTGTCGCTGGTCACCCTCGGCGAAATCGGTGACAAAACCCAGCTGCTGGCCTTTGCGCTGGCCTGCCGTTATCGCGTGCACTGGCCAATTCTGGCCGGCATTACGGTGGCCACGCTGGTCAATCATGGTTTGTCGGCGTGGCTGGGTGTGTGGCTGGCAGACATGCTGCCGGGCAACTGGCTGCAGTGGGTTCTGGCCGGCAGCTTTATTGCGCTGGGCATCTGGATGCTGATTCCGGACAAGGAGGATGATGCGCTCGATGGCCAGCGCTGGGGGCCGTTTACAGCGTCGCTGGTGCTGTTCTTTCTCGCGGAGATTGGCGACAAGACGCAGGTGGCGACCGTGGCACTGGCGGCGCGCTTCCCGGATGCATTTGCTTCGGTGCTCGTCGGCACCACGCTGGGCATGCTGGCAGCGAATGTGCCGGTGATCTGGCTCGGCAACCGGGTGCGCAATCCGACGTTTGAGAAGTGGGCTCACCGAATCAGTGCGGTGCTGTTTATTGCGCTGGGTGTGGCAACGCTGATTCTTTAGGCCGTTACAGGTCTTTCTGGTTAACCCGCTTCATCAGCTCTTCGGCGCTTTCCTTGCGCTCGGAGTAGCGATCGACAAGGTAGTCGCTGCGGTCGCGGGTCAGCCAGGTGAACTTCACCAGCTCTTCCATCACATCAACGATTCGGTCGTAGTACCCGGACGGTTTCATCCGGTCATTTTCGTCAAACTCAAGAAATGCCTTGGCCACCGACGACTGGTTCGGGATGGTGATCATCCGCATCCAGCGGCCAAGAATGCGCAGCTGGTTTACCGCGTTGAACGATTGCGATCCCCCGCATACCTGCATCACGGCCAGAGTTTTGCCCTGGGTCGGCCGCACCGCGCCGAGCGACAGCGGAATCCAGTCGATCTGCGCTTTCATGATGCCGGTCATGGCGCCGTGCCGTTCCGGCGAGCACCAGACCATGCCTTCGCTCCAGCTGACCAGATCGCGCAGCTCCTTTACCTTGGGGTGGCTGACATCGTCGCCGTCCGGCAGTGGCAATCCCTGCGGATCAAAGATGCGGGTTTCGCAGCCCATCTTTTCCAGCAGGCGGGCGCACTCCTGCACGACAAGTCGGCTGAATGACCGCGCTCGCAGGGAGCCATACAGCAGCACAATACGCGGCGGATGATTGGCACGCTCTACTGGCTCAAGACGTTGCTGGTCGAGCGCGCGGAAGTGGGCTTCATCTAACGCGGGGAAATCATTCAACTTACTTCTCCGGGAACCAGTGGCTGGTGCGGTTGGCAAAGGCGACCAGTGACAGCATCACCGGCACTTCCACCAGCACGCCGACTACGGTGGCCAGTGCGGCACCGGAGTTCAGGCCGAACAGGGAAATGGCGACCGCCACCGCCAGCTCGAAAAAGTTCGAGGTGCCGATCAGGCAGGCCGGTGCGGCGATCCGATACGGCAGCTTCACTACCTTGGCAGCAGCATAGCCAATAGCAAAGATGCCATAGGTCTGGATCAATAGCGGAATGGCAATCAGCAGGATCACAAACGGCTTTTCAACAATGGTGCCGGCCTGAAAGCCGAACAGCAGCACCACGGTGAGCAACAGGCCGATCACCGAGCCGGGTTTTACCCGGTGAATGAACTTCTGCAGCTCGCCTTCGCCGCCTTTTGCCATTACCTGATGGCGCACCAGCGCACCTGCTACAAGAGGGAGCAGCACATACAACACTACCGACAGCAGCAGGGTTTCCCACGGCACGATAATATCGCTGATGCCGAGCAGCACCGCCGCAATCGGCGCGAACGCGAAGATCATGATGATGTCGTTGACCGATACCTGCACCAGTGTGTAGTTCGGATCACCCTTGGTCAGTTGCGACCAGACAAATACCATCGCCGTGCAGGGCGCCACGCCGAGCAGGATCATGCCGGCAATGTATTCGCCAGCACTTTGCGGATCGACCAGATCGGCGAACAGCACCCGGAAGAACACATAACCGAGCAGTGCCATGGTGAAAGGCTTGATCAGCCAGTTGATTACCAGCGTCAGCCAGATGCCCTGCGGCTGCTTGCGGATTTCCTTGATGGCGTGGAAATCGACCTGCACCATCATCGGGAAAATCATCGCCCAGATCAGCACAGCCACCACCAGATTGACGTGGGCGTATTCAATCCCGGCAATTACTGCGAACACATCCGGCAACAACAGGCCGAGGCCGACACCGGCAGCAATACACAGGCCCACCCAGACAGTCAGATAGCGCTCAAACAAACCCATTTCAGATAACTCCGATTTTATGTAGGAGCGGTCGACCGACCGCGAAGTCTGGTCGACCAGAAACAATCGCCGTCGATCGACGGCTCCTACGGGCGGGTATGGCGGCGCTGGATATCACCCAGTGCTGCAGCGAGCTCCGCCGGCTTCATGTTTTCCAGCGGCAACGCCAGCAAGGCCTCGATGCGCTCTTTCATTTCATTGAATGTGCGCTCGAAGGCGCGGGCGATGGTTTCAATATCGCCCTGCACATGGGCCGGGTCGGCCACACCCCAGTGGGCGCGCAAGGTGCCGCCCATCCATACCGGGCAGGTTTCACCGGCGGCGGCATCACACACGGTAATGGCCAGATGAATATCGTCATCTGCCAGCTCATCCCAGGATTTCGAGCGTGGCTCACCGGCCGGCACATCGTGGCGGGCCAGCACCGCCAGCGCACCGGGATTGACGCTGCCGGTGGGAAAGCTGCCGGCGCTGAACGCCACCAGTTTGCCCTTGCCAAGATGATTGGCCAGCGACTCGGCGATGATCGAGCGGCAGGAATTTCCGGTGCACAGGAAAAGAACACGCATTGGCAGTTCCATCAGATCGCTCCTTGTTTCAGCAACAACCGGATCGCTGATCCGGCTTCAGGGGAAATTGTTTACGCACCGGCGCCTGCAGCGCTTCCAGCACTTCCTGCGCCCAGACCGGCAAGCCTTCGTGCAGGCGGTAGTAGGCCCACTGGGCGTCCTTGCGTACCGCCAGCAGTCCGCATTCGCGCAGTTGCGACAGATGCCGTGACACGGTCGGCTGCGGTTGGCCAAGCGTGTCGACCAGATCGCAAACACACAGCTCACCATGCTGACGTACCCGCATGACAATTTTCAGGCGGGTTTCATCGGCGAGGCATTTGCATAACTGCAGCGGTGTCATGGCATCTCCTGTGTAGGAGCGGTCGACCGACCGCGATTACGTCTAAAAGAATCGCGGCCGGTCGGCCGCTCCTACAGGTATATTCGGATTTCCGAATGTACTAATCTCAAAAAAAGCCGCGCCGAAACGCGGCTCTGTTTTGCTTGTGCGGCTTACTTCTTGCGCGTTACGTCGGCCTGGCGGGCCACTTCGTCCACCGAAATATGGCGCACGTCCTTGCCCTTGACCAGATAGATCAGCTGCTCGGCAATGTTCTTGGCATGATCGCCAATCCGCTCCAGCGCCCGCAGCGACCAGATGATGTTCAGCACCCGGGAAATGGCGCGCGGATCTTCCATCATAAAGGTCACCAGCGCGCGCATGGCCGAACGGTATTCGAGATCGACCTCGTTATCCTCGGCGGCAACATCGACGGCTTTCTGCACGTCAAAGCGGGCAAACGCATCCAGTGCATCGCCGAGCATGGTGCGAACATGGTTGCCGATATGGCGCACTTCCACATAACCGCGCGGCGACTCGCCCTGCTCGGCCAGCTCCAGTGACATTTTCGCCACCTTGGCTGCTTCATCACCAATGCGTTCCAGATCAGACACGCACTTGGTCACGGAAATAATCATGCGCAGATCCGACGCCGCCGGCTGACGCAGGGCCAGCACCCGGGCGCATTCGCCGTCGATCAGCTTTTCCAGCGCATCGACCTTGTCTTCGTTTTCCAGCACCCGTTCGGCAAGTTCCGAATCGCCCTGAAGCAGGGATTGCAGGGCGTCAATCACCTGCTTCTCGACCATGCCGCCCATCTCCATCAGATGCGAACGGATGGACTCCATCTCTTCATTGAACTGGCTCGAGCTGTGTTGCCCAAAATGCGAGCGATCCATAAAACTCTCCTGTCAGGATCAGCCGAACCGGCCGGTGATGTAGGCTTCCGTGAGCGCATGCTCCGGCGCGGTGAATACGGTGTTGGTGTCGTTCACTTCAATCAGCCGGCCAAGGTGGAAATAGGCAGTGCGATGCGATACGCGTGCGGCCTGCTGCATGGAGTGGGTAACGATAGCAATGGTGTACTGGCTGGACAGCTCGTCGATCAGCTCTTCAATCTTGGCGGTGGCAATCGGATCCAGCGCCGAGCACGGCTCGTCCATCAGCACCACTTCCGGGCTGACCGCAATCGAACGGGCAATACACAGACGCTGCTGCTGGCCACCGGACAGGCCGGTGCCGGGCTGATCCAGACGATCCTTCACTTCATCCCACAGGCCGGCCTTGCGCAGGCTGTTCTCGACAATCTCGTCGAGCTCGAACTTCTTGTTGGCCAGGCCATGCAGGCGCGGGCCGTAGGCAACGTTCTCGTAGATCGATTTCGGGAACGGGTTCGGCTTCTGGAACACCATGCCAACCCGGGCACGCAGCTCGACCACATCCAGCTTCGGATCGTAGATGTTGTCCTGCTCAAGCATGAACGAACCCTTGACCTTGCAGATGTCGATGGTGTCGTTCATCCGGTTCATGCAGCGCAAAAAGGTCGACTTGCCGCAGCCGGAAGGACCAATCAGGGCAATCACCTGATTCTTGCCAATATCCAGACTGACGTCATAGATGGCCTGGGAATCGCCATAAAATACATTGACGTTGCGCATGCTCATCTTCGGGTCGTCGCACAAAGGCTTGCCGATGGTCTGTTCCGGATAAGGGATCTTCTGGTTCATTGCTTCGGGTTCCTGTGCCATGCGTGCCGCCGGTATCGTTCGGGCAGTATCAGTCAAGTTCTGTGCCGTTTCCATCTGTGCTTCCTCCGGATTACCAGCGGCGCTCAAGGCGCTTGCGCAGCAGTACCGCCAGGGTGTTCATGCTGATCAGGAATGCCAACAGCACCATGATGGCTGCCGACGTCAGGGCAACAAACGAGGCTTCCGGGCTGTCGGCCCACAGGTAAATCTGCACCGGCAACACGGTGGATGCATCCAGCGGGCCGCCGGGAATATCGACGATAAAGGCCACCATGCCGATCATCAGCAGCGGCGCGGTTTCACCCAGCGCCTGGGCCATGCCGATAATGGCGCCGGTGAGCATGCCCGGCATCGCCAGCGGCAGCACATGGTGCATCACCATCTGCATGCGCGAGGCACCCATGCCCAGCGCCGCTTCACGGATGCTCGGCGGCACCGATTTGATCGCGGCGCGGGCAGAAATAATGATGGTCGGCAAGGTCATCAGGGTCAGCACCAGGCCACCCACCAGCGGCACCGAACGCGGCAGGCCGAACAGATTGATAAAGATGGCGAGGCCAAGCAGGCCAAAAATAATGGACGGCACGGCGGCCAGATTGTTGATGTTCACCTCGATAAAATCGGTGTAACGATTTTTCGGGGCGAACTCTTCCAGATACACCGCCGCCGCCACACCGATCGGGAAGGCCAGCGCCAGCGTCACCAGCATGGTAAAGAATGAACCGGTCACTGCTGCCCAGACACCGGCCTGCTCCGGCTCACGGGAATCGCCCTTGCTGAAGAAAGAGGCATTCCACTGGATATCGGTGTGGCCGTCGCGCTCCAGCGCTTCTACCCAGGGACGGGCCACTTCCGGCAATCGCGTGTTCTGGCGATCTTCGGCATCGGCCTTGATAAACATGTCGACGTCATCATCGGCAAGAATCCACCGGGTCTGAATGGTGCCGAGCAGATCCGGATTTTCCTGCAGCTGATCGCGCAGCCGGAAGCCGGCACCGGAAGACGCCAGCTGATACAGGGCGCGGCGCTCAAGACGGTCTTCCACGTCCGGGAAACGCTCTCGCAAAGCGGCCTTGATGAGGGCGTCATAGTCGGCGTAATTGACCTGCTCCGGGTCGGTCGGATCATCAATGCCCAGCTCGGCCGGATCCCAGTGAATGTCCAGCTGAATGTAGGTTTCGACAAACGCCGAAGTGCCCTTGCTGATGATATCGGTAAACAGCACCACCACCGCCAGCAGGCCAAATGCCACCGCCGAAATGCCAAACGCACGGAAGCGCTTTTCCGAGCGGTATCGGGCTTTCAGTGATTTGCGAACTTGCTCGGTCGTATTACTCATACTGTTCCCGATATTTTCTGACAATCTTCAGGGCGATGACGTTAAGCGCCAGGGTGACGATAAACAGCATCAGACCCAGGGCAAACGCGGCCAGCGTTTTGGCGGAATCAAATTCCTGATCGCCGACCAGCAGGGTGACGATCTGCACAGTAATCGTCGTCACCGCCTCCAGTGGATTGGCGGTCAGGTTTGCAGCGAGGCCAGCCGCCATCACCACAATCATGGTTTCACCGATGGCACGCGACACGGCCAGCAGAATGCCGCCCATAATCCCCGGCAACGCCGCTGGAATCACCACGCGCTTGATGGTTTCGCTTTGCGTAGCGCCGAGCGCCAGCGAACCGTCGCGCATGGCCCGCGGCACTGCGGTAATCACGTCATCTGCCAGCGAGGAAATAAACGGGATGATCATGATGCCCATCACCAGACCGGCCGCCAGCGCACTCTCGGAGGCCACCGTCAGGCCCATGCTCTCACCGAGGCCGCGAATCGCTGGCGCCACGGTCAGCGCAGCAAAGAAGCCGTACACCACGGTCGGCACACCGGCGAGAATTTCCAGAATCGGCTTGGCCCAGGCGCGAACATTCTTGTGCGCGTACTCGGCCAGATAGATCGCCGACATCAGACCCACCGGCACCGCCACACACATGGCGATAAAGGAAATCAGCAACGTGCCGGCAAACAGCGGTACCGCACCGAATGCGCCGGTGGCACCGACCTGATCAGGGCGCAAGGCAATCTGCGGGCTCCACTGCAGGCCAAACAGAAATTCCACCGGAGAGACTTTCTGGAAGAAACGAATGGATTCGAACAGCACCGACAGGACAATACCCAGCGTAGTCAAAATGGCGACCATGGCACTGGCCATCAGCAACCATTTCATCACCGACTCAACCTGCTGCCGGGCGCGCAGACGCGGCTGCACGCGGGACCAGCCCCAGACGCCGCCAAGAACGGCGATGCTGATGAAAGCGATGTTCAGCATCAGCTGGTTTTTGGCCTGCATGGCGTTCAGCTGTTCTGCGGCTGCCGCCACTTCTGCCGGAACAAACGCCGGATTCAGCGCGCCGCCGGCGACGTTGCGAATCTGGTTCAGCAACAGCTCGTGGTCAACCTGGCTTTGCGGCTGGATCGAGGACGGCAGCGATGCCATCAGGTTGGTGCGGATCACCGCATCATCAATCATCAGCCAGAAGGCGAGCAGCGCCAGTGCCGGCAGCACACACCAGACCGCCGCCAGCGAGGCATAGTAACCGGGCAACGAGTGCAGATGCCGGACACCGCCGAGCGGCGCCGACACCGCATAGGAGCGACGCCAGCCGAAAAAGTAGAAGACTGCCCCAAGGGCAATCAACAGCAGCACCAGATTACCTGCCTGCATGAACCTTTCTCCGAATCTCTCAGCGCAAGGTGCCGGCGGACACCCTCTGCTGAAAAATCTGTCTGCCTTTGGCGCAGCGAACCCGGCCTGAGCCGGGTCCGCATTCTAACCACACGGGCGGGCTGATGCCCGTCCGGTGCCAAGACTGTCTTACAGAGCGCTACCGTTCAGCAGGGTCAGCGCCTTGACCGACTTGGCCACCGCCTGACGATCTGCCTTCGGCATCGGGATCAGACCCTTGTCGGTCAGGTAACCCTCGTCGCCCCAGGCTTTTTCGGAAGCGAACTCAGCCAGGTACTCGGTGATGCCCGGAATCACGCCGATGTGTGCCTTCTTGGTGTAGACGTACATGGAGCGGGATACCGGGTACTCGCCGGAAGCGATGTTGTCGAAGGTCGGCTCAACGCCGTCAACGATGGAACCCTGTACCTTGCCACGGTTCTGGTCGAGGAAGCTGTAACCGAAGATGCCCAGTGCTTTCGGGTTGGCGTCCAGCTTCTGCACGATCAGGTTGTCGTTCTCACCGGCTTCGATGTAGTGGCCGTCTTCGCGGATGCCACGGCATACGGCTTCGAACTTCTTCTTGTCGGTGTCTTTCATGGCCTTGATCATCGGGATCTTGGCGCAGCCACCTTCCATTGCCAGCTCGTTGAAGGCGTCACGGGTACCGGAGGTCGGCGGCGGGCCGAGCACTTCGATCTTGTCCGCCGGCAGGGCCGGGTTGACGTCTTTCCAGGTCTTGTTCGGGTTCGGGATCAGCGCGGTGCCGTCAGCATTCGGTACATCCTTGGCCAGTGCCAGGAAGATGTCCTTCAGGCTCAGCTGGTAGGCAGCGCCCTTGGCAGAGTTGGCGACCACGATGCCGTCGAAGCCGATCTTCATTTCAACGATGTCCTTGACGCCATTGGCCTGGCAGGTATCGAACTCGGACTTCTTCATGCGACGCGAAGCGCCGGTCATGTCAGCGTGCTCGGTGCCCACGCCGGCGCAGAACAGCTTCATGCCGCCGCCGGTACCGGTGGACTCAACCTTCGGGGTGGCAAACTTGCCGCCCTTGCCGAAGCGCTCTGCTACGGTGGTGGAGAACGGGTAAACCGTGGAAGAACCAACGATGGAAATGGTGTCGCGGGATGCTGCAACGGCCGGGGCACTGGTGATGGCCAGTACGGTTGCCAGGCCGGCAAGAGTGGCTTTCAGTTTCATGGGATCTAGCCTCCAATGGAAAAATCGTGCCGGTAACCGGCGTCTGCTTGTTGAGCAGGAGCGAGTCTAGGAGGTGAATATGACAGCTCGGTGACACGATAACCATTTCCCACCACCCAAGCCCATGTAGGAGCCGTCGACCGACGGCGAAGGCCTTTCGCGGCCGATCGGCCGCTCCCACCTGAGTGCCAGCCAGCATCATTGTAATAATTTTGTCGTAATAGATGCGCTAAGCTTCTCGCCCTGTCGATAACTGTCCAGCCCCGCCCGGACAGGGACTGCACCTCTTTCAGGATGATCACGCGGAGCACGACCCACCGGAGTCGTACCCATGTCTGCGCTTTCCATCAAACACCAGCTGCGCCTGCTGATTGTGCTCGCCATCGCCCTGCTCGCAGCGATCTGGGCGGTGAACCGCCATTATCAGGCACAGGCGGTTCAGGGCCACCAGGCCCGGGCACAACTGGCCGCGCTGGAGCTGGGCCTGACAGCCCTGCGCCGTGAAGAGCGGGACTTTATCGCCGACAAGGACGAGCGCCACGTCACCCTGTTCAGCTCCCTGTTCACCAGCTATCTGAGCGACATCGCCGCGCTGCGCTCGCAAATGCAGACCATGGGCCTGGATGACACCATGCTGGCCGGGCTGGAACCGGCGATGCAGGCTTACCGCGACAGCTTTGAAACACTGGTCGCCAAGCAGCGTGATATCGGCCTCGACCACGAAAGCGGCCTGTACGGCGTGCTGCGGCAGGCGGCCCACGATATCGAAGAAGTGATCAAGGACAAGCCAGCCCTGTATGCGTCACTGCTACTGATCCGCCGCCACGAAAAGGACTTCATGCTGCGCCGCAGTGATGCCTACTACACCCGCTTTATGACCACCCTGTCGGACCTGCGTGGCCAGCTGATCTTCAGCGATCTGGATTTCGAGACGCTGGCGAAAGTGCAGGTCTCGTTACGTGCCTATGTTCAGGCCTTCGATACCCTGAGCCAGCAGGAGCGCGATATCGGCCTGAAACAGAGCCAGGGCCTGCACGGCGTCATGGGAGAAAAGATTGCCGAGGCGGAAGCCTTGTTTGCCGGCCTGCGTGATCAGCTGCAAGCGAAGCTGGATGAACATATCCGTCAGTCGGTGCTGGTCTCGACGGTGATCGTGCTGTCGGTGATGGCCGCGTTGACCCTGATCCTGATGCTGCTGGCGCGGGATCTGGTGCGGCGGCTGCAGCGGGCGGTGGACAGCGCCGCCGCGCTGGGTGCCGGGCACTGGGAGCAGGCTATTCAGGTCGGCCGGCAGGACGAACTCGGTGCCCTGCTCGGCGCGCTGGAAACCATGCGCCGCGAGCTGATCGCCAAGACCGCAAAGATCGAAGCCGACGGCCGGCTGAAGAACCGTCAGGCCGAACTGGGCACCGTGCTGCAGGGGGTCAAGGAAGTCGATGTCCTCAGTGAGGACGTGATTCGCTACCTGACCCCGACCCTGCAATGTCAGGTCGGTACCCTGTATGTGCTGGATGGCGAGCAGCTCAGATTTGCCGCCGGCTACGGGGTCGAGTCCGCCGCCATCCGCCAGCGCAGTTTCGAGGTCGGCGAGGGCCTGATCGGTCAGTGCGTCCACAACCGCAAGCTGATGCGGGTGCGCCATGTGCCGGCGGATTATCTGTCGATCATGTCCGGCACCGGTGGCAGTACCCCCGGCACCCTGCTGATTGCGCCGCTGATCTGGAACGATCAGCTGTTCGGCGCGGTGGAGCTGGGCAGCCTCGGCGAGCCGGACCAGGATGCCGAGGGCCTGCTGGAGCTGATGAGCGAAGCCATCGCCATCGCCCTGAACGCAGCACTGGTCCGGGTGAAAATGGCGAAGGTGCTGGAAGAAGCCTGGGAAAAAACCGAGCTGCTGGAAAAGCAGAAACAGGAAACCGAGGCCGCCCGGCAGATTCTTGAAGAACAGGCCGCAGCACTGCAAGCCTCGGAAGAGGAACTGCGGGTCCAGCAGGAAGAATTGCAGGCTCAGCAGGAGGAGCTGCGGGTGACCAATGAGGAGCTGGAAGCACAAACCCGGCTGTTGATGGAGCGCACCCGCCAACTGGAACAGCAGCAGGGCCGGAAAAGCGCCTGATTATTATTCAAAAACGCCGCGCCGGCGGCTGACCTGCCGGCAACGCCCTTCTATACTGCGCCCTTGTTTTGGCGGCCACGGCCGCGCCTTCGAGGGACACGCAGGTGGATATAGCACACCGGATACTGCACCGGCTGGATCGCTTCAGCCTTGCCTTCGGCCATGGCGTGGCCTGGCTGGCGCTGGCGCTGGTGCTGTTGACCAGCCTGATCGTGCTGCTCCGTTATGCCTTCGATATCGGCAGCATTGCCCTGCAGGAAGGTCAGCTTTATTTGCATGCCAGTCTGTTTATGCTCGGCATCGCTTACACCCTGCGCTGCGATGAGCATGTCCGGGTCGACATCTTTTATCGCCGCTTCAGCCATCGCGGCCGCGCCTGGGTCGATCTGCTCGGCACGCTGCTGTTTCTGTTGCCGCTGTGCATCCTGATGCTGGTGACCTGTTTTGATTACGTGATCGTCAGCTGGCAACGTCAGGAAGGTTCTGCCGATGCCGGCGGCCTGCCGTTTGTCTATGTGCTGAAAACCCTGCTGCTGGTGATGCCGGCATTGCTCTCGGTACAGGCGCTGGCGGAAGCACTGCGGGCGCTGCTCAAGCTGCGTGATCCGCAGGAACCGGATGCCGACAAACCGGCCGGGGAGGGTTCGGCATGGAACTGATCCCGCTGCTGATGTTTGCGGTGGTTTGCGCCGCACTGATGGCCGGCTACCCGGTGGCCTTTACCCTCGGCGGTGTGGCGCTGATCTTTGCCCTGATCGGCATGGCCACCGGCAGCTTCGATGGCAATGACCTGACCTTTATTCCGAACCGGCTGTTCGGCATTGTCGGCAACACCACCCTGATCGCCGTGCCGCTGTTCGTGTTTATGGGTGTGATGCTGGAAAAATCGAAAGTCGCCGAGCACCTGCTCACCAGCATGGCGCGGCTGATGGGGCCGCTGCCCGGCGGCCTCGGCATTGCCATTATCATCGTTGGTGCGCTGCTTGCCGCCAGCACCGGAATCGTCGGCGCCACGGTGGTGACCATGGGCCTGCTGGCGCTGCCGAGCATGCTCAAGCTCGGTTACAAGCCGGAACTGGCCAGCGGCCTGATCTGCGCCACCGGCACGCTGGGGCAGATTATTCCGCCATCAATTGCACTGGTGCTGCTGGGTGATGTGCTGTCGTCTTCCTATCAACAGGCGCAGCTGAAGATGGGGCTGTGGTCGACCACCACCATTTCCGTTGGCGACCTGTTTGTCGGTGCGCTCATTCCCGGTCTGGTGCTGGTGGCGCTGTACATCCTCTACATGCTCGGCCACGCCATAATCCGGCCGCAGGATGCGCCGGCGGTGGATCGCGCTGCGCTGGGTGAAGAGCAGGGCCCGCTGTTGGCCCATGTGATCACCGGCTTGCTGCCGCCGCTGGCACTGATTTTTCTGGTCCTCGGCTCAATCCTGACCGGCACGGCGACACCGACGGAAGCGGCCGGCGTCGGCGCCTTCGGTGCCACCGTGCTGGCGATGATCAAGCGCCAGCTCAACCTCGCCACCTTGCAGGAAGTGATGCGTGCCACTGTTCGGGTCACCGGCATGGTGTTCATGATCCTGATCGGTGCATCGATCTTCTCACTGGTGTTCCGCGGCTTCGGTGGTGACGACGCCGTACACCAGCTGTTCGAGCACATCCCCGGCGGCGTGTTCGGTGCCACCCTGATGGTAATGGCGCTAATCTTCCTGCTCGGTTTCATTCTCGATTTCATCGAGATCACCTTCGTGGTGGTGCCGATCGTTGCCCCTGTGTTGCTGGCCATGGGCGTCGACCCGATCTGGCTTGGCGTAATGATTGCAGTGAACCTGCAGACATCGTTCCTGACACCGCCGTTCGGGTTTGCCCTGTTCTACTTGCGCGGGGTGGCACCGGAGCAGGTCGCGACGACGCAGATCTACCGGGGTGTGATACCTTTCATCCTGATTCAGCTGCTGATGCTCGGCGTACTGGCACTGTGGCCGGCGCTGGCCACCTGGCTGCCGGCACAGATCTACGGGCAGTAGTCAGCACACCGACAATAAAAAGAGGCAAAGCACCATGATTGACGACGATCAGGACCCGCTGCCGGCCGGAGAGCTGGCCCTGCAGACCATCGCCATGCCGGCGGATGCCAACTTCAATGGCGATATTTTCGGTGGCTGGCTGGTATCGCAGATGGATCTCGCCGGCGCTGTGACGGCACGCAAGACAGCGCGTGGCCGGGTCGCCACCGTGGCCATCGACAGCATGGCGTTTCTGCGGCCGGTGCCGATCGGTTCAGTGGTGAGTTGCCACACCCAATTGGTCGAGGTGGGACGCAGTTCCATGAAAATCAATGTCGAAGTGTGGATAACGGACCATAACGATCACCGCGCCAAGGTCACCGAAGGTCAGTTCACCTTCGTCGCCATTGACGAAACCGGCCGCACCCGGCCCGTACCGAAGGATGCCTGTGCATGAAACGGTTTTTCGCTGCCCTGTTGATGCTGATCACCTTGCCGCTGCATGCGGATACGGTGATTCGTCACTTGCGCGGCGAAGTGCCGGATGACACTCGCAATGCCTATTTTCTTGCGGTGCTGGAACTGGCGCTGGAGAAAACCACCGACGAAGGTGAATGGCAGTTGCAGCCAGCCGTCGACGCCATGACACAAAGCCGGGCACTGCAAAAACTCAGCGAGAGTGATGGTATTGATGTGGTCTGGAGCATGACCAGCATCGAGCGGGAAAAGCAGAACCGGCCGATTCGCATTCCACTACTGAAAGGGTTGATGGGTTATCGCCTGCTGATTATTCGCGCCGAAGACCAGTCCTGGTTCCGTCGTGTGCAGACCATCGACCAGTTGCGCGAGCTGCGCGCCGGCCAGGGCCATGACTGGCCCGATACCGAGATACTGCGCGCCAACGGTCTGGCGGTGGAAGCCACCGTTGATTACGACAGCCTGTTTCGCATGTTGCAGCTGGGCCGGTTTGATTATCTGCCGCGCGCCATCAACGAACCGTGGGAAGAACTGGCGCTGCGCTCAGGCCGTGGTCTCGCGGTGGAAGAAGGCTTGATGCTGTATTACCCGACTGCCGAGTACTTCTTTGTCAATCGCGATAACGTTGCATTGGCCGAACGGATTGAGCGCGGTCTGCGTCGCGCCCTTGCTGATGGCAGCTTTGACAAACTGTTCCGCGAACATCCGGTCAATGCCAATGCCTTTGGCAAGGCGAATGTACTCAAGCGTCGCATTATCCGTCTGGATAATCCGCTGCTGCCGCCGGAAACACCGTTTGATCAGGCCGAATTGTGGTGGGCGCCGCTTCGAGCTGAGCCCTGAGCTTTTGTAGGAGCCGTCGACCGACGGCGAATCTTCCCGGAAAAATCGCCGTCGGTCGACGGCTCCTACAGGAGTTAGTCCGCGTAGCCGGGATTATGTCGATCCAGCTTGCGTAGCAGCCCCGGCCACGCCAGTGCACCACCCAATCCTTTCGTCACCTGCTCTGCCTGTTGCTGGATGCCGGCAACAATCTTCGGGTTCACCTGAATCAGTTCCCGCGACCCGGCCAGTGCCCGCACCTGAATCATGCAACTGGCTTCGAACAGATACATATACAGAAACGCATCGGCGATGCTGTTGCCGACGGTCAGCAGTCCATGATTGCGCAACATCAGAAAATTGTTGCCACCAAGATCCGCCACCAATCGCGGCTTTTCTTCCTCATTCAGCGCCACCCCTTCGTAATGGTGGTAGCCAAGCGAGGCCAGTACAAACAGGGACTGCTGCGAGATTGGCAGCACGCCTTCGCGCTGTGCCGATACCGCCACGCCATTGATCGAGTGAGTGTGCATCACACACTGCGCGTTCTCGCGCGCCGCATGCACGGCACTGTGAATGGTGAAGCCGGCAGGATTGACCGGATAAGGCGAGTCCATCACCTTGTCACCGTTCAGATCCACCTTGACCAGACTTGATGCCGTGATTTCCTCGAACATCATGCCGTACGGGTTGATCAGAAAATGATGCTCCGGCCCGGGGATACGCGCCGAGATATGGGTAAACACCAGATCGTCCCAGCCATACATGGCAACCAGACGATAGGCAGCGGCAAGATCCACCCGCAATGCCCATTCCTGATCGGTGACTTTGTCTTTCAATGAATCGGCCATGACCATCGCCTCCATTCTGATTGCAGGAGCGGCCGATCGGCCGCGAAGTATTTCGCCGTCGATCGACGGCTCCTACTGTTTCTTCAGCGCTTCCGTGCGCAGCCGGGTTTCGTCAATAAATGCCTGACTGCCGATAAAGGAGGCAATCGAGCCGCTGCGGAACTGATCCGACGCTTCCCGCGCAGTGCGCTCACGCTTCTTGAGCCACTGGCGCTGTTCCTGCTCGAACTCCTGCCGCGCCTCACCACTCAGTCCGGCATGCTGCTGCAGATACAGCTGATATAGCTTGGCGTCATAAAGCACGGCCAGATTGGCGGCGACGCGATTGATATGCTTTTGCTGATTCAGGGTCTGCAACAGGTTCTCCAGCTCCGCAATCGGCTCATCAAGGTCCGGCTGCCATGCCGCCAACGGATCTTTCGGCGGCTTCGGTTCATCACTGCAGCCCGCCAGCAACACCGGCAGCAATACCAACAGGGCCCAGCGCATTTTCTCTCTCCTTCTTCCCGACCGTTGCAACGTTCTTTCAAGTGACCGCTTCATAAATGAAAGCACTGCCAGACCTGTCTGGCCTCCACCTCTGTCACGCCCGCCACCTCGGCATGACGCATCCAGTTATTCACCGCAGCCAGCACCTCGGCAGCAATATCGGTAACAACCGCCTTCGGCAGCCCGAATATTCTGCCCAGGCTTGCAGCTTCGGACGGCCCGGGCGGGTTGGGTTGATAGCCGTAACCCGCCGCATGATACGCCCCGACCGCAAGGCTCGGCACCAGATCATAACCGGGTGCGAGCTGCCAGACATTATCACGATAGATCAGACTGAAGTTACGTTCGTGGTCATCAGTATTGTTGATCGCCCGATTGAACAGCATCAATCGCAGCAACTGTTTCAGATCCCGCTCGATGTTGCCGGAGTAACGACGCAGCAGATCGCAGATATCGTCATAACGAAACGCGCTGCCCGAATCCTGTTGGGTGGCCGGCTCTTTCAGCAAACCATTGACGGTAATGAGGTGCTGGCGCGCCGGGCCGACCATGTCGAAGCGCTCAAGCAACAGCACTTCCCGGTCATTGATCCCGCTGATCACCCGGCCAGCGCCAACATCCAGCCCGGCGGCTTTTGCCATGGTCAGGCAAGCCAGCTCGACGCGAGCATTGTTGTAGCTGTCATGGCTGAGGCGATTGAACTTGGCCACATAGCAACCGGCATCATCGTAAAGCAGCGCCTTTGGGCGGGCGCCGCCAATCCCGGTGCCGGCGTTGGCCAGATAGAGCAGGCTCATTTCATCCATATCGATGGACTGAAAATCCACCCGGTCAATCTGTTGGGCAGCCTGTTCGGCGGCCTGCAGGACAGAGAGCGGATGGCCGCAATCAAACTGCGGCGGTTCGCCACGCTCAACCAGACAGATGGCGCCAATGCGGCTGTGGCTCAACATCGACAGCGTATCGATCACGCTGTTGGCATTCAGGCGCCGGCCGTCACGATACAGCGCCAGTTTCGATAGCACCCGACGCCCCCAGGCATCCGGTAAATAGTCATCGATGAACGCCGGCGCACCACCGCGGCACTGGAACACCTTTTCCCCCTCGGCAAGCGGAAGCTGGCGCGGATCAATGGCAAAGGCCTCAGGCAGGGCCAGATATTCCGGGCGATAGCGAAAACCAACCTGCTGCAGGGAAGCATTGTCCTCGACCAGCACCACATCCGCGGCCTGCACCACACCCAGCGTTGGCGTGTTCAGGTACAGATCCAGTCGCCTAGTCATCGAACAGGCTCTTCGGTGGGCTGAGCAGGGTCAGGAAAGGCGCGGCCAAACCGAGCACCTCGGCGGCGCGATAGTATTTTTCCAGGGATACCGACAGATCGCCCTTTTCCATCCGTTGCAGGGTGGCGCGGCTGACCCCGATGCGCAGGGCAAAGTCATCCAGGGTATCGTTGGGGAAAAGCTGCCGGCGGGCAGAGCGCAGGTTTTTCCCAAGGCTCTCGAGGCTGTTCATGAGAGCGATAATATACTCAAATACGAGTATTTCAAGCCGAAAAATGCCTTAAATACTTATATTTGAGTATTTCCGAGAGTCTCGCCTCAGTCTCCCGCCAGCGCATTGCGGGCGTTCATGTAGGGCAGCTCGGCAACATTGGCGTAGTTGCGCACACCTTTTTCAAAGCTGCGGAACGACTCGTAGACCCGTCCGGCAAACTCGTTACCCGCCACCAGCTCTTCCAGTACCGCATCGCTTTCCGCCTTCAGACGCTCCAGCACATCGTCCGGCAGACGGCGCAGTTGCACCTTGTGCTTCTGCTGCAGCTCGATCAGCGCGGCATTGTTGCGCGCGGTGTATTCATCGAGCATGTCCTGATTCGCCCACATGGCGGCGGCGCGGATGATCGCCTGCAGATCGTCCGGCAGCTCATCCCACATAGTCTTGTTAATGATCAGTTCCAGTGTCGGACCCGGCTCGTGCCAACCCGGGTAGTAGTAGAACTTGGCAATGCGGTGAAAACCGAAGGTCAGGTCGTTATAAGGACCAACCCATTCGGCGGCATCGATCACGCCGCTTTCCAGCGCGGTGAAGAGTTCGCCACCGGGCAACTGCACCGGCACGGCGCCAGCGCGCTTGATCACTTCGCCACCGAGGCCGGGCATACGGATCTTGAGGCCGGCAAGATCGGCGACGGAATTGATTTCCTTGTTGTACCAGCCCGGCATCTGGGTGCCGGTGTTGCCAGCGGCGAACGGCTTCAGGTTGAAACCGGCGTAGAGTTCATCCCACAGCTGCTGACCGCCACCGTGGTGCAGCCAGCCATTCATTTCCTGCGCGGTCAGGCCAAACGGCACGGCGGTGAAAAACGGCGCCGCCGGATGCTTGCCCTTCCAGTAATAGGCGGCGCCATGGCCCATCTCGGCGCTGCCCTGCGATACCGCGTCAAACACTTCGAACGGCGGCACCAGTTCGTTGGCACCGAACACCTTGATCTCCATGCGGCCGTTCGACATGGTTTTCACCATCTCGGCAAAACGCTCGGGGCTGGTGCCGAGGCCGGGATAGTTTTTCGGCCAGGTGGTAACCAGTTTCCAGCGGTAGCGCTTGCTGTCTACGCTGCCTTCCGGGCCACAATCGGTTTGTCCGCAACCGGCAACCGCAGCGGCGGCCGCGCCCAGACCCAGCGTGGAAAGAAACTTGCGACGATCCATTTACTGACCCCTTTTTTTATCCCGTAGGAGCGGCCGATCGGCCGCGAAAGATTTCGCCGTCGATCGCCGGCTCCTACAACAGAATCCGTGCCTATACGGCTTCCAACCTGGCGTACTGGCTGACCAGCCATTTACTGCCACCACGATCAAAGTTGATCTGCAGTCGCGCATTTGGCCCCTGCCCTTCAAAGTGGATGATGGTGCCTTCACCAAACTTCGGATGCAAAACCCGCATACCCAGACTGTAGCCGTCGGCGCTGGTCTTGCCAGGGCTGGCCGAGGACGCCGCCACCGGCCGGCTGAAGTTGCCGCGGGCGCGCACCTCTTCCACCAGCGCCGGCGGAATCTCGCGCAAAAAACGTGACGGCGCATTGTAGGTTTCGTTGCCGTAAAGCCGGCGGGATTCCGCCCAGGTCAGGTACAGCTCGCGCATCGCGCGGGTAATGCCGACATAACAGAGCCGGCGCTCCTCTTCCATCCGGCCCGGTTCATCGGCGGACATCTGGTGCGGAAACAGGCCCTCTTCCATGCCGGCAATAAACACCACCGGGAACTCGAGCCCCTTGGCCGAGTGCAGCGTCATCATCTGCACCGCGTCTTCATGTTCGCCGGCCTGACCTTCGCCGGCTTCGAGCGCAGCATGATCGAGAAACGCAGTCAGCACGGAGACACCTTCCGGCACTTCATCGTCATCAAACTCGCCGGTGGCGCTGACCAGTTCGCGCAGGTTCTCCTCGCGCTGCTGACCCTTCTCACCTTTCTCATTGCGATGAAATTCCAGCAATCCGGAAGCATTGATGACGTGCTCGGTCTGTTCGCGCAGTGACAGGCCACGGGTGTCTTCCTCGAGACGGTTGACGATATCGAGGAACACAGCAAGGGTCGTGGCGGCGCGGCCGGGCAACTGACCGCTGCTGATCAGATCACTGGCGGCGCGCCACAGCGAGGTGCCGGCGGCGCGGGCACGGTCGCGCACCAGTTCAACAGTCTTGGCACCGATGCCACGGGTCGGCGTATTCACCACCCGCTCGAACGCGGCATCGGCGTCGCGGCTGCTGATCAGGCGCAGATAGGCCAGCGCATTCTTGATTTCGGCGCGCTCGAAGAAGCGCTGGCCGCCATAGATACGATAGGCAATGCCGGCCTGCAGGAAGGCTTCTTCCAATACCCGCGACTGGGCGTTGGAGCGATACAGCACCGCGCATTCACTGCGGTTCTGGCCCTGACCGATCAGGCTCTGGATGCGGCCGGCAATAAAGCGTGCCTCATCGACCTCATTGAAGCCGGCATACAGGCGAATCGGCTCGCCCTCGCCGATCTCGGTCCACAGCTCCTTGCCGAGCCGGTCACTGTTGTGGTCGATCACCGCATTGGCGGCCTGCAGAATGGTGCCGGTGGAGCGGTAGTTCTGTTCCAGCCGCACCGTGCGCAGGCCGGGGAAGTCCTGGCCGAGCCGGCGGATGTTCTCGATCTTGGCGCCACGCCAGCCGTAGATCGACTGGTCGTCGTCGCCGACGATGGTGATGCCGGCGCCGCCAGCGGACAGCAGCCTTAGCCAAGCGTACTGGATGGCGTTGGTGTCCTGAAACTCGTCGACCAGAATATGCCGGAAACGTCGCTGATAATGACCCCTTAAGTCGTCACTGTCGCGGATCAGCTCCAGAGCGCGCAGCAGCAGTTCGTTGAAATCAACCAGCCCGGCACGCTCGCAGGCCTCCTCATAGGCGAGGTAAAGCTTCTGCATGGTCTTCAGGAACAGGTCGCCATGGTGCTCGATATGGTTGGCGCGGATGCCCTCGTCCTTCTGGCCATTGATAAACCACTGGGCCTGCCGTGGCGGCCAGCGCTGCTCGTCCAGACCGAGCTCTTTCATGGTCCGGCGGATCAGCCGCAGCTGGTCCTCACTGTCGAGAATCTCAAAGGCCTCCGGCAGTTTCGCCTCCTGCCAGTGGGCCCGCAGCAGGCGGTGGGCGATGCCATGGAAGGTGCCGACCCACATGCCGGTGGCCGGCATTTTCAGCAGCTGCTCAATCCGGCCACGCATCTCGTGGGCGGCCTTGTTGGTGAAAGTAACCGCTAACAGACCGAACGGAGTGACCTGTTCGGTGGCCACCAGAAAGGCAATCCGGTGGACCAGTACCCGGGTTTTACCGGAGCCGGCACCCGCCAGCACCAACAGGGCACGGTCATCCGCCGCTACCGCGTCGCGCTGGGCCGCATTCAAACCGTCGAGAAGATCGCTGATGTCATCCATAGGGCCGGCATTCTACCCGAACCGGCCGGGCCGGGGAGCGGCTTTGAAAAATCCTGTTTAACTGGCGGTAAAAACCGGGGGATTGGCGGGGAAATGTGTTCCCCCTGCCCGGCCGCATGGCTAAACTGACACGGACATTGGGCCTGCACCTTGACGGCCCGTAATGACCGACCGCTGGGGTAACCAGAGGATCTAACGGGTGCCACAGAACAATAACAACAGCGTCAGTCACGGCAATCTGCTGTCCGAGCAGACGCGCCTGCTGTTCAGCGCCTTCCCGGTCATGAATATTCTTGAGCCGGCCTGCGCGCTGGTGGTCATCTGGCTGTACTGGCAACCGCATTCACAACTCTCCCTGATCGGCTGGGGCGCCATGGTTGGCGGCATGGTGTTTCTGCGCATGGTCGCCAGCCAGTTGTTCCGCAACCTTGCCCCCGATATGCGTCGCCCGGACGGCTGGCGTTGGGTGGCGTTGTTGCTGGTGGCATTGAGTGGCGGCGTGTTTGGCTACGCCTCGGTGACCTTCAATCCCTCCGACACCCTGATGAGCGCCGACCTGCTGCCGTCCCAGGCGGTGTTCGCCGCCCTGTTAATCGGCCTGCTGGTGGTGGCGATGACCACCTATGCGATCTATCTGCCAGCGGTGGCCGCCTACCTGCTCTGCGCCGTGCTGCCCGGCGCCATGAACATTGCCTTCAGTGGCGCCGATAACACCCTGATGCTGGCGGTGCTGCTGATCATCTTTGTGCTGTTCCTGCTGCTCGCCGCCACCGGCATGCACAGCTCGGCGATGGAAAGCCTGCGACTGCAGTTCAAGAATCTGGCACTGATTGATTACCTGGACCGGGCCCGCGGCGATGCCGAGTCGCTGAACGAAAAACTGACCCGGGAAATTTTCGAGCGCAAGCAGGCCAAGCAACATTTGCAGGAGGCCAATGACCGTCTTGAAACCATGGTGCTGGAACGGACCCGGGCGCTGGAGGATGCCAACCGCAGCATGTCCGCCACCAGCCAGCGGCTGCAGCTGGCACTGGATGCGTCAAACATTGGCCTGTGGGACTGGAACCTGCAGGCCAGCGATACCTACCACTCGAATTTCGATCGTCTGCTCGGCTATGAGAAGCAACGCTTCAGCGGCTTTCTCAACGATCTTGAGCAGCTGGCGCACCCGGACGACTGGCCGAAAGTGAAGCGTGCCATGGTCGCCCACTTCAAGGGCCGCACGCCGCGCTATCACGCTGTCTATCGTCTGCGTCATGCCAACGGTGACTGGCGCTGGATTGAAGACGAAGGCCGGGTAGTGGAATGGAATAACGAAGGCCGCGCCGTGCGCATGATCGGCACCCGCCGCGACATTACCGACGGCAAGGAAGCGGAAGACCAGCTGCGTCTGGCCGCCACCGTATTCGAGAATGCCTCCGAAGCCATTCTGATTTTTGATACCACCTTCCGTTTCCTCGCCGTGAATGATTGCTTTACCCGCATCGCCGGCTACACAGAGGAAGAGGTGCAAGGCCGAACCATGGCGGAGGTGTCGCCAGCCGGTGAAAGCAACACCTCGCTTTACAGTGAAGTGGCTCGCACGGTTCATCGCGAAGGTTTCTGGCAAGGCGAACTGACCGAGCGACGCAAGACCGGCGAAAGCTACCCGGTGTGGATGCAGCTTAGCGCCGTGTATGACGATGATGGCCATATCACCCATTACGTTGGCATGTTCACCGACCTGACTGCCCGCAAGGAAGCAGAGGAGAAGGTGCAGTTCCTGTCCAACTATGACCGTCTGACGGGTCTGGCCAACCGCACCATGTTCCGCGAGAAGCTGCACAAGTCGCTGGCGCTGGCACGGCTGAATCGCGAGCGGGTGGCGCTGGTGTGCCTCGATCTCGACCGCTTCCGCCCGATCAATGATTCACTCGGTCACGAAATCGGCGACAAGCTGCTGCGCGCCACCGCCGAGCGTTTGCTTGCCATCGGTATCGATCAGAACAACTTCGCCCGGGTTGGCGGCGACGAATTCAATCTGGTCATCGACAACTACCGCAGTAGCGGTGAGCTGGAAGAGCTGTGTCAGGAAATGATTAACGCCATGCGCAAGCCGTTCAATATCAACGGCCATGAGCTGCTGCTTGGCGTCAGCATCGGCATCAGCGTGTTCCCGGATAATGCCAAGGAAGCGCAGACCCTGATCAACCAGTCAGACCTTGCCGTGCATCAAGCCAAACGCATGGGCGGCAATAACTACCAGTTCTACCGCAGCGATATGCGGGCCGCATCGGTCGAGCAGCTGGCACTGGAAACCAGCCTGCGCAAGGCCATCTTCAAGAACGAGTTTGTGGTGTATTACCAGCCGAAAATTGACATTGCCAGCCGCCGCATCGACGGTGCCGAGGCACTGGTACGCTGGCAGCACCCGACCATGGGGCTTTTGCCGCCGAAGGATTTCATTCCGCTGGCGGAAGAAACCGGGTTGATCTCGGCGATCAGCGAGTGGGTGCTTGAGCGTGCCTGCCGTCAGGCCGCGCAGTGGCAAGCCAATGGCATGGAAATTCTGATTTCGGTCAACCTCTCCGCCCACCAGTTCCGAAAAGGCGATATCGTCGAGATCGTCGATCGCGTTCTCGATAACACCGGCCTGCCGCCACGCCTGCTGGAGCTGGAGCTGACCGAAAGCCTGATCATGGAAGACCTCGACAAGAACATTGAAATCCTGACAGCCCTGCGCAGCCGTGGTCTGGGCCTGTCGCTGGACGATTTCGGCACTGGCTATTCCTCCCTGAGTTACCTGAAGCGCTTCCCGGTGGACACGCTGAAGATCGATCGCTCCTTCATCGAAGAGCTGCACATCAGTCAGGATGATGCCGCCATTACCCAGGCCATCATCGACATGGCGCACAGCATGAACATGAAGGTGGTGGCCGAGGGGGTCGAAGAAGAAGCGCAGCTGAGCATGCTACAGGACATGGGCTGCGATTCGATTCAGGGTTACCTCATCAGCAGACCGGTACCGGAGCCGGACTTCATTGCGCTGGTGCGCAATCAACCCCCCCAGGCCAGCGAGAAAGCGCTGTAAGCCCAGCGCTGGCGAGCATTTTTTCACACCCGATCTGAACATATGTGATATTGTCCCGGGCATCTTTTGATGTCGGGAATCACCACTACAGGAGTATGGACGCGGCCCGTTTGCCAGCCGCCTTGCTGCCATGGATTTGCCCAGCATAGTTTTCCTCGGCGCCTCGCTGCTGTTCGTCAGCGCCCCGGCACTTCGTCTTGTTTACTTGAAGCCCTGGCATATTGCGGCCCTGGCGACAGGGACTCTGGCCGTATTTGGCCAGTTGGAGACGGAGCGCGTGCTGTACGTGGCGCAGCGACTGTCCCCTGCGCTGGTAAGTATCGCCGCGCTAATGGTGCTTAGCGCCGTGGTTTCGCAATCCGGTCTTCTGCAACGCAGCTTTCTCCTGCTTATTCGTAACCCCCGGCCCAGTGCCGTTTCGGTGTTCAACCTGACCTTCGTAATGACCTGCGTGGTTTCGGCCCTGCTGTCCAACGATCTGGCCATTCTGATGCTGACGCCATCGATCGTCGTTTATGCCCGCACTCATTTTCCTGACAACCGGCCGGTTCTGATTGCGCTGGTGTTCGCGGTGTTTACCGCCACCGGCGTCGCGCCTTTGCCCACCTCTAACCCGATGAACCTGATTTTTGTCTGGCAGTTCGATATCCCCCTGCAAGACTATGTTGCCGCCATGGGCCCGGTATCGCTTTTGATCTGGCTGATTTCCTGGTGCACGGTGCGATTGATATTCCACAAATCTCTTCAATCGCATGCCTCACAGGAGAGCGAGCGCACGCCGTTGTCCTTGTTCGAGAAGCAGCTTGCCGTACTGGTGGTGTGTCAGGCAGCTGCCTATATGGCGGGCAGCCGGATTGGTATCCCGATATGGGTGGTCTGCATTGTTTTCGCATGCATGGCGCTGGCGCTGTCGCGCAAACATCTTCCCATCCGCAGCCTCGTGGCGACCGTCGACAAGGAAAGCATTCTGTTTCTGGGCTTTATCCACCTGTTCACTGCGGGGCTGGGTAACAGCCAGGTATCAAATATTCTGGAACAGCTCTATGGCAGTGGCTCGCTGATGGTCACCGCACTTGTCTCTGCGCTGGGCTCGGCGATGATCAACAACCATCCGATGGCGGCACTCAGTCTTAGCGCGCTCGATCAACTTGATGCATCACACCAGCAAGCGCTCGCGGCACTGATTGGTGGCGACATCGGCCCTCGCCTGCTGGTGACCGGATCACTGGCCGGCGTACTGTGGATGTCCTCTCTTCAAGCCAATAACGTCAAGGTGAGTCACTACGAATTCTTCCGCGTTGGGCTGGCAACCGCACTGCCGCCGATTGTCGCCGGCACGCTGCTGCTGGGGTGGCTGTAGATTCTCAGACGAAAAGCAATGTACTGGCGATGGCGAAGTAGATCAGCACACCGCTGACGTCGGCAATGGTGGTAATCAGTGGCGTGCTCGCCGTTGCCGGATCAAACTTGAACCGCACTAATGCAAGTGGCAACACCATCCCGATCAGACTGCCAATCATCACCACCAGCATCATGGTCAGCGATACCACCAGCGCGATATCAAACCCGGCTCGCAAAAAACCCACCGCCATAACTGCTGCAGACATGGTCAGCCCCAAGGCACCGGCCACCAGAATCTCTCGCCCGAGAAGTTTCAGGGCATCGCGCCCGGAAACATCGCCGGTAGCCAGACCACGCACCATCAGCGTGGCGGACTGGGCACCGGCATTGCCGGCACTGGCCACCAGAAGTGGCAAGAAAAACAGCAGCGCCAGATTGGCAGCAATCACATCTTCAAAAAAGGCGATGCCGGCACCGGTAAAGATGTTGGCAAATACCAGCACCACCAGCCAGCCAACCCGTTTGCGATACAGCTCGTTGATACTGGCATCGCGCAGCGTGGTTTCCAGTCGCCCAACCGTGGCGCCCTTGTGCATGTCCTCGGTGGCCTCCGCTTCGGCCACATCCATGGCGTCGTCGTAGGTCACGATGCCAACCAGCGTTTCGTCATGATTGACGATCGGCAAAGCAATCAGGTCGTAACGGGAAATCAGTTTTGCGACTTCTTCCTGCTCGGCGTCGACATCGGCGCAGACAATGTCACGCAGCATCAGCTCATCAATCAGCTGATGTGGCAGCGCCAGAATCAGCTCTTTCAGCGACACCGTGCCAAGCAGCCGGTGATCGGCATCCACCACGTAGACCTGGTAAATGGTTTCCTTGTCCGGCGCGGTATTGCGTAACACATCCAGCGCCTCGGCAACCCGTGTACCGGAAGCAATGCTGGCGTAATCCGAGGTCATGATGGCGCCAGCGCTGCCTTCCTTGTAGCTGGCCAGTCGGCGCAGATCCTCGCGCTCTTCACGGGCAAGGCGCTTGAACAGCGCATGTCGTACCGTCTCGTCCAGTTGCTTGACGAGGTCAGCACGTTCATCCGAGGGCATTTCGGTGACCAGCTCGGTCAACGCGCCGGTGGAGAGTCGCGCAGCAATATCAGTCTGGGTAGTGATCGGCAGGTAGCCGAAGGTGTCAGCACGTCGCTCCAGCTCAAGCGACATCAGCAAAGGAATATCCAGCGCCTGCTCCGACAGTGCGCCGATCAGATCAGCGATATCCGCCGGATTCAGCTCGGCAATCAGACGCTGAACCGAATCCTGGTCGCCTTCGCGGAGGGCGACCGGCAAACCGGCCATCAGCACGTCACTGACCATGGGCACCTCCTCTCAAGAACGCCAGACGCTGGCCGTTTAACGTTACTCGACGGTGACGGATTTAGCGAGGTTGCGCGGCTGATCCACATCGGTACCACGCATCACCGCAACGTGATAGCTGAGTAGCTGCAGCGGAACGGTATAGACCATCGGAATCAGGATCTCCGGCATCGGCGGCATTGCCAGCACACTAATGCCAGGCTCGTCACGAACACCAGCCTGACGATCAGCGAAGACAAACAGCTCACCACCCCGTGCCCGCACTTCCTGCAGATTAGACTTCAGCTTTTCCAGCAGGTCATCGTTCGGCGCCACTGCCACCACCGGCATCTCGGCGTCGACCAGCGCCAACGGGCCATGCTTGAGTTCGCCGGCGGGGTAAGCTTCGGCATGAATATAGGAAATTTCCTTGAGCTTCAGCGCGCCTTCCAGCGCCACCGGATACTGTGGGCCGCGACCGAGGAACAGGGTGTGCTGCTTCTCGACAAAATGGGTCGACAGTTCCTGAATGCGACCATCAAGTTGCAGCACCTGTTCGATCAGGCTCGGCAACTGACGCAGGGCCGTGATGTGCGCCTCCATTTGCGCATCACTGAGCCGGCCTTTGACTCGCGCGGTAGCGAGCACCAGCAGCAGCAAGCCAACCAGCTGAGTGGTGAAAGCCTTGGTGGATGCCACGCCGATTTCCGGGCCGGCACGGGTCAGCAGCGACAGCTCGGATTCGCGTACCAGCGAAGACGAATCGACATTGCATACGGCGAAGCGGGCCAGATAATTTTCCTGCCGTGAAGCACGCAGCGCCGCCAGCGTATCGGCAGTTTCACCGGACTGGGAAATGGTCAGCAGCAGGGTGTTGTTCGGCACCACATGCTTGCGGTAACGAAATTCACTGGCGACTTCGACCTGGCAGGCGACCCCGGCGATGGCTTCCATCCAGTAGCGGGCGACCATGCCGGCATGCGACGAGGTACCACAGGCAACGATCTGCACCTGCTCAACCTGGCTCAGCAGCTCTCGTGCATTACTGCCGAAGCTGGCCAGTAGCTCTGCTTCATTGCCGATCCGACCTTCCAGCGTTTTCTGCACCGCCACAGGCTGTTCGAAAATTTCCTTGAGCATGTAGTGGCGATACTCGCCCTTTTCGGCATCCTCGTGACTGCCGTCAAATTCATGCACGGCGCGCTCAACTGACTTGCCGCTGCGATCGCTGATTGATACTGATTGACGGGAGACCTCGGCAACATCGCCTTCCTCGAGGAAGATAAAACGGGTGGTCACTGGCAGCAGCGCCAGCTGGTCAGAGGCAATAAAGTTTTCACCGATGCCCAGACCAATCACCAGCGGGCTGCCGGAGCGCACCACCATCAACCGATCCGGTTGATCGACAGTCATCACCGCCAACGCGTAGGCGCCATGCAACCGCTGCACTGCCGCCCTCAGGGCGCCGGCAAGATCATTGCCGCTGCGCAGGGCACGATGGATCAAGTGGACAATCACTTCGGTGTCGGTATCCGAATCAAAGCTGTAGCCGTCAGCCTCCAGCTCGATACGCAGTTCCTGAAAATTTTCGATGATGCCGTTATGCACCAGCGCAATATCATCGCCAGACATATGCGGATGAGCATTACGCTCCACCGGCTTGCCATGGGTGGCCCAGCGGGTATGGGCGATACCTGCCTGACCGCTAATGCCACTGCTCAACAGCGCATCTTCCAGACCCTGTACCTTGCCTTCCCGACGCAGACGGGCGATAGCGCCATTTTCTATCAAAGCCAGACCGGCGGAATCGTAACCGCGATACTCCAGCCGTTTCAGGCCGGCAATCAGAATCTGGCTGACATTACGCTCGGCAACTGCGCCAACAATTCCACACATGGTTCAATCCTTTTTCTTCGGCCGTTGCCAGCCGGCGATATTGCGTTGTTTGCTGCGGCCCACGCCAAGATGCGCATCCGGCACATCGGCGGTGATCACACTACCAGCGCCGACCGTGGCGCCAGCACCGATGTTAACCGGCGCTACCAAAGCCGAGTTCGAACCGATAAAGGCGTTGTCACCGATCACGGTTTTCGACTTGTTTACGCCGTCATAGTTACAGGTGATGGTGCCGGCACCGATATTGCTGTGCGCGCCGATCTCGGCATCGCCCAGATAACTCAGATGATTGGCCTTGGCGCCTTCGCCAAGGCGGGCGTTCTTGGTTTCAACAAAGTTACCGATGCGGGCATGATCGGCCAGTTGCGTGCCGGGACGCAGTCGGGCGAACGGACCAACATGACAGCTGGCGCCAATGACCGCACCATCAATCACCGAGTTCGCTTCGATCACGGTATCGGCGGCAATCCGGGCATTGCGAATCACACAGTTCGGGCCAATGCTGACGCGATCACCCAGCGTTACCTCACCGATCAGCACGGTGTTGATATCCAGCACGATGTCGGTGCCACACTGCAAGGTGCCGCGCACATCCAGGCGGGTCGGATCCAGTACGGTGACACCGGCACGCATCAACGCTTCTGCCTGCACACGCTGATAGATGCGCTCCAGTCGCGCCAGTTGCACGCGATCATTGACCCCATCCACTTCCCAGCCATGGGCCGGCTGCATGGTGTCGATAGTCAGGCCAGCCTGCACTGCCATGCCGATCACATCGGTCAGGTAGTATTCGCCCTGGGCGTTGTTGCTTTTCAGCTTCGGCAACACCTCGGCAAGAAACGCGCGCGGGCACGCCAGAATGCCGGTGTTGATTTCATCCACCGCCAGCTCGGCATCGTTGGCATCTTTCTGCTCAACGATGCGCTGCACCTGGCCATCGGCATCGCGAATAATGCGGCCATAGCCGGTCGGGTTGTCCATGTTCAAGGTCATCAGCGCGATGGTGTCGGCGTTGGCGCGGGCGACGAATTCACGCAGGGTGTCGGGGCGGATCAGCGGCACGTCACCGTACAGAATCAGCACCACATCTTCGCTGACAAACGGCATCGCCTGAGCGACGGCATGGCCGGTGCCCAGCTGCTCCGCCTGCAGCGCCCAGTTCAGTGACTGCGCACTCAGCGCCTCGCGAACATGTTCGCCGCCATGGCCATACACAACGGTAATCGACTGCGGCGCCAGCGCACGGGCGGCATCGACCACATGGCTGACCATCGGTTTGCCGGCGATCGGGTGCAGCACCTTCGGCAATGCCGATTTCATCCGGGTGCCTTTACCGGCGGCGAGAATCACTGTTGCAAGCGTCATGGTTCCTGTCCCTGCCAATGAGCCCTGAGCGTAAAGCAAAAAGGGGCAGCTTCGCAGCTACCCCTTTTTTGCCAACAAGCAATCCGGGCAAAATCAGCCGCGGCTGCCTGTACCGCCATACTTCTTCTTCAATTGTTCAATGGTGCGCAACTGGGCCACTGCTTCGGCCAACTGGGCGGCCGCGCGCGAGTAGTCCATCTCCGAGTGCTGGCCTTCCAGCGCCTCTTTGGCGAGCTGCTTGGCGCTTTCCGCAGCCGCTGCGTCCATGTCCTCTGCCCGCACCGCAGTGTCGGCCAGAATGGTGACGATGTCCGGCTGCACTTCAAGGAAGCCGCCAGTCACATAGTACAGCTCTTCATCTTCACCGACCTTACGGACGATGCGCACCGGGCCCGGCTTGAGCCGCGTCAGCAGCGGCGCATGCCCGGGCAGGATGCCGAGGTCGCCCTCGACACCGGCGGCGACGATCATCTCGACGCTGCCGGAGTAGAGCTGCTGCTCGGCACTCACGATGTCACAATGCATGGTCTTGGCCATTCCGCTGCTCCCGGAGTCGTATTACTCAATCCAATCACTTCGCCGAACGCTTGTTGTAAGACTCAAGCACTTCGTCGATGGAGCCCTTCATGTAGAAGTCCTGCTCCGGGATATGGTCGTAGTCACCGCTGAGGATGCCCTGGAAACCACGGATGGTTTCTTTCAGCGAGACGTACTTGCCCGGGGAGCCGGTAAAGACTTCTGCAACGTGGAACGGCTGCGACAGGAAACGCTCGATCTTACGGGCGCGGGACACCACCTGCTTGTCTTCCTCGGACAGTTCGTCCATGCCGAGAATGGCGATGATGTCTTTCAGTTCCTTGTAACGCTGCAGCACGGTCTGCACGCCACGGGCAGCAGCATAGTGCTCAACACCGATCACCAGCGGGTCCAGCTGACGGCTGGTGGAATCCAGCGGGTCAACAGCCGGGTAGATACCCTTGGCAGCGATGTCACGGCTCAGTACCACGGTCGCATCAAGGTGGGCGAAGGTGGTGGCCGGGGACGGGTCAGTCAAGTCATCCGCCGGTACGTATACCGCCTGGATGGAAGTGATCGAGCCGGTCTTGGTGGAGGTAATACGCTCCTGCAGAACGCCCATCTCTTCCGCCAGAGTCGGCTGGTAACCTACCGCTGACGGCATACGGCCGAGCAGCGCGGATACTTCGGTACCGGCCAGGGTGTAACGGTAGATGTTGTCGACGAACAGCAGAACGTCACGGCCTTCGTCACGGAACTTCTCGGCCATGGTCAGACCGGTCAGCGCCACGCGCAGACGGTTACCCGGCGGCTCGTTCATCTGGCCGTAGACCATCGCTACTTTGGATTTCTGGAATTCCTTGACGTTTACAACGCCAGCTTCCTGCATCTCGTGGTAGAAGTCGTTACCTTCACGAGTACGCTCACCGACACCGGCAAACACGGACAGACCGGAGTGCTCGGTGGCGATGTTGTTGATCAGTTCCATCATGTTTACGGTTTTGCCTACACCGGCACCACCGAACAGACCCACCTTACCACCCTTGGCGAACGGGCAGATCAGGTCGATAACCTTGATGCCGGTTTCCAAAAGCTCGGTAGCAGACGCCTGATCAGCGTAGCTCGGGGCTTTACGGTGGATGGAAGCACGCTCTTTCTCACCGATCGGGCCACACTCGTCGATCGGACGACCGAGCACGTCCATGATGCGGCCAAGGGTTTCAACACCCACCGGCACCATGATCGACTGATTGGTGTTCGCCACGGTCAGGCCACGCTTCAGGCCTTCAGTGGAACCCATGGCGATGGTGCGGACAATGCCGTCGCCAAGCTGCTGCTGCACTTCGAGAACGGTTTCGGTACCGTCCACATTCAGCGCGTCATACACCTTGGGAACGCTGTCACGCTCAAATGCTACGTCGATGACGGCGCCGATGATCTGAACAATACGACCGCTACTCATGCTTGCTTCCTCTTTGTTTCCCGAGCGCCGCGGTTAGACCGCTGCAGCGCCACCAACGATTTCGGAAATTTCCTGGGTAATTGCTGCCTGACGGGCCTTGTTGTAAATCAACTGCAGGTCCTTGATCAGGTTGCCGGCGTTGTCAGTAGCAGCCTTCATCGCCACCATTCGCGCCGCCTGCTCACAGGCAAAGTTTTCAACCACGCCCTGATACACCTGCGACTCGATAAAACGAACCAGCAGAACGTCGATCAGTGCCGGGGCACTCGGCTCGTAGAGATAATCCCAGGCGAACTTGGTATCCATCTCTTCGTCAGCTTTCAGCGGCAGCAACTGCAGGCTGGTCGGCTTCTGCGTCATGGTGTTGACGAATTCGTTGTACACCACGAACAGACGGTCGATCTCACCTTTCTCGAAAGCATCCAGCATGACGCGGATGGAACCGATCATGCCGGCCAGATGCGGGTTGTCGCCCTGATTGTTTACCGAAGCGCGGACGTTACCGCCCACCGAGCGGAAAAAGCTCAGCGCCTTGGTGCCGACCAGGCAGTACTCAACCTGAACATCCTGCTCGCTCCACTGGCGTGACTCACGCACCACCTGCTTGAGCAGGTTAACGTTGAGGCCGCCGCACAGGCCGCGATCCGAGCTGACGACGATGTAGCCGACTTTCTTGACCGGACGATCCTGCATGTAGACATGCTTGTATTCCGGATTGGCGTTGGCCAGATGCGCCACCACCTGACGCATACGGGTAGCGTATGGCTTGGATGCCGCCATACGCTCCTGCGCCTTGCGCATTTTGCTGGCCGCCACCATCTCCATCGCACGAGTAATTTTCTTCGTGCTCTGAACACTGGCGATCTTGGTCTTGATCTCTTTACCAACAGCCATCAGGGAACTCCCTTAAGCGAACGTGTCGATTACCAGGTCTGGGTTGCCTTGAACTTCTCAATGGCAGCCTTGATACCGGCTTCGATTTCGCCGTTGTAGTCGCCCTTCTCGTTGATCTTGTCCATCAACGCTTTCTCTTCGCTGTCCATATAGGACAGCAATGCCGCTTCGAAGCTGCCGATTTTGTCCAGCGCCACATCTTTCAGGTGGCCTTCGTTGGCGGCGTACAGCACCACACCCATCTGTGCGACAGACTGCGGAGCGTACTGGTTCTGTTTCATCAGTTCGGTGACGCGCTGACCGTGCTCCAGCTGCGAGCGGGTCGCTTCGTCCAGATCAGAAGCAAACTGGGCAAAAGCCGCCAGTTCACGGTACTGAGCCAGTGCCAGACGAATACCACCACCAAGCTTCTTGACGATCTTGGTCTGCGCTGCACCACCTACCCGCGATACCGAGATACCGGCGTTCATGGCCGGACGGATACCGGAGTTGAACAGGCTGGTTTCGACGAAGATCTGACCGTCGGTGATCGAGATCACGTTGGTCGGTACGAATGCAGACACGTCACCGGCCTGGGTTTCGATGATCGGCAGAGCGGTCAGCGAACCGGTTTTGCCTTTCACTTCACCGTTGGTGAACTTCTCGACGTAGTCGGCAGAAACTCGTGCGGCGCGCTCCAGCAGACGGGAGTGCAGATAGAACACGTCACCCGGATACGCTTCACGGCCCGGCGGACGACGCAGCAGCAGGGAGATCTGGCGATACGCCACAGCCTGCTTGGACAGATCGTCATAAACGATCAGCGCGTCTTCACCACGGTCACGGAAGTACTCGCCCATGGTGCAGCCAACGAACGGGGCCAGGAACTGCATGGAAGCCGGCTCGGAAGCGGAAGCGGCGACAACGATGGTGTTGTCCATCGCGCCGTGCTCTTCCAGCTTGCGCACTACGTTAGCAATCGAAGACTGCTTCTGGCCGATGGCCACGTAGATACACTTAATGCCGGACTTCTTCTGGTTGATGATGGTGTCGATCGCGATAGCGGTCTTACCAATCTGACGGTCACCGATGATCAGCTCACGCTGGCCACGACCAACCGGAGTCATCGCGTCGATCGACTTCAGACCGGTCTGTACCGGCTGGTCAACGGACTGACGCCAGATAACGCCCGGAGCAACTTTCTCCACCGCGTCGGTCAGTTTGGTGTTGATCGGGCCTTTGCCATCGATCGCATTACCCAGCGCGTCAACAACGCGGCCGAGCAGCTCCGGGCCAACCGGAACTTCAAGAATGCGGCCAGTACACTTGGCTTTGGCGCCTTCGACAATATTCAGGTAGTCACCGAGAACAACGGCGCCAACAGAATCCTGTTCGAGGTTGAGGGCCATCCCGTAGATGCCGCCGTCAAACTCGATCATTTCACCGTACATCACGTCGGCGAGACCGTGGATGCGAACGATACCGTCGGAAACGGAAACGACGGTACCCTCGGTGCGGGCTTCAGTTGCGGTATCAAGCTTGCTGATGCGCTGCTTGATGATCTCGCTGATTTCGGACGGGTTGAGTTGCTGCATGCTCCAATCCCTCAAACTCTAGAGTTCAGTTGCTCTACCAGCTTGTTCAGCCGGCCGCGCACACTGCCATCGATCACGGTATCGCCAGCACGAATCAGGACGCCGCCTATCAAGGACGGATCGACCTGTTTGCTGACACGGACTTCCACACCCAGGCGCTTCTTCAGCGCGGCCACCAGGCCTGACACATCGGCATCTTCCATGGGGAATGCGGACACCAGCTCCACATCCGCGAACTTGCTTTCCGCGGCGAGTAGCTGATGGAACAGACCACCAATAGCGGAAAGCAGGCCAAGGCGCTTGTTCTGCGCAAGCTGGTCAAGGTAATTGCGGAACGCGCTATCAATCGCGTCGCCGCAGATTTCCGCCAGCAAAGCTGCTTTACGGGAGGCACCCAGAGCCGGATTGTCCAGCGCCTGGCGTACACTCGGCTCGGCCATCACGGCAGCTGCCGTGGCGAGCATCGACTCCCACTGCGCCAGTGCGTTCTGTTCTTTGGCAAACAGAAACGCCGCTTTAGCGTAGGGTCGAGCAATGGTGGTCAGTTCAGCCATGGTTTATCCGTCTGTCAAAGTTCAGCGGCCAGCTGGTCAAGCATCTGCTTGTGGGCAGCCGGGTTCACTTCACTGGCCAGGACCTTCTCGGCACCGGCCAGAGCCAGTACGGCGACTTCACGGCGCAGCTGTTCACGGGCGCTGTTTACTTCGCGCTCGATCTCAGCCTGAGCCTGAACAATCAGTCGCTCACCTTCAGTGCGAGCCTGGGCCTTGGCATCTTCCACAACCTGATTGGCGCGGCGATTCGCCTGCTCAATGATCTCGGCGGCTTTGGCTTTGGCTTCGCGAAGGTCTTCGCCTGCCTTTTCCTGAGCCAGCTCAAGATCACGGGAGGCGCGGTCCGCGGCACTCAGGCCATCAGCGATCTTCTGTTTCCGCTCGTCCAGCGCTGCCGCAATCGGCGGCCAGACAAACTTCATGCAGAACACAACGAAGAGCGCAAACCAGATGATCTGGCCGATAAATGTTGCATTCATGTTCATAAGAACACCTCACAACCGCGTTGCTGCGTTAATTTCCCGAACAACGACTGCCCGGATCGGGGCAAATCGATTATTGGAAAATCATCAGGAACGCGATAGCGATACACATGATCGGCACGGCGTCGAGCAGACCGGCGATGATGAACATGCGGGTCTGAAGCATCGGAGCCAGTTCCGGCTGGCGAGCAACGCTCTCCAGGAAACGACCACCCATCAGACCGAAGCCCAGACCGGCGCCAATGGCCGCGAGGCCAGCCACGATAGCAGCTGCAAGCAGGTTCAGTTCCATTTCTAACTCCCGTTTCGTTGAATGACTAAAGCTAAAACCTTCAGGACTTACCGTATTGCTCAGTATTGCCGTGTTACTCAGTGATGCTCACTGGCCATGCTCAGGTAGACGATGGTCAGGATCATGAAAATGAACGACTGCAGCGGAATCACCAGCAAGTGGAAGATTGCCCACGGCACCGAACCTACGAACTGCCAGTAGCCCATCATGGCGGCCAGCAGAATAAAGACGAATTCACCGGCAAACATGTTGCCGAACAGTCGCAGACCGAGCGATACCGGCTTGGCCAGCAGCGCCACGACTTCAAGAATCAGGTTGACCGGCACCAGCAGGAACTTGGTGATGCCCTGTGCTTCGAACGGATGGAAGGCCAGCTCGCCAAAGAAGCCGCCAACGCCCTTGCTCATGATCGAGAAGGCAATGACCAGACCAAGCACCGAGAACGACATGGCCAGAGTGATGTTCGGATCAACGGTGGGAACAATCTTCATGTAGCCCAGGCCCAGCGCAGCGGCAATGGCCGAGGCGGTGTCCACCGGCAGCAGCTTGATGCTGCTCATCATGAAGATCCAGCAGAAGATGGTCAGCGCCAGCGGCGCGATCAGCTTGCTCTTGCCGTGGAAGCTGTCACGCACTGAGGTGTCAACAAACTCAACCACCATCTCGACGAAGTTCAGCATGCCGCTCGGCACACCGGCACTGGCGCGGCGCGCCACCATCGAAGCCACAACCACAAACAGGAAACCCATGATGCCGGACCAGGCCAGCGAGTCGACGTGGAATGCCCAGAAGCCCATGGCATCCACCTGCGCATCGCAACGCGCCAGGATCCAGGAAGCTTGCTGGAAGGTTTCACCGGTGAGATCACCGTGGCTGTCACAGACAGGGGTCCCTGCCGGCACTTCGCCATAGGTAAGGTTGGTCAGGTGGTGCTTGATGTATCCAGTCGGGGTATCCGCTGCCATTCTTGCCTGCCCGTGTTAACCGTTCCGGTTGGAATCAATGTGTGTCGTACTTGTGGCCCGCGCCAGCCAGATCCAGCCGGCTAACTGCACCACAAAAAACCCTGCAAACAACATCATCGCCGGGGCGCCCTGCCTGACCTCGGGCCAGTGCTTGAGCGTCAGCCAGAGCAGCAGCAGGATAATGACCACCCGCCCGATCTCTGCCCGAATGGCCGCTGTTGCCGCCCGGTTTGGCTCCCGGTTACCCGGATGCAGCCAGAGCTGGAAACCTGCCCAACCGCTTGCCACCGTAGCGATACCGCCGCCCGCCAATGCCGCCAGCGCAACCTCGCGACCGCCTGGCCATGCTGACAGTGCTGCGACAACCAGTGTTGCCAGACCCTGCGCGCATAAAAGGCCCCGGAATAACCCGGGGCCCTGAAACTCTGATTCCGCCACGTTTTTGCCTCCGGCCAACCGCTGGAAACCCGGGCCGGCGGGGGTCTGGGGGGACCCGTTCTTGGGGCGCAGAGTATAGGGATATGGGTTTTGAGCCGCAACCGAAACCGGGCGTATTTCACACAATTGTCAGACGCGCCGGTCAGCCGTCGCGGCCTTCACGTGGATAACAGAGATGGTGTTCCTAGCTAGCTAGCAGCTGACGTACCTGATCGGCTGCGGATGGCCGCACCAGCCGCGCCACTTCCTGACCATCACGCAGCAAAATCAGCGTCGGCCAGAGCTTGACGGCAAAGGCCCGGCCCAATGGCCGGCCCTTGCCATCCGCTACCTTTATATGGGGCAGCGAAGGATGATCGGCCAAAGCCTGCTGCACTGCGGGCCGCGCGCCCTGACAGTAGCCGCACCAGGATGCGCCGAACTCGAGCAGGGCATCGCCGCTTTGCTGGCGAACCTGCTCAAGGGTCGGGGCATCATCGCTGTAATCGGGATTGAAGCCGATCTGACTGGCTTTCATATCGGCCACTTCCTGATGATTACTTCTTCGGCGCCTTGGTGAAACGCAGGTACGGCAGTTTCACATCGATCTCGCCGAACTTTTCTTTCGCCTGATCGTTGTTCAGGCTGAGCGCGACAATCACATCCTGACCTGGCACCCAGTTGGCCGGCGTCGCGATCGGCACGCCGTCGGTGGCCTGCACTGCATCCAGCGCCCGCAGGATCTCGGCAAAGTTACGGCCGACCGACATCGGGTAGGACATGGTCAGACGGACTTTCTTGTCCGGGCCGATGATAAACACCGTTCTTACCGTGGCGGTGTCCGCCGGTGTGCGGCCATCCGGAAGGTAGGCATCGGCCGGCAGCATGTTGTACAGCTTCGATACGTTCAGCGACGTGTCATCAATAATCGGGAAATCCGCCGGCGCGCCGGCAAAGGCCTCGATATCACGCTGCCACTTCTTGTGCGCCTCAACATCATCGACCGAGACACCCATAACCTTGGTTTTGCGCTTGGCAAACTCCGGCGCCAGCTGGGCCACTGCACCGAACTCGGTGGTGCACACCGGGGTAAAGTCTTTCGGGTGAGAAAACAGGATGGCGTAGCTGTCGCCGATCCAGTCGTGCAGGCTCAGCTTGCCGGCCGTGGAGTCCGCGGTGAAATCCGGGGCGATGTCATTGATTCGAATGGACATGATGAAACCCTCCTTGTGACGATGGCCAACCCCGACAACAGGCATTGGCGGGCTGGCCATCCTTTATAGGAGCATCATTGGCAATGTTCAACCGGAATGCTTTCGCAGCAAGCGCAGATGCATAACCCGATCCGACAGCTTTGCCTCCGCGCACCGATACCCCAGTGATTCCATATCCAATCCCGCCCACAGCGCCTCGCCCTTGCCGAGCAGCACCGGCGCCACCGCCACATGCAGCTCATCAATCAGGCCGGCCTGCAGGTACTGGCGAATTACCGAAACACCGCCACCGATGCGCACATCCTTGCCCTGTGCGGCGTCTTTGGCCTTTTCCAGCGCTTCGTGTATGCCGCCGGTGATGAAATGGAATGTGGTGCCGCCTTCCATCACCAATGGCGCGCGAGCATGGTTGGTCAGCACAAATGCCGGCACATGGTAGGGCGGATTCTCGCCCCACCAGCCGCGCCAGTTTTCGTCCGGCCAGGGGCCGCGCACCGGGCCGAACATATTGCGGCCTAGAATCCAGGCGCCGACATTTTCAAAGCCGCCGACAATAAAGTCGTTGTCGGTGCCGGTGTTGCCGCCGGTTTCGCCAAACATCTTCTTGAAGGCCGCTGTAGCGAATGCCCATTCATGCAGTGCTTCGCCACCAACACCGAGCGGATGCTCCAGACTCTGTTCGGGGCCGGCGCCAAAGCCGTCCGCAGAGACCGCAAAACAATTCACTCGCACCTTACTCATCACCAATACCTCGCTTGCAAACACTGCCCCTTGTAGGAGCGGCCGACCGGCCGCGATTTCTTGCCGCGGATCGCGGCCGGTCGGCCGCTCCTACAATGTCTCAGCCTTCATCCGGAATTTCCGGCTCAACCAGCCGGGCCAGCTGCGCCAGTGATTCCTGCCAGCCGAGATAGCACATCTCTTCCGGGATCATTTCCGGAATGCCTTCCTGAACAATGCTGATATCGGTGCCGCAACTTACCGGCTTGAAAATCACCGTGGTGATCATCTCGCCCGGCAGGCCCGGGTCATCAAACTTGTCGGAGTAGCGCAGCTTTTCGTTTGCCACCACCTCAAGATACTCGCCACCAAAGCTGTGGCCGTTGCCGGTGCTGAAGTTGGTGAACGACATCCGGAAAGTGCCTCCGGTACGGGCATCAATATGATCCACCTTGCAGGTAAAGCCTTCCGGCGGCAGCCATTTGGCCATGGCTTCGGCATTGGTAAAGGCACGAAAGACACGCTCCTTTGGTGCGCGCAGTACACGATGCAGTCGAACTGTTCCTGTTGCCATGATGGTTATCTCCTGTCTGTGCTGCTGTCAGGCATCCACAATCATGCGGAAGCCGCCGAAGATCAGTCGCTTGCCGTCGAACGGCATTTCCATGGCGGGGCCGTTCATGCGCGGGTCGTTCATCACCTTGGCCATGCCGACATCGCGCACTTCCCGCGACGGCCAGACCACCCATGAAAATACCACCGCTTCATCCGTCTCGCGCTTTACCGCCATCGGGAAGGACGTCACCTTGCCCTCTGGCACATCGTCCTCCCAGCACTCCACCAGCCGCAAGGCGCCGTGCTCCTTGAAGATCACCGCCGCCTCCCGGGCATGCTGGATGTACTTGTCTTTATTGGCTTTGGGTACCGCTGCAACAAACCCGTCGATGTAGTCCATGCGCTGTGCTCCTGTCGGTTGTAATGGGGCCAGACAGTGGTCTGGTACAGGTAGTCGAATGGCGGGGCGGGATTTCGACAGGGGGCGGAAATTATTTAGCGAACTCGATACAGGCGGAAGAAAAGCTGCCGAAAATGTGCCGGATCCTGACCAGTCAGGCCAGCGCTTTGAGCATACTGAACGGTATTAAAGTCCCGGGTGAGGCCAGCAGGAACCTGCGCTGCCAGCTGGTCGGGCAGCCAGCCACAAAAGCTTTCAATGGAGAGGCCAGCCGGTCTGGAATAACCACGCAGCGTCAGCAGCTCGTCAATACTTTGCAAGTAGAAAGTCTGAGCCTCGCGAATATCGCTATCACGATAGGCGGTCACCCGGGCGGCAAGTCGATGCTCATACCAGTAACGCCGATAGTGCTTCCACAGCATCAGCCCGATCACCGCGATAACAGCCAGCACAAGCAGTACCGGCCACGCCTGTATAACAGCAAGCTTTAGCCAGGCCAGTAGAATCGTGAACAGCAACGCAGCCCCTTGCCATAACGCGACCAGAACATCACCCGCAGATATGTCAGCATCCCCAATCGCATCGCTTAACCGCTTTTGTCTTTCTACATAGCGATCAATTTGCTGCGCAGATAACGTCTGCTGCTCTGGCATGGGGCCATCATAATAGGCGGTCGGCTCGAGCAGGACCCAGCCCTGATTGTCCACCCATGCCTCTACCCAGGCATGGCCATCAAGAGCATGAATTTCATAAAACCCCGTCAGCGGGTTCTGATTGGTAGCGGAAAATCCGGTAACCAGCCGGGATGGAATACCCTGGGTGCGCAACATGATTGCCAGCGCGCTGGCAAAGTACTCACAGTGGCCTTTTTTTGTATCAAACAGAAAGCTGCTTAGCGGAGTGCGCCCTTGCGAGGTAAAGACCGAGCCGAGGTCATAGTCATAGTGATTGCGCAAATGCTGCTCAAGCCGGATCGCTGCATCCAGACCGGAGCTGGCATCGCCGGCAATATCATTTGCCAGCGCACCAATCCGGCGATCCATATCGGCCGGCAGCTGCAAATAGCCGGGCAGATTGTCATAGCTCAGTTCGGCGAACACGCGCTGGTCCCTGACATGCAAAACAGACTCCGCAGCGTAGGCCGTTCCCGAGCGCAATGGCGCAGGTGAGCGTAGTTGGCCAAAAGCATCCATGGCCACCACGGTGCCGGGAAATCGTAGCTGCGCAGGCTGCGCCGCCACTGGAATATAGTCGCCTAGATTATGCTCAACGTAGATTTCGTAAGACTCTCTCCGAGACTCGAACTCAGGCTGCTCCGGAACGTTCAGAGCAAGCCCTTCGCGCTCCATATTGAAACGTGTCAAGGTCGTCGCGGAGGATGACCAGCTGACGCCATCGAAGCGATCAAAAATGCGCGCGCGCAAGTACAGCGGACTATCGGCGCGCATATAGGCGATGATGCCGTTGGCCGGACCATTACCGGCTTGCTGCGGCGTCTGCGGATCCAGAGAAAAGGAATTCTCGAACCCGTGATAGGAAAACCCGTCGCTTTGCGCTGGTGTGCTCTTCGCTGGCCGCTGTGAGGCTGGCGCTTCACCATCCTGCCGTTGCTCGGCTGTGGACTGTTCCTGACGGGCAATGTCCAGAGCCTCGCCGCTGCTGTCTCGCGCCTGCGCTTCCCACGCCGAGTTGCGATAGAACTCACTGGATGCTGGCCGGCCGCCCACATTGCCAGCGGGGAAACGCGGCAGTAACAGATAAACCAGAATTGTCACCACCGTGAGTATGACGGTGGCCTGCAGCACCCCGCCCGCCTGCGCTCGGCCGACATCCTGCCCTGCCTGCTTCGCTGCGTAGGCATGCGCCAATGCAATGCACAAACTGATCCCATAAAGCAGAAAAAAAATCAGGTAGGCACCACTGCGGGTTTGCGCGGCGCCGGCGCAGATCAGCACAAAGCTGACTACTATCCCGGTATAGAAGCGACGAAAGTCGTGGGTTTGCAGATTCAGTGCCAATTGGGCAAACACCAGCATGACCAGCAAGCCGGGTAGCACTCCTGCCACCAGCATTACCGGCAGCATTGCGATCATGCCAATCATGGCGATCTGCTCGGAAAGCTTCAGATAAGGACTGTCATCATCATTGTATTTACTGGCCAACCCGAGACAGAAGAAACACACCGTCGAGCCAATCAACGCCCCTGTCAGGGCAGCCGCTACGCCGAGAAAGGCAAATAGCACCGCAGCCAGCGCCAGCCCCTGTGCGGCACTGAACCATAGCAGCGCCCGGGCATGATTGAATTTCAGCGGAACAGATCCGTCCATGTTTCCCCCGCACCAATCAGGTAGCTGTAGCCATCTGCCTCGGGTTGTGGGCCTCGCATCCTGCCCGCCACCACTGCAGCTTTGAAACTCTGCTCATCCAGCTGCATCGACAGCCTTGTTTTGCCTGGCAGCACAGCCGGATCATCCGGCTGCCCTGCCAGAGAAAAAGTAACCAGCACACTGGGCTGCGGAAAGCGGCGCTGAGCTGCCGCGACAACGGACGGGTAGTCTAGCTGGCCATCGCTGCTCAAAAGTGCAAGCTGATCGAGCAGGAATGCCAAATCGGTACAGTACCCCGGTAGTGTCAGCTGCAAAGGGCCATCAGCTATGTCTGCATACAAACAGCTTTGCCAGCCTTGCCGGGTGGCATAGCGCATGATCGCCGCCGTCATCTCAACCGCTCGCTCGAATGTGGTACGGGCACCATCGCCGACGACAAATTCAGGCCGGCAATCCAGCACCAGCAGCAAGGAAGGGTGCTCGGTGTGGTCATACTCACGGACCACCAGTTGGCCCTGTCGCGCACTGGCAGCCCAATGAACTCGCCGTAATGGATCACCGTGTCGATACTCCCGGACCGAGGCAAATTCGTCCTGACCTCCGTGGCGCGGAAAAGACACCGCTCCCACCATTCTGCTCTGGGCCTGAACAGGCAATGGTAATTGCTTGATGTCGTAACGACGGGGCCAGACCAACACTTGCTGTGGCGTCGTGACCAGTAACCGACCCGAAGATACGACACCGAAAGGATAGGCAGAAGTTAGTGATACTCGATCAAGCTGGAAGCAGCCGCGCTGCTGACAATCTACTTCCATTGCCAGCTGCTGCACGCCGTTCAGAACCGGTAGAAAGACGCCGCTGTCCACCTGATTCGCTGCGAACGGGAGCTGCTCCTGCAGGCGCAATTGAAAACGCTGGCCCGGCGCTGCTATGCGATAACGCAGTCGCCCACGCTCTCCGGCCACCAGCTGCGTACCGGATAGCCGTTCGACCCGCACGCCACGCAACTGAAAAAGTGGCATCACCCAGGACAGGATCAGCAATGCCAGCACCAACGAAAAAACGCCGTACAGCAACGCCAGACCACGGTTCCAGGCAATAAAGAAGCTGGCCAGCGCCAGCAGCCAGAGCACTCGATGCAGGGTAACGTGACGAGCCAACCAAGCCTTCTGGCCGGCAGACAGCTCAAAGCTGTGAGCGGACGCAGTGCCGCTCATTCTGCTGCCAGAGTCAGACCTGATGAGGACACCGGCGCCACAGACGAGCTGCTGCCTTTACCAGGCATGCCCGGCACCGGCACCGCTGCCACTATCTCCTTCAACACTGCCTCGGCATCCTGATTTGCCGAGCGCAGCAATACCCGATGGGCAATCACCGGAACGAAGACATTCTGTACCAGCTGTGGGGTTACCAACCCGGTGCCATCGATCACCGCTTGTGCCTGAGCAGCCTGCATCAACGCAATCGAGCCACGCGGGCTGGCACCAAGACGGATCTGTGCATGCTCACGAGTAGCCCGGATCAACGCTGCGATGTAATCAAGCACTCTGGTTTCTACCGGCAAGCTGGCCACCAGCCTTTGCAACTTGACCAATACCTCGCCTTTCAGCACTGGCGTTGCTCTGGCCAGCGGATCACCGAGCTTGTTCAGCTGCATCACCCGCACCTCATCCTCCTGCGACGGATAGCCCATGGAAACCCGCATGAAAAATCTGTCCAGCTGCGCTTCGGGCAACGGGTAGGTGCCACTGAACTCCACCGGATTCTGGGTTGCCAGCACCAGAAATGGCTCACGGAGCGAATGGGTTTCACGATCGGCAGTTACCGTACCTTCTGCCATCGCTTCCAGCAGAGCGGACTGAGTCCGCGGTGAGGCTCGGTTGATTTCATCAACCAACAATATATTGGTGAACACCGGCCCCTGAACAAAGCGGAATGAACGGCTCGATTCTTCAAAGATACTGACGCCGGTAATGTCTGCTGGCATCAGATCCGGCGTGCACTGCACACGCCGAAACTCCAGATCCAGAGACCGCGCCACCGCTTTGGCCAAGGTGGTTTTACCCAAGCCTGGAGCATCCTCCAGCAAAAGATGGCCACGGCAAAGAAGTGCAATCAGCACCTCACGAATCGTTGCCTCCCGGCAGACCAGTAATTGCGCAAGCTGCGTAGACAGACGCTGAAGTAGTTTTGATGCAGTAACGACGGCTTCGCTCATATCCCTGAGTCCTTCTTATATGATTTAACCTGCCCGGCAATATCACAATGATATCAGCCAATGTTCCTCGACTTTGCTCGTGACTTTATCGGATGCAATTGCTGTTTTAAAGGTTTGGTGAAAGTCGCCATTACGCGACTTATCACCTCCACCCCCATGCCTCGTTGTGAGCTTGATTATTCTGGCGCCAACTCCCTGTACGGCCACGGAAGCATAGAAGGATCAATCCTTCTCCCAAGTGAACAAATTAACCCCTCTAAAGCCAGAATAAAGAAAAAAGATTCCGGCAATGAAAACAAGGTGCATCTTTATCAGGGAAAATAGATCCGGATCACTCAAGGATACATCTTTATATATCGACATTGGCGCTGCGTATACGATCACGATTCCAAGCAGCACAGCTAATACTCTAAACATGATGGGCATATATATTCCCTAATCAGGCACACGAAAGCAGTCCGCATTTGATATCAGGAGCTGTAACAGCGTGGGCATTTTGCTCCTTGCGCTGGTTGAAATCACGGCAGTTGCTCTGATTGCTGGCCTTGTCCAGGTGCAGGTTAATTAAGGAGTCATGCCAAGACCATCGACATCGGTTATTCGCGGATACCGCGCCCAGCGCTAGGCAATAACATCAACGCATAGGCCGGCCTCCACGGCAGGCCTCACAATATGTATTGCAACAGTCTAAATCCGATAACAACGCAGATAACACCATAAACATGAAGCTCTCTAATAACCGGGAGAAGATACATAGCCATCAAGATAAGAAGCCCTATGTTTAGATAACTAAAAACCCTCCAGGATTGACCGCCCTCTTCCTCCAAAACATAGACCAGTCCGGTCTTCTCCCCATACACGACTGACACATTAGTCCCATCAGACATGGAGGATGTAACATAAGGCCACGCATAGAAGGTTTTTTCTGAAACCAATATCTCAGCCTTCACTACTCTGGAGGCGCTGAAGTACCTGTACCAGGATGGGGCATACCCTTCATCGACTATTGTTATTTCTCCCTTTACTTTCTTTGAGATAGCCTTGTATTCGCAATACGCCAATGAGTAAAAAAAGATTATGGAGAGCGTAAAAATGGTAACAAGGCCAGTTACGATTTTCTCAATCTTAGAGTTCTTGTTGGCGTCATTAATCACACGCATACCCTCTCATCATTTCATTCATTTGGCTTTGGAAATACCCAACCATCTCACCAATCAATATTGGCAAGATGGCGCCGGAGAGGCCCGCCGTTCCAACCATCAAGGCGTAAGTCAATCCAGCAAATAACGTAATCATGAAAATTGTGACTAGCAGCTTAATCGCGGGATGCGCTTTGCACCTTTCTAAAGTGTCGGAGACGCTGTAAATAAAGTCCACGACCCCAAGGATCATATTCAATATTGCAAAACGCTTTAATAGCTTCCCTCCGTATGAGTCCGAAACTCCAGCAGCAAACAGCAGGCGCGCTTTCACGCCCGCCTTTAGTTTCCCGCCATTCTCCCCACCCCCAATCCGATAAGCCCCCGCGCCTGTGTTCGGGTCCAGCAGGATATAGCCCACGGACTGGTTGCCAAAGAAGTTAACCGGCTGCTCATGCGTAGTGACTTCCATCCCCGCACTCACCACCGCATTGCGGATATCCGCCTCAATCTCCGACGACAGCTGCAGCTGCTGCAGGGCTGTGCTGAGGTTTTGCTGCGTAATGGTATAAATCTTCTGCCCTTCGGCCGCTGCCAACTGGATCGCTTTTACGGCACTGATGCCATTCGCGGGCGCTTCTTCCGTGGAGAACATCTGCTCGGGCACCAGATGTTCCATCGCCGACATTCTGGCGCCCTGTGCACGGTTGAAGGCTCGCCAGTTGTCCTGGTTGTTTCCCTTGTCCACTCGCTGGTTGATGAAGCGGTCTACGTCCATGCCAAGGCCATCGGCTTTGACGTTTCTCGGGATGCCATACCAGTATTCCGGCGTCAGGCTGGTTTTGAACAGGCCGTAGCTGGGGGCGCGGTAGCCGACGCTGTTGGCCTGGGTTTGGGCAATCTGATCCTGCACGTTGTTCAGGGCGAAGTAGCCGAGGATAGTGCTGTAGAGCAGGTCGCCGACCAGTTGTTGTTTGGCCAGGTCGGTGAAGTCTTCGTTGCTCAGCTTTTGTTGCGTGGCTTCGAGGTCAGCCTGCAGGGCTTGTGCTTGTTGCTGGCTGATGCCCTGCAGATCAAGCGCAATGGCGCGATACTCGCCTGCAATCGGGTAGTTGCGGCTGGTCTGCCAGCCTCTTCTCGGTTGCCAGTAGCCCATCTCCGAGTGCAGTTCGGTACCCATGGTGGTTTCCAGTGCGGCGGTGGCAGCGGTGTCGTTGCCGATGCTGAACTCTCCCAGCAGGCTGATCAGGTAACCCGGTAGGGTGTCGGGGATGTCTTCCGGATTGATCTCGCCGTTCTCGTCCGGCTCTGGCAGGTAGCTGGCCAGGGTTTCTTCGTCTTCTTCGGTAGCGGGGCGGAAGGAGAGCGCCAGTTTCTGGCCAGCGAGGGTGGCGGTGGGCTGTTCGATCTGGAACAGCGGGGTGCCGGGGGCGCCGAAGTCGAGGGTGCGCAGCTGGTAGCGGAACTTCCAGCGCAGGTTATCCGGCAGGGTGGAGGCCATCAGTGTGCGGGTAACTTGCTGGTACGGCAGGCCGGCGGGCAGGTGTTCGTGGATCACGGTCTTGATCTGCTGGCTGCCGAGCACGTCGCCGACGGTGGCGTCCGGGGCCTGATTCTGGAGGAAGGATTCCAGTTCGGTGCGGTAATCATTCAGTGCCGCTTCGATCTCGGCTTGCGGCACGTTCTGCACCCAGCCTTCTGCCTCGTTGACGGTGCTGCTTTGTTCGATGCTGTCGGCCAGTGCCTGAGCGTCGAACGGCACCTGCTGATCCAGTGCCATGCCTTCGCTGTAGTGGTACTGCTTGAAGCTGGCGTCCATGGCGATCCAGTTGTCACCGCGGATGTGTCTGGCGCCGCCGCTGGGGAAATAGTCCACCCAGGCTTCTACCCAGACATGCTCCAGTTTGAACTGGCTGATCTGGCCGCCGCTGAGCAGGCCGATGTGGGGGATGCCGCCCTGACCGAGCAGGTTGCCGGCGGCTTCGGGGGTGGCGACATTGCCAACCCAGTTCATGACCTTCTACTCTGATCGCTTCATTCTGGAACCCCGGATTGCTTTTTCCTAAAGCGCCATACAAACAGATGCGTTGCAAGGTAAATGCTCATAACAGCAGCGGAGGATAAGGCGGCGACAAATGGCTGTTTCCCCCAGTAACCGGGGACGACCATTCCAAACAGGATCATGTAGTTAACTATCACTGCTCCCGCAGCCAGCTTAAACCTCTGGCCTCCCGGATCTCCTGCTTTATGAAAGCATGAAAGAAAGAACCCTATAGTACACAGGAGAACCAGAAGCAGGTGGGCGACAACGTTTTCATCCAGCGCCATTCCATCCCTCTCTAACACAGTGAAATGCTTTTACGAACATGCTTCCCTGTCAGAGCGCCCGGCCGTCGAAGTGCTGCACCGGCACCGCATCCAGATTGATCCCTTCCATGCAGCGGATATTGATTGCCGCCATGGGCGTGCCATCCGGCGTGACGCCTTCACCAAAGGGATGAATGCCGCAGACAGGACAGAAGTGATGCTTGATAACGTGCTTGTTGAAGGTATAGGTGGCCATATTCTCCACCGGCGTCAGCAGCCGCAACTTGCTGCGCGGCAAGAACCAGAGCAACGCGCCCTTGCGCTGACAGATGGAGCAGTTGCAGGACAGCGCCTGCTCGGGCTCGCCTTCCACTTCGAAACGAATGCCGCCACAGTGGCAGCTGCCTTGATGGGTCATGACGGCATCTCCTTTGTGCTAGATTTAGACACATCACCTTGAAAAAAGGCGCCCGCTGAAGACAGTGGCTCCCAGATTGTGTGCCAACTTAAAATCTGACTGTACGCTTAATCCAGCTCTCTGATTTCGATATGGAAATCATTGAAAAGAACAACTTCCATGTTCTCGTTCTCCTGCATTGCTGGAGCGCATACAGTGTCTATCACTCGAAGAATACTATGCAGATCATTGTCCATCATGCATTCATAGGAGATCTTTAGTACCTGCTGATCATGCTCAGATGTTCTGACATAGAAGCAATGAAGCCTTCTATTCATATTCTTTTCTGCTAGCACATCACCCCCAGGATACAATTCTTCTAGATGCTGCCTTATGGGTCCAATATTCTCATCGCCTTCCATACGCAAACCACCTTGGATGTTAGTTGATCTATTTAATGTATGTTCTTTAAACCGGCCTAGTCAGTACAGCCTTCCTTAATGCCAGCCGCCTGAAATGCCCCGTGCGAAAGTGCTGTGATTCCTTGGCGATAACCGCCTACCCGATCCCACTTACAAATCCTCTAACATCGCAAATAATCACTGCATAATCACCAGAACATGCCCTGGCTTTTTTATCCGACAACCCGCGTCTATTATGCATGCCCAAGAACATGATTTGCCGCCTGTAGACGAGCATTCATCTGGTTAATTAAATTCTTGTATAGCGTCATGTTCATTTCAATGAATGAAGACTTTCTCATGATGCTATACTGCTTGAATGCGTCATAGTTATGGCTATACAGTTCCAGTTGATCTTCCGCGCTCTTCGCTTCAAATTCAGCCAGCCTACGTTTCTCCTCACGATCAACTGGGAGCAACATGAAAATCTCTCCGTCATAGCGCCAGGGATTTTGTGAAAGCTCATGCATCCACATGGTTAGGTAACCTGATTTTTTGTAAACAGCTACAATATCATCCGCACACGAGGGGTTTTCTATCACATACATTGATAGCTCTTCGAGGGACTGCATATCGCAACCTGTTATTCGGCGAGTCTCTGATAATATGGAGTTGGTTATTTCAGCTTGGCGCTCTATTGGATTAGGGCTATTCGCAAACTCCAATTCTTTTGTGCTGGCGACCCTAACAACATTAGCGACTTCGCTGAATGCAGAAGATTTGTTTATATCTTCTGGGGTGCAAAATGCACTATTGGCAACTATATTCTGTCCTGCGAATTGAAATGACTGGGCTACTAATCTTGAACAAAATTGTCTATTTTCTGGCTTTTCTTTAGCCCCGCCCTTGGTTCTTATGGCCTCCTTTACGGAATACTCCTTTCCGATCTGAGTGCGGGCATACATAGAAGCCTTTCTGCCCAGAATCGAATTATTCGGTCTAAGCACTTTGACGTTATCAGGGTCTTCAAAAATCAGTCTTTGGATATTCGCAGAATGCACTCCGTGTGAATCTGAGTGTATATAGCTTCCGTGGCCTACATAAAGAATTGCATGGGAATAATCACTTCCTGTGAAACCACGCACCACTTTACTAACGAGCCCCTTCTGAGAGGTAAGCAGGACGTCACCTTCCATCAATTTATACATATCCAAGATGAACATGAATTCACCTAACACCTGTAGCTGCGGTAAATTAGGAGCGCAGCGGGTAATTTGTCCGACAGCCTACACTTGTTACGTGTGCCGAATTCATATACTAACCGCGAC